>JAKPTZ010000024.1 GCA_029555025.1 Deltaproteobacteria bacterium
GTATTAGGAACAGGCGTGTCCGGCCACACGAGAATGACGGGTTTGCCTGTTTCATAATCGATTTGCGGCAGCCTGCGGGCGCAGACGCTCTTTCCGCTCCAGTGCGCCAGATACCCGCTCCAGATTTTTTCGCCTTCCAGATGCCGGCTGCCGTTTTCTCCGGCCAGGAAAGATTGCCCGTTTTGAACGGTCAATAATCCTCTGTAAATCGTTTCCTGCATGGCATGTCTATATGCATGATTTAATCATGAAAGGCCATACATTTTCCAAAAAGATATCGTAAGGCACCGCATGCATTTATGATTGCCGGACGGGACGCCAGGTTGTGTCACAATATATCATTGTCATGCCGGTCAAGCGATGTGTGATCCTGTATCCATCATACTTCGTTATTCCTTCCGGATTCCGGGAAGGCATCAGAATTCGTATTTCAGCCCGAGGTTGATCCCCATGTTCGTGCTTTTGTCCCGGCCGATTTCGGCGGTGAATCCCACGTTGGCCAGGAGATTCTTGGAGACTTTTGCCGGAAGGTCAAAGCTGGCCAGCGCGAAGTCCCGGCCGATTCCATCGGTCTGGAAGTTCATGGCGCTGCCGCCTGCGGTCAGGCCGGCATTGAGGCTCCGGGTATTGTCGGAAAACTCGTGCTGCCAGGCCACCGACAGTTGAGGCTTCACCACGACCCCGCCCGCTGCCGCCCTGTAGGAGGCCCGCAGACCGATGCCCGTTTGCAGGGAATCCGCCGACTGGCCGTCCACCCTGAGGTTGAGGGCACCGGCGTCCGTCTCGGTGAATCCTCCGGTTGTCTGGGTGATGTAGTGCAGGGAGAACGTGGGGCCGAAAACGGCATTGCCGATTTGGGCATCGTAGCCGGTTTCAACTCCCGTCTGGAACTGGTTGCCGCTGGTTCTGCCCCTGGCGGTCCGGTTGACGTTGCCGAACACAACGTGTCTTTCCATATCGTAGCCGCTGTTGGTATAACCCAAAGCGGCATTCGCGTAAAAGCCCCGGGCAAAAAAAGCGCCGTAGGCGTTGAAGGGGATGATGTCGGCGTTGAGGGTTCCTCCGTTACTCCCAAAATCGGCAAGGGTTTTGCTGTAACCGGTATTGACTCCGATGAGCAGGTTTTCTGCCGGCCGGTATTCCGCGCCCAGCGTGAAGCCGAAGTTCCTGTAACGGTAGTCCGCGATTTCGGCTGTGGGGCTCAGGGCGCCCCAGTTGGCCGCTGGTTCTAAGTAGATGCTCAAGCGCTTCCTTGCGTTTTTGCCGACCGGCGGCGTCCCGGCGTCGGAAGCGGTCAGGTTCACAGCGGCCAGCAGCATGTTCGAGCTGTTGTCGTAGTTGAGGGAAACATTTCGCAGCAATCCGCCGCCCGCGAAAACTTCTTCTTTTCCGGCTTCCGCTTCCCGGCGCATCCGAGCCAGTCGGTTATGCAGGGACTGAAACTGCAAACGGGTGACGGGCATGGTCATGGCCGGCAGGACGGCATATTTGGCGGGAGAAATTTCATTATACGCTGCGGCAACGGCGGCATTGCCGGTCAGGGCGTTGATGCCGTCCAGCACCGTCAGCAGGTCACCTCCGGTCGCGGACGACGTCAGAGAATTCAGGGCATGGCCCGCGGACAACTGATTGGGGGTCAGGGCGAGATCGGATGGAACGTAGTTGCCCACGGCTTTCAGATCCATGGCTGTGTTCGTGTATTGTGTCTGCCAGAACAGGGTGCGGCTGGACCCCACCCGGGGGTTGTCGATGGAGGCGAAGGTTCCCGTTATAGTTCCGCCGCCGGTGGCCTGAACGATGCCGGGGAAGCTCTGGTTGGTTGACGGCAGGTAGTTGCCCGACAGTCTCGGAGACAGAACACCGTTGAGGGCGGCAGCACCGGGAATGCCGGAGGTGGTCACGATGCGGTCGTAACTTGCGGCCGAAGCAATTTCAACCACCTGGATTGCTCCGGCGCCGGGGGCATAGGTGCCCACCGTCAAGGTGCCGGGGGAATTTCCCGGATTGACAATCCCGTTGTTGATCAGGGCGCCGGTAATGGTCCCGGAGCCGCTCACCACACCGCCGGCGTTGTTGGTCAGATCGCCGGTCAACGTTCCGTTGACGCCGGTAGCGCCACTGTTGGTCAGTGTATGCCCTGAGCCGCCGATATCCAGATTTCGGCCGGGGGCGATGGTCAGTGTGGATCCGGCGGCTGCGTGAATATCCGCGCCGCCTGCGGGCGAAAAATTGCCGCCGGTGTAATTGAAAATCCCATCGGCGCCCAACGTCAGGCGACCCTTGTAGCTGCCGGCGCTCAAATTCAATGTTCCGCCCGTGACCGTGCTGTCATTGAGGTAGGTGGCCAGTGGGCCGCTCATGTTCAGTGTGCCGTTGGTAACGGTGTTGACACCGCCTGCCCTGCCGTAATTGATGGCCGCGGTGCTGTTCATGTTCAGGATGCCGCCGCTTACCGCGGAGTCTCCGGCATAGTCGGCCGAGCCCTGAAGATTCAGGATGCCGCCTGTCACGGTCGAGACGCCGGTATAACCGCTGCCGTTTCCCGTCAGGTTCAGGACGCCGTCCGTGACGGTGATGCCGCCGGTTGCCGTGCCGGTAAGGCTGCCCGAGAGGGTGTCTTCGCTGGCGCCATCGTGGGTCAGGGTATTGGCTCCCAGGTTCACGGCACCGGAGAGGGTCAGGCCGGCGCCCGCAGAGCTGCCCAGATTGAAGCCGCCGCCGACAGTCACCGGGTTGGACACCGAAACGCCTGCAGCGCCGGCGCCAAGTCTTCCCCCGCTGATGTTCAGGACGCCTGCGCCGAATGCGTTATTGTTGCCCGCGACCAAAGCTGCATTGTTAAGCGTTAATCCGCCGCCGTTGGCGCCGAACGTGTTCGACCCGGCCAGGATCAGCGTGCCTGCGCCGAGGCTGGTAATGGTCAGGGTTCTGCCGCCGCCGTCGTCCGAGACGACATTCGACAGAGTGGTAACCCCCTGACCGAAAATGTCGATGGTCCGGCTCCCGGCGCCGAGGTTGACCGCGCCGCTTAGGGTCAGGTTGTCGGCCGTGGTTTCACCGCCGATCACGGTATTGCCGCCCAGCGAAACAGCGTTGGCGATGGTTCGCGCTCCGCCGGCAGCCAGCAGGCCGCCATTGAGACTCAGGGTTCCGGTTCCCAGGGCCGTATCGCTGCGAATCAGCAGATTGCCCTGCGTCAGCATAGTGCCGCCGGTGTAAGTATTGGCCCCGCCCAGGGCCAGAGTTCCGTTTCAGCATTTGTCTTCAACGAGCGCACCGGTACCGCTGATATCTCCGTTCAGCGTGAGGTTCCAGGCGCCGTCGGCTGTGAGCCTGTTGTTGATGACCATGTTGTTGGCCAGGGTGCGATGCCCTCCCGCCGCCTGGATATTGCCCGTGGCGACCGTCAGGGGGCCGGTTCCCAGAGCGCCGCTGAGAATCTGTTTTCCCGACACCACGGAATCGATTCCGATGCCGAGAATGCCGGCATTGAGCGTCGTGCCGCCGCTGTATGTATTGGCCCCGGCCAGGATCAGTGTGCCTGCGCCCCGCTTGTCGATGCTTCCCACGCCGCTGCCGGCGCCGTTGCTGATGACGCCGCCAAAGGTGGTCAGGTTGCTGATGTCGAACAGGTTGGCGGCATTGCCCAGGTTTACCGTGCCCGAGCTGAAGGTGAGATCATTGCCGGCATACACGGTGATGCCTTTGCCCAGGATCACGGCGTTGGACAAGGTGCGGCCGCCCTCTCCGCCGGCGGTCAGTTGACAAATTTCGCCGTCCGTGACGGTCAGGGGTCCGGTCCCCAAAGCTGTATTACTGTTGATCAGCACGTTGCCTTTATATAGGATCGTGCCGCCGCTGTAAGTGTTGGCCCCGCCCAGGGCCAGGGTACCGTGTCAGCATATGTACTCGGAAAGAGCGCCGGTTCCGCTGATGCTGCCGTTCAGAGTGAGATTGAAAGCGCCGCTGGCGTTCAAGGTTTTGTGGATGACAATGTCGTTGGCCAGGGTATAATATCCCCCGCTTGCCTGGATGTTGCCGGAAGCCACCGTTAAAATGCCGGTGCCCAGAGCGCCGCTGACGACTTGTCTTCCCGACACCGCGGAATCGATTCCGATGCCGAGCGTGCCAGCGTTGAGCATCGTTCCGCCGCTGTACGTATTGGCCCCGGAGAGGGTGATAAGGCCGTCGCCGGTTTTGTCGAGAATACCGGCGCCGTCGCCGTCGGTGATCACCGTGGCGAATGTGGTCGATTTGAAAGGATCCTCGTTGTCGCTGATGTTAAAGATGGAGGGACCTGTGATCGAATAAGTGCCGGCGCCGCCGGCCGCTCCGATAGAGGTTACGATTCCCTTGCCCGTCGTGGTTATGCCCGTCAGCCCCTGTCTGACGCCGCCCGCGACGGTGATGGTGTAGTCGTGTTCGGGCGTGTTGGAAAAAATCCATCCGACGGGGTATGCGGTGGCCGCGCCGATGCCGACGCTGCCCGCGCCCGTGTCGGTGAAGGTCGCCGTCTCCGATGGATTTGCGCCGGGAATGCTTGCGGGGAAACCCGCCCAGTTGGTCAGTGTGTTGTAGTCAAAACCGGCGGCGCCGCTCCAGGTGGCGCTGTCGGACCAGCCCGCCCGGGGCAGAATCAGCAGGCATAAGGCCAGCGCCAGAGTCAGCGGAATACATCTTATCCCCCGCGTCCGGAAACGCCTTTGGCGACACTGTCCTATTTCGCCGATCTTCTCCAGAAACATCATTTTCCCCTAAAGCTTCATGAAGTTTCTTGTGCGCCGGAAACAGGGTTAGATGGTCAGGATCCTCTTTTGTGGTTTTGAGCATAGGAAAATCTGTGCCGGTCTGTCAAGGCAATTTTGACGTGAGAAGAAAGACGGATTGCCGCCCAAACGTGTTTCATAGACGTATCGTTTGGGCAGCGGGTCTCCGGCAGGGTACCTTGATTTTGTTTAAAGAAAAAATTTTCCGGGATTGAAGAGGTTTTCCGGGTCGAGCAGCGCCTTCAGGCGCTTCATGAGCATCAAACTTGCTCCGTGCTCCTTTTGCATGAAGCGGCTTTTGCCGATGCCGATGCCGTGTTCGCCGGTGCAGGTGCCTTCAAACTCCAGCGCCTTCATGACGATGCTGCGGGTGGCTTCTTCCACGCGCGCCCAGCGTTTTGCGTCCTGCGGGTCGTCCATGACGTGAACATGGATATTGCCGTCACCGGCATGGCCGAAGAGGTAGGCCGTCAGATCCCGCACCTTGTTTTTGCTGAAATCCACCATTTCGCTGTAGCGCGAAAGCGGCACCGCCACGTCCATGATCAGGGGCGAAAGGCCCGCGTGATAGCGCTTGATGGATTCATAGGTCTGATGCCGGATTTCCCACAGGCGCGCCCTTTCTTCAGCGCCGATTCCCCGGTCGATGGAAAGAGCGCCGTTTTGCTGGCAGATTTCCTCCACGAAGGCCATTTCTTCCGCCA
>JAKPTZ010000032.1 GCA_029555025.1 Deltaproteobacteria bacterium
CGTCACGTCGCCGTATCCCAGGGCCACGAAGTACAGACCGGCACCAGTGGCCATCATCACGGTTCCGACCAGCCAGAGCCAGTTCGTAAACAGCGTCTTCACAATCGGAAAGATCTGACGCAGCACGTTCTTCAACGAAATCTTCGGGAAGCTCGTGGACATTCCGTGCTTCTGAAATACGTTACCGAAGCCCCAAAGGACTGCAACCACAAGCGCCAGCAACACTGCCATTATTCATTTCCCCCGGGAAAAACGGTCGGCGGCCTATTGTAAGACCGTATGCCTGGATTTGACAGTTCGGGAAGGAAACGGATTACTGCGCCTTCGGGCTTCCGGCACCGGTCATCCGGTTAAGCCAGCCGGACATCGAGAAGATGACGGTTGCCGAAATCAGGCAGCAGACGACAAAAACGGCCCATACCGTCCAGACGTCGAAACGCGCCCACATCAGGCTGCCGACTACCAGAAGCTGGTTGCCAAGAGCCGTGGCGCCAAGCCAGCCGCCCTGCATCAATCCCTGGAATCTTGGCGGGGCCACCTTGGAAACGAAGGACAGTCCCATCGGCGACAGGAACAGTTCCGCGATCGTCAGGATGAAATAGGTCGTAATCAGCCAGTTCGGTGAAACCCTGTCGGGTGACGGGCCACCACCAAGATCCGCGGCCGACGGCAGGCCAAAGGACGCAAGCATCAAAAGCGTGAAGCCGGTGGCGGCCAGCAACATGCCGATCCCAATCTTCTTCGGGGTCGATGGCTCGCGGTTCCGGGCACGAAGCAGGGCGAACAGGCCAACGACTACCGGAGTCAGGAAAACCACGAAATACGGGTTGAACTGCTGGAAGACTTCCGGTTCAAGAAGATTTTCCGGCTTGTACGAGCCATAAAGGAACCAAATCAGCACGGCACCCGCGACGGCCATGCCGGATCCTACCAGCCGGCGAACCACCGTTCCCTTCTGAATCGCGACCACGACGCCGGCAATCATTGCGGCGATCAGCAGAAGCCCCTTGATGTCGAAGACCAGATAGCTCAGCGGATCAACCGATTTGGCGGTGTAATCGCGGGCGAAG
>JAKPTZ010000055.1 GCA_029555025.1 Deltaproteobacteria bacterium
GCCCGCCGAAGGGCCTGTCGAAGGGCCCGCAGAAGGGTCTTTCGCCCCTGCGGCGGTGTACCTGGGGCCGGTTATTCCATTATGAACACTTCAATTGTTCCGACGTGACTGTCGTGAACAGATCCCGGGACCAGGCTTCGACAAGACGGGAATCAGCGATGTATGGGGCGATATCCCTTCTGGCCTGTTCATAATCGACACGGGAAAAACGGTCCTTCAAGAGAACGACCAGCCGATCCCGATCAAGTGGCCCGGCATCGATCAGATGGCCGCTCTGACGCATCCGGGCTTCAAGGTGCGGCAGGTTGACGGATACTCCACGCCCAAGCAACCAGAGATAGTCGAAAAAATCACGTCCCTTGACCCTCTGATTCCAATTACGGCAAAGTACCGCATGAATCTTGCCGGCAAACAATGACGGCAGATCATAGAGCCTGACAGAGTACGGAATGGGCAGGAGTCGGTACTTGATTTCAAATGTCGCACCGGCGGGCGGGTCGGTATCGACTTCGAACTTAATCTTAAGCATCTCCCCGGCAGGAACACCGGAAACCGGGGGCGACATTCCCACGATCCTGACCAGATGAATAAGCGTTCCGCCCTTGATGAATGCCGACTGGACGGCACCGGCGGCCGACTTCGCCTTCCTGCTCACCTCCATGTCAAAACCGAAAGAGGCGAGTTCCTGGCGGACGGGCTCGAGCCACAGGCCCAGGTCAAAGGCCGGATCTGGTTCGAGAAGGGAAAAATCGAGATCCTCGGAAAATCTGCCCAGCCCGTGAAATATCCGCAGAGCCGTTCCTCCGTAAAAGGCCCCCCGGTTGAAAAATCCGTTACGGGAAAGGGCAACAAGCGTGATTTCCTGGACGATCTCCTTCAACGCCGATCGACGCTGATCATTGTTTCTGCACTGATAAGCTTCCAGCATCTGCCCGACAGGCCCGTTGTCAGTCATCTCCAGTCCCCCGTTTCAAGTGCCTTGACCAGATGGGCAACTGACCTCCTTCCATACATCGGGGCAATCCAGGAAATGAACGCCCGATCCAGGTTGGCCAGATCCGATTGCTGTATTCGCCAGTCATCAAACAGAAGGTTCACGACGTCACGCGGCGAATTCAGACCCTTGACCTTATATATCGAATCACAAAGGGCCTTTTCGGGGGTCGCGATCAAATATCCAGCCCCGTCTTCGATCTCATGTTTGATGCCATGGGGGTAAACAGCCGCCGGAAGATACCGGTAAACGAATTCCCCGATGGGGGTACGAAACACCTTGTCCTTGTTCTTGTTGAAGGTTGCCGAAGTGACTGCGGCAACCCGTTCCGGAATCAAGCCGGCGGTGGCGAGCACGTATTCAAAGGAAATGTATGACGGACCGTACAGAACCGGGGCAACCACGCGGGGCGAAATCGAGACGTCATCGACGAACAACCCGCGCCGCAATTGCACGATTGAACCGGACTTCAGCATCCGCGTCAGCTTTGCCCTGGGCGACGCGTAATCCTTCAGTTCATCCATCAGCGCCAGGTGGGTCTTAAGCATCATTACCTCCGGCAAGTATCAATTTACGATACTTTCTGGAGACAATCAAGCAACAAGTTCGACAGAGCCGTGCTGCAAGGTTCCTGGCGGCATTGCTTGGAAAAGCGTCAGACCTGGGCCCACTTCGTAAGGATTTCCGGGCCGTTGTCGGTTATCAGGATGGTGTGTTCCCAGTGGGCGGCGGGGCTGCGGTCCGACGTGACGACCGTCCAGCCATCGACAAGCACTTTGACCTTTTCCTTGCCCAGCATGAACATCGGTTCAATCGCCAGCGTCATGCCCTGGCGCAGCAGCGGGCCCGTGCCTGGCTTGCCGTAATTCGGGATGCCGGGGTCTTCGTGCAGGCTGCGGCCGACGCCGTGGCCGCAGAAGTCGCGCACGATGCCCAATCCTTCCGCAACGGCCCACGACTCGACCGCGAAGCTGATATCGCCCAGGCGCCCGCCGGGACGGGCCTTTTCGATGCCGGCGTACAGTGAACGCTTCGTCGTTTCCAGAAGGCGCACCAGATCGGGGCTGCCGTTGCCGGCGATCCTGGAAAACGCCGAATCCGCGACGTACCCCTTGTAAGTCACGCCGCAATCGACGCTGACGATGTCGCCGTCCTTGATCACGCGCTGCTTCGACGGTATGCCGTGGATGATTTCCTCGTTGATCGATATGCAGGTCGCCGCCGGAAACGGCCGGGCCCCGCGCACCATCCCGGGCTGTCCGCGAAAGGTCGCCACGCAGCCTGCCGCCGCAATCCGGCTGTCGGCCCAGTCATCAAGTTCCTGCGTCGTCACACCCGGAACGATGCGTTCGTTCATTCCCATCAGCACTTCGGCAAGTATCTTTCCCGCGTCCCTCATCAGGGCGATTTCATGGTCGGACTTGATCAGGATCACCTTCTGTGTCCTCACTCGCTTTCAGGCGTACAATGCACCCGGACGGACGATTTCGCAAGGATTCGGATGAACATCGACGGTGCCGGACAGGCGGCTTTCTTCACGTCGGAAGCCAACGGAAACGTGCGTTGCCACCTGTGTCCGCACGGTTGCGTCATCGCCAGGGGATCGGCCGGCAAATGCAATGTGCGCATGAACCACGATGGCGTGCTTTACCTTACGGTATGGGGACGCCCGGCCGCGTTGCAGCTCAATGCGATCGAAAGCATGCCCCTTTACCACTTCCTGCCTGGCACCGAGACGTTCTGCATCGGGACCGCGGGATGCACGATGGACTGCGCATTCTGCAACACAAGCGAAATCGTCAGCCTGTTGCCCAACGACCTGCCGTTCATTCCACTTGATCCCGAGGCCGTCGTCACCCGCGCCCGGGACAACGGATGTGCGTCGATATCATTTGCGTTCAACGAGCCCGTTGCCTGCGCCGAATACATGATGGCCGTTTCCAGGGAGGCCGCAAGAACCGAACTGAAGTGCGTCGCGTTCACGAACGCATTTGTCAGCAGGCCCGTCATTCGCGACGTCTTCCGCGACATACACGCCGCGAACGTGGGCATCAAGGCCTTCGAAGTGACGATGTATCGCGACTTCTGCAAGGGGCGCCTTGATGACGTGCTGCGTTCGACACTGGAACTGGCCGAATTGGGGCTTCACCTGGAACTTACGATGGCTGTCATCCCTGGCCTGAACGACTCGACCCGCGCGATGCAGGCAATGGCGGCATGGATCCGCGATTCCCTTGGCATGGACACGCCGCTTCACCTGGTTCCTTTCCAGCCGTCACACCGGCTTACGACCATCCGGAAGCCGGACACGCAGTCAATCGACAAGCTTGCCGCGACCGCCCGCAACGAGGGATTGCGCCACGTCTATGGGGGAACTCCGGATTCGGCATTCTGCGACACGAAATGCCACAAATGCGGACGCGTGATGATTCACCGGAATGGGTCAACTTTCATGTCGATTGACGTGCCAGCATCGCGAAAATGCCCCGACTGCGGAACGCCACTTCTGATGGTCGATCGACGCCCTTCCTGAAATTGCATTTGCCGCCCGTTTGTGGCAGTCTGAACCGTTGTCGTTGAACGGTTCGACACGCTTGACGGTTCGGGGGATCACCATGGAATCTTCGAAGCATCTTTACGCGCTTCTTCTGGCCGGCGGCAAGGGCAAGCGCTTCTGGCCGCTGTCTCGCGAAGAAAACCCGAAGCAGCTTATCCAGTTGTTTTCTTCCCAGACTTTGATCGAGGAAACTTACGAACGCATCCGTCCGCTGATTCCGCAGGAAAGGGTTCTGCTGGCCACGTCCCAGGCCCTGATGATGCGATTCAAGGGCCTGTTCAGCGGCCTTGACGCCAGGAACTTCATCGTCGAGCCGCTTCCCCGCAACACGGCACCCTGCATCGCCGTGGCCGCGCGGAAGGCCGTCGCGCGCGACCCGGAAGCCATACTTGCCGTGCTTCCGTCGGATCATCACGTAAGCGACCCGGAAACTTTCCGCGAAGTCCTGATGGCCGCTGTGCGTCACGCCGAACGCGACAAGATCGTAACGCTTGGCATCACGCCGACCCATCCGGAGACCGGATACGGCTACATCCGTTTTGGCGACTTCGAACCGGAACCGGCGAGCGTCGAGTGCCGATACCGCGCCAGGACGATCCAGGCTTTCGTGGAAAAGCCGAATCTGGAAACCGCCTTCTCATACCTGAAGGCCGGCCGTTACCTTTGGAACAGCGGCATCTTCATCTTCAAGGCTTCGGTTATCCTAAACGCCTTCAAGGAGTTCCTGCCGGACATCTTTGAACAAAGCGAAGCCCTTCTGAAGCTCGAGGCCCAGGCCACGGCCAACTCGGATGCCATCTATGATTCCTGGGAACGCATGAATCCCATATCGATTGACTACGGCGTCATGGAAAAGGTGACGCACGACGTTGTGGTGATTCCCGCATCCTTCGGTTGGTCAGACGTCGGCTCGTGGCGCGCCCTGACGGCATTCCCGAACGACAACCAGGAAAACTTCGAAAAGGGCCGCGTCGTGACCGTCGATTGCAGCGACAACGTCCTTTATTCCACGTACGGCCTTCTGGGGACAATCGGGCTGAAGGGCATGGTTGTCGTTGTCACCAATGGCGCCGTGCTTGTCTGCCCCCAGGATCGCACCCAGGACGTAAAGGAACTGGTTGACGAAATCGAACGCCGTGATTTCACCGAATACCTGTAATCCCGCAAACGAGGAACATCCATATGAAAGTTGCGCTGGTCGGTCTTCCGCAAAGCGGTAAATCCACACTTTTCCATGCGCTTACGGGCGCATCCGGTTCGTCGTCGAAGGGCGGCTTCACGATGGGCATGGTCGATGTGCCCGACGCCCGGGTCGATCGCCTGAACGAAATATACGAACCGAAGAAAAAGACTTATGCCCGTCTGGAAATCGTCGAGGCCCAGGCGGCCGCGAAGTCCGAAAACCGTACCGGCATGGATCCGGCATTCCTGAACGCGGTCAAGCCGATGGACGCGCTGCTGCTGATCGTGCGGGCATTCGACGGGCCGGATATGTGCGAACCGGCGGCGGACGTGAAAAACGTGGTTTCCGATATGATCCTGACCGACCTGGTGGCCGTGGAAGGCCGCCTGGAAAGGCTTGAAAGCGAAAAGAAGAAGGGACGCAAGGTCGAACCGGACGAAGTCGCGGCGCTGGAGCGGGCGCGCGACGTCCTGGGCGCCGATCGGCTGCTGATTACGGCGCCCGAGGTGGCGGCCGCCCCGGAACTGCGAAACTTCGCGTTGCTGACGGCCAAGCCGATCCTGGTTCTGGTCAACGTGTCGGACGCCGAAATCGGACTGCCGGGCGACAAGGCGCTGGGCATGTTCGGGCTGCCGGTCATGGGCCTGCCGACGTTCGTGTGCTGTGCCAAGGTCGAGGAGGAAATCGCCGACCTGCCCCCGGAGGAGCGCCAGGAATTCCAGCAGGCCCTGGGCATCGCCGAGCCGGCGCTGAACATGGTCATCCGCGAAGTCTATGGCGCCCTGGGCCTGATTTCATTCCTGACCGGCGGCAAGGACGAAGTCCGCGCCTGGACAATCCAGCGCGGCACGCTTGCCCCACGTGCCGCGGGCGTCATCCACAGCGACATCGAAAAGGGATTCATCCGCGCCGAAGTCATCCACTACACGGACTTCGACCGCCTTGGCAGCGAAGCCGAAGCCCGCAAGGCCGGCAAATACCGCCTGGAAGGCAAGGAATACCCCGTCGGCGACGGCGACATCATTAACTTCCGGTTTAATGTGTAGGCGTTAAAGCTCCGATTCACGATATTCAGTAAAATCAAATACTTCCAGCAGACAGATGAACTGACGAAACGTCAAATTCCGTCCCAAAACGACCCATTTCGACCCTGAACGGGGACAAAAACGGTGACAACCGGAAAAATGAAAGTTAATGCTGAAGATGGTGAACAGCGTGGAAACACGGTTTGGCGACTGATCCCCCTGATAACCTTCCTGCCTTCATTTGCGCAAAAAGTCTTTGTCGCTATATTGGAATTGACGGTGGCGGAATTGGTCCGTCCCCGGTCTGATAACATTCGATTTAGGAGAAGCGAATAATGTCCTGTAATTTTGAATGCGAAGCCTGCAAGGACAGCCACATCGCCACGGAAATTCGTCGCTACAACGTGACTGAATTCACCGACGAGATTTGCCACGGCCTTGAACAGGCAATAGTGCGAGAAATCCCGTGTCTTTGCGAGAACTGGGGAAATATCACAGGGGAACCCCTTATTGAAGTCAAACGGGTTTCTGAACCGCCTGGTTCGATTACTGTGGCGTATTCCCTGAAACACCTGCATGCCGTGGAAATACGCCGTATGGAATACTTCGAAGGTCGGAAGCTAACTTAGGGCGAACGTCAGCAATCAGGCACCAGCTTCCGCACGTCGCAGCCGGTTGCGGCAAGCTGGATGATGGAATGGGCGAGGGCCTCGGCTTCGGATAGGTTTGTGCCACCGGACAGGAAGAATTCCCTTACCTGGCATCGGCATCGGATATCCGGCTTCGGACGGCGACCGAACCCTCAGACGGTTCCTTGAACACCCCCACATCGGCCTTCATGGGACTTCACCTTCGTCGGCGGGGGCGCAAAAACCCTTGAAGCCGGGTATGCCGGTGATTTCGGCCACGCAGGTTCCCGACAGGCTTATGCCGATGGAGAGCCCGTCAGCGGGGTACCCCGGGTCGTACGGAAGCTGAACAAGTCCCTGTCTGCGAAGCGGCGAATCCCGCAGAATGTGCAGAAGGCCCTTTGCGGTTTCGTCGGGCCCCATTTCAAGAAACAACGCTACCGCTTCCACGGTCACCTCACACGAATGAAAGATGGTGTCCAGTTGCCACAGGATGTCTTCGCGGTACCGGTTTCCCAGGCAGGAGATGAACGCCAGAAGTATCAGGGTCCGTTCGAATCCCCCGAGCCCGTGCTGTTGGCAGATACGGTCAAGACCGATGGCGGGACCGATGGTTCGGTTCAGGTTCAGCCGCGAATCGATTGCCTGTCGGAAGACCTTTTCTTCCACAATCAGGCACTTGAGCAGGTCGGGCCTTACCGCGCCGCCACCTATGTTGCGGCGGAGACCACGTTGTACCAGTCGATCATCCTGTTCGTTGGGCTGCCGCTGTGCAACGATGCGGCGCACCCTGGCACCGATCCATTCGATTTCCGCCATCAAGTAGTCCAGATCATTTTCGAACGGTGCAGTACCCGATTTTTCGGGCGACAGAGGGGTGTTCATGCTTGCCTCCATTGTTGCTGGTGAAGATCCCGGTATTCCACTTGCGGAAAAGAGGCACTAAGCAGTTTCGGCAGCTCGGATGGACAGCTTCCGGTGATCACCGCCATCGCTTACGGACTTCACTGAAGTCAGGTAAATCAACAAGAACGACCGGACGCCGCCTTGTTGACGTAGTGTCGAAGCCGACCATAGAATGGGCCGCGGCCCTTACGGACAATACGATGAAGACTATTCGGGACATCCTTTCGGAACTGGCAGCGGCAGCAACCGACAAGAAAGACAAAGGCGACAAGTTCGAACGCCTGATGAAGGCCTATTTCAAGACCGACCCGCTGTACATTGAACGCTTCTCCGATGTCTGGCTGTGGTCGGAATGGCCGGGGAACGGCGGCATCGTCGATACCGGAATCGACATCGTCTGCCAGGAAAGGAACGGCGAAGGGGTCTGTGCGGTCCAGTGCAAGTTCTTCAACGAGTCACATACGCTTCAGAAAGCCGATATCGATTCCTTCTTCACGGCGTCCGGCAAGCATCCTTTCACCAGCCGGATCATCATCAGCACAACCGACAGGTGGAGCACGCACGCCGAAGAAGCCCTGGACAACCAGCAGATTCCCGCAACCCGAATCAGGGTTCAGGATCTAGACGACAGTGCCGTCGACTGGAACAAGTTCAGCCTTGACCGTCCGGAATTCGCTGTGCAAAAGCCCAAGAAAAAACTGAAGAACCACCAAGTCGCTGCCCTGGATGCCGTCAAGACCGGTTTCCAGACAAGTGACCGCGGCAAGATGATAATGGCGTGTGGCACCGGCAAGACATTCACCTCGCTGAAGATTGCCGAAGAACTGACCCCGCCGAACGGCACGGTCCTGTTCTGCGTGCCATCGATTTCATTGATGTCCCAGACCCTGAAGGAATGGGTTGCAGAATCGCATCGTATGCTACGTTGCTTCGCCGTCTGTTCCGATACCAAGGTCGGCAAGAAGCGCGAAAACGAAGACATGCGCCTGCATGATCTTGCCTTTCCTGCTACGACCGACGCTGCCGACCTGTTCACGCAGGTTTCCCGTCCGTTCTGTGGCGAACGCCTGACGGTTATCTTCAGCACGTACCAGTCAATCCAGGTTGTCGCCGATGCCCAGAAAGCCGGACTGACGGAATTCGACTTGATCATCTGTGACGAAGCCCACCGGACCACCGGGGTTACGCTCGCAGAAAATGATGAATCCAACTTCGTCATGGTTCATAACCAGTTAATTGTGCGTGGCAAGAAGCGCCTGTACATGACAGCGACGCCTCGACTTTATTCAAATGACAGCATTGCAAAACTGAAGGCTAAACATGCGGATGCCGTGCTTTGTTCCATGGACGACGAGCGGGTCTATGGTCCTGAATTTCATAACCTGACGTTTTCAGAAGCGGTGGGGAGGGATCTGCTTTCCGACTATAAGGTACTCGTTCTGGTGGTTGATCAGCAATTTGTCAGTCGAGCCTTTCAACGTCAGATTGCAGACCGGCAAATGAGCATCAGCGATGCTGGAAAAATTGTTGGTTGCTGGAACGGCTTGTCAAAGCGTCGCATGGACGCTGGCGACGCCCAGTCAATCGTTCAAATCGACCCGGCACCGATGCGCCGCGCAGTCGGATTTGTGAGATCGATAAAGGATTCAAAGCACATTGCAAATCTGTTCCAAACAATCATTGCCGAATACCGTGGTCGTTACAACCAGAACGAAAGCTTTCTTGAATGTGAAGCAAACCATGTGGACGGCACCTTTAACGTCCTGAAGCGAAATGAAATGCTCGACTGGCTTAAGGAAACGCCACCAGAAGGGAGTAACGTCTGCCGGATACTGACGAATGCCCGCTGTCTTTCCGAAGGTGTGGATGTTCCCGCCCTGGACGCCGTTATCTTTTTCAATCCCCGCGATTCCAAGGTCGATGTCATTCAATCAGTTGGGCGCGTAATGCGCAAGGCACCGAACAAAACGTACGGATACGTAATACTTCCAGTAGTGGTCCCGACCGACGTGAAACCCGAAGATGCCTTGAACGGTAACAAAGACTTTGAAGTTGTTTGGGATGTGCTGCAGGCACTTCGCGCACATGACGACAAGTTCAACATGATGATCAACAAAATCGACCTGAACCAAGCCAGGGACAGCAAGATAAGTATCATCGGCGTTGGCGGCGGTCCCGGCGATGGTGATGAATCCGGTATTGGGACCACATCCGTGCAACAGGAAATTGATCTGCCGTACATCGACGAATGGCGAGATGCAATTTTCACGAAAATCGTGCAGAAGTGCGGCGACCGCCGGTACTGGGAAGACTGGGCAAAGGATATCGCCGACATCGCCCAGGCGCATGTCAACCGAATCAACAACCTGCTTGCCGATGCGGATTCCGATGCTTCAAGGGGATTCGCAGATTTCGTCGCTGGTCTGCGTGAAAACCTGAACCCCTCAGTGACTCGCGATGACGCGGTCGAAATGCTGGCTCAGCACCTGATTACCAAGCCGGTCTTCGACGCTCTGTTTGAAAACTACTCATTCGCATCGCAGAACGCCGTTTCCGTATCGATGCAACGTATGTTGGACCAGCTTCAGGAACAGTCGCTTGAAGAAGAAACGGAAACACTGAACAAGTTCTACGACAGCGTCCGTAAACGTGCCAGTGGCATCGACAACCAGGAAGGCAAACAGAAGATAATGGTCGAACTGTACGACAAGTTCTTCCGTTCAGCCTTCCCGAAGATGTCCGAACGCCTGGGAATCGTCTACACGCCCATCGAAGTCGTGGACTTCATCATCAACAGTGCCGACTGGGCGTGCCGGAAGGAGTTCGGATACGGACTGACCGAAAAGGGGGTTGATGTTCTGGATCCTTTCACGGGCACTGGGACATTCATGGTACGTCTTCTGCAAAGCGGCATAATCAAGGACCAGGACCTTCGCCGTAAGTACATGCATGAACTGCACGCCAACGAAATTGTCCTGCTGGCGTACTACATCGCAGCAATCAACATCGAGGAAACATTCCACTATCGCGCGGGTGGTCACTACGAACCCTTCTCGGGCATCGTCCTGACCGACACGTTCCAGATGGCGGAAAGTGCCACAGAGCTCGATACCGTGTTCCCCGAAAATAACCGCCGTGCTGCGAATCAACGAAGGAAAGACATCAAGGTGATCATCGGCAACCCGCCATATTCGGCAGGGCAGACCAGTGCGAACGACGCTAACCAGAATCAGGACTACCCGAAGCTGAATTCAAGGATTCGGTCGACCTATGCCGAGTACTCGACCGGCACGAACAAAAACAGCCTGTATGACTCGTACATCCAGGCGTTCCGCTGGGCTGCCGACCGAATCGGAAAACAGGGTATCGTATGTTACGTCAGCAACGGGGCGTTCATCGACAGCAACAGCGCCGATGGCTTCAGGAAGTGCCTGGAAGACGAGTTTTCAGCGGTCTACTGCTTCAATCTTCGTGGAAACTGCCGTACTCAGGGTGAACAACGTCGCAAGGAAAAGGGCAACGTCTTCGGTGAAGGCTCCCGCACCCCAATCGCCATCACCCTGCTGGTGAAGAATCCGGCACATCAGGGGCCATGCGAAATTCACTATCACGACATCGGCGACTACCTATCCCGCGAAGAAAAGCTGTCCATCATTTCAACCTTCGGAAGCATGGAAAACATCCCCTGCGTGCGCCTTGAACCGAACGACAGTCACGACTGGATTAATCAACGCGACCCCGCATTCGAAAGTTTCATAGCAATCGGGGACAAGGCGGGAGGGGAAGCGGTAGCTATCTTCGGCACTTATTCACGCGGCGTCGCCACGGCAAGAGATGCTTGGACATACAACTTCGGTAAAGCAGGCGTGGACAGAAGTATGGCCGAGATGGTCGCGGAGTACATGGAGCAGCGAAATCGGTACCTGGCCGTATGCAATCAAAAAGCCAAGGGCGACAGGCCGGACTTCAACGACCACGTCACATACGATTCCAGGAAGATTAGCTGGAATCGAAGCCTGTTGAATGACTTCGCAAGATGCGTACCGCATTCATTCGACGCTGAACACATTGTTCCAGCCGTATACAGGCCGTACTGCCGTGAGTGGCTATACTTTGACAGACACATGAACGACATGGTCTACCGGATTCCCAGTCTTTTTCCGTCCGCTGTGGCCATAAATCTTGTGATTTCAATCTCGGGTTTGGGGGTTACAAAAGGATTTTCCGCAATCATTTCAAATGCGCTGCCGGACGTTCAATTGCAGGCCAACGGACAGAATTTCCCCTTGTATTACTACGAAAAGGCCGATGCCGCCCAGTCTGACCTGCTCGCCGATGAAAGCGTTCCGGGATACACCCGCAAGGACGCCATCACCGATGCTGCTTTGAAGAAATTCCGGGACAAGTACGGCAAGGCGGTAAGCAAGGAAGACATCTTCTTCTACGTTTACGGCATCCTGCACAGCCCGGAA
>JAKPTZ010000063.1 GCA_029555025.1 Deltaproteobacteria bacterium
GGAACCTTCCACCGATCCGTCCCGGTCATACCGGCAGCTCACTTCGCATCCCATGCGTTCGATCAGATTACCGACTTTGACACCCCATCGGCACCCGGCCATACTCGTCCCACGGAGGCTTTTTGTGGATGAAAGTTCCTATACGCCAGCAGGCCGACTCGATCAACGATGCGATCCGTCTTCCCGGTGAACCGGTTATGAAGTCCGTACATCATCACCATATAGGAAGGTGTCTCGGCGGAAACCCTTTTCTTGCCGATCGAACCGTCGCCAAGTGGCGGCATCGAAGCCCAGTCAGGCACGGTCACGCTGTCGAAGTCGATTTCCAGATTGGCGGGATACGAGTTTTTCAGATCACCTTCCCTCAGGATGCCGTAATAAACATAATCCAGGTATCCCTCCACTTCCTCGAATCCGCCCAGCGACAGCATGGCCAGTACCGGGCCCATGTTGTCGCGCGTCCATGTGCGCGTGTATTCCGACATCGGACAGGTGGCGCCTCCCTCGGAAGTCTGCAATTTCAATGACAGCTTCATTTCATCAATGAAATCGTTGACCATCGGATCCGGCGTGACAACGTCTACCAGTGTGGACTCCCAGGCCTGCCATGCTTCCCCGGTCTGCTGCAGCAACGCGACCACGTCGATTTCCGGCAGCTCGACCGCCGTTCCCGGTTCAAAGGCACAGTGAGTCAGCACGAAAGAGCTTTCCTGACCGGATTCGATATCACCGACCGGGACAGTCAGTGTATTGCCGCTGACGATGCCCGTTCCCCCGGCGACGCGCGTTACCAGCATCCTGGTCGGTTCTTCTTCGACAAACACGCCGTCCGCTGGCGATGAAACCTCGCCGAACGCGGTGACCACCACCGTGACACCGGTCTGCCCGGAATCGCCGGTGTTCCTGACCGTGACGTTCCTGATCACGCAGTGGCGCAGGTAATTTGAATCGCTTCCCGGTTCTACGGTGCCATCAAACCACGGCGCGAAATCGGCCGTGTGCAGTTCCAGATCACCGACCGTGCCGACGGTGATGACGACCGGCGCGTTCAGGCTGCGGGCAACGCGTTCGATATCGAACGTGAACGGCGCGGCGGCCACGTCAGAGGAAAGCCTCAGCGAATAGTCGCCGAAAAAGCTTTCGGCCAGATCGTATCCCGGACCGGCGAACCCGTGCATCGAATTGGTCGGAACACCGTATCCGAACAGCGCGAAAACCAGCCCGTTTCCGACCCCGGACGCGCCCAGGAATGACGGGTCCGGCGGATTCGCGCCCTGAATTTCGGTCGTGTATGAACTGATCCTTGAAAACACCGACGGAACCTGGTCGTAGATACCGCCAGTCAATTCAATGGCCGGCAGTTTCTCCCAGTAAACGATCTCCGGTCCCTGATAAACATCGGCAAGAGCATCGCCGGCCACGTCGGAAATCGTTTCTTCAAGCGCATCGGACGTCACGTCCTGAGTCGAATCCGCGACCGCGTCGACGGCGACATCGCCCGTCACGTCGTCAATAACGTCATTCGTTCCAAGCCAGTCGCTACCACAGGCCGTGACGGACAACGCCAAAGCCGTAAGTACTGAAAGAACGGACCGTCTCATCCATAACCCCCGAAACGTTTGTGTAAATCACAAAATAATCGATGTGTATTGTGTCACATGTCGCACCTGTTTCGCACCGGTTCAATCCGTTTCATGATAGATTCGCGGCAATTGACCTTTCGGTTATCCAGAAGGGGGACTACACATGCAGATAGCGACCGGAATACTCTGGCTGTTTCTGTTTTTCGGCATCGTCGGCAGCCTGGTCTTCGAGCCGTCCAGAAACTCAATCGTGGCGGCGACACTGGCCCATCCTTACCTGATGGGATTCATCAAATTCGTGCTGCTTGGAACGATGGGTGAACTGCTCGGCGGCCGAATCGCCACGGGAAAATGGCGTCTTACCGGCATCCGGCTGTGGCAGCGCGCCCTCATCTGGGGATTCATCGGGATAATGCTGACGTGCGTGTTCCCGCTGTTTTCCGCGGGCGTCGAAGACCTGCTTGGAAAAAGGCTGCTGCCCGGCGCCGGTCTGCCGCTCATGCACGCGCTGTGGAAATCGACTTTAATGAACCTGCTGTTCGGTTTCGAAATGATGATTTTCCACCGATTCACCGACACGCTGATTTCCCGTGGAAAGCTTTTTTCACTTTGGCCGATCGTTGAAACCTACCGTTCGATCGACTGGAAAAACATGTTCAGGGTAGTCGGTGGCGCGCTTTTGTGGTTCTGGATCCCGGCCCACACACTTACGTTCATGCTTGACGCCGAATACCGCGTCATCGCCGCCGCTCTGCTCGGTATCGCGCTTGGCCTGATCCTGGGGTTCGCCGCAAAAAAATCACGGCAGGGGGGGTAAATCTCTTTGAACGGTGATACTTGCGCCGCCGGACGTTTCAGGACCGTCGGGAGGCTGTTGAGACGATCCGCTGCCTTTCGCGCCTGGATTCTGTCCGCTGTGTTCGTTATCCCCGGTTCTCTGCTGTTTACCGGATATGTCAAAGACGACTCGTTTATTGCCTACAGATACGGCAGGAACCTGATAAACGGCCTGGGACTGGTATTCAATCCAGGCGAAAGGGTCGAAGGATATACAGATTTCCTGTGGGTTGTGCTGTCTTCGCTGGTTCATCCGTTCGACCCCGGTGACGGATCGGTTGTCCTGCTGGTCTGTCGGATCGTGGGTGTTTTCTCCGCGATTGCCCTGGCGGCCGCGGCGGTCATGATCGCACGCCACCTCGGCGCGAAAGGCACACCTGTAAAAGAGGCTGCCGCGCTTGTCGCCGGGGTTGTGGTGGCGACCCATCCCGCGGTCGCGATCTGGTCGATGAGCGGGTTGGAACCGGTGGCTTTCGCCGCGCTTGCCGCCTGGGCGGTGGAACGTGCTCTGGCCGGCAGGGCCGTGCCGGCAATGTGGATTTGCGCTGTCGCGGTACTGCTTCGTCCGGAAGGCCACGCGCTGATGCTTTTTTGCGGTTTATATCTGCTGGCCGGATCGGGTGGAGGTCGTCTGTCTGAATCCCTGCGTCGGGTCGCCCTTGCGTCAATCGGACCGGTTGCGGTCGTTGGCGCCTATCATCTGTGGCGTTTCTGGTGGTTCGGCTCTCTTGTCGGCAACACCTACCGCATAAAGAGTTGCCAGGGGCTTGCCCTTTATGAAGGCTTCGAGGATACGCTTGCCGCGGTTACCCAGGGCGCCGGCCCCGCCATTGTATTCCTGGCGCTTGCGGCGCTCATTCTGCTCAGGCGTCGGGACATTCTGGCCGTTGTTTCCTTCGGCCTGTTCTTTTTCGCCTATCTGTGGTGGGTCGGCGGCGACGAAATGCGCTACGGCCGTCTTGTTCTGTCCGCATGGCCACTTCTGGCCGGCGCGGCGGCGGCCGTGATCGGCATGGTTGCTGAAATGACAGCTTCAACACGCAGTCGGCGGATTGCCGCATTTACCGCTGTCTGCGTGCTGGGCGGGGCTGGCGTGGCTGCGGGTGGCGTGGCTCAGCTCAAGCTTGTTCCCGAACTTTCCGTTTACATGACCAGAATGAAATCTTCCCAGAAGGTTCTGGGACAGTATCTTCAACAAAGACTGCCTTCCGGTTCCTTTGTCGCTTATCAGGATATGGGGATGTGTCCATACTTTGCCCCGGACATAAATTTTCTGGATATTATCGGCCTGGTCTCGAATGAAGTCGGCGATCTGCGCGATCTTCACGGGGTTCGAATGCTGTGTACCGAATCAAATGATCGGCAGCAGGCCGCGTCCGACCGGGAACGTTTCAGGTCCGGCCTCCGGGATCTGGTTTTCAGCCGGAATCCCCGGGCGATCGTTCTTCAGGCGACACTGCCTGTTGAACGGTCGGGGGAAATGATAAGACAGGCTTCTTCCCTGGTCGCTTCCCAGGTTCTGCCATACTGTAACGGTTCGTATTCCTCGGGACTGGCCGGTGACCCCAGGCTTGTCGAGGGCTATGTGCTGGATAAAGTGATTCCCCGGGAACCGGTCATGCTTTTCGCGGTGTTTGTCCGAAAGGACATTTCCCCCGCGTTAGAAAACAATCAATGAACCCCTCGTCCATCAAAATAATGAACAAATCCAATTAAATACCGACATAGAAAACCAGAGACGGCTCTGTCTGAAACTTCAGATTCCGCTTTACGTACGGGCGCGCGTTCACACGCGCTTCATCGGCTTTACGCACGGGCGCGCGTTCACACGCGCTTCATCGGCGTACTAATTCGTTCCGCAGGCGCCGGCGGGAATGCTCGATTCGCCGCTCAACTGTTTTTCGCAGCCTTTCTGGCCTTTGTTGAGGGCGCAGTAGCCTTTCTGGATGTCGGCGGATGTGATGGCGTTGTACATCGTTTTATTGTTGGCGATAAACGTCGGGCTGGCGTTGATCTGAAGACCTTCCGAATACGATATGTCCGCTGAAAGCAGTCTGCGGCCCTCTTCTCCTTCGGAACACTTTTTCAAGACGTCGGCCCTGATACCGTTGACCGCGCATTTTTCCCAGTCTTCCGACTGGTAGTCGGCCGCGCGGCAGTACAGATAGTCCATGTATTTGTATTTTTTTGCGTAGTACTTGCGCGCGCAGATCTGGCGCAGGTCCTCGGCGACTTCGGCTGGCCCGTGCAGCGACTGGAACTGGCCCGGGAAAGGCTCGGCCGCCAGGAAGCGCACGTTGAACTTGATTTTGTTACCGAAAGCGGCCAGTACGTCCTTTGTAGCCAGAACCGCCTCGGCGCCGTACGGACACTGGCTCATCACGAACAGTTCCAGCGACTTTTTCTTTTCCTTCGCGCATTCCAGACGTGGCGCGCAAGCGGCGTCCGAGCAATCCACCTTGCCGTTGCCGTCGTCGTCAACACCGTTTCCGCAGATTTCGGCCAGCGGGTCGAAAGACGCCTCGAAAGCCATCAACAGGTTATCGCCCAAATCCACCATATATGGCGCCAGTTGCGCGAACGCCTGATCTTCCTGGACCTTTTTCTCGAACAGGAACGCCGGCAGGAAGCGGTTAGGCGTACCTTCCAGCGGTTTGTAGGCCGCCTTGCCGGCCTCGTCGGACCAGTCCAGAACTGTCACTTCAAGACCTGGAAATATTTTCGTGAGCTGTTTCGGCGCCGCCTCGACATATTGAGCACAATCCTCGCACCGCTTGTCCGTGATGATGGTCATCTTGAACTTCACAGGTTCGGGAATCTCGGCGCAAAGCTCCGGCCTGTCGTCCTTGAAAGCGCCGCATACGGCCCTTATCACTCCGATCGGGGTGCCCGGCCCGTCGTACTCCACGCCGTCGATGAAAATCGTCGGCGACCCCATGACTTCCCTGGCGTCAGCGGCCCTGAAATGTTCCAGCAGAAGTATCTTTCCTTCGTCCCCGTCGGCGCACGCCTTGATCATTTCGGTCTTCATACCGAGCTTCGCCGCGCAGTCGTCAAAATTGCCGGGCATGGCGTCAAGGTCTTCGTTCATGCACATAATCAGGCCGAACTGATTCTTCTGATCATGCCTGCCGGTACATATCTGCAGCAAATCGGCCATTACCTCGGTTTCGCCGTGAAGCGATCCCGGCACGCCCGGTTGCGGTTCGGTACCCACAAAAAACAATTCCAGATCGATCCGGGGCGACAGTTCTTCCGAAAGCGGAATCAGGATATTTTCGGCCTGTACCCCGTACGGACACTGACTCATGACATACAAATCGACCTTCAACGCCCTGGCGGCCGGCTGGTCCTTCATGGAAGCGGCCTGCACCGACTCCTCCTTGACCAGGTCGCCCTTGGTGGTGTGACAACCGGAAAACGCCATAATCAATGCGACGATTCCAACAACACCGAAATTCTTTTTCATTAACGCCTCCGCTGCCGGGAACCCCTGCTCCCGGAACCTGCCGGTATCTCGAATATCCCGAAACGGCATCGTATATCGCCGTTGAAAACATACTGAAACCTGGTCGGTTTGATCGAGGCCGGAAAATCGACTTCGGGGTCACCGGCCAGCACGCAGACCACATGCTTCGTGGAAGGGCAGGACGGATCCGACGGGCCCAGGGTGTTTCAGCCCGTCCCGGCCCCGACCGACCACGACATCGAGGCACTGGCACTTCGCCTGGCCCAGCGCCTCGGCAAGCTGGCCCGCCGTCGCTTCGAACAGGCCAGAGAGGAGATCGAGACCCTGGACACGGACACACTCCCCCTGCGCTACGTGTCTGCAGAGGCCATCCAGATCCCCGGGCCGCGGACATCACGGCACCAGACCGACATCTTTGGCGAGGGCCCACCCGATGACCAGGGCGGGGTGACCCCGGCTCACAAGCCCCTGTGCGCCCGGATTCAAGGCTTTTCCCTCCACGCAGTCCGGGTCGTCGAGTCCAGCGATCGCGACGGACTCGAGCGCCTGTGCCGATACGGCCTGCGGGCCCCCTTTTCACAGGACCGCCTGTCCCTGACCCAGGACGGCCAGTTGTGTTACCGGTTGCATCGCCCGTGGCCGACGCCAGCCGGCCGCACCGAAATCGTCCTGGAGCCCGTGGCCTTTTTACGCCGCCTCGCCACCCTGTTGCCCGCCCCTTACCAGAATCTGGTCCGCTACCACGGGGTCTTCGCAAATCGCTCCAGGTACCGCAAGGCCCTGCCACACCCGCCAGCCAGGC
>JAKPTZ010000067.1 GCA_029555025.1 Deltaproteobacteria bacterium
GACCGGTCACACCATCGTTCTCGACGACCGGGACGAGGAGGAGTTCCTCAAGGTCATCGACCGGGCCGGACAGATTCTTCACATGGAATGCCGCGTGAAGCGCGACGTTCAGACCGGCAATGCGCGCCGCCGGGGGACCAAGGACGCCGAGCAGGGCGACCAACTCGACATCGACTCGGACATCAAAGACCAGAAGGCCCGGATCGAGATCACCGATCTGTGCCGCCAGTTCGTGCGCTGGGAGGCGTGGAAGGACAAGGAGAAAATCCATATCCAGTCCTGCGACAAGTCCCGCGCCCGGTGGCAGAAGATTCTCCTCGACACCTCCAAGGGCAAGGAGAAGGTCCACATCTGGGGCCTCTGCGGCACACAGGAAATCCTTATCGATTCCACCGCCGGGACCGAGATGATCCGTCTCACGGACAAGGCCGGCCAGGTCGTCGTGATGAACGCGGCAGCCGGTCAGGAGCGCATCCAAGCCACGGACAAATCCGGAAGCGTGATCCTCATGGACGCCGTCATGGGGAACATCGTCATCCGCTCGACGAACAAGGTGTTGATCAATCCCTAAAGGAAATTGAGATGCATCCAACCGTTTCCATAGTCATCCGAGGATACAACCGGGAGCGCTACATCGGTCGGGCCATCGAAAGCGTTCTTGCCCAGACCTATGAAGATTTCGACCTTCTTATCTGGGATGACGGCTCGAACGACAGGACGGCGCAAGTCGCAATTGAATACGCCAAGAAGGACCGCCGGGTGCGCATCGCCTCCTACGACCACCGGGGAGCGACTAAAGCGCTCAAGGCGGCCCTGGCCGACACTTTCGGTCACTATCTGTGCTGGGTTGACAGCGACGACATGCTCGCCCCGACGGCATTAGAGGAAACAGTCGCGGTGCTTGACGCCAATCCGACCGTCGGCATGGTCTATACGGACTACCAGGTCATGGACGCGGCGGATCGGATCACGGGGTACGGCAAGCGCTGCCGGATTCCCTATTCAAAAGATCGCATGCTTCTCGATTTCATGACCTTCCATTTCCGGCTCATCAGGCGGTCGGTCTTTGATCAGGTCGGCGGCATCGACGAGAGTTTCCAGTGCGCCGAGGACTACGACTTTTGCCTGCGCGTCGCGGAACTGACGGAGGTGCGCCGCATTCCCAAACCGCTCTATTTCTACCGCATTCACGCGGACTCGATCTCCCAAAGCATGCGTATCGATCAGATCCACTGCGCCCGGGATGCTGTGAACAGGGCGTTGGGTCGGCGCGGCTTGTCGGACCGGTTCGAGCTCGATCTGCAGATACGGGGCCGATTTTCACTTCGAAGGAGAAAACCGAATGGATGAAACCAGACCCGAGAGTGTCCCGTGTGACTGGAACCAGAGCGAGCGGATGCTGGCCCGGACCTTCGAATCCTGGCGGGCCGAATTCCGAAGCATCCTCGAAGATCACCGCCGGGAAATCCAGGCGCGGCTTGAAAAGATCGAACGCGAAATCGAGAAGAAATCGGACAAGGAGAACGTGGACCTTCTGGTGCGCAACATCCAGGACGACCTGCGTCGGCACGCCGACGATATCAAGAACCTGCAGGCCGGGATCAACGAGAAGATGGGCGTCGAGACCATGTGGAAGGTTGTTGGTCTTGTGCTCACTGTCGGCGGTGCCGTGGGCGGCGTCGTCGGCTTTCTGATCCATGTCCTGACGGGAAAATGACCATGGCAAGACCCCAGGCGAGACTCGGCGATATCTCCAGCCACGGCGGTGTGATCGTCACCGGTGCGTTTCGCACCTTCGTCAACGGAAGACCCGCGGCGCGGCTGGGAGATCTGCACGTCTGCCCGATACCGGGACATGGCGTGACCCCCATCGTGACGGGGAGCCTCGACACAGCAACCGAGGGGCTGCCCAACGCGCGCATCGGCGACATCACTGCCTGCGGCGCGATCATTGTGACCGGCAGCCTGAACACCAACGACTGAGGACCGAGGATGGATTTCGAAGAACCGCAGTTTCACTACTGGGACGTCTTCCCCAAGACTGTCAAGGTGTCGCTCACAGAATGGCCGGTGACGATACCGCTTTCCGTGCGCGGCGCTCCCACCGGACAGATAGAGTTCGAATCCGCCGACTCCAATATCGCCTGGGTGGACGAAGACGGAAGACTGAACCTCGGTTGGCAGGCGGGTGCGACGGTCGTCATGGCTTACGACTCGGAAAATCGAGAGAGCGTCCGCTACATCCAGGTGGAGGTCGTCGATTACGGTCAAGGCGGAGGCGGAGGGTACGACGGGTATGGCTATGAGTATCCAACATAACCATACGATCTCTTACTGGGAACTTGCTCCGTCCTTGATCCGGGAACCCTATCGGGAGACGGAACAAGCGGTCCCGGTGGCGGTTATCGGATCGCCGGGGGGCGAGGTGCGGTTCGAGTCCCTCCATCCGGAAATCGCAAAGATCGAGAACGGTGTGCTGCGCTACGGCGCAATCCCCGGGGCGACGGTCATCGTCGCCGAGGCGATCCAGGACGAGGTGGTGTCA
>JAKPTZ010000078.1 GCA_029555025.1 Deltaproteobacteria bacterium
CAACATGCTTGAATACGCTGCCGGCGACGTCAATTACCTGGTCGAGATATACCGGCGCATGGTTCGTTACCTTCAGGAGGCCGGGCGGCTTCGATGGGTCATCGAGGAATCGGCGGCAATCGCTGATATCCACGCCGCATCGCCTCTTCCCGCCCCGGCCGATTTCCTGAAGGCAACCGGGGCCTGCGACCTGGACGGCTCCGACCTCGCCATACTCAAGCGCCTTTTTGCCGCCCGCGAGGCCGTGGCTCTGAAGCTGGATCGCCCGCGCTTCAAGGTGATCGGGGACGATGCACTTGTCAGGATGGCCATTTCCAGGCCTCGAAGCCCCGCCGCGCTGGAGCGCATCCGGGCGGTTCCGCGCCCGGTGGCATCGCATCCCGAGCCCTGGCTTGCTGCCATCCGCGACGGCCTTTCGGATCCGCCAGTCGAAATCCCCCGGTTAAGAAGACGGCCACCGTTTGACCCGCGGGTGGCTGAGTCCATCGACAGGCTGAAGAAGTGGCGCGCGGGGGCGTCCGGGCGGCTGGGACTTGATCCCGGACTTCTGCTGCCGCAGCGCCTGATTGTGGCGATTGCCGCGGCATTCCCCGCATCGATCGCCGAACTCGGCCAGGTTCCCGGCGTCCACGCCTGGAGATGTGATGAATTCGGCGCCGAGCTGCTTGAATGCATCAGCCATTCCGGACATGCCGGTTGACGACCGGGGGCGTTATCCCGGCCGGTTGATTTTTGTTGCATTTGCACGCATTGACGGTTAGAAATTCTGCGGCTTGAAGCGGACGGCCGGATTCGTCAAAATTCCGGATGTTCGCGGTTCCCTTCGGTCTTTCTTTCGCAAATTCGGGGGTCTGTTGATGATTTCAAGAATTTTGGCAGCTTCAATGCTTGTTGCGACGCTCATGGTCGCCGGCTGTGGCGACGGTTCCAGCCAGACCGACGAGGGCGGCACGCCCGACGTGGTAACCCCG
This sequence comes from Deltaproteobacteria bacterium, assembly GCA_029555025.1. GTDB lineage: Bacteria > Myxococcota_A > UBA9042 > DTJE01 > DTJE01 > JAGOFO01. Next base: position 972 of record JAKPTZ010000078.1, read on the forward strand.
GACAACGGCAACGATGTCGTCCCGGACGTGGCAAATCCGGATGAAGGAACGCCCGCTGACGCGGCCGATGACACGCCCCTGGTCGATGCCCAGCCCGATTCGATTACGCCGCCCTGCCCTCCCCATAAGTGCATCGACGACGGCAACGGCAACATGATCGAAAACCCGAACCCGGGATGCGTCGGGGAACTGTGCGTCGCGGGACCGGAAGCGGCGCCGGATCCGATGTCGTTCGGGCCCTTCCCGGTCGGAATCAGACAGTTCGTCTATTACGATCCGAATCCG
>JAKPTZ010000092.1 GCA_029555025.1 Deltaproteobacteria bacterium
GTTGTCGTTTCTGAATGTCGTCCTTGTTGTCTTCGTGATGGACTTCGTCGATACGATGGGAACCCTTATCGGGCTGTCGGCCAGGGCCGGCATGCTGGACAGGGATGGCAACCTTCCCCAGATCGAAAGACCGATGCTCGCGGACGCGCTTTCAACGGTTGTTGCCGCAATCCTGGGAACGACGACCGCCGGGGTTTTCATCGAAAGCGCCGCCGGGATCGAGGCCGGGGCGCGAACTGGACTTGCGGCCGTCGTCACGGCGTTGCTTTTCCTGGTCGCCCTGTTCTTCTGGCCGCTGCTTACCGCAATGCCGGCATGCGCTTACGGCCCGGCGCTGATTATCGTCGGCGGCATGATGCTCCAGGCCGTCGCCGGAATCGAGATCGGTCGCATGGATGAATTCCTGCCGGCATTCCTGGTCGTCGTGCTGATGGCCTTCACATACAACATCGGAATCGGGATGACCGCCGGCTTCGTTGCATGGCCAATCATGAAGGTTGCCGCCGGAAAGTGGCGCCAGGTAATGCCGGGCATGTGGGTGCTTGCCGCGATTTCAATGGCATTTTTCATTTTTCATCTGTGATGGCGGGTGGGGTTTCGTTCAGGCGGGCGAATTTTCATTCGCCCGTACGGATCGTGCAGAACCGCAGCGGGCGGATGTAATCCGCCCGTACAAGGAAATGGGCGGGCGAATCTCCACGCAGGAGGGCGAATTTTCACGCAGGCGGGCGAATTTTCATTCGCCCGTACGGATCGTGCAGAACCGCGGCGGGCGGATGTAATCCGCCCGTACAAGGAAATGGGCGGGCGAATTTTCATTCGCATTTACAGGGTGCCGCACTTGTACTGCTGGGCGGAAACGTTGAAGTAGCAGACCTTGCCGGAAGTCGTGCAGTTTTCGGCGATGATGCTTCCCTGGCCGGGGACGTCGCCGCTGCACTGGTAAAGCCAGTTGTCGGCCCAGCACGTACCCATCCAGTCAACCCACAGGCATTCGGCGCCCTCGAACGGACGACACTTGTCG
>JAKPTZ010000124.1 GCA_029555025.1 Deltaproteobacteria bacterium
GTTTCAGGCATTCTCTGCATGCTGTTTCTGTTTGCCTGCGGGCCCGCGGCGGCCGATTCGACAGATGCAGGGGGTGGCGGCGCACCGCGGCGATCCGGCTCGGATCGGGTCGGCGCCGACAAAGCCGTCCCCGGCCCAATCGGTGTCGATCCGTCGATGGGCTCCATGCCGGTGGTCAAGGGCAGGTTCATTAACGGCGTCGCGACAACGCAGGCATTTGAGCTGGAGGTTGCCAGAACCGATGCACAGCGTGAGCATGGCCTGATGTTCCGGCAATCCATGGATCCGGGACGCGGCATGCTCTTCGTCTTTGATGGTGACGCGCCCAGATCCTTCTGGATGAAGAATACTTACATTCCACTTGACATGATTTTCGCCTCGTCGGATGGAATCGTCGTCGGAGTCGTGGAAAATGCGGCACCCCTGACGCTTGACGAGCGGCGGTGCGATGTTCCTGCCAGGTTCGTGATTGAATTGAACGCGTTTCAGGCGGCCAGGCACGGTATCAAGGTCGGTTCCCTGGTCGTTTTCGATCCGGTTCTGGAACGGCTTCCCCCGGTCAGGAAGTGATCGGAAGGCTTTTTTCTTCCAGTCCTGCCGCTGCCTGGAATATCCTTCCGCGCAACGGTGAATGGAGGCATTCTCAATGCCCGATGAAAAGTTTGCCGCACGCCTGCAGGAAATTGTCGGGCGTGACGGAATTTCGACGACTCCGGTCGATTTAATGGTCTATGCGCAGGACATGTGGCCGCGCGCGACCATTTCCAGGGCCGTCGGCACGATAGGTTCAACGCCACCCGATATCGTTGTGTGGCCTTCGACCGTCGAGCAGGTGATCGATATCGTTCGTGCGTGCAGGCGCGCGCATGTTCCCTTTACACCCGTGGCGGCCGGATCCGGCGTGATTGGCGGTGCCGTTCCCCGTAACGGCGGGGTCGTGATCGACGTAAAGCGCCTGAACAGGCTGCTGGCGGTCGATTCCGTATCCATGATTGCCGTTGTCGAGGCCGGCATCAACGGCATGCACCTGGAACAGATGCTTGCCGAAAAGGGGTTTACGCTCGGTCACTTCCCGTCATCCATAATGTGCTCGACGGCAGGCGGCTGGGCGGCATGCAGGTCGGCTGGCCAGTATTCGTCACGGTTCGGGAAGATCGAGGACATGATTGTTTCGATGGACGTCGTTCTTCCGGACGGCCGAATCGTCACCCTGGAACCGAACCAGGATCACCCCGGAATGCCCGACTTTTCGCAGCTTGTCATTGGTTCTGAAGGCACCCTCGGAATCATCGTCAGGCTTCGCCTGCGTCTTGCTGCCGCCCCCGGAATCCGCAGATTTTCCGGATTCCGTTTTTCAAAGATGGAAGCCGGGCTGGACACGATGCGCAGGATCATGCAGGCCGGTGTCGAACCGACAATGATGCGCATGTATGACCCGCTGGATACGCTTCTGAACAGCTTCAAGGCGAAGAAGGGGCAGGGTGGTGGCGCCGGGTCCAAGCCCGAATCGATGCCGCCGCTGGTCTCGGCCGCGCTGAAGCGGATGGGCATCCCGGACTTCAAGGATTTTGGCCATGCCGTGACCGGGCCGATGCTTGGGAAGATTCTCCAGCGGCCGGCACTCGTTTTCGGGCTGATGGATCATCTTCCGTTACCTTCGATGCTGGTGCTTGGATTCGAGGGATCCGAGTACGAAACAAGGCGGGCCCTGGTGCGGGCAAACGAAATCGCCCTGGCCGCGAAGGGAACCGCACTTGGTCCGGAACCTGGCGAGCATTGGTACAAGAAGCGTTATGCCGTTTCCTGGAAGCTGCCAAAGATATTCGCCCAGGGCGCGTTCGCGGAGACCATCGAGGTTGCGGGACTCTGGAAGGATGTTGCAAGGATTTATCACGCGGTTCATTCGACCCTGCAAAGTCGCGTGGCCATCATGGCTCACTTCAGCCACGCGTACAACGAAGGTTGCGCGGTTTATTTCAGCCTTGCCGGCGCGGCGGCCCCGGGGCAGCCGTCCCTTGACTTGTATGACTGGGCAATCGAGAACGCGATAAGCCAGGCCATGGCCGCCGGCGGAACCGTCAGTCATCATCACGGGATCGGCCTGATGAAGGCCAGGTTCCTGGATCGCGAGTGGCAGGGCGGGCGAAGGGTGTTCACCGCGATTCGGGACGTGATGGATCGTGAACGCCTTTCCAATCCGGGCAAGCTTTTCGAGGCCGTCGATGCCCCGGCCGACGCAGGCGAAGCAGGGGACAGCGTCGTTTCGGTGACGATTGACAAGCCCGAAATGGTTCCAGACAGTCCGGAAGAGGTGCGGGGACTGCTTGTCGAGGCAGCAAGGACTGGCCGTCGGCTTTCCAGGCAGGGCCAGGGCTCCGGCCAGGGCGCGGATGTTCGCGTCAGCATGGCCAGGATCGACCAGATAATCGGCCTGGATCCGATTTCGCGAACCGTTCACGTGCAGGCCGGCCTGCCGATGACCCTGCTTGAAAGCTATCTTCAGGAAAAGGGGCTTACCCTTGGCTTTGTTCCCAGGCACCTGATGGCCTGCAACGTTGGCGAGTACCTTGCGACCGTGTCCCCTTCGGCCGGAAGTCCCCTTTACGGTACGGTGCGCCAGAACTGCTGCGGCCTGGAAGGGTTCCTTGCGGACGGCACGCCGTTCGGGGTCGGGGCGACGCCAAGGCGCGCGGCCGGGCCGGACCTGAAGTACTGCCTGATCGGTGCCGGTGGGGTTTATGGCGTTATCGTTTCGGCGGTTCTTCGTGTGTTCCCGGTTCCTGCCGTTCGTGATGCGGTTGCTTTCGGAACCGCTGATCCGGTGGCGGCCGTGTCGTCGGTTCGTACGCTGATTCAGCGTGGAATCAAGCCGGAATGGGCACTTGTCGTCAGTCGCGCCCCGGCCGACCTTGGCAGTCGGCGCGCCGCAAGGCTTGCCCTTCAGGTCGGCGGCGAGCGCGAGGATGTAAGCCATTCGATGGATATCATCCGGGATGTCATGGGGCCGCTTGGCCTGACGCCCGAACCGTGCCAGCCCGATAACCGACTTCAGCCGCCCGCCGAGATTCACGAGTACAGGGATCTCTTCCTGGAGACAGGGCCCCTGATGTCGCTGCTTGGGGAAATGACCAGGGCGGAAGTCAGGCACGGTCCGGAATCGCCCGAGATTCATGTGACGAACTTTTCGACCTTTGGCGCGACAATCCACGTGGTGCTGCGCGAGCCGACCCACAAGGTTCCGGAGGCCTTCGCGCGCGAATTCGAGCGACGCCAGAATTTCGCCCTGAAGCAGCTCGGCCGCGACCTGTCGGCCGTACTGGATCCTGCGGGCGTGCTGGCCATGGAGGAAAGACGCCATGGCTGATATCGGGATTTTCGATCTTTGCGCGTTTTGTCCGTCACTCTGCATGGATCGTTGTCCGGTGGTCGCGGCGACCGGTTCAAATACCTGGACGCCGCAGTCCAAGATGATGACCGGATGGCTGATGGTCAACGGGCACCGGCAGATGGATGCGTTGAACGCTGCCACCATTTATCAGTGCACCGGGTGCATGTCGTGCCATGACGTTTGTCTTCACGAAATCGACGTCGAGCAGGCGCTGTTCGGGTTGCGGCGCAAGGTGGTTGAAGCCGGAGCCTGCCCGTGGCCATCGGCGCGTTTCGTTGATAACGGCCAGGATTTGCAGCAGATTTATGTCGATTCGGTGCCGCCGGACTATGTGGTGCCCGAGGCGTCCGGCGTGGTATTCCCGGGCAGCGGGACACTGCGAACCAGTCCAAACCTGCTGAAGGATCTGTTCGAGTGTTTCGGGCGGCTTGGTGTCGATACGTTTGCCGCGGTTCCGTCGGTCGCGGATGATTCGGGCTATGACCTTTACGCGGCCGGTTACATCGCTGAGTTTCGTGAACACGCCGGGCATGTGGCGAAGAAACTGCGTCGCTACAAGGCGGTGATGGTCGTGTCGCCCACTGATTACTATGCGTTCAAGGTGCTTTACCCGATGCACGACATCAAATTGCCGGATCAGGTCATCTTTGCCGAGGAACACCTTGGCAAGCTGGCTCTTGCCCGACAGCCCGGCGCGAAGATGACCGGACGCATCGCCTATCATGATTCGTGCATCACCGGGCGCCACCTGGAAATTTATGACCTTCCGCGGAGGGTGATCGAGCACGCGTCCGGCCAGCCTCCAATCGAATTGCGCCGCCACCACCAGGATTCGATGTGCTGCGGTGCTTCCGGCGCCTGGGATATCGTGAATCCAAAGGGATCGGCCGATGCCGGCGCGAATGTGGCCAGGATGGCCTGTGACGCTGGTGCAAACATTCTCGTGACGTCGGGCTGCAAGTGCGCGGCGAATATCGGTTCAAAACTGCACGGGCTGGAAGTCATGGATCTGATAACCTTTATCGCCAGATCAACCGCGTTGTGACGGCCTGGGGGAAGGCCGAGGGGGCTGCCATGAAGATTTGCTTCATCGTCAATCCAAACAGTGCGAATGGCCAGACCAGGGCCAGGTTTGCCGCAATCCAGCCGGGGCTGGCCGCGGTGTTTCCCGAGATGAAGGTGCGTTACACCGAACGACCGTGTCACGCCATCGACCTGGCGTGCGAGGCGGCCGGGCAGGATTTTGAAGCTATCGTGGCGGTCGGCGGCGACGGCACGCTGAACGAGGTCGTCAGCGGGCTCGACCGTTGCGGTCGCCCCGATTCCGTCCTGCTCGGAATGATTCCCAGCGGGACCGGTGGCGACTTCCGCAAGACGTCGGGATTCCCGAAGTCCATGGAACAGGCGGTCGCGTATCTGTCGGACTGGCGTGAACGCCGGGTCGATTACGGCGTCCTGACATTCAGGAACCTGGATGGAAGTTCCGGCCGGCGACCATTCATCAATATCGCCAGCATCGGCCTGTCCGGGGTCACCGACGATTACGTGAACCATACC
>JAKPTZ010000082.1 GCA_029555025.1 Deltaproteobacteria bacterium
CATGGTCTTGCCCAGTCCCTGCGTGCCCAAGACGACTATGTTCTTGACCTCGCGCAGGAAAGACAGGTCAAAGATGCTTTCGACCAGGGGCCGGTCGATTGACTTGGGCCATTCCCAGTCAAAATCCGCCATCTGTTTGAAACGTCCGAGTTGGGCACGCGCCACCCGGCTGTCCATGCTTCGGGACGACAGTTCCATGGCTTCCAGGCGGACCAGTTCCTGGCCAAGCTTTGCGGACTAACTCGATCGAAAGCGTTTGACAGTCGCTTCGAGTCCAGTTAATTGTGAATGACATTTCATGTCGAGGACGCTGTGCTTGGCATCCCCGTCACCGACTCTGGCGTGTCCATGAAACCCTTCGTCCCTGGGGGTGTGGAAATATGGCAGAGATATTGACTGCTGCGTATCGGCAGACGAAACAGGCGAGTACTGCGGAAACGCGGACGGCACGGCAATGAAGACAGGAGAAAGGAATTATGCTCAAGCAATTACGAATACAGAACTTCAAGGGATGGAAGGATACCGGCGCCATTCGCATGGCCCCCATCTCGCTGTTCTTTGGTGCCAATAGTTCGGGGAAGTCCAGCATCGGTCAGTTTTTAATGATGCTGAAGCAAACCGTTGAGTCGCCGGACAGAAAGGCCGTGTTCTACCCGGGCGGCAAGAACTCGGCGGTTCAACTTGGCTCTTATCAGGAGATGGTTTTTCACCGCGATCCTGAAAACAAGATCACCTTTGACTACCGATGGTCGTTATCGGAAGTGCTCAAGTTCAAAGACCCGGTAACCGAGCAGCCCTATTCCGGCGACAACCTCTGTTTTCACGCCGAAGCCGGCGTAGATGATAAGAACCAGCGCACCATGGTGCTTGACCAGCTGAAATATGAGTTGTTTAGGGAAGATGCGTTCCAGTTGTCCATTGGCATGGAGCGAAAATCGGACGCCAAATCCGAGTACAAAGTCGATGCCACCAATTACACGCTTAAGCGCAAGCCCGGGCGGGTCTGGTATCCCGGCGCCCCGGTTCGGTTTTATGGTTTCCCTGATGAGGTGGTCGCCTATCATCAGAACGCAGATTTCGTTCAGGCGTTAAACCTGCGCCATGAAAAGCTGTACCGTTCTCTCTGTTATCTTGGCCCTCTGCGCACCAAGGCAGAACGACTTTATTCATGGACCGGCATGGAGCCAGAGAGTGTCGGCTACGCTGGAGAAACCACGGTCGCGGCGATTCTGGCCGCCCGAAACCGAAGAATCAGTCTGGGTTGCAAACGGCCGGGAAAACCTTTCGAGGAGATCATTGCGCTCAAGCTCAAGCAAATGGGACTCATCGAGGAGTTCAAGGTCAACCCGATATCGGAGCAACGGCAGGAATACGAGGTCAAGGTTCGCACCAGGGGATCACAAGACTGGGTCGATCTTCCGGACGTAGGTTTTGGCATTTCGCAGGTGCTTCCGGTTCTGGTGCAATGCTTTTATGCTCCGACCGGGTCGATTATCCTTATGGAACAGCCGGAGATTCACCTGCATCCGAATGCGCAATCGGCGCTGGCCGATGTGATGATCGATGTCATCAACTCGAGGGAAGAAGGGGCAGCCAGGGATATTCAACTAATAATCGAGACCCACTCGGAGCATTTCCTGCGACGTCTGCAGCGCCGTATTGCAGAAGACAAAATACCGCAGGAAAAAGTATCGGCATATTTCGCCAATATCACTAATACGCCTGCGACACTGGATCCGTTGCAAATCGATATCTTAGGCAACATTAAAAATTGGCCAGAGAACTTCTTCGGCGATGAAATGGGTGACATTACCGAGCAGGCCAAGGCCGCAATGAAAAAGCGGATGAAGAACCGTGATAGGCCGGAGGTCTCCGTATGAGCCTGCCGAGGAAATGCGTGGTGGATACCAATGTGCCGAAGACGGCTAACCTCGCCACTCAGCCGAATCCAAGATCTGACGTATCCGATGCCTGTGTGCTGGCCTGCGTCGAGGCGGTCGAGCATGTGATCAGAAGCCGAGGCCTGATCATCGACGCCGGAGACGAAATTTTCGATGAATACCGGCGGCAGCTCTCCATGAAGGGACAACCCGGCGTTGGTGACCGTTTTATGAAATGGGTTCACGATAATCGCTGGGGCCTGCCGGACAGCCACCGAGTGGCCATCACAGAAAATGGCAACTCATACGAAGAATTCCCCACACATGGCGGGCTGAATAATTTCGACAAATCGGATCGCAAGTTTGTTGCCGTAGCCAACGCCCACGTGGACAAGCCTCCGATATTGCAGGCCACCGATAGCAAATGGTGGGGATGGAAGACTGCCCTGGCTGAGGTTGGGGTAAACGTTCGGTTTCTTTGCCCGAAGTATGTCGAAACAAAATATGCCGAGAAGATGAGGCCGTGAAAGAAGACTTTTTCAAATTTCCTTCAACCCCTCATCTGATGACCATGCCCGGAGTGGACATCAGGGGCGATAAGGTTCTGACAGAATCGGAACGTGATGAATTCCTGACACATGAGATGACTCTAGAAGAAAAAGTGGACGGGGCGAACCTGGGATTCTCGTTTGATGCCGACGCGAATATCCGTGCCCAGAACCGTGGCGCTTATTTGCATCTGCCCGCCTCGGGACAGTGGAAAGGACTTGGTGAATGGTTGGCGATCCACACCGATACGCTTTTTGAGCATCTTACTGACCGGTACATCCTCTTTGGTGAGTGGTGTTACGCCCGGCACACAATTTATTACGGACGGCTGCCCGACTGGTTTCTTGGCTTTGATATTTATGACCGGAAGGCAGGTCGCTTTCTGGCTACCGCGCGCCGGGATCGAATGATTGCACAGATGAATATATCGAAGGTGCCTGCCATTGCAACCGGGCGCTTTACCTATCCCGAAATTATCGAGTTCTTATCGCAATCAGCACTTACCGATCAGCCTGCTGAGGGGATCTACCTGCGAATTGATCTCGGTGACTGGCTTGAACAACGAGCTAAACTTGTTCGCCCCACATTTATCCAGGCGGTAGAACAGCACTGGTCGCGTTCCGCAATCGTGCCAAACCGACTGGTTACCAGGCATGAGGACGAAGGAAGGTAATCGTTTTTCAAGCTTAGCTATGATCAACTATTTGTTTATTACGAATAATCTATCCCGGACGCCACCGTTGTGGCAACCATCCCCAAAGTCCAGATAGTTGCGGACGACAGCCCGGATTCACTTTCTACTTGCACGGAAGATCCCAACAACTCTTGCCGTCGTGCCATGAGCCTGAACCGTTCTTGCAGACATCCTCGGTCTTGGAGTCGTCGCACGTGCTACCCTTGCAGCAGGCCCCCTGGCACGGGCTGTTGTCGCATACCTGACCATTGTGCCAGATGCCGCCGCCCGCCGAACACGTGGACTCAGACACGTTGTCTGAACACTCGTTATCCTTGCAGCATGCCCATAAATGACAAGGATTATGTGTGCAGTACAAGCCCTCGCGCCAGACGGCTGGGCCGTTTGCACACCCAACAGACCCCGAGTGGCTGCAATCATCGTCGCAACAGGCCCACAAAGGGTCTGGATCCATCTTGAAGCAATCGACCCGGCGAAGCCAGGTGCCATTATCCTTGTTGCATTGCGCCTCGGTGGATGTCTTGCAACTTGAATCAGGCAGGATACAAGCGCCTGTTTCCTTGAAGGTCACCTCGTCACAAGTCTTGCCTTTTTCCCATGTTAATGAGCTGTAGCAGCTCGACTCAACGTAGTCGTCATAACAGTTGCCCGTTACTTCGTTATAGCAGGCGCCAAGACCGCAGGGATTGTCGTTACATTCGGCATCCTCAAAGAATTCTTCATAGTTACCGTCGCAGTCCGTGGCAAAGACACCATCGCTGCACTGGCCCACGCTGTCGCGGTTGTTGCAGCAGGCTCCGGTCTTGAATCCGCAGGGTTGGGAAGAGCATTTCACGTTGGCGTAGAAGTCGGGTTCCTGGGCGTCACCGTTGCAGTCCGGGGCCAGAACATCATCGCGACAAGTCGAATCATTGGGATAGCAACAGGCGCCGGTCTCATAGATATCTTCCCAATGACACGGATTATCCTTGCATTTTGCGTCCTTGTGAAACGTGACTCCTGTTCCGACGCAATTTTTCTCTTTGTAGTCATCCGAACATCGGGGAAACGAGAATGATGTATAGCAGCACGCCCCATAATTGATGCCGCATGGGTTGTCATCGCATTCCGCCCCCTTGTGCCAGACCATTCCATCATCTTCGCATTGGCTGGCCGTTTGGTAATCGATACAGGTCATATCGGTCGTATTGCAGCATGCTCCGTACTCAAATCCGCACGGATTGGTGCTGCACGACGTGCTTTTGATATACGTGCCTTTTTTCAAGTTGACACACGAATGCTCGCTGTAGTCCGAAAAGCATCCAACATCCCACTGGTTGTTTATGCAGCAAGCGTTTTCCGTTTCGGGCGGACTGCAAAGCGAACTTGTACATGTCTTCTGGTAACGCCAGGTGGATACGCCGTCGCTTTCACAGCGCTCTTCTGACCAGAAGTCTCTGCAACCTATCTGGGTACAACACGCCCACATCTGTCGCGGACATGGCTGGTCGGAACAGGATTTGCCAAGCGAGAAGGTACCGGTTCCCTTACATTTATCGGCGGTCTCCCCGTCCTGGCAGTAACCACCATGTTGATCGTCCACGCAGCAAGCCCCGGCGCAGACATCGACATCGTCGATCTCGTCCCAACAGCGATAGCCCCCCTTCCAGACACCACCGAAGTTGCTGCATTGGCGGCTTGTGATCATATCAACACAGCCCTTGACGATCCCGTTTACGGTTGGTCCGCAACATGAGCCAAAAGCGCATGGATTCTGATCACATGTCTTGTTGTCGTGCCACACGCCGGCATCACCTTCACACGTCTCCTGGGAGAGATCATCGATACACCTGCCATGGGCGCAGCATGCCGAAGTCTTCAACAGTCCGTCTGAACACTTTTTGCCCTCACGCCATGTCCCGACCAGCACCTTCTCGCAGTTGTCTTTGGATACCCGGTCGTGGCAGAGCCCGTTGGACAGGCACGCAAAGAGACCGCAGGGATTGTCTGAACAGGTCTTGCCTTTGTATTTGGTTCCGCCTTTTTCGGTACATTGATCCCCTGTCCAGTCGTAACAAGCCCCGTTTGAACAGCAAGCCTGGATCATCGGGTCTGGCGGGACATCTTTTGAAACCGCGGTGTCTTTCGGCTGATCGCCGTCGCTTTGTTGATTGAAATCCGTATGAACTGACGTATCCGTGGCTGTGCCGTTGTTGTCCCTGGGTGTGTTGGAATCGCTTACGACACTGGAATCGTTGTGCCAGCCATCTTCATAATTGACTGCGTCGCCGTCAACCGTGTCGTGCGGAACCGTATTCTTGCTTGCACACGAAAGGAAAGTTGACATCCCCAGAACGATCACGAAAAGGGTCAGGAAAGGTGGCTTTTTGTGTCTGAAATTATGGGCAACTTCACCAAAAGACTGACCATTACAGGACATGTGGCCCCCTGTCATGAGTTTTCTTGAGGCTGGAATTAGACCACGTGGGGCCACGTCCGTCAAGGTGGTGTACGACTGAGCCATCCCCTCATAGGAAAGGGAGTACGCCCGTTGATGGTTGGCGGTCGGCGGTAAACCCTTCCGCGGCTCCCCCTTCACCCCTTCCCGTGCGAGTGCGGGGCGTTCACGTCGTTCGTTCGGGCGTCGGCTCGGTCGGCTGATGCACGATGTCGCTTGTTTTTGGATTGTACCGCGCCGATTCGCCGGCCGCTGTCATTAATCCGGAATTCTGTTCACGCCCTCGCATCGCATCGGGTGGGGTATGCCGCTCCGGGCTTCCCCGCCGCCTGCCACGGCCATCGGCGTACGCCCGGCGATTATCGGTGTGCGACTTCATTTTCAAACTCGAAGGCCGGACATGCATGCTGACCTCTACACAGTCCATTGTGTCAATCCTGATTTACTCCAGTGCTGGCGCGGGCGCCAAAATCCCTCGTCTCTCTATCAGGGGATCGCTCAGCCCCCTTCCCTCTTGACACCCCTGAACCCTTCCCCGATAATTCGTGCGCTGGATTTTCCGGCTTTTGACATTTCGGGGCTGTAGCTCAGTTGGGAGAGCGCTGCGTTCGCATCGCAGAGGTCAGGGGTTCGAATCCCCTTAGCTCCACAAATCCAAATCGATAACCATTTGAAATGATGACGGCGTCATTGTGCCGCATCCGGCCCGCTGGGCGATGCGGATCAGCATCCGCCGATGATGTGGGTTCCGCCGAGACCGCGAAGCGCCAGGGAAAGTGAATCGGGATTCGTGATGATGGCCCGCTGGCCGCCACGCTCCAGGAAGCCGCAAACCGCCTCGACCTTCGGTCCCATCGACCCGGGCGGAAAATGCCCCTCGTCAAGCAGCGCCTTCAGGCCTTCGGACGTGATGGCGTCTATCGCCCGCTGCGCAGGCGTGTTGAAACCGGTATAGACCTTCGGAACCTCGGTCAGGATCACGAAGATATCGGCCCCGATCTGCGTCGCCAGCATCGACGACGACAGATCCTTGTCGATGACGGCTTCCACGCCCTCGTACAGCCTGTCCGGGCGCTTAACGATCGGGATGCCCCCGCCGCCGCACGCGATGACGATGTGACCGGCCTCGGCCGACTCGCGAATCATGTGCCTCTGGACGACCTTGACGGGACGGGGAGACGGAACGACGCGGCGCCAGCCCCGGCCTGAATCGGACACAATCTGCCAGCCGAGCGCGTCCCGGCGACGTTCGGCCTCTTCCTGCGAAAGGAACGGCCCGACCGGTTTGGTCGGGTTCCGGAACGCCTCATCCTCGGGATCCACAAGCACCTGGGTCACGACGGTCACAACGTACCGGCGGATTCCGCGACGGCGCAGTTCGTTGAGCATCGCCTGCTGAAGAAAATATCCCAGGGAGCCTTCCGTCTCGGCAACCAGGACATCCATCGGCATCCTCGGGATCGAGTCGTCGCCGCACGTTTCGTTTAACAGCAGCAGGTTGCCGACCTGGGGACCGTTGCCATGGGTAATGACTATGTTGTAGTCCCGCTCGACCAGCGTCTGCAGGAAACCGCAGATGTTGGCGGCGTTCTTTTCGTGATCGTGAACCGTTCCCTTTTCGCCCTTTTCGATGAAGGCGTGCCCACCGAGAGCAATCAGAATCGTTGACTTTCCATTTCCAGAGGACATGCGTCACCTCCTTGACCGGAATCGTGAAGGTTAGTTGGGAGATCCATCGGCGTCAAGAACCTGCAGGACATGATGGGGGGAAGGCCACCGGGAAGGGACGGATGCGGGCAACCGGCGTAACGCCTGTGCGGACAACCGCAAAAAACGGGGATCAGACGCGCTGCATCGTCCTGGTCGCGACGACATCGACACCCTTCTCGCCCAGGAGATCGCGTATCAGAACCTGGCCAAGCGCGACAGGCGCGCTGACAGAAAGCCGGTGTATCTCGACCGCCGCCTCGACAACCCTGTCCTTCGGAACCGGGGCGGTTACCTTGACCGGCAACCGCTTCCATCTTGCTCCGTCAATCGCCACGGTGGTCGAAAGAAAGCGGCGCGGATCGCGAAATTCCTGCTGGGCGTACTTCGCGCCGCGGTTGCACTGATGGCCCTCGATTTCCAGGATGTCCCGCCCTTCATGGGTAAGCTGCAGCGGACATCCGATCGGGCACCCGATGCAAGTGAAATTCTTTGAATCGCTCATGACTGCACAACCCCCGCAGATCCCGATCACTTCTCGATCGGGCGGATATCAATCCTCAACGTGTCGCCCTGGAAATGCTCAAGAGCGTCCGGCTTGATCCTGAACATAATCATTTCGGCCGGCACGACGAACGACAGCCTCTTTCTCATGATGTCGCCGACAATGATCTCGCACGGCTTCATCGGTTCCTTGCATCTCATGAAAATCTGGTGTTCGTGCCCGGTGCTCAGGCTGTGCGGCAGGCAATACCGGACATTGTCGCCCGGAACCAGCTTGATGTTGTCCTGGGCGCGCCTGATGCCGCGCGAATACTCGCCCGCGTGCCTGCCGGCCCGCAGCGCCTCGCCGGTCACGAAATCGACCAGGTCATGAACGTGCAGGACATTGCCGCAGGCAAAGACCCCCGGCAGGCTGGTTTCAAGGGTCGAGTTGACTATCGGTCCCTTCGTGGTCACATCCAGGCTAATGCCAAGGCTCTGGGAAAGCTCGTTTTCAGGAATCAGCCCGATCGACAGCAGCAACGTGTCGCAGTCAATCGTGCGCTCGCTTGACATGTCGGGCTTGAAACCGGGGCCGACCGGCGCGACCTTGATACCCGAAAGCCTGTCCTGGCCCATGATCTCGGTCACCGTGGTCGAAAGGTTCAGGGGAATCCCGAAGTCGTCCAGGCACTGCACGACGTTCCTGGTAAGCCCGTTCGAATAAGGCATCAATTCAAAGACGCCGACGACCTCGCACCCTTCCAGAACCAGGCGCCTGGCCATGATCAGCCCGATGTCGCCGGAACCGAGGATCGCCACGCGACGGCCCGGAAGATAACCCATCATGTTGGTAAACTTCTGCGCCAGACCGGCAGTAAGGACGCCGGACGGCCTTGTGCCCGGGATGCGGATTGCGCCGCGGGTGCGCTCGCGACAGCCCATGCAGAGAACGACGGCCCTGCATGACACGGTTCGAAGGCCATAATGATCCGAAAGAACCCTGACCCTCTTTTCCCCATCGCTGTCCAGGCCGATTCCACAGACGTACGAATCGGGCACCACATCGACGTCATGTTCAAGCGCATCCAGCAGGAAGCGCTCGGCATACTCCGGGCCGGTCAGTTCCTGCTTGAAGTAGTGCAGTCCGAACCCGGAGTGAATGCACTGCAGCAGGATTCCGCCTGCCTCCGGTTCACGATCGATGACCAGGCACCTGCCAGCCCCGCCCTCACGGGCACCTATGGCCGCGGCAAGGCCGGCCGGCCCGCCACCGACAATGACAACATCGTACCTGCCTTCCATCCGGCCGAGCATGGCTATACCTCCACTTCCGCGACCGCCGCCACAACCGGGTCGTTCATCGGTGTCATGATCCAGGAACCGCCGCCACGCTTGGTGACCTGTTCCGGCGGTATGCCAAGACGCTCCGAAAGAATGGTGATGATCCTTGACGTGCAGAAACCGCCCTGGCATCGACCCATGCCGGCCCGGCACCTGAACTTTACGCCGTCAACCGTCCTGGCCCCATGATCGATGGCGTCGTGGATTTCGGCCTCGGTGACAATCTCGCAGCGACAGACGATCTTCCCGAACGCGGGATCGGATGCAACCATCCTTTCCTGAACATCGACAGGCTGCTTCGCAAAACGCGGGGGCCCGTCAATCTCGGCCCTGAAATCATCCTTAAGGGACATCGCGAGCCCCTCGGATTCCAGGATTCCGACCACGTACTCGCCGATGGAGGGCGCGGAAGTCAGTCCGGGCGACTGTATGCCGGCCGCGTTGATGAAGCCCTTTACCGATGTCGGCCCGATTATGAAATCCCCTGTGCTGGAAACGGCGCGCAGGCCAGCGAATGCCGTGATGGCATCGGACGGATGAATCGACGGACACAGCTTGTTGACGTATGAAAAGATCTCGGCGGCGCCGTCGGTGGTCGTGGTGACGTCTTCGCGATCGCCGGTGTCGTGCGCGGTCGGCCCCACCATGATCGTGCCGTCATATGTCGGAATGATAAGGGTTCCCTTCGTGACGCCGGTCGGCAACGGGAACACCAGGCGGCGCACGATTCCCTGCAGGCGCTTGTCCAGCATGAACTCCTCGCCCTTGCGCGGGTTGATGCTGAAGTCGTCAAGTCCGACCATGGCCGCAACGCGATCGGCATAAACGCCGGCGGCATTGACCACATATCGGGTTACGACGGTCTCCTTAGGCGTATGGACATGCAGAAGACCGCCGTCCCCGACATCTTCCCGATCAATCGACAGGACCGGACTGTCGATCTTAAGGGTTACCCCGTTATTCTGGGCACATTCGATAAGGGCAAAGGCGAACTCGTACGGGTTTATGACGCCGCCGCTGGGCGCGTACAGGGCCGCAATCAGTTCCCGGGAAAGATTCGGCTCCTCGCGTTCGAGACGATCGGAATCCCAGATCTCCAGGCCGGGAACGCCCTTTTCCTGGCCAAGGCGCAGCAGCGCTTCAAGGCGCGGGCGGTCTTCCTGTTCGCGAATCCAGTATATGGCCCCGATCCGTTCGAACCCGAACTTCAATTCCTTCTGAAGCTGGTCGAACATCTGGTTGCCACGGACAACCAGGCGCCCCTTCAAGGTTGACAGCGGCGTGTCGTGACCCGGGTGAATGATGCCGGAGTTGGTCTTGGTCGTGCCAAACCCGCATTCGGCATGCCTTTCAAGCAGGGTAACCTTCAGGTGATACCTTGAAAGCTCCCGGGCGATGGCACATCCGATGACACCACCGCCGATGATCGTGACGTCCTGAATCGAATTCTGCATTGCGTTTTTCCTGTAAAGCGCAGCAAAAAGATCTTCGAATGATACTAGCCGTGACGCAGCGCGGCAAGAGAGCGGACTACAGCTTAAGCGCCGATTCGAGGGCCGGGGAAAGCGCGTCGGCGATTGACTCGTGATAACCGGGCGCCTGGGCGCGCACGATGCCTTCCCTGTCGATCAGGAACAGGCAGGGCATTTCAGCCTTCCCATTGACTTCCGGAAGCCACTTCTTGCTGTAATAAGCCGAAGGATCCTCCAGGACGGGGAACGGCATGGGTTCCCTTTCAAAAAAGGCCCTCAGTTTTTTTCCCCCGACATCGCCATTTTCCGGAACCGCGACAAGAAGAACCTGAACCTTGTCCTTGTACTGTTCCGAAAAGACCTTCAGGGCTGGAAGCATCTTCTTGCAACTGACACAGTTCGTCGAAAAGAAGTCCAGAACAACGATCTTTTTCGGCTTCGGACCAACGGAACGTCCGGGGTATGACATTTCGGAAACGCGCCAGAACCAACCCTTGCCAAGATCCCTCAACTTGATGTCAAGCTTTCCGGCAGAGACCAGATCACCGACCTTAACCTTCTGCGCGCCGGGATTCGCGAACGACCTGCCGTCCGCCAGAAAGATGGCCAGGATCGATGCAGTGAAGATAATCAGCCTGAACCGGGGAAGACTCATCGGGAACCTCCAGACTACCTGACAAGGGACTCGATTGCCCCCGAAATGCCGCCGGCGACCGAAGCTGTCCAAGCCTTGTCAACAGCTTCCTTCAATGCTGCCTCGCGGGTAACTCCGCCACCCTTGACCCCATCGACCGGACCTGATGCCAGAACCCTGCCGGTTCTTGACTCCATCAAGGCCCAGCGGCCTGAACAGCGCGCAAAATATATTTTGTCGATCTCGGAAGAAAACTTGGAATTCAGTTCAAGCACGACGAGGTGGCCGGCACCGATCGATCCCGACCTGACCCTGTCCGCGTCCCCATCAAGACAGGCGGTCGCATCCTCGGATGTCAATCCGGCAGCCCTGGCCTTGAAACTGAAGCGGGAAAGAAGGCCGCTGATGGTCGAAAAATACTTCTTTTCGACCTGGCCGTCCCTGGTGCCGTCAAGTTCGACGACAACCCCGACGCCAACCCACAATCTGGAGTCGGTCAAATTGCGTGAAACACGTGAAACGGCGTCAATGGCGGCGCGCCGCAGAATGTCGCTGTTCGTGAACATGGGGTCGTTCACATCGATCACGATCTTGAACTGATCGATGATCCCGATCGCCTGTTCGAGTGCCGCCATGGCCTTGTCGAACTGGCCGGCGTGCTCGTCGCCCTGGGCCAGTTTGAAAAGGCTCAGCGCGCGTGCGGCACTTTCGGCCTGGCGCCGACGGTACTCGGCCTGGGCCGCATCGACTTCCCGCTTGGCCCTTTCGTATTCCTGGACGGGATATGCGACCAGCACGAAGCACTCGTGCCTGCCGGAAGCGACGGTACACCACGTGCCCTGCTGCTCGACCCGCCGCACGACGACCGGCATGCCGACGATGGAAGCTTCGAAGGAAAACTCTGAAAAATCACCCGAAGCACTCGAGCCCTGCCTTGAAACGCTGGTGGAATTGACCAGCGCGCCAATGTAGGTCGCGATCTGCGAAGCCGCCTGAACCATGGCGTTCCTGGCCGCGTCCCCGGGCGATGCCATGGATGTTCCCGAAGTGACGAAGAACAGGGTTGACCCGGTATCCTGGGGCTTGACGCTGACCCAGTCCGGCGCCCTGGAAGATGAAACCGCCGCGGCCGGATTTGAACCGGAACAGCCGGAAACAAGCAACATCGCAACGACTATCAAGTGGATCGGAATCCCTTTCACGTCCATTACCCAGACTTGACCCGGCGGTATTTTAACGGCACCGGCTCAATCGGACAAGGGATCTTCCTCATCTGCCATGGCGGCGGCGTGACAGGAAGGCAATCTCCGCCGTCCCTGCGAACCGCGCGGGGAGAATCGGCTCAATTAAGATATTGTCAAAAAATTCGACGGGATGTATTCAAGCGACCGGCTTATTCAACAGGTGCTTTGCGGATGACTCGGAACAACTCCAGAACTGCCGCAGCGGAAATACTCCCGGCCATCGCGATGGTTGCGCTCATTCTTGCCGGAACGGCCGGCATGGCCGCCGAGCAGGGTGACTCGCAGCCTGGCGAAACACGTATCCCGGACGACAAAAGACCGGTCATGATCGAAATCGTGCCCGACGTGGCAGTTGCCGGGGTTGGTCAGCCGTTCAGGCTTGACGTCATCTTCAGGATTGCTCCGGGATGGCACATCTACGCTCCGTGGCCCGGAAACACCGGGGAGCCGACCACACTGAAGTTCGGATCCGACAACGATGGAGTGCAGTTTGGACATACCAGCTTCGCGTTGCCCCATATTTATGATCGGCAGACCTTGGATCTGACCGCCTTCGGGTACTCCGACGGTGCCGTTGCAAGTTCGGAAGTGGTCGTTCTTGAGCAGCCCGACGCCGGGGAAATCGAGCTGTCCGTCCAGTCGGGCTGGCTGGCCTGCAAGCAATCCTGCGTGGGCGGAAAGGCGACGGCCGCGACCAGATTGAAGGTGGCCGAATCGGCATCCCCAAGCGCCGGTGGAACGGCTCGCGACAATTTGACGCCGGCCGCGACGCGCCTGGCGACGGCTTCGGCATGGCTGTCGTCCGTGAGCTATGACGACGGTATATGGGACATAAAGTACACGCTGACCGGATTCCAGTCAGTTTCGGAATGGGTGCCCCAGTGGCTTCCCGGTGGGGAATGTCTGGTCGATAACTGGGGATTTGAACGTGGCGGCGACGGCAACGAATCGTGGATCGCCAGTGTCAGGCTTCGAGGCACCGACTGCCTTCCGTTCGCCGGCGGATTCCTGCAGGCCACTGAGCCGGGATCCGACAAGCCGGAAAATTACTTCTTCGGGGCGGGAACCAACCCGGCAAACTCTCCATGGACGCGTGCAACCCCGGATCAGGCGACACCGGATCAGCAGGATGCGGCTTCGCTGTCGGCCGACACCTCGCCACCCGTCGTGGAGGCGCCCGCCTTTTCATGGTACTTCCTGCTTCTGGCCTTTGCCGGCGGGCTGCTCCTGAACATCATGCCCTGCGTCATTCCCGTGATCGTGCCGAAGCTGAACCATCTTGTCATGACGGCGGTAACCTACAAGGAACGGCGTGAGCGATACAGGATGCTGCTTGCGAACGGACTGGCCTACGCCGCCGGCATATTCGTCCTGATGATGGGACTCGCGACGACGGTTGTAATCCTGAAGGCGGCCGGCCACTCGGTCGGCTGGGGATTCCAGTTCCAGGAGCCGGGATTCCTTGCGTTCATCATCTCCATCCTGATGGTTATGTCGCTTGGAATGCTTGGCGTTTTCCCGCTTCAGGTCGCTTCCCACACCGATGACCTGCAGGATCTCCGCAAGAAGTACAAGACCAGGATGATACTCGGTTCGTTCATGACGGGCCTGCTTGTGACGATACTTGGCACGCCGTGCACGGCTCCGATGCTCGGTCCGGCGGTCGGATTCGCGTTCATGGGCGGACCAGCCCAGATTTTTGCGTTCTTCGCCGCCCTCGCCCTGGGATTTTCCCTTCCCTTCGTGCTGCTGGCGGTATTTCCGCGATGGACGGATCGCCTGAAAAACTTCCGGGTCAGCGAGGAAAGCAACCGGTGGTCGCACGGACTGGCGTTCTTCCTGCTGGCCACGATGGTCTGGCTGATTGGCGTTCTTGGAAGCGGATTCGGGATCGACGCCGTCGTTCGAATCCTGTGGTTCCTGCTGCTGCTTGGCGCCGCGGCCTGGTTCATGGGCGTCAGCGCCGTCAACTTCGAGGAACCGGCCGGCCGGAAACTTAAA
This sequence comes from Deltaproteobacteria bacterium, assembly GCA_029555025.1. Classification (GTDB taxonomy): domain Bacteria; phylum Myxococcota_A; class UBA9042; order DTJE01; family DTJE01; genus JAGOFO01. The sequence continues at coordinate 14,446 of JAKPTZ010000082.1, forward strand.
AAGGCGGAAAGCGACCTGGCGGCCGACAGTTCGGTGGATGCCCGCGAGCGCATCGAACTGAAGCGGAATCTTCGGAAGGCGCACTATCGATCCGTGCTTCGAAGGCGAGTGATAACCGCCGGGATGCTCTTTGCCGTGATCATGGTTTCGGCCCCCATGATACTCAGCTTCCAGGATGGTGCCGCCGAAGGGTCGGCCGGGCTCGAAAAGCATGACGGGCCCGTCAAGTGGCAGAAGTGGTCGCGGGAAGCGGTCGAGCAGGCCCGGAAGGCAGGCAAGCCGGTGTTCGTGGATGTGACCGCATCCTGGTGCATGAACTGCAAGACAAATGAGAAGTTGATCCTTAATCGCCAACAGACCGCCGATCTTTTCACCGAACACGGGATCGTTCCGATGATCGCCGACTTCAGCCGGCGCGACCCGTCAATCGCCGCTCTGATCAAACAATACCAGCGTGCCGGAGTCCCTGTCTATCTCGTTTACCCGCCATGCGAAGGCGAACCGGCCGTGCTTCCGGAACTCCTGACCGAGGGAATCCTGACGGACGCAATCAAGGCCGCCGGACCCGCCAGGGATTGCAGATAGGCGACCGGCCCATTGCTTGAAGATGCCGCCTTCAGCGTTGAGTCACGCTTGCGCCACGAAGATTCGGACAAGTGCTTCGAGTGGAGGGATCGGTGTCTCAGCGGGCCATTGTTGCAATGTACCTGTATTCGCCGCTTTCCTGGCGCTGCCTTGCGAACGCATAGTTTTCAAGCTGCGACGCAAACATCGGGTTTGGCGAACGGCAGACCAGCACGTGCTCGGTCGCGCCGCCAAAACCAAAAAGGCTTGCAACGTCGAAGTCGAAACGGGCGGTCAGGACGTACTCGCCGGAAGAATCCCCGGGAACCTGCTGAATCAAGGAAATCGCACCGACTTCACCCTCTAGAATCCCAAAAAACTGTGCCCGCTTTTCCTCGGAACCCTTAATGACGCCTTTCTTGATCAAGGAAGCGATGGCGGCGTCTGCCGGACTGACATAGGCGCTGCTTCCAGCAAGCATGGAAAACTCCGACGTGCAGACCACTGCCGGACTGACCCTGAACGAAAGCGAGTCCGTCGTAACCCTGACGGTTCGCTCGAGATCGTCCAGTTGCAGCTTCCTGGTGTCGTCCCTGATGGTGTGCAGGAAGACGCCATAGCCACGCTTCTCGACAACGTCCGGCTTCTCCGGCCTGTGATTCCTGAAAAGATCGGCTATCGCCATCCAGACCGCATAGTCTGACGGAACCGCGCTCGTCATCGTGATGATGCCGGCGTCCTTGCCGGCACCCGCCCCGTTGCCAAAAACTTCGGCAGCAATCAACTTGTCGCTGTCGGAAGTTCTTATCCACTGAACGTCACGACTGATCCGCCCTTGCACGACCTTTGCCGCGAACTGGTGTATGAAACCAACTGCGGACGCATCATCGACTGATTCCCAGCAAAGCGGGACTTCATATGCCTGCCGTATTTCCGCCAGGGCCTTTTCCTGCAGGGAACTCTTCTTCGTGGTCGATCCCGACGAACCGCACGAGAGCATTAAGGGACAAACTGCCGCAAACAGGATAATTGCGATGATCTTTTTCATGGGTGGAAGTTCCGGCAAGAGACAGGTCAAGAGACAAGAATTACTTCTGTTCGTTCAGCTTCTTGATCTGCTCGTCCATGTCGTCGAATTCCGCCTTGGCCCTCTTGTTCAGGGCTTCGCGCGCCTTCTGGCTGAGCTTGTCCATGCGGGAGAAAGCATCGGCGAAGGTTTCGGGATCCAGGCAGACCATCGCATAGAACTCGTTGTTCATGACCTGGGTAACGGCCACGCGGGTTCCGACCAGGGTCTGGGAGGTCACGTCACGGACGACGCTCTTGGTCAGTTCTTCGGAGAAATCCTGGCCTTCGGCTTCGCCTTCCGCCATGTAGCGCTTCAGCATCGCGTCAACCTGGGTGCTGAGGCCCCTGGACAGATCCGCGCGCGCCGAAGAAACGGCCGACTGACGCGCAAGGTCACGAACGCTGCGAAGCTTGGCGCTGCCGACACCACAACCCTTCATGGGGGCATCATACCAATCCGGAGCCTTCGAGAAGTCCTGCTTCTTCTCCGCGCCGCCGCACGCAACCATCGAGAACGAAAATACCATCATAAGAGCAACCAGAAGACCACGCCTCATCTGAAACCTCCTGCGCAATGCGCAAAAAAGAAACGAACAAAGAAAAAGAACGCAAACATCTGAATCTGCCCGCAAGATTAATATTTCCCGCGGACAAATTCAACACCCCACGAATTTCAAACGCCGGAACGACCGGCAATCACGCCGTTACCCGGCTCTCGCCATGCGGACATGCCGATGCGGGCGAACGGAAGGAAGGCAACCCTAGAAATCCTCGAATTCCTCGAATTCCTTGTCGAAGTCCTTATCGAGCTTCTTGCGCTTGGAACTATCCTCGCCCTTCTTCTTCTTGATGTCCCTGTCGGCCTCGGCCTCGAGTCCGTCCATCTTTTCACGGGAAAGCGGTTCGGCCCTTGCCGGTGCGGGCGCGGGCGAACGCTCGGGGGCGGTTGCGGTCGGCGAAGGACTGGAAGGCGCCGTCGGGCGCTGGATCCCGCTGGATGCCGACCCGGGGGCGGGCTGGGCCTGGGCAGCCGGCTGGGCTGTGACCGTGCCTGGACGGGCCACGGGAATCGCGGACTTTGTCGGGCCGGTCCTGGCGCCACCCTGGCTGCCCGCTCCACCGCCCGCGACCGATGGCGCGACAATGTTCCCGCCCGAGGCCGTGGATGTCGCCGTTGGAACGGGAACGGCCGGAAGCTGGGCCCTGGGCGCCGGCCCGGCAGGGGTCGCCGCGGGGGCTGGGGCCGGCTGCGCCGGTGCGGCCGCGGGAACTTCGGCGGCAACTGCCGGCTGTGCGGCCGGGGCCGGAGCAACCGGAATCTGCGCCGCGGCAGGCTGCGGAGCCGGCGTCGGCGAAACGGCGACACCGGAAGAAGCGCCGGGCGCGACGGGTTCAACAACCGGAGCGGCCTGGACTGGCTCGACGGGAGCCGCCGGCTGCGCGGCAACTGCCGTATCGGCAACGGTGGCGTCCGCAGCGGTCGCAATCGCCGGCGTTTCCTTGCCGGAAAGAAGGAAAAATGCGGCGGCGCCGGCGGCAACAAGAAGCACGGCCGCAACGGCGACAGCGATCTTCCAGCCGGCGATCCCCTGACCGCGCATCGGCTGGCGGTCTTCCTCGGGCAGAATCGCGCGCAGGCGGGCCGCAACATCCTCGACACGGGCCGGACGTTCCTCGGGAGTCTTCGCCATCAACTGCATGATCAGCGCATCGAACTCCTGGGGAACCTCAAGTTCCGGACACCTTTCGCGGATCGGCCGGGGCTTTTCAATGACATGGGCAATCAGCATGCCCTGATCGGTCTTGGCATCAAACGGCTTGCAACCGCAAACCAGCCGATAAACCATGGCGCCAAGGCTGTAAAGGTCGGCCCTGGAATCGACCGGCTGACCCTTCGCCTGCTCGGGACTCATGAAAGATGGCGTTCCGATGACCCTTGGAACGGCGTCCATGGTAGTCAGATCCATGTTTTCGGACTGAGCCAGGCTGGCGATGCCGAAATCGACGACCTTCGCCATCAACTTCCCGCCACGCCCCTTCACCATCATGACGTTTCCGGGCTTCAGGTCGCGATGGACGATTCCCTTTTCATGGGCGCATTCCAGCGCGTCGCACACTTCCAGGACGATGCGGCCGACCGCGGCCCACGGCATGCGCCCGGTTGACGAATACTCCAGCCTGACGTGGTCTTCCAGATCGCGACCGCGCAGAAGTTCCATGACGATGAATATTCGTCCCGCCGTGTCGCGATCGACGTCGTGAACGGTCACGACATGCATCGACTGTATCGACATCAGTGCGCGTGTTTCCTTCAGGAACTGCCGCACGGCCTTTTCATTGTCACGAAGATCGTCCTTGATGACCTTGATGGCGAGTTCGGTCTTTGCCAGCTTGTGGGTCGCCCGATAGACGTTTCCGAACCCACCGCGACCGATGAGCTGGACAAGCACGTACTTGTTGTTCAGAACCGTTCCCGAAAGGTCGTCGCCCTGTCCGACCGGAACAAGGGCAACCCCGTCCTCGGTGCAGACGGAAAGGCCACCGGGAAACCGGCCGCCACAGATTGGGCAGAACAGATCCGAAAAAACCGTGGTCGCCGCTTCCTCACCACTTCCGTCCTGAACAGGCCCGGAAACGCCAGCCCCCAGCCCCGCACGCCCGATTCCGTCATCGTTCTGACTCATGAAACACCCTGACTTCAATTAAAAAACAACATCAGTCCCCGATTTGATGGACCGAACGGGACTGAACCATCGCTTACCCGCGGGATGATACCACCTTGTCAAACCGGAATAAAGACATCGTTGGCTGATCCAGGGGACGACTTGTCGATCATCCTCCTGCCTTTATGGACAGTTTCGTGGAAATGCGCGGGCCATCTGGCCTGCATGCCGCCGATAGACTATAATATCCGCGTCATTTTTCCTGCCTGGCGACTCACGCCGCCGATTGACAGGTTAAGGTAAGAATATGAAAAAGACCTTGATTCCGGTTCTGGCGGTTGCCGCTGCCTTACTGATGTCCGGGTGCTCACAGGAATACCTTCCGATGCTGGACGAGGGCGGGCAGTCGGACATCGTGGCCGACTACCAGGTTCCGGATGACGTCGTGAACTTCGATGAGGGAAGGGATCTGGCGACCGACGACGGTCAGCAGCACAGGTACCAGATCCTGCTCCAGGTCGATCCCGAGACCCCGGTTCAGGCCACTGTCGGAAACCAGATCCAGGTTTCGGCGATCGTGGTCGATTACATTCAGGGACAGCCCGCCCCGGACGTGCTGGTTGACTTCCAGATTGTGACCGTTGTTGACGATGACGGCGTCGTGGTCCAGGGCGACGCGAACTTTGAAACGTACAGCAGGTACACCGACGCCAAAGGCCGCGTGTCGAACGACTTTTTTGTCGGGATGGTTCCGGAAGTCACTTACACGCTGGGACTTTCGCTTCCCGACTATCCCGAATCGGAACCGGTCACCATGAAGGTGAAGGTTCTTGCGTACGCCTGCGGATGCCTTCGCGTCGATTTTTCGTACGATGGCGTGATCGAGACGCCCCTGCGCGATATCGAGGTATTCGTCGTTCCTTCGACCTACCAGTGCGGAAAGCACATTTTTCCGCACACGGTGCTCTCCGACGACCTGATCATCGCCCAGCGAAGCGCCCAGACGGTCAACTCGGTCGTCACCTTCGACTGCCTGCCTGCCGGCGCGACCTACACGGTCTTCGCAAGGGCCGGCAGCGGCGACCTGGTCTGCACCGCCGCCGGTGGATGCTCCAGGACGCTGGTCATGCAGCCGGAAACGTGCGACGAAATGACCCTGGAATTTTCGGAAGTAACATTCCAGGCCAGCGGCCGTTACAACGCGGTTGACCACTTCAACTTCGAACCGATGATCGAGATGTGCGCCGGCGGGGACACCACGATTATCGGATGCATCACGGCCGGCACCGAGGACGTGGGCAAGACGGTATGCTGCGCGATCCAGGAACTGGTAAAGCTGTTCAACACCCCTGGCTCGACAATCGTGCAGCTCGTTTTCGACGCGCTGAAACTCTGGATCGGAAGCGCCATTATCGATGCTGTCCAGACCGTGGTCGGCAAAGCTCTTGAATCCGTTCTCAACGACCTGATTCTACAGTGGTCAAGAGACACACCGTGGCTGGCGGCGTTCCTGACCGCGGGAAAGGACATCACCCAGATCATCAGTAATCTGGAACTGGAGTCGGAGCTTGTCCTGCAGAAACTCGGCAGCGACTACACCGTTCAGGGAACCCATTTCTGGCACGCGATCAACCTGTACTGGAGGATGGGGTGCGCAGCGGAAGGCGACCCGGCCTTTGATCCCGAATGCGGCAAATACACGCTGGACATGAAGGATCTGACGGTGCTTCCCGACGACTTCCCGATGGAACTGCTTGAGGGCAGCTTCATCGCGGACGTCCTGAACTTCAACTGGATGTCGCTGCGGCAGCACGAAATCGCCTTGAGCTACGGAAAGCTGGTGCTGTGGGCGATAAACGGCATTTTCATCCCGCAGATTTCCGGCGACCAGGCACATTCAATCGACGACCTCGCCAGGCTCTGGCTGGATTGCAAGGGAATGGCAAACGGCCCGATCGGCGACGCCGCCGAGACGATACCTGGTGTTGACCGCGACGATGTCGAGGCCGTCTGCAACACGGTAATCACCTCACTCATCGACCCGGTTGACGACATGATTGGAAGGCTCTCTCTTTCCACGACTCTGACACTGACCGGCACCGGACGGATGCTGGACGGAAACTGTGACACGATCATCGACAGCATTGTCGATGGGACGTATATCGGATTTGTCGAAAGCAATTCTCAGCAGGCCAGCGTGACCGGGGACTGGTCGGCGGTCAGGATTGTCGAGGACGAATAATCATCAATCTGCGAAGTCCTGGAACGGTTAGTCCCGGGATCTGATGGAGAAAGCAAAATGCACGAAACTATTCGAAAGACTATTCTTCAGGATCTGGACGCGGCGGCGGATCGCGTGGCGGTCGATCTTCCACGCCCGGAGTTGATCCGGATGGCGGTCGAAAGAAAGGACTGCGTCGTTTCGGCCTGCGGGGCCCTTGCCACGTGGACACCGGAACTTTCGACCGGAAGGCGGCCGAAGGACACTGTCATGGTTCGTCGCCCGTGCAGCGAGGCGAGAATTGACTGGGACTCGCCGAACAACCTGCCCATCGACGAAACCACGTTTGACATGATCTTCGAGGACGCCCGGAAATTCCTGGCCGATAAGGAACAGATCTTCGTGACCAACAGGGTGGTCGGGGCTTCCAGCGAATGGGCGATGCCCGTGATGACCATTTCCGACAGCGGGCTTGCCGCGGTATTCACCGACAACATGTTCCGCCCGGTTCCAGAGGACATTGGAACAAGCGTGTTCGCGGAACTTCCTTTCACGGTCATTGCCCTGCCGTACGACCAGCTTGATTCGGAAAGATACCTGGGACGGCTGAGGATCGATCCCGACACGAAGAAGACCGCCAACGTCGTAATCGCCATCGATTACGACAGGCGCATGGGAATCGTGATTGGTTCCGCGTACCTGGGTTCCATCAAGAAGATGGTTTTCACGGTCATGAATTACTACCTGCCAGACTACGGCATCCTTCCGCTTCACTGCAGCGCCAACGAGGGGGCCGACGGCAGCAGCGCCCTGATGCTGGGACTTTCCGGAACCGGCAAGACCACGCTTTCGGCCGATCCGCTGCGCGCCCTGCTTGGAGACGATGAGCACGGATGGGGAAAGAACGGCGTGGCCAACATGGAAAACGGATGCTACGCCAAGCTGATTGACCTGAATCCGGCCAAGGAACCCGAAATCTTTTCCGCGGTCTTCCACGAGGACGATTACCAGAATCACGGTTCCATCATCGAAAACGCGATGATGTACCCGTGCGGGGAGTTCGACCTGACCGACAGACGCCTTACCGAGAACTCCAGGGCCAGCTATCCGCTGACCTACCTTTCGAACATCAAGCCGTCGTCCTGCGCCGACCATCCGAAGACCATCCTGTTCCTGACGGCCGACGCCAACGGCGTGCTTCCGGCAATCGCAAGACTGAACCGGAACCAGGCGATGCTGTGGTTCCTGATGGGCTACACCAGCAAACTGGCCGGGACCGAAACCGGCGTCGTCAGCCCGAGTTCCACGTTCTCCAGGTTCTTCGGGGCACCCTTCATGCCGCGGACTCCTTCGACGTATGCGGACATGCTCGGAAAGATGATGCAGGAGCACGACACCGACGTCTTCCTGATCAATACCGGCTGGATTGGCGGCAGATACGGGACGGTCAAGCGTGTCGATATCGACGTGACGCGTGCCATGGTTCGCGACGCCGTCGAGGGAAGGCTGCGCGACGTGAATTACCGGACCGATCCGCTGTTCAAATTCCAGGTGCCCCTGGCTTGCCCATCGACCAGCGCAACCGACGTTCTCAACCCGGAAAACATGTGGACCGACAAGGCGGAATTCAGGGCGGCGGCAGAAAAGCTCGCGGCCGAATTCAAGATCAATTTTGGCAAGGCCTTCGGCAACAAGGGCATAGCACCCGAAATCGTTGCAGAATGCCCCGGCATGTAGTGGGCGGCTCCCTTCGGGTCCCGCATGCGCGCGCGTTTCACTGAAAGCACCAAATCACTGTATAATAACGTCCAGCGCCGATTCCAGGACTTTCCACTCCGGGGGCTCCCATGTCTTACAAACACGTACTGGCCACTTCGCTTACGCTGGCACTCTTTTCGTGCGGCAACCCGAACCTTCCACCGTGGTTGCTTGATTCCGGCGGGGGCGAGGACACGGGACACGATGTCGTTCACCCTGGCGACTCCGGCGGCGATTCGGCCTCCGACGTGATTCGGGATGTCCCGGCCGACGAGTGGGAGGATGCATTCGACATCCTGGCCGCGGACGACGGCATCGAGAACGACCCTTCCCCGGAAACCGCGGCCGAGACGTGGCCGGACTCCGAATGGGACATCGAGTCGGCCGTCGATACGGAAGATGACGACGGCGCAATCCAGGAGGATTCAAGGGACACGACAACCACCGACGAAATCGAAGACATTCCCGAGGATATCCAGCCTGAAGTCCAGCACGAATGTGAACGCGATTTGGACTGCACGATCCCGGTCAACCTGGGCGTCTGCGAACGGATGAAATGCATCGATTTCACGTGCGTCCGTCAGAATCACGAAGACCTGAGCGACTGTAACGACGGCAACCTGTGCACGACCGCGGACAAGTGCCTCGGGGGCATCTGCACGGGCGCCACGATCACCTGCGACGACGGAAACGTCTGCACGAACGATTACTGCGTGCCTTCAACCGGATGCGCGACTTCCGCAAGAAACAACGTCCCGTGCGACGACGGCGACCTCTGCACCGATAACGACAGGTGTTCGGCAAAGGTCTGCCAGGGAACTTTGAAGTCCTGCACTACCCCCCCGGCAAAGGCTTGCAACACCGAAAATACGGCGGTGGTCACATCATCGCTTCCCGGTCAGTGCGTGTCGGGCTCGTGCCAGTACGCCGTTACCACAACACCATGTCCAGGTGGCTGCCTGAACGGAAGCTGCGTGAACACGGATCCGTGTGCCGGGAAGGTCTGCGACACACCGCCCAATCCCTGTTACCTGGCCGACGGACGCTGCGAAGGCGGCGACTGCGTCTATGACTTCGACAACGGAAAGGCCTGCGACCTCGACTCCAGCGTCTGCACCCCGGACACCTGCCAGGACGGCAATTGCACCGCCGTACCCGCCATCGACTGCGACGACGGCGTCGATTGCACCGTCGATGCCTGCAATGCGGTCACCGGATGCTTTTACACCGCAAACGACTCGCTCTGTCCCGACGACGGCATCGTCTGCACCGTCGCCGCATGCAACGCGACCACGGGATGTTTCCAGACAACCCACCCGGACCTGTGCCCGGACGACAACAACGTCTGCACCGCCCCCACCTGCAGCGCGACCACCGGTTGCGGCGTCGATAACCTGACCGGCGGAAACTGCGACGACAACGACGCATGCACTGAAAACGACAAGTGCGACACAGGAGTCTGCACCGGCACGCCCATTACCTGCGTCGTCCCCGACAGGGAATGCCGCGGCGACTCCACCGTCGTTTATTCGGACGGCGTCTGCAACGGCGGCGATTGCACCTTTACGGAAACGGTCACGCCGTGCGACTACGGATGCGTCCTTGGTTACTGCCTGGGCGACCCCTGTGCCGGGAAGGTCTGCGACACACCGCCCAATCCCTGTTACCTGGCCGACGGACACTGCGAAGGCGGCGACTGCGTCTATGACTTCGACAACGGAAAGGCCTGCGACCTCGACTCCAGCGTCTGCACCCCGGACACATGCCTGAACGGCATGTGCAACGCCGTACCCGCCATCGACTGCGACGACGGCGTCGATTGCACCGTCGATGGCTGCGACCCGGATACGGGATGCTTCAACAACCCCGACCCCCGAACCTGCCCGGACGACGGAAACGCATGCACCGCCCCCATATGCGACGAAACCACGGGATGCGGAGTTCTTCCGCTGACCGGCGGAGCGTGCGACGACGAAAACGCATGCACCGAAAACGACACCTGCACCAACGGCGTCTGCGGCGGCTCGGTTGTGGTCTGTCCACAGGACACGGAATGCTCGCACTTCTGGTGCGACACGACACTCGGCTGCCAGGAGGACTGGCTCACCGCGTCATGCGACGACGGGGATCCCTGCACGGTCGGCGATGCCTGCATCATGGGGGTCTGCGGCGCCGGCGGGTTCATGAACTGCAACGACGGAAACCCGTGTACGACCGACTCCTGCGAAGACGGCATCTGCAAACACCCGAAGGTGGCAAACCTGACCCAGTGCGATGACGGCAATCCCTGCACCCAGGACGACTTCTGCTTCAACGGGTACTGCGTTGGCGCCACCGGCCTGAACTGCGACGACGAGGATCCCTGCACGACGGATTCGTGCGACCTTGAAACGTGGACCTGCATCTACGACGCGAACAACAACGCCTGCGATGACTCCAACAAATGCACCACAAACGACCAGTGTTCCAACAAGCAATGTTCCGGGACACCGATTTCCTGCGATGACAACAACCCGTGCACGACCGACTCGTGCAATCCGTCAACCGGCTGCGTGCACGTCAACAACGCCGCCGAATGCGAGGATGGAAACCTTTGCACGGACGGCGACGTCTGTTCTGGCGGGTCGTGCCAGCCCGGCGGATCAGTTGACTGCGACGACGACAACGTCTGCACGACCGATTCGTGCCTGCCATCCACGGGCTGCAAGCACGACCATGCCCCGGGACCATGCGACGACGGAGACCTGTGTACCTATTCCGACCTCTGCATCAATAAAACATGCGTCGGCACTCCCAGGACATGCGAAGACCCGCTGCCCTGCACCGACGCCGCATGCAACGGAACCGAAGAATGTTCGCTGACCATCCTGCCGGACTGGTGCGTGATTAACGGCCAGTGCGTGACCGCCTACACCACCCAGGCCGGAAATCCCTGCCGCGTCTGCGATCCGCTGGCAAGCCAGAATTCGTGGACCAACGCTGACGGCGCGACGTGTGACGACGGACAGGACTGCACAAAACTGGACACGTGTGCCGACGGAACCTGCGCCGGGCAGCCGTACGACTGCAACGACAACCTGCCCTGCACGCCTGATGCCTGCGACGGGGACGGAACCTGCACGAACGAGCCGCTTGCCGGCTGGTGCGTGATTTCCGACACATGCTTCGCCGACGGCGCCGTCAACCCCGATAACCAGTGCCAGGCCTGCCATTCGGGCATCAATCCCAGATCGTGGGGCAACGTAACCGGCCCATGCAGCGACGGCAACGAGTGCACGGTCGATGACTCCTGCGTTGACGGAGCCTGCCAGCAGGGACTGCCGCGGGACTGCGACGACGATAACGTCTGCACTCTTGACTCGTGCGAATCTGATCTTCCAGGGGGATGCGTTCACCAGGCAACCCCTGCGATCTGCGCCACCGCCAGGTGCGAAGGATTGGTGCTTTATCCCGCGATGATGTGCCAGGGCGAGTCCTGTCCGGAACAACAGCCCGTCAACTGTGACGACGACAACGAATGCACCGACGATCAATGCACCCTGCTGGGATGCGTCAACACGCCAAACACGGATCCGTGCGACGACGGCAACCCATGCTCCAGGAACGACGCATGCAACAATTCTTCCTGCGGCGGGACGCCCTACTCCTGCCCGGTTTCGAACGAATGCATCCTGTCGAGCGTCTGCGACGGACTTGGTGAATGCACCGAAACCGCCCGGGATGCCGGGACCCCGTGCACGGACGACAACAACCCGTGTACCGCCGACGAATGCGACGGCCTGGGCGCCTGCGGTCACGACCCCGTTGAAGACGACACGCCCTGTGACGACTTCAACCTCTGCACGACCGGGGATAAATGCCTGGGCGGCGTATGTTCCGATGGCAACGACGTGCAGTGCGAGCCTCTGGATCAGTGCCACGTCGCTGGCGAATGCGATCCGATGACAGGCGAGTGCAGCAACCCGCCGGCCGAAAACGGTACGACGTGCGACGACGGGAATCCGTGCACGTTTGACGACCAGTGCCTTGAAGGTGCCTGCACCGGTGGAACACAGAACCCGTGCACGCCGCCCGACGACTGCCATGGCGCGGGAACTTGCGACCCGTTGACGGGAACCTGCACGTACCCGACCCTGGAAGACGGAACCACATGTAACGACGGAAATCTGTGCACCCAGCGCGACATATGCTCGAAGGGCGTGTGCAAGGGCCTGGATCCGATCACATGCACAGTCATCAGCCCATGCCATTACAGGGGAACCTGTGAACCCTCGACCGGCGTCTGCTCGACCCCGTTGCGTCCGGACGGCACGACCTGCGACGACAGCAACGCTTGCACGACCGGAACGTCATGCACTCAGGGGGTCTGCGGAGGCGGCACCACAAAGACGTGCCCGGCCCAGAACAACTGCCACGAGGACGGCGTCTGCAACACCGAGACCGGCGTGTGTTCAGTGGTTCGCAAGGACGACGGCGCGCCCTGCACCGACTTCAACCAGTGCACAAGCGCCGACCAGTGCCTGAACGGATCTTGCGTGGGCCTGTCTTACACTTGCTATGACGGAAAATCGTGCACCACGGATACCTGTAAGGGTGACGGGACGTGCAGCTTCCCGGTCAACGCCGGCTGGTGCCTGATCGATTCGTACTGCAGGCCGGAATTCCAGCAGAATCCGTCGAACGTCTGCGAAATCTGTGACCCGGCGACGAATCAGTCGGCCTGGTCAGGAAACAGCGGGGCCCCGTGCAACGACTTCCGCCTGGACACGAAGAACGACGCCTGCGTCGACAACGTCTGTGTCGGAACGCCTTACGACTGCTCCGACGGACTGGAATGCACCGAAGACGTATGCGACGGAAACGGTGGGGCATCTCATTCACTTCTGTCGGGGTACTGCCTGATCGATAACGCCTGCTATGCAAACAACCAGGTCAATCCGGCCGATCCCTGCCAACGCTGCTCGGTCGCCGGCAGCACGTCAGCCTGGTCGCCGGTAAGCAACGGGCTTCAGTGCGACGACTCGGAACAGTGCACCTACAACGACAAGTGCCAGGACGGCGTATGCTCCGGAACGGCCTACTCCTGCGAGGACGGTCTTGAGTGCACGGACAATGTGTGCAACGGCAACGGCAACTGTGGTGGTTCCGTCCAGCCGGGCTGGTGCGTTATCTGGAACACCTGCGTGCCTTCCGAGACCGGAAATCCGATGAACTCCTGCCAGAAATGCGACCCGGCGGCGGCCGTCCTCGGCTGGTCTCCGGCAAACCAGGGACAGCCTTGCAACGACAACAACCCGGCGACGACCGATGACGTCTGCATCGATGGCAACTGCATCGGGCAGGGCGTTTCATGCGTTGACGGACTTGAATGCACCCAGGACATCCCCGGCGAAAACGGCTGCGAGAACCTTCTTTACCCGGGATGGTGCCTGATTGACAACACGTGCATCTTTGACGGAAACACCAACAACGAAAACAGGTGCCAGATCTGCAACGCCGCGATTGCCCAGTTCAACTGGTCGGCAAACGATGGTCAGGCTTGCAGCGACAACGACGCATGCACCAGCGACGACCATTGTTCGAACCAGGAATGTGTCGGCACAATGATGACCTGCAACGACGGAATTTCGTGTACGACCGACTCGTGCTCCGGTGGCGTCTGCGAGTTCCGGATTGACACGGGCTGGTGCCTTATCGACGGACAGTGCGTGGCCGAAGGCACCGTGAATCCTGTGGCGGAATGCGAGAAATGCGACCCGGATATCCTGAAGGTCAACTGGAGCAGCAACGAGGGCGTCCAGTGCGACGATTCAAACCCGTGTTCGCACAACGATGCCTGCCGGGCAAAGGTCTGCCGCGGCGTCGAATATGGATGCGACGACGGCATCGCCTGCACCACCGACATCTGTGACGGAAGCGGCGGGTGCCAGCGGCCGGTCCTGGAAGGATGGTGCCTGATTGACGGCAACTGCATGACCGAAGGCACCACCAGCATGTTCAACAGTTGCCTCAAGTGTTCCCCGTCCGAATCAAGCCGCGACTGGTCGTTCAACGACGGGGCGGCGTGCGACGACAACGATTCGTGCACATGGCCGGACTCCTGTCAGCAGGGTGCGTGCGATGGCGTCCCGAAGCCTTGCGACGACGGCCTGGCATGCACGACCGACCGCTGTGACGGCAACGGCGGGTGCCTTGCCCCCGAACTGAAGTCGGGTTGGTGCCTGATTGACGGCGCCTGCTACATGAATCTTCAGCCTAACCCGTCCGACCCCTGCCTGATCTGCAAGGCGAACATGCTTGCTCACGACTGGTCTTTCCGCGACGGCGTGGCCTGCGACGACACCAACGACTGCACGATATTCGATACGTGCCTTTCGGGAAGCTGCCAGGGAACCCCCTACAGTTGCGACGATGGCCGTTCATGCACGCTTGATGCGTGCGACGGCGGCGGCGGCTGCAACTCGGACTTCATTATTGACGGGACGTGCCTGATTGAAGGCATGTGCCGCGTGACAGCAGAGCCGAACCCGGCGGTTCAATGCCAGGGCTGCCTGCCGATCGCCAGCAGGACTGAATGGTCAGTAATGCCGGGAGGCCCGTGCAGCGACCTGAACGACTGCACCTTCAACGACACCTGCGACATGCTCGGCGCCTGCGGCGGCACCGCAAACCCCTGTGATGACTCGATCGCGTGCACTGACGATGTCTGCGACGGAAATGGCGGATGCTCGTACCCGATTTCCAGGGATTGGTGCCTGATCGGCGGAAACTGCGTCCCGGACGGATCCCCGCATCCGACCGAATCCTGCAGCGTGTGCGCTGTCGGGGTAAGCCAGACCGACTGGACTTTCCAGGACAGCCAGAATCCGGAAATATGCAACGGTGCCGATGACAACTGCGATGGAATCACCGACCCGGAAAACGCGCCCGGATGCATGATGCACTATCTGGATCATGACGGCGATGGCGCGGGCATTCCTGGAACTTCAAGGTGCCTGTGCGCGCCGGATGGGGAATTCCGTTCACTGAACGCGGATGACTGCGACGATAACAACGCGGCGGTTTACGGCGGCAAGACCGAAGTGTGCGACGGTTTTGACAACAACTGTGACGGCGACACGGACGAACAGGATGCGTCGGACTGCACGGTCTATCTCCGGGACGGTGACAGGGATGGCTTCGGGCAGTCGGGCTCGGAACGATGCCTGTGCGCCCCGGAAGGCACGCACGACGCGACTGTTTCCGGCGACTGCAACGACGACAATGCCGATGTGAACCCGAATGAGAATGAAATCTGCAACACCGTCGATGACGATTGCGACGGACTGACGGATCCCGACGGTTCAACCGGTTGCCAGTTGCGGTACCGCGACGAGGACGGCGACGGCTACGGCGTCGGCCCGGCCATCTGCATGTGCAGCCCGCGCGGCGTATATACCCTGACTTCCGAGGGGGACTGCGACGACCTTGACTACTATGCCAATCCGCTCGGCGTGGAATCCTGCAACGGAAAGGACGAGAACTGTGACGGCATCACCGACAACGCGGATGTCGGGATTGCCTGCCCCCTGGATGAAGGTTTCGATGTCAATGGAACGATCACATGCGGCGCAGATGGCTGCGGACTGGCCTGTCAGACAAGAACCATCACCCCGCCGGCCACGCCATGGCATGACACGAACGGCTATTTCGGCGATGGTTGCGAATGCGAAGGCGACGGATATGACGGCATCGGTGGCGCGACATGCCAGAACGCGGTTGTCCTGCCGGATCTTCAGGATTCGGGCCAGAACGTTGTGATCGAAGGTAACCTGCCAGCGCAGGGCGCCGTTGACTGGTACAAGGTCACGTTCATCGACGACACATGGAATTCGGAAACCTCCGGAGGCGATCATTTCCACGCCGACATCCAGCTCAAGCCCGAGGATCTGGAGGAATTTGAATTCGCGGTATTCGACGGCGCGTGCGACGGCACCAGCATGTGCAGTGCGGGCAGCCATTTCGAATGGGCCGTCGATTTCTGGACTTCAACTCTTGGCGAGAAGCCGTGCGGACTCGTGGGCGCCAACTGCGTCGATGGAAATCCGAAGGACTACCAGCAGTGTCTCGCCGTCACGGGAGATCCGGAAAGATGCGGCTCCTGCCCCGCCCTGCCGGGACCGCAGATGCATATGTGCACGAACAACAGCCGAACGGTGTATGTACGGGTCAAGCGGCATGACGGTCTTGGCGCCAGTTGCAAGTCGTACAGCCTTACCTTAAGAAACGGGATCTGAGCGTTCGGATTCTTGCCGCCGCAGCGACCACATCGCACGCCGGAATGACGCCTGAATCGAGCTGATCGCGAAGCGCTTCGATCAGTTGCAGGGCCTCGCCATCAATCCCGCAATGCAGGAAGATGTCCAGGCCGGCATCGACTCCCAGCCTCACGATGTCGCCGGGGCTGAAGCGGTCGGAAATCGCCTTCATTCCCAGATCGTCGGATATCACGACTCCGTCGAATCCCATGGAACCACGAAGAATCGGCTTGATGAAGCACGGCGAAAGGGTCGCAGGAAAATTGGCATCTACAAGCGGATAAAGGCAATGGGCGGTCATCAACATCTTGAAACCTGCCTCGACGGCCGCCGCGAACGGAATCAATTCACGGGCCTGAAGGGTATCGAGGCCCGCCCGGATCACCGGCAGTTCCAGATGCGAATCGGCCGAGGCATCGCCGTGACCGGGAAAGTGCTTGCCACACCCCATGACGCCGGCGCTTACCAGGCCATCATGAAAAGCCACCGCGCTTGATGCAACGACTTCAGGATCCGCTGAAAATGCCCGATCGCCAATGATGGGATTGGCCGGATTCGAATCGACATCGAGCACTGGCGCAAAATCGACGTTGAAGCCCATGAGGGCGAGTTCGGAGCCAATGCGCCTTCCGGCATCGGCCGGGTCGTCCTGGTCGCGGGCCGCATCATACAATCGACCGACGTGTCTCAGACGCTGAACCCTTCCACCTTCCTGATCGACAGCGATGATTGGCACAAGTCCCGACGGGCGGGCCGCTTCCCGGATGGAAAGACACAGTTCGGTCAACTGAATCCTGTCCGCTATGTTGCGCCGGAAAAGAGTCACGCCGGCAAGCCCGCCGCCAAGCAGTTCGGCGGTTTGGCGGGGCAGTTCATAACCGTCAAAGCCGATTACGAACAACGAAGCAACAAGCTGGTCGTCAAGGCTGTCCACGTCTGGTTTCATCGAACATTCCGGAGTCACGGAAGGAAGGTAATTCAGGCGGTTCTGCCGCCCGGCCCGAAGGCATCGCCAATAACCTGGCAGATTTGCGGCGCCTGACGATCCAGGATTCCAAGATACACCTCGGAACTGGCCCAGTATGAATAAAGGAACCATGCGATAAGCAGCGTCGCCGCCAGCATCAGAGCAATCAGAAGGGATCTGCGAACCGCGGTTCGGCGCTCCTCGGCGACCGATGGATCCAGCGAAAAACCGTCGGCTTCATGGCCGTCGGTCTTGTGACCGGCCCCGGAAAGGCTGCGCTTGCGCATCTCGAGCAAAACCCTCAGGCTTTCGTCCTCGGAAACGGCAACCGTATAAGGAACCCCGACGGCGTCCTCGATTAGAACCGCGGCCCCGCTCGGGGCAACATCGCCCTTTTCGGCCGCAACCGGTTCCTGCACGTCCTTTTCGTTAAGCGAAGTCATCCTGATCGTGGCGCTGGCACCGGGAAGAACTTCGGACTCGGACGGAATCAGTTCGATCTTGTAGTCGCCAAGAACAAACGTGTCGCCGCCGTGAAGCAGAACCTCCGGGGGATTCTGGGTGCTGTTCATCCTGATCCCGTATTTTGAACCGGGGTCCACAAGCACCAGGCCTTCGGCTCGAACTTCAAGGACAGCGTGGCGACGGGAAACATTGATGTCGGACAGCACAAGGTCGTTCTGTTTCAGCCTTCCGATTGAATAGACATCCTTGTCAACATCAATCCGGCGAATCTCGCCCTTATCGTTTTCGATCCTGAGTGAGTACATCCCGTGTCCCCCTGACGCTCCGAATGTAGCACATTATATCCCATAGGAAGATATCAAGGTTAATTGTGTGCTCCCCCTGTCTGCCGGGCTCCGGCTTCGGCGGGGGCCGCCGTTACCTCCGGGAGCTGGAATCCCCCCGCCAGCAGTTCCTGGCCCACGTCAAGCGTCACCTTGAAGACTCCGTTGTCGAACTCAAGCCTTCTGCCGCATGACAGAAGCCTGGCAACAATTTTCTTCACCTTCGGCGACTTCTGGTTCATCTTCAGCGAAGGCGTCAAACTTCGCAGGAGCACCATCGCGACATCATCCGGCGTCGCCGGATTCATGACGGCTGCCGCGACACTGGATTCGACCCCGCCGACGCCAAGCCAGTCAATGGCCCCGGCCGCCGCTCGAACCACTTCAACGGCCGGATCCGAAAGCAGCCTGGCCGCGATGCCGACGGCGCGCCTGTCCCCGAAGTGTCCCAGGGCCGCTACCGCGTCCCTTCTTGTCCCAGGGTCGCGCGACCGCGACAGCCTTGCCAGTTCCCGATACCTGGCATCCAGTTCGGGACCTGGTGGTGAATACCACGGTCGGTCGGAACCGATGTCTATGCAACCCTCGAGCAAATCGTCACGAGGACAGTAGATGCGCAAATGAATATGGTCATCGTGACTCCGGCCGCGCGGCTGGGCGATTGCATCCGACGCGAGCGCGACCAGTTCGGCAGGTTCCCGCCTGGCCCTGGCATGCTCCAGAAGCCGCTTCTTCAGGTGATCGGCCATGAAAATCCACTGCACCGATATCTTCCGGTTGGTGATTAATGACTTCACCAGCAACCAGTTCCTCGCCGGATCGAAGCGCGCGTCCACTCCGGCGACGGACGCCTTTCCGTCGCGGTCTATGTGAACCATCGATTCCTGGAAGACCTGTCGACCGCCCGAATCCACAAGGTAGAACCCGAAGTCGGCGTCACGGCCGGATCTGTGCGAGATCGACCATCGAATCTGACCACCACCGCCCCTGGAAAGATTCCCGACCGGAAGGATTGACCCGGAATGGCGACGAGCCACGTCGCCAGCCGCCTTCTGGATGGCCTTC
This sequence comes from Deltaproteobacteria bacterium, assembly GCA_029555025.1. Lineage (GTDB taxonomy): Bacteria > Myxococcota_A > UBA9042 > DTJE01 > DTJE01 > JAGOFO01. Next base: position 33,837 of record JAKPTZ010000082.1, read on the forward strand.
ACAAGATCATCGATTGCGTGGTTCGTTCCGCGTCCGGCCTGTTCCTTCATGACCTTGTGATGATTCCCGCGCAGCGGAAGTTCCATGCCATCGACAACAAACCCGCGCACCGGCGTGCCGATCGACAGGGAACCCTTTCCCCGCAGGCGCCCGATGCGCGGGTGTTCCCGCCGGATCGGGGTCAACGGCTCCGTGTCCAGGCTTGTCTCAATCGGGCGCCTTGTGCAGACCGGTTCCTGCCGGACATCCATCCTGGCGATTTCGCGGGGCGCCGGTCGCCTGGACTGGGTTCCCGGACAGGAAGCGCAGCCAGTCAAAACAAGCAGCGCCGCAACCAGTTCGATTCTTCGCATCGGAAACACCTCGGGCAGGCCACCGCATGCCGGCCATCCGGCACTTTATAACCATACGGATGAAATCGCCAAACTGCAGATACCTGTCGGAATGGCCATCCAGTCCGACGGTGACGGCTTGACCCACGGCAACAGCCCTGCTAGATAACTTTGAATCAGTTTCTGGTCGAACTCCAGGTGTCTGAACAGATACTCTTCACTCAGGAAGTCAAACGCATCTATGAAAACGCCGCCGAAATATCGGCGGCGGCCGGCAAGCCGCTGGACACATCGACGCTTCTGCTGGCCATGTTCGCGGTGCCCTGCACGGCCCAGGCAATCCTGGCTGAAAACCGGATTGACGACATCAGGCTCATGAACCTGCTGTCAAAGATTCCCGCCGATGGGGATTCGGTTCTTGGCCCGGTCTGCTCAAACGCATTAAGAATCGCGGCAAACATCGGATCCCCGGCGGCCACCAGCGTCCACCTTCTGCTGGCCATCCTTTCGGCCCCCTCCTGCCGGGGCGCGCGCGTCATCCTGGCAACCGGAATCCCGCTGCTTACGCTTCGATCGCAGTCGCTGGCGCACCTGATGGATCCGGCGATGAAGCAGGCTGCGACCAGCAAGGTGCTTACATCGATCAAGTCACGGGAAGATTCGTTCGGGCCGTCTTCATGGGCTGCCATGCCCCAATCTGCCGGGGTGACCCAGCCGGTTGCGCCGAGTCAGACCGTGCAGGCAATCGGGAAAGGCCGGACGGCCTCGGAACCCATTGCCCCGGATTGCCCGGATGACGACGAACCGATCGTCTTCGATTGCGACCGTGATTTCAGCGTCCTTGAAATGCTTCAGGACGACGGCGGCGACGAAGTCGTGGAAGATATCGGCCCGGCCGCTGACGCTGACGCTGACGATGACAATCCCGCGACCGAATCGGCCGGTCATGGTTCCTTCAGACTGGATCCGGCAAGGTTCCCGGTTCTGGCCGCATGGGGGAGAAACCTTACAGCCGAGGCGGCTTCCGGCAGGCTTGATCAACTTATTGGCCGCGATCGCGAGTTAACCCAGGTAATCGACATTCTTTCCAAATGCCAGTCGAACAACCCGCTGCTGATTGGCGAACCGGGAGTTGGCAAGACGGCCCTGGTGGAAGGACTTGCCTGGATGATCGCCAACAGGCCGCAGGGCGTCCCGGGCATTGCGGACAAAATCATCATCTCAATCACGACGGCTGATCTTGTTTCGGGCACTTCAATGCGCGGGGAATTCGCCCAGCGACTGAGATCCCTGAAAAAGGAAGTCGCTGCGTCAAACGGACGCGTTATCCTTTTCATCGACGAGATACATACGATTATCGGGGCCGGCGCCGGGGACGGCGGTTCGGACGCCGCGAACGACCTGAAGGGCGAACTGGCCCGCGGGATGCTTCCGTGCATCGGCGCCACGACCATCGACGAATATAACCGCCACATCAAGAAGGACAGCGCGCTTGACCGCCGCTTTGACAAGGTGATCCTTGCCGAACCGAATCTGGCCGAAGCGGAAAGGATCCTCATGGGGATCGCGCCGAAGTACGAACGTTACCACAAGGTCCGTTTCACCGAGGAAGCCATCCGGGCGGCGGTCAGACTGACCGATCGCGTGATGCCGAATCAGACACTGCCGTCGAAGGCGATCAACCTGATGGACATCACCGGCGCGCGCGTGCGCAGGGATGGGCGCACCCTTGTCGAGCGCGATGATATCGTCCATGTGCTGGCCGCGGTTTCGAACCTGCCCGGGGACTTCCTGGACATGTCCCTTGCCACAAGGGAACAGAACTTGAAGGATCGCCTGAAGTCACGGGTCTTCGGGTGCGACTCCGCGATCGACGCGATTTCGTCGTCGGTTGCCCGCAACTGGGCAAGATTCGGCACTCGCAAGCCTGTCGGATCGTTCATATTCGCCGGTGCTCCGGGTACCGGAAAGTCAACCCTGGCAAGGGAACTTGCCGATGCAATCTTTGGAAATCCCGACGCCTTCCTGCTTGTCCCGATGGCGGATTACTCCGAATCGCACACCCTTTCGAACCTGATCGGCGCCCCGGCCGGATTTGTCGGGTACGAAGAGGGCGGGCTGCTGTCGGACACGCTGCTGCGCACGCCATTCCTGGTCATCGTCTGGCAGAATGCGCACCTGGCGGATCCCTCGGTCCTGGCCCAGGTGGTCAACATAGTCCGAAACGGCTCGATAACGAATCGCCTCGGCCGACGGCTCGATTTCAGAAACTCCGTGCAGATCATTACGTGCGAATCCCCGGACGCATGCGGCGGTTCCTCGAGGGGGGTCGGCTTCGGAAGGGACAGGTACGCGGACGACGGCACCAGGATTGAAGCCGGCATCAAGAAACTTCTTCCACCGGATCTGGTAAGGGAAGTTGACGGTACCCTGGCGTTCCAGGAACCGGATGAACCGACAAGGCGAAAGGTGACGGCGAAAGTGCTTGAGCGCGCTCTGTCCGAATTCCTTGACGCCAACAAGGTCGCAATCATGGCGACCCCGGAAGCCATCGACACCATATCGGAACTGTGGAACGCGTCCAGGGAAACCGGCATCGACGGCGTGATCGCGTCAGCGGTGCTGAAGCCGGCGGCGGACATGGTCAAGCTCGGCCGGGTTCCGTCCGGGGCATCGATGACCGTTGAACCTGCCGGTGACGGGCAAGTCCGTCTGCGTCTCTGATTCCCTGATCCTGACCCATTGGGGCGACCTGCGCCAATTCCCGAAGACTGCGTTCCGGCAACAATTTCACCTTGACTGGGCAGCACGTGACCGATATATTGCCACGCGAGGGTGTAATCCCCTGCATTCATAACAAGTCTTTGCACCGGACGGGTGAGGTAACATGGACCAGAACGAAAGCAAGATGAAGCACCGGGACGTCGAGGATCTCCTTCTGCCGGACGAAAGCGGAAAGAACACGATCGACATCGAAAGCGAACTCCGCAAGGACTCCGGCGACAAGCCGAAGAAGATCCTTACAGGTTCCACCATCACTGTCATCATCGTGGCCGTGCTGGCTGCCCTCAGCCTTATTGTCATTTACAGCAATGACAATCTTTCCGAGCAGTTCGACGCGATTCTGAAGGGCGAACTGGGCAAGTACAAAGAAGAACTTCGCAAGGTTCAGGAAGACCGCATCCGCGAAATCGAGGATCTGACCGGGAACAAGTACGGCAGCGTCACGCTGTTCTACTCCCCCCAGGATGCCCAGGTCATGATGAAGCAGATGAAATACACGAAGGACTGCTCTTCCTTCGCGGCCAACGAGGAAGACGTGCTCCTGTGCCTGAAGAAGCCGTTCGACTACACGCAGAAGCCCGAGGTCAAGGAGATCGACAACAAGTCGCTGCATCTTGACAAGGAAAAGAAGGAAATCGTTGACTCCCTGCCCTTCAACGACATGCCGATCCAGGAAGCCAACGAGGAACGCACGATCGTTGATGCTTTTGAAGTCGAGATCGAAATCATCCGCGAAGGTTACGACCCGCGCAAGTTCCACTTCACGGGCGACAAGAACCGTATCGGCGTTCTTGGCGAAGGCTGGGAATCGAAGTACTGGGATCAGAAGGGCCCCGGCATTTTCATGGTCGATTTCCAGGGCGCCGACCTGAACCCGAAGCCCGAAACCGCCAAGAACAACTACATGGCGGCCGTCAAGGAAATGGAATGCATCAAGCGTGAAGTCGCCGCCAAGCGCGAGGCCGGCAAGACCGTTAACCAGGACACCGTCAACGGCGTTTACAGCGAAATCCTGAACAAGCACGAGTTCAAAACCGTCGAGGAATACAACACCGTCGATAACGCCCTGCGCACGACACAGCCCGAATGGTACGAAGGCTTCTGGAAGGAAGTCGAAAAGATGCCCTGCGCCGCCGCCGGTCTCTGACCCCTGAATCCATATAACCGATTGAATCCGAAATTTTGATTGATTTGGAAGTTGTTCGACTTCGGAACCGCTTCGGAAACCTGATCTTCCGTGGCGGGCTGGATCAACCTAGCGACAACGACCTTCTGCCGAATCAAGGATGATTGTCACCGGACCGTCGTTTACCAGGCGGCAATTCATGTCGCCCTGAAATATCCCGAATTCACAGGGTATTCCTGTTTCTGTGAATCCTGCGACAACCCGGGGCCAGAACAGCCTGGCATCTTCGACAGGCATGGCCGCCGAGAAGGACGGTCTGTTTCCCTTCCTGGTATCGGCAATCAGGGTGAACTGACTGACGGCAAGAATTGAACCGCCGGCCTGTGCGACGCAAAGGTTCATCCGGCCGGCATCATCGGGAAAGATCCTCAGGGCAGCAGTCTTTGAAGCGATATATTCGATGTCAGAAGCATCATCGCCGGCGGCAAGGCCAACCAGCACGAACAGCCCGGATCCGATGCGGCCGACGACACGGCCATCGACATCGACCGATGCCGAGGATACCCTCTGGATTACAGCCTTCATATCTCCCCCGGGAAGCCGCGGCCAGGTCAACCGCACACTGGAGTCATGCACGCGTCAAAGGTGTCGCCGGAAGCCGACATTATCCAGTCAATCTGGCCGCAGGACGTTCCGGCCGAGGCGGCACAGTCCGAGTCGGCGGCACACGTCCTGACACACCGCAAATCCTGATACCACCAGCTCGAGGCCACATTCACGCACCGATGAAGGCTGTCGCAGTCGGAATCGTCCCGACAGACGACGCAGTCGCCAGTAATCCTGCAGATATCGGCGGTCAAGGTCTCGCCGCCGCGCGAACGGCCAATCGGAACGGCGTCGCAATCGACGCCGTCGCCGAACACCGCGCAATCCGCGATGTCCCGGCACGTCCGGGAGCAGAAGCCGACGCCGGCGGCGGCCGCAGGCATGCACAATCGTGATGCGCAGTCGCTTCCGTCGCCCGACGGATCGCAGAGGGAGCCCGGGGCTGCCCCGGCCGTCCCGGCAACGCACAGATAATCAACCAGATCGCGGGGCGCCGGAGGGCCGGCCCTGAGCAGTGGCAGACAAGTCTGGCCCGGGGAAGAACACTCGCGTTCATCGGCGCAATCCTGAAGGCTTGATTCTGCGTCGATGGGAACACACCACGACGCGAAAAGATCGTCCGAGATGGAAGGGCTTGAACCGCCAAGGATCGGAAGACCGCCACAAATCCACTTGAAGGATCCCGTACCCATGTACGACAAATCGGGACAGTCCCGATCGTCGCGGCATACGCGGGAACACCAGCCAACCCGGCCCAAATCGACGTCCTGGCCAAAGCAGTATCCGGACGAACACGCATTTCCGCCGGCGAGTTCCCCGCAGGCGGTTCCGATCGGCCACGATTCGCCCGCTGGCTTCATGCAGGTCGTCACGACTTCCGGCGCGGCCTGTTCGCCGCCGGCCCACGGGGTGCAGCTCGATCCGTCGCAATCCGCGTCAACGCGGCAGCCGTCGGTGGCGTATCCGGCCGGGATGCACAATCCGGATCGGAGCCAGACTGGAATTCCAAGATAGCCTGAAGCGTACACTCGATCGCGGTACGAACAACGAAGGGAACCTTGGACAAAGCAGTCCAGATCGTCGTCGCAGGTTGAGGCGCAGGTGCCATCGACGCACATGCCGGTATTTCGACACACGCGCTGGCCGCCCGAAAGATCCGGGCCGCAAGGACTGCCGACAGGCTCGCCGCCTTCCGTAACCGGGCGGCACCGGCCCTGGTGCGCCGAAGGCCCGGCCGAAACCGAGGCGACCTCGGGGCTGCAGAAAAGGTCATCGCCGGGACAGTCGCGATCCCCGGTGCAGCTTCTGGCAACGCACCCGCGCACGGCAATCCGGTCAACCTGAACGGTGCCGCACGAAAGCGGGCTGCAGTCTGAATCGATCGAGCAGGAACGGCCGGTACCAGCGCAAAGCCCGGCCTGGCAAAGATTTCCGGGCAGGATACAGTCGGCATCCGTGTCGCACGGGCTTGTACACCAGTCGGAAAAGCAATTTCCAGATTCACAAAGCGTATTGGTGTCCGCCGGCCTGTCGTATCCGCAGGCGGAACCTGTGGCAGCGCCGCCCGCAATCCTGGCAAGGCATCGCCGCTCGACCGCGGAACCGATCCTGATGTACCCGCAGTACTCGCCGGACCCACATTCACTGCCTGGGTTGCAGGGCGCCATAGACGACCATGGAACACAGACGCCGGCGGGCTCTCCCAGGTTTGCCATGCCACGCGAAACGCAGATTGAAGGCCCTTTGAATCCACTTCCGGTAAACTCCGGACAATCGGAAGTGCCGACGTCATCCTCGATACCGTCGCTGGCGGACACGTCGGTTCCGTTGACCAACTGATCGACGGAAATTTCGCACGCTGCCGAACAGAGTCCCTGATCGCACACCAATCCCTGACATTGGTAACCGGTACAGGCCGGCCAGTCGGGGTTGTCGTAGTATGTTCCCGGATATACCGGATTCTCGAGCTTTGGCTCACATGCGGCATTCTGCCCGCAGACTGAACCGGCCGGACGAAGGACATCGGTCACAAGGCATATGGAGTAATCCAGGGAACATACCGTTCCGGCCGGACAGGTTCCACATGTGCCCCCGCACCCGTCGGGCCCGCAGACACGTTCATAGCAGTTGCGGGGACAAGCCGGGCCGTCACCGGTGGCATCGCCCGGAAGTTCCGGGGGAAGGTCGAAGGGGAAGGAATCCGGAAAACTGACGTCATAGCCCGCCAGATCGGGCCTGTCCGGAATCAGGTCGCCGATGCAGCCGGATACCGAAAGGTGCAGCGCGCACATCGCGGCAAGCACCAGACGACGATTTGAACCGGCTTCATTCATCGTGTCCGTCCAGGAAACACTCGGCCCTACCAACGACGCAGACAAAGGTATCAGTTTGGGCAGGCCCGTTCAAGAACATGCGCCACGGATCCATTGCGCCCAGGCGGCGGCCGCGACGCCGGCGTCGAATTCGGCCGCGCGCGTTATCGCCTGGGCCCGAAGCCCGGCAAGCCTGTGCGGATCCGATGCAAGCCCGGCAAGTATCCTTCGAAGCCCTTCGACGTCCCCGGGGTCGAAGAGGATGCCGCCGCCCTGCCCGTCCATGACCTCGGTCATGCCGCCCGAGCGCGATGCGACCACCGGCACGCCTGCCGCCCACGCCTCGACCAGGACACGAGGCAGACCTTCCTGACGCCCGAGAAGGCCCTTCCTTGAAGGGATGACGACAACATCGGCCATGGCAATGCGCTTCCTGGCGTCCTGGCGCGACAGTTCCCCGACAAAATCGGCATTGACACCCAGCCTTGCCGAAAGCAGACGAAGGTATTGAAGCCCCGGGCCGTCCCCGACTATAACCAGTCGGCAGCCGGGAATCCCGGCCGCAGCCCGAACGAGGATGTCCGCCCCCTTTATTGGAACGATGCGCCCGGAAAATGCGATTTCAAACGGGCGCGACGAAGGCCTGTGAAGCACAACCGGCACCAGGTCGATCCCAAGACGGATGACCTTCAGCTTCCGGGCAAGCTCCGGCCCTGCAATCGCGGCAGTCGATTCAAGAACTGATTCCGACACGCACGCCACGGAATCTGCGGACTCAATTACCTTTCTGACAACGGTCGAGACGGGCGGAATTGCTGCCGGCCCGGCCGGGGCCGAATGCGCAATCACCAGGTGGGGCCTGCCGGTCACGCCGGCCACCGTGGCGCCGACCGCGCCCATTGGAAGCAGCCAGTTTGAAACGATGACGTCGGCCCGCACGGCAAGAAGGGAGCACTCGGCCGCAAATGCCCCAAGCACCGGCCCCATCGACAGGGCCGACCAGGGTCGCTTCCTCAGGTTGGCCTCGAGCCCGGACTGATGGAATGCCCTGGAGCGGAACTGGATAAGCCGCGGAAGCCAGTGAACCGTGACGCCCGCAATCGGCAGAGCGGAATCAAATCCTTCAGGGATGCAGGACGCCGCTGGGGCTGGCACGGCAACATCGACATCGATGCTGGAAGCGGCCAGGTCGCGGCACAGATCCATGACGAATCCGCCCCGCCAGTCCCCGTCGCAGAGCGGCCAGGATGTGGTAAGCATCAGAACGCGCATTTTCCGGCCTCCGAACCGCTATCCAGCGTGAATGCGCGATGCCCCCGCGACATTGCCGCCAAGCACCTGGTAAGGATGGATCTGGCAAGCACGAAAGGATAGACAATGGCCGCAACCGGGGCAACGATTCCGGAACGGCCACCCGGATACACCGGACGTACGACCACGTCGCAAACCGGCAGGCCCGCCCCGGAAAGCGCCGCAAGCATATCATTCGGGAAGCCGTACCTTGGATAGATGTGGCTCAACGGCAGCCTTCCCGACGCATCCAGCCTGAAAGCGGTGTAACCGCACTGCGAATCCATGACCGGAAGACCTGTGACGAGCCTGGTGAGAAAGGTCAGGCATGAATTTCCCAGAAGTCGTGGCAGGGGCATCACCGCGCGGCATGCGGGATGGGAAAGCCTGTCGCCCTTCGCATACGCAACCCTGCCGGCAAGGATCGGCGCCACAAGGCGCTCCATGTCCGCGGGATCCATCTGGTCATCGGCCCCCATGACGACGGCCACGTCGATTCCCATCTCGATGCAACGCCTGTATCCCGTGACGATGGCCGCGCCCACGCCCCTGTTCCATTCGTGCCGGACGACAACGACCGGCCGCGGCGAGACCAAGCGATCCGTCGAAATGGGGGGATTCGATCCGTCATCGACGACGACCACGCAGGAAACGAAAGGCGGAAGGCCCGTCAACACATCGCCGAGCCGATGGCATGGATTGAAGGCCGGAATGACGACGCCGATGGAAAGTCCTGACGACGACAGCATCAACCACCCCGACGGAAGTGTCGAAAAGACATCAGAATTCGAAGGCGATGCCACCGACGAACATGCCAGCAGAAAGGTTCATGGAGTTCCCGACACCGAAATCATTGATCCATGCCCAGGTGTATTCAAAGAAGAGGTACGAATTGTTGACGCCGACATCGACGTCGAACGTCTGGGCCATCGACGGCGCGATGAAATCCAGGAGGAAGGCAATTCCCAGCGAAACGTGGCCACCCCATGTCCCGCCGTATCCCTTCCGAACCGAACCTTCCGAACTTCCGGGCACGGAAGCAACGTCGCCCGTCCCGTTCTCGATCCACCAGATCCAGTAATCGAAACCGGCCTTCACGTGGGGAACAAGCGGAACCTTGTATCGTTGCGCCAGGTAGTCGAACTTGTACAACATGTGAATCGCAAGCGGCATGACGTTCATGGCGGTCTTGTCGGTCGCCTCCTCGAGCGTCACCGGATTGATTCCGGTTCCGACAAGCCTTGAGTATCCAAGCACGGCGCCGATGCCGATGATGCCGACCTTGTTCCAGATCTCGTACTCGAATTCGACCTGGGTCATCAGGAACTGCCCACCGCCGAAGACGTCCTTGAACGGGGTGGCATTGCCGAATTCACTGTCGATTGCCGGCCGGTACGGCGAAAACTTCGCCTCGAGGAAAAAGCGCCTTGGCGACTCATGCTTTTTGGGCTCTTCCTCCGCCGAGGCGGGCGACGCGACGAATCCGCCGACAATGACCAGTACAACCGCCGCGCTGAAAATCCTGATGTTCATGGGCGCCTCCTTGTGCGAATGGCGACGCCGAAGAAAAGAACCGTCAGGGCGACAAGGGCCACGCCGGAAAAAACGGCGAACCAGAGCGACGTGGCAAGCGCGATCCGGGCCAGAATCACCGCCGGCATCAGCGCCAGGCGGGAAACGGAACGGAGAAGCGGGCTGTCCGAAATCAGCCCGGCAAGTGGCGGGCTGACCTTGTAGTAGAACGACACGAATGCACGACCGGGAGCGGACGTCAGAAGGACGCTGTCGCGGAAGGCCCTGAGTGTCATCACCTGGGGCGCCATGTAGCTGCCCCATGCCGCCGTCGCCAGGAAGCAGAACCCGCCATCGTCCTGGCCGCCGCTTGAACGGTACATCTCCCAGAAGTCGCTGACATCGATCGGCATTCCACTGGTTACGGCCGAGATGACGCTTTCATTGTCGTTTTCATCGATTGACGAAACGGCGAAGAAATACTCCTTGTCGTTTTCAAGATCCTTGATCTGGTAGCTTGTTCCGGACATCGGACCAACGACGGTTGCCGACGACTTGCTTGAATTCGAGAACGTGGCCTCGGACCAATAGACGTTGTACTGCGTTGTCGAATCGTCGCTTTCGTCAATGGCGGTCCACTTCACCGTGATGTTCGAGTCGCCCTCCACCGGCTCCTGGATTTCCGGAGCGGGCGGGCGCGAAAGATCAACGTCGAACATCAGAACCTCGGCCGTCGGATCCAGGCCGGGTTCCTTGACGATGATATATATCTTGGTCGATTTGCTTGTTCCAGCCTGGCAGTCGCCCCCGGTAAGGACGTCGAACGGAACGCTGAAGGTCATGTAGTTCGGGGATGACAGCGTCTTCTCATCGACAAGGATTTCTTCCATGCAGGTACCGCCGAGCGTGGTGAAATCGTTATCGACGCACGCCCCGCCAGGAAGGCTGACCTTAATCGCATATGTCGTTCCGGTGGCCGGAGTCCTGTCCAGTCCCCACCTGACCTCGATGTCGCATGCCGTGTAATCGACGCAGTCCTGGATGTTTATCACATGCTCGGTGAAACCGGAAGCGATGCCGAGCCGGCTGTTCATCGCGCACGAGGAACCGATGCCTTCGATTCCCAGGAACTTGAACGCCGAAATCGCCGCGACAGCCGGTGCGGGCACGACCAGGGCCAGCAACGAAAACGCCAGAAGGAACCATGTTGTTGTTTTTTGGTTCATCATAAGGGATACATTAAAGCAACTATCGTGCCACCGGCAAATCTGTTTCAGTCCGCCCAAAACTACCGGAAAACTACCCGTTTTTTCAATCGGGAACGCCCGGACGCGACAGCCCCGCTCGCCGAAGAGTGTCATTTTGTCAAACAGGGCGGGCGAATCCGGTCGTCGTTGTCACGAACGCACCGGGTCGATTCCGAAAACGCGCTCTGCAATCTGGATCGCATTCAGCGCGGCCCCCTTGCGAATGTTGTCGCACGCAAGCCACAGGTTAAGACCGTTATCGACGGAAAAGTCGCGTCGGATTCGTCCGACCAGGACTTCGTCAAGACCCGATGCCTCAACCGCCATCGGATATTCACCCTGGGCGGGGCTATCGACAATACGGATCCCGGGCATCGGATCGAGCAGCTTGCGCGCCTCGGCAGGATCAACCGGACTCTCGAATTCGATGTTGACCGATTCGGAGTGGCCATTGACAACCGGCACACGGACACAGGTCGCCGTTATCCGCAGATCGGGAATTCCCATGATCTTGCGGGTCTCGTCGCAGACCTTCTGCTCTTCGGTCGAATAGCCCTCAAGGCCCGGATCAAACGTCTCGACCTGCGGCAGGCAATTGAAGGCAATCTGGTGGGGAAAGACTTCAATCGGCATGGGACGCCTGTTGAGGATGGCGACCGTCTGTCCGATCAGTTCGTCCCCGGCCTTCTGGCCGGCACCGCTGACAGCCTGGTAGGTGCTGACCACGACCCGGCGGATTCCGAACCGGCGATGAAGCGGGTCAAGAACCATAACCAGTGGAATGGTGCTGCAGTTCGGGCTGGCGATTATTCTGGTTTCCCGGGATGCCGCGTCGCCATTCACCTCGGGAACGACCAGCGGCACGTCGGGCGCCATCCGGAAGGCGCTGGACTTGTCGATCACCAGGGCGCCGGCAGCGACCGCCCGCGGAACGTATTCGAGGCTGACCGAGGCCCCCGGAGCCGAAAAGATGAGGTCAATCCCGGCAAAATCGGCACCGGCCAGGGCTTCGATGGTGACATCCTTTCCGCGGAAGCCGATGGTCTCGCCGGCTGAGCGGCCGGAAGCCATCAGGCGAAGACTGCCAACGGGAAATCCCCTCTCCTCAAGAAGCGCGACTGCCTCGGTGCCAACCACTCCGGTGGCACCCACCACCGCGACCGACATGCCATCTGACATCAATACCCCCGAAAACTATTGAAAAATTCAGTTTTTTCGTGCCATGCGCGACGCCTTGACGGCAAGCAGTACCTTGAGGATGTCGCCGGGCAGGAATACCAGGGAACCGGCCGCGATGACAGGAAGACCGGCAGGAACACCGGATGCCGCAAGACCCGCGCAACCAAGGACGTGAATGACCAGGACGCCTGCAAGGCCGCCGACCGCCGCGAAGCCCCGGCGTGCCGCGAACGAGACGAGCGGGGCCGCGGCCACGAAGCCGACAAGATAGCCGATTGTGCCGAGCCCTGCGTGCGCAAGCAGCGGAAGGCCGGAAAGGCCGCCTATTACGTAGATGGCCTGGGAAGCAAACGCCTGCCTGGGCGTCAGGCAGAGGCCGGCCAGAATCACGACGAACACCTGCATCGTGACCGGAACGGGGGTGAATGGAAGCGGAAATCGCGCGTGTGCGCCCATTGCGGTCAACACCACGAAACCGGTGACGGCCAGGATGGCGGACATGGCGGCCATCGACCGCGAGCCTGCCCTTGAATCCACGATAGATGCGGTACTCACTTCGATACTCCATCAAGACCGGAATTCGGGAAGTCGTCAGGGACGCTTCCACGAGCCGGTACGATACACCGTGTAGTCGATGACTGGGAAGATTGAATCACGCCATTCAAGACTCCCAAGCCACGATTCGTCAATGCTGCCCGAACGTATCTGCGCGGCAAGCCTGAAAAAGCGAAGGACGTGCTCCCGCACGCGTCGATGGGCATACTCCGTCATGGTTCCCATGGTGATGATGAACGGCCAGTCGGAAGACTGGGCCAGCAACAGTTCGCGCGCGCATTGATTCAACGCCCTGGCCTCGAGTCCTGTTGGACAGGAGTACTGATCCGCCAGGGCAATCATTTCCTGGGCGCACTCGAAAAGGTGACGCGGAATGTAATCGTTTTCACGATTTATCCAGACCTCGAAATATCCACGATCACCCCACGAGCCGGTCGCGGGCGTGCCAATCTGCTGAACCTGGTTAAAGGACAGATACTCGGCCAGCGAGACGAACCGGAAGGTGTCCTGTTCGGCCGCCGTCTTGCGGAACAGGACCTCCAGGAAGTCCGGCCCCTCGAACCACCAGTGCCCGAAGAGTTCGGCGTCGTAGGGCGCGACGACAATCGGCGGACGCCCGAGCGCACCGGCAAGGTGTTCAACCTGGCGACCGCGGTTGAACATGAAATTGCCGGCATGGGCATCGACGCGACGCATCGCGGCCTGCCGGTTGTATGCCAGCTTCTGCGAAAGATCGACATCGCCGGTAACCCGGTGAAATTTCAGCCCGGTCTGCTTGCGCAGCCCGTTCGGCTGGACGAATTCGCGAACCTCGTCAAACGGCCTGTCATAACCGACGTCACGATAGAATTCGCGGTAAGCATCATCTCCGGGATAGCCTTCCCGCGCGCTCCAGACCTGCCGCGACGACTCGATGTCCCGACCGAAGGCGGCCACGCCGGATTTCGTCATCAACGGCGCATAAACCCCGAAGGCGGGGCTGGGATTTGCATAGGTCAGACAATGGGTATCGACGATGAAAAAGCGAATGCCGCAGTCGGCAAGGTATTCCTCGACACCTTCATAGTAACCGCATTCAGGGAGCCAGATGCCGCGCGGACGGACACCGAAATGACGCTGGAACTCGGACGCGCCGATCTCGACCTGGGCCCTGACGCACTGGGGCTGAACCCGAAGCAGCGGAAGGAGTCCATGGGTCGCCGCACAGGTCATCAGTTCAAGGCTGCCGGACGACATCGCATCGCGAAGACCGTTGATAAGGTTTCCGCGGTAAACGTCGGTCAACTTGTGATGCAGATAGCCAAGGCGATCCTGGTAAAACCTGGCCACCGGGCCGAACTCGGGGTCGTCCTTAAGGCGCCTGGCCTCGTTGCCGGCAAGAACCATCGTCTTTTCGATGGAAGCCTTCAGGCGTTCCTGATGATGACGATCGTCCATCATCGCCGCAAGCGTCGGGGAAACGACCATATTAAGACGGAACGGAACGCCCTCGCGATTGAGCCGCTCGATCATGTCCAGAAGCGGCAGATAAGTTTCGACGGCGGCCTCGAAAAACCAGTCTTCCTCAAGAAATTCGGCATATTCCGGGTGCTTCACGAAAGGAAGGTGGGCGTGGAGCACGAGAGAAACGTAACCTTTCGGCATGTCACTTCCTCCCGCTTACCGGCATGTAGCCGATCCAGTTGCGCTGAACCAGTCCCGCCTCGACATTGGCCGCCTTGAAGGCCGGCCCGGGAAGATCCGGCGCGGGAACCGCGGTCATGCCCGCGGCCAGCCATCCCGGCCCCGGCGGCGCATCCGGATCGAACCGTACAAACTCGGGCGTTCCGGGACGGACAAAGGCAACTGCGGTGGGAACCGGGCCGAACGACAGGAAGCCCTCGAAACGCCCTCGATCAAGAAACCCGAGTTCAACCGTGAACCAAAGTCGTCCGGGCGGAACAGCGCAGTAATAAACGCTTGAACCGGGCGGAATCACATCTATGAAGTCCGACGAATTCACGCCGTCTTCAAACACGAATCGAATAGCGATATCGGCCGAACCGGCCCTGGCCATGGTCGCGCGCGAAATCCCGAACGTGGCGAATACCCTTTCCGGATCACGTGGAACCGCGTAAAGCCTGTCCATGTCATACGACGATGGAAGCAGGCCAAGGTTCTCGTCGGGTATCAGGGGAAGGACGACCGGGCCATCCGGCGCGACCGGTTCCGGAACCGGCACGACGACCTTCCTGGCCGAAGCCAGGGTTCCGGACGACGGGGGCGACTCGAGCCCGGCCGGCTTCATGGTATCTTCTGTCTGCCTGGACATTGCCCACCTTGATTGGCGCCATCAAAAAAACGCCGTTACAACGGCGTATCATCGTTCCAAAACCGGTCGCAGTCAATTCGCGCGGCCTGCTCGGCGCCCGCCCGATCCGAAGCCCACGCCGATGTCCCGGCGCCTTCGATGGTTTGTCCCATGCGGGTTGACAGCCTGCCATCGCGGAATTAAATTCCAGTCTGCGGCAATGGTGCCTTATAAAAACCGGAAACAAAAACCAAAATGGACAAGGAAATTCTTTTCGACACGCGCCTTGTAAACCGCTGGATTTCCAGGAAGGTTATTTCCACTGGCGATTACGAGAAATGGCTTAAGGAACTTCCCGATGTTTCGGCCAACGCGGAAAACATCGAACTGTCTTCCAGGGATCATCTGGAAAGCTCGGGTTCATAGGAACCACAAAAAGCGCGCTGCCTGGCGAACAAGGGGGTACCGATGGACGATTGCAGCAGTTCATGCGAGGAAAAGCTGAACGCGAGCCTTGGCTCGATCGACTTTTCGACGTTCGTGATTTCGCTTGGGACTTCGGCACTTTACCATCTCGGCGCCAACGTGCCGGAAGCGCCGGGCGCGACCACCGTCAACCTGCCGATGGCCCGGAATATCATCGACATTATCGTGATGTTGAAGGAAAAGACCGCCGGCAACCTGACCGACGACGAGGTCAGGCTTCTGGAGGCGCTTCTTTTCGACCTTCGCCTGAAATACGTTGAAACCTGCGGCAAGTCGTCCGCATCAAGTCCGGAAACATCTACCAGTCAGGAGCCAAATAAGGAGCAATAATGGCGAATTCAAAAAACGTCCTCGAGTTCACGGATTCCAGTTTCAAAGCCGAGGTGATGCAGTCCGATAAGCCTGTCCTGGTCGATTTCTGGGCACCCTGGTGCGGACCGTGCCGCGCGATTGCCCCGATCATCGAGGAGATTGCCGACGCCTACGCCGGCAGGGTCAAGGTGGGAAAGGTCAACGTTGATGAAAACGTCGGTGTTGCCAACGGATTCGCGATTTCAGCCATTCCGACGCTGCTTTTCATCAAGGATGGAAAGGTCGCCGACCAGCTCGTCGGGGCCGCCGACCGATCGAAGATCGCCGCCCGCCTGGACAAGATTCTCTAGGAGTCCCGATCCTGCCTGTGCAGCCAGCCCCTGTTTCCCACAAAACGGTTCCTGACACCCGATTCGACAATCTCGACACCGGCTCCAGGTTCAAAGGTGCCGATTCTTGCAAGTCCGGCATCAATCATGAATGGTTCCGATGAAGGCGGTGCGGCGATAAGAAGCTGGTAGTCGTCCCCGCCGGTCAGGACAAGGCGGTCAAGATCCGGGATCCCGGCCATCCGGGCGGCCTGGATGGCGTCCTGGCTGACGGGGATGGCGCCCTTGTCAACCGCGGCCAGAATCCCCGATGCCTTGCAGATGTGGCCAAGATCGGCAAGCAGTCCGTCGGAAATATCAATGGCGGCATCGACCAGCCCGCGATGAAAAAGCGGTATCAAATCCAGTCTGGGTTGCGGACGCCTCCAGGCAGAAACAAGACGCGGAAACCTTTCGGCAATCAGCGGATGGGACTGAAGCAGCCGAAGGCCGATTGCGCCGTCGCCGGGATGACCGCTGACCCAGAGGCCGTCACCGATCCGTGCCCCCGATCTGGGGCCGCAAGGTCCGCGCTGATCGCCGCAGGCGGTAATGGAAATCACCGTCGGACCAGATGTCCTGGTGATGTTGCCCCCAATCACGGGAACGTCGAACCGCGCCGACGCGCAGGCAATTCCACGGCCGATCTCGAGCACGTCGCAATCGGCAAGCGACGGGGGAAGGATGAGCGAAACCAGAAGGCCTGTCGGCGTGGCGCCCATTGCCGCCAGATCAGACAGGTTGACCGCAATCGACCGGAACCCGGCGTCCTGCAGGGAGCAGAGATCAAGCGCAAAATGAACGCCATCGACAAGTGCGTCTGTAGTCAGAGTCGAAAGGCCGGACGAAGGCCTGACCACCGCGGCGTCATCGCCGTTGGGCACCACGAGAACGCCGTCCGGCAAGGACGCGCCTGATTCGTCAAAGAGCCGGACAAGACGGTCAATGAGCTCGAATTCGTCCATGTGCGTCTCACTTCCGAAGCGTGCTTTCCGTGGGAACCGGGGCGTCCGGGCCTCGGGCTTCGGGGGCTGGGGCGGCTTCCCGCGTGTCGGATGGCCCCTCGATCGCCAGACAGTCGATGCCACGGGCCCCAATCGTGCAGAACTTCAGCCGGTGGCCCTCCACGCGGCCGTTCCTGACCACCAGGTTTCCGGTTCTTCCCGAAACGACGGCCCCTTCCATGAGGGCGGGCGGCGGGACGGCCCCGCCTTCCGCAAGGATCGTGGCGGCCCTGGCGGCAAAATCTGAAAGATCCGACGCTTCGGCCCTGAAGCGATCGTCACGACCGCCAAACGAAGACTCCACGTCAATATCGACAAAAACAAGGCCCAAAAAGGCCTGGCCGCTTTGCGCGACGAGTCCCGGCGCATTGAAAAGCGATGTGCCCGACAGTACCACGCCGCACCCGGGCTGCTCGAAAAATCCCGCAAACCGCAGGTAATCGACAAGCCTGCGGGCGATGGGGACATCGATGGCAAGGTGCAGAAGGACTGTCGAACAGGCGTGGCTGGCGCGATGGGAAGAAAGCATTGACGTCACTTCGGTCGAAAACGCGCCCTCGTCAAAGGAATCCCCGCCGGCGGTTCTGGAACCTATGAACGAGATGGGGGTCCCGGCCAGGGCTCCCCTGAAGGCGGCAAGCTCGGCCTCCCCGAAGGCATCGGCGCGACGGATCACAATCGCGCATTCCGGAACCTTTCCCGAAGCCGCCAGAGAAGCAAGAAGGCTGCGATTGACGGCTTCACGACTGGCGACTGTCTGAAAGACCGTCGTCGCCGCGGCGGCAAGTCTCGACCGGCCCATTGTAAGAAACAGGACGCCTTCGCGGGTTGCAATCTGCGATATCTCGGCGGTTTCGCGATCACCAATCCCGCCAACCATCATGGCCGCCTGCCTTTCAACGGCCTCGGCGGCAGCCCTGCGGGCGCCCTGGGCAGTTCCCGCCGTATCGAACACGGCCACCCGGACACCCTTTATGGGCGAAAGCTTTTCAAGAAGTTCATCGTGTACTGCCATTCCAAGAAATGAATGGCTGCCGCTGGTCGGAAGCAGGATGGCGACCAGCGGCGGCTCCCGGACGCAATCGGCGCAATCGGCGGCGGACTGCCCGGGGGCATTATCCGGCGCCGTACGCGGATCGCTTTCGGTCGCGACGACGTCGTTGACCGAAAGGACGATTCCCAGGGACAGAACGACCGCCAGGAACGAAATGCGACTGGAGAATCTGAGGCAAGCCCGGAAAGGGGCGTACATGGCACCCCCCGAATTGGTCAGACGGTTGAATCGCGGTACATCAGCTCGGCAATCCTGTAGGACGACTTTTCCAGGTTCTTGATGGCCTGGATGATGGTCGCCATGTCATTGCTTCCCCGGGCGCGCCTGCACGCCTCGAGATCCGCATTGATGGCCGCGACTTCGTCGTCGGTCAGGTAGTTCAGGAATTCCTCGAGGGAGCGTTCGGTCGTGTACATCAGGCCATCCGCCCTGTTCTTCAGGTTGGCGACTTCCTGGCGCTTGTCGTCCTCGCGCGAGCTGTCCTCGGCCTCGTTGATGATCCTTTCGATATCGCGCTCCGACAGGCCCGATGTCGGACGGACGCGCACCGTCTGGACGTTTCCGGTCCCCAGGTCGCGCGCGGAAACGCTGAGAATGCCGTTGACATCGACCTCGAACGACACCTCGACCTTCGGGATGCCCCTTCGGGCAGGCGGAATGCCGATCAGTTCGAAGCGCGCAAGCGACTTGTTGTCGCGGGCCATCGGACGCTCGCCCTGCAGAACGTGGATGTTGACCATCGGCTGGTAATCCTCGGCCGTGGTAAAGACCTCGGTCGTTGAACAGGGGATCGCCGTGTTGCGTTCAATCAGCTTGGTGAACATGCCGCCCTGGGTCTCGATGCCGAGCGACAGAGGAACGACGTCAAGCAGCACGACGTCGCCGACGTCGCCCTGGATGATACCGGCCTGGATGGCCGCACCGACGCCGACAGCTTCGTCCGGATTGACATTTCGACTTGCCTGGATCCCGAAGAAGCTGGTGACCCGCTGCTGCACCAGCGGCATTTTCGTCATGCCTCCCACCAGAAGCACTTCATCCAGATCGGAAGCCTTCATGCCGGCGTCTGCCAGAGCCTGTCGGCAATGGTCGAGCGTCCTTTCGATAAGCTCTTCGCAAAGGGCCTCGAGCTGGGCCCTGGTCAACTTGATCTGAAGGTGCTTCGGGCCGCTGTCGTCGGCGTATATGAACGGAAGGTTGATATCGACCTCGCGGGCCGCGGAAAGGTCAATCTTGGCCTTTTCAGACGCATCGCGAAGACGCTGCAGCGCCACGACGTCCGATCGAAGATCCACGCCGTACATGCGCTCGAACTCGTCAGCGAGCATGTCAACGATCCTGGAATCGACATCCTCGCCACCCAGGAAGGTGTCGCCGTGGGTCGTCCTGACCTGGAAGACGCCATCGCCAAGTTCCATGATCGAGATATCGAACGTTCCACCACCAAGGTCATAGACGGCGACCCGGCCGCTGGAACGCTTGGACAGGCCGTACGCAAGGGCCGCGGCCGTCGGTTCGTTGATGATTCGCTTCACGTCCAGGCCGGCAATCCTTCCCGCGTCGCGGGTGGCCTGCCTCTGGGCATCATCGAAATAAGCCGGGACCGTGATGACGGCCTCGGTGACGGTCTCACCAAGGTACTCCTCGGCGAACTCCTTCATTTTCTTCAGGATGATTGCAGAAATCTCGGGGGGGGAATACGCACGTCCACCGATGCTGACCGCGGCGTCGCCGTTCTGCGCCTTGACTATCTCGTACGGATACGAAGCACCGATTCGTTCAACTTCAGCGGAATCGAACTTGCGCCCCATCATGCGCTTGATGGCAAAAACGGTATTGGATGCATTGGTAATGGCCTGACGCTTGGCCACGGCACCGACCAGACGCTCACCTTCGTCACTGATGGCAACGACGGACGGCGTGATGCGGCTGCCTTCCAGGTTTGGAATGACAACCGGGTTCCCGGCCTCCATCACGGCCACGCAACTGTTCGTGGTTCCAAGGTCAATCCCGATTACCCTGCCCATAAGCAAATACCCTCCGAACGACACCGCGAAAGGAACGCTGTCCACACAATTGCCGGAAATACTACCACCACGAACGGGATTTCTCAAATCTTAACTATGTTTTTACACTGTTATTCAGGATCTTCCGTGAATCGAAAACACGAAGACGGAATCTGGCGCCGCGCCCTAAACCTGCCCGCGGTGGATGCCGGCATTAAGGGCGAGCCCGACGGAAAACATGGAGGAAATCATCGACGAACCGCCGTACGACATCAGGGGAAGGGTCAAGCCGACGACGGGGAACATGCCAAGAACCATCCCGATATTGAAGACCACCTGCCAGAAGATGATGGCGACGGCCCCCACGCTGACGAGCACCCCGAAGCGTTCGCGGGCCCTGATGGCGACTACAAGCAGCGACATGACCAGAACGCCGTAAAGGATGATCAGGGCGACGCATCCCAGAAATCCCCGCTCTTCCGCGAAAGACGCGAAGATGTAGTCGTTGTGCATTTCCGGAAGGTATCGCAGCCTGGACTGCACGCCCTGGCCGCCGCCCTTGCCGGCGAACCTGCCCGAACCGACCGCCCACAGAGCCTGTTCGGGCTGCATGCCCTTGTCCAGGTTCCTGGTGGTCGATGGCTCCTCGGTTGCCATTTCAAGCCAGATCCTGACGCGATCCTTCTGGTACGGCTTGATGAGGTTCAACTGCCAGGCAAGCGGGACCACCAGGACCACGATGGCCAGCAGCCCCAGGAAGGAACGCAGCCTGATGCCCTCGAAAAACATCACCGAGAAACCGATCGCCATCACGCAGAGGGCCGTTCCAAGGTCGGGCTGCATCAGGATAAGGATCATCGGAACAAGGATCAGTCCAAGCGGGCGCAGGAGCGTCCGGAGCGTGTATCTCTCGGGATTCCGTTCCCCGTGGAAGAACCTGGCAAGCATCATCACCATCGCCACCTTGACGAACTCGGATGGCTGAATTCCCAGAATCCACCGCCTGGAATGGTTGATTTCGCGTCCGAATATCAGGGTCGCGACCAGAAGCACGACTGCTCCCCAGAAAAACAGCGGCGCCAGTTGCTGGAAGAACCGCAGATCGATGACGGCAACCGCGAAGGCAATCACGCAGCCGGCGACAACCCACAGAATCTGGGTCTGGTGGAAATCCTCGCCAGTATATGAAGCGGCATTCTTGAGGTTGACCAGACCGACCACCAGTATGGTGAACAAGGCTGCGGCGGCGACCCAGACGGCCCTTGAAAACGGCCTTCTGTCACTCTTGCGAATCATCTGCCCCCGCCTTTTCCGGCTGCTGCGAGCCGTCCTGATCCGATGCCGTCACCGACTCCCCGGAGTCAACCGAGGAATCGGTTCCGGACTCCTGATCCGGGGCCGGGCCCTCGTGAACAATCTCCAGTTCCGGACGACTGTCGAACCCTTCCCACAAATCGATGAATTCGTCGGCGTGTTCCCTGTAGTACGCCTCGATCACCTTCCTGGCCGCCGGCGCAGCGACCGCGCCGCCGAATCCGGCATGTTCCAGGAATACCGCGACCGCAATCCTTGGACGGCGGGCGGGCGCCAGGGCCACGAACCACGCGTGATCGCCCTTCAGCCATTGCTGCAGTTCCGGGCCCGCGTCCTTACGATATTCGCGAGCCTCGGCCGTACCGGTCTTGCCGGAATACGGCAATTCGCGAATCCTGGATGCATATGCCGTTCCAGCCTCGGTGTTGACGGCCCCATAAAGTCCGCGTTCGATCAGATCGCGGTGCCGATCATGGAGTTGAACCGTCGCGCCGACTACCGTAGCCACCGGTTCCTCGAGCCCGGTATCCGGGTCGATCCAGGCCGCCGTCAGCCTTGGCTGCACAATCCTGCCACCGTTTGCCAGCACCGCGTACGCCCGCGCCATGGAAAGTGGACTGGTTCTTATGTCACCCTGCCCGACAGACGCGTTGATGGCAAAGCCAGGCTGGTAACCCTTGGAACTGTTCAGGTACCATGCCTCGGTCGGAATGACTCCGGGATTCTCGGAAATCTCGATCCCGGTCTTCTGCCCAAGGCCGAACATCTCGGTCGCGTATCTTGCGATCGTGTCGATTCCAAGCAGGTCGCCCAGGCGGTAGTAATAAGTGTCGCATGACTGCGCCAGCGAATCGACCAGGTCAACCTCGCCATGACCGCTGCGCACGAAGCACCTGAACTTCCGGTTACGGTATTCGTAATAACCGGGGCAATCGGTCCGCGTGCCGGAATCGATCACGCCCTCCATCAATCCGGCCAGGGCCGTGACGACCTTGAAAGTCGAACCGGGCGGAAACGAGGAAACGGCCTTGTTCATCATCGGGGCATAATCAACCTGGAGCGGCGGCGGCTCCCTGTCGGCTACCGTCAGCCTGGGGCCAAGCTCGAACGTCGGCTGGCTGGCCATGGCAAGGATCTCACCGGTATCCACGTCCATGACGACTATGGCTCCGGATCTGTGCGGCTTCAAGGCGGCAACCGCGGCCTTCTGCAAGCCAAGTTCCAGCGTCGTCTTAACGCTGCGGCCCGGTACCGGCGGAAACGACTTAAGATCCTTAAAAGGTTCCGGAAGGTCGGCCGGCCTGATCCTGCTTCCCGCCGCGCTGCGGACATAGACGTCCTCGCCGACCTTTCCGCGCAATTCTTCGTCCAGGGCCTTTTCCAGTCCCGAACGGCCGATCACGTCACCGGGTTTCAGGACTCCGTTCGAATCATCGACTTCGGCCGCGGTGACTTCATTGACATATCCGACCGCGTGTATGGTGGCCGCGCCCGCCGGATAATGGCGAACCATCCTCGAATGAAGCGAAAAACCCTTCATTTCATGAAGATGCGCCTGAACGACCGCCTTCTGATCGACAAACGAACCGCCGCACCTTGAACAGACCATCTGGCCGGTCATGGCGTCGAACCGCAGTGGCTCCAGGTCGTTCGGGCAGCGCGTGCCGACGAGGTTGCGCTTCACGACAATCGAATGAAAACGCCTGGCCCCCTGCCTTCCGTCGATAATCTTCTCAAGCGCGTCGGCCGCCTCTGCCGCATCGAGGACGCCAAGGCTCATCCACTTTTCAACCGCGGCCTGTGGGTCGGTCACGTTATGCGGAATGGCGACAAGATCCGAGACCTCGACATCGGTGGCAAGCAATTTGCCATTACGATCAAAGATGCTTCCACGTGGCGGAATAGTGCGCTCACGAACCACATGACTGACGGTGGCCAGGGTTTCGTACATCCGGCCCTTGACGATTTGAAGGTGGAACAACCTTCCGACCAGAACCAGCAGAAGGGCGCAGATGAGGATTACGGCCCACCTGAAATGGGTCCTGTACTCAACAAGGCCGTCCTGAAGACCGATCAAGGTAACGCTCCGTAAAAGGGAAAAGCCACCCTCCGGGCAGGCGAATGATCACACGAAAAGACTGCGGGTGTCACGCCTGTGATGGAATCGTCCGTCGGCGACCCCGAAAAGTTTGAACAGCAGCGGCGAAAGAAGCGCGGTCAGCAGGGCTTGGGCCAGACCGCCCGTCACCACCGTGGATGAGTGCTGATAACCGCGGTCGAAGATGACCGAAAGCAGCATGAAAAGGCCCAGCGACACCAGGCTGGACAGGAATACAACGATTATCAGCGGAAGGGTTCGGTTCAACTGCAGACGGGACACGACCATGCGGGCCAGCAGGAACAGCACCACAAGGATTTCCATCTGCATCCCGGGAAGACCGCCGGGCATGAACAGATCCGTAAGCAGGCCCATCAGCGAGACGATCACCATGCCGACGACGCCCGGCCCGGTCGATGCGATGTAAAGCATGGCCACAAGGGGCGCATCGACGGAAAAAGTCGTCAGGCCGAGCAGGGTCAGGATCGGAACCTGGATCATCATGCAGACGAAAACCGCAATCAGCACAAACACGTTACGCATCACTTACCCCCGAAGGCGTCGATGGACTCGGCCACCGGCAGTTCCGTGACGACCATCACGGTATCGACGGTCGAAGGATCCTCGGCAAGGACGATGTCGTATTCCATGAACGGACCGACCTGGCGGCGGGCTTCAGGGTCGGCGATGTAACCGACCTCGATCCCGCGTGGGAACACCCGATCATGCCCGGAAGTGACGATTACCGCGTCCTTCTGCAGGGCCTGCTCGGAAACGGGAACCTGAACCCTGGCCTGGAAACCGGCCTTGCGTCCCGAACCGACAACCATTCCGATGATCCCCGTGCCATGAACCTGGACGGCGACCCGGCTTCGGTGATCCGAGACCAGCATGACATCCGCGAAGGATCGGCGGATCTCGGTGACTCGCCCGACCAGCCCGGCGGACGTGATCACCGCGTTCCCGGCGGACGCGGCCGGAATGTCTTCCCGCTTTTCGGCCATCAGGAGCCTGACGCGTTCAACCCTGAAGAACGGATTGACGTCCCGCAGGACGACCTCGGCCGGCAACAGTTTCAATTCCGGACGGCTTTCGCGAAGCCCCAGAAGAAGGCGCAACTCACGGTTTTCCGCCTCGATTCGACGAGCCTTCAGCGAAGTACCAAGAAGACGCTGATTTTCCTGGCTGAGCCTGAAATTTTCGCTGGCAACGGAAAAGACGGCGCCGATGCGGGACGAAAACGAACCGACCGAATTGACGACGCTGCCGGCGCCGGTCTGGGCCCATCCGGTCATCGCGGCCGTCCCGTTCTCGATCGGGCCCGAAGAACCGATGGTGCTGCCGGTCACGTACATCAGCAGCAGTGGAAGGATCACAAGGACTGCCGCGAATGCCGTAAATCTGTGCTGAAACAGCCAGTCACGCATAATCATGCCACCACGGGCCCGCAGATGTCAGATTGCACTGCGACGCAGCAGGTCCATGTCGTCAAGGATGCGTCCGGCGCCAAGCACGACGGACGCGACCGGGTCTTCCGCGATCATCACGGGCAGCCCGGTTTCCTCGCGGATCAG
>JAKPTZ010000139.1 GCA_029555025.1 Deltaproteobacteria bacterium
GCCTTTCTGACCGACCCTGCTGTCGTCACCCGCATTCTCGACCACCTGCATCTGCCCTCGACCGTCCCCACAATCGCACCGGCCAGGGATCCAGACGACCTTTGGGCACTCGACGACCACGGAGTCCGGGAGCCAACGTCCGGATACGGGGCGGTCGGGAGGCTGGCACTGCGTCGCCGTCGCCCGGGCGCCAGGGATTCCCGCCATGGCCCCGCACCTGCACGAGACCCGCCAGCCGTCACCATCTCCTGATGTTCTTCAGCTCAAATCGGCCGCCGGCCTCGAAAAGTCCCACTTCGGGAACCATCCACCGATCCGTCCCGGTCATGCCAGCAGCTCGCGTCGCATCCCACGCGTTCGTTCCGATTACAACTTTTTTACACCACCCCTGCGGCACCCGCCCACCCAGCCATACTGGCCTCATGGAGCCGTTTTGTGGATGAAAGTTCCTACACACTTTCCGCGATCGACGACATCCTTGCCCGGGTCAGGGCGCTGGTAGCGTGAATTATTGAAACCGCCGTAGATACAAGTATCCAGGCACGTCGTTGCAGGCAATAAGACCGTTGGGAGCCGCTGTTTCACTTGTCCGGTTACTTGGTCGGTATTGTCCGGATTGCCGGGGTTCTGCCTTGAATTGGACAAAAAGTAATGGTAAACAGTGATGCTATCCAATTTCGGGGGTCAAGATGCGTTTGTCCGTTTGCGTTTTTGTTGCGGTGTTGTTGATGTCCGGGGCCGCGCTGGCTGATTCCATTTATGGAAGTTGCCGCAATTCGGCCGGCGAGCGTTGCATCAAGAGTAACCACAGGATTTCCACGTCTTGGAATTCTACAAAGGGGTACCCGGACAGCAGCGGCAATTATGAAATCGATTTTGGCGGCACGGTCGATCAGACGGTTACCGTTTATTGCGATGGCGACCGGGCGGGAACCGTCAGGGTTGATGGCCGGACGCGTTTCGATGTCGTCTGTGAGTGACGGTCGGGTGCGGTGGCTGGTCGGAACTGTCGGTGGCTGTAAAGGCAGGAGACTGATATGAAAATGCGTGTCTTACTTTGTGTGGCTGTCGTTGTCGTTTGCATGTTCCCTGCGTCCGCGGTTGTGCAGACCCGGCCGCAAAAAATCACGAATTCAATCGGGATGGATTTTGTGCTGATCCCGGCCGGCAGTTTCAAGATGGGTGCGGATCCGAACTTCGAGGAATCTTCCCCGGACGAAACGCCCCGGCACCGGGTTTCGATCAGCAAGGCATTTTATCTGGCGAAGACCGAGGTTACCCAGGAACAATGGGTTGCAATCATGGGTTCCAATCCAAGCGAATACAAGGGACGCCAGAATCCGGTGGAAAACGTGTCGTGGAATGATGTCCAGGAATTTATCCGGCGTTTGAACGCGAAGGAGGGCTCCAACGTGTACCGCCTTCCGACCGAAGCCGAATGGGAATATGCCTGTCGGGCCGGTTCGACAGGGACATACAGTTTCGGTGACGACAAGGGCGATCTGGGAACATACGCGTGGTTTGATGAAAACAGTGGTGAACGAACCCATCCGGTGGCGACGAAGCGGGCGAACGCCTGGGGCCTTTACGACATGCATGGAAATGTAATGGAGTGGGTCCAGGATTGGTATGGGGAAACTTACTATTCGTCCAGCCCTTCGACGGATCCGCGTGGACCAGCATCGGGCTCGGACCGGGTTGTTCGTGGCGGGTCGTGGGACTTCGACGCCGGATTCGTCCTTGCGGCCCCCCGCATCCGCGTCGCCCCCGGCGTCCGCTACGACGGCCTTGGCTTTCGCCTTGCGAGGTCCTTGTCCTGATCACCCTTGACCCTTTTACCCTTTCACCCTTGACATGCGGCTGGCCGAAGGCCGAATGGGGCTTGCGCGGCGTGCCTGCAAGCGGCGCCCAGGGGCCGGCGCGAAGCAAGCCGTTGCCCCGGAAGCCGCTTGGACGGTCACGACGCGCCGCGATTTTTCCCGTTGGTCTGGAATGCGCGGAATTCGGCAGTTACCTGCGGTGAGCCATTCTCACACTGGATTTTTCCGTATCCCAGAATGCTGGGCTTGATTTTGTATCCGTCCGGGGATTCAATCGAACGCAGTGGTTCATGGCCATACAGGCTCGAACCGGGTTAATCGTGGCGGGTCGTGGAACAACGACGCCAGGAACGTCCATGCGGCCAACCGCAACAACGACGCCCCCGGCAACCGCAACAACAACCTTGGCTTTCGCCTTGCGAGCTCCGGACAGCGGACGCGTGATACGCGTCGCGGCCAGAAAATCGGCGTCAGCCGGTGAAAATCCGGCGATTCCGGTTCCGTGCCATTTGTCGGGACCATCGACCATGAACCCGCGTTCCGGCCCGGGCCTTACCGACCGGAAACGAATATTGGAATGGCCGCCCCGGCTGGTAGCCCGAAGTCTGGCGAACGTCGGGGCGGCCCGTCCCCAACTACACATTAAACCGGAAGTT
>JAKPTZ010000089.1 GCA_029555025.1 Deltaproteobacteria bacterium
GCCGGGCGGCTCCCGGTCTCCGGAATCATCGAAGCCTGGGCGGGCGATGCGCCGGACGAGTTTCACTGGAAGACCGTCATCGGCGTTTATGCCGCCTGAAGTCGATTGCCGGTGTCGCGACTTCTGCTCCTCGCGAGTCCCCGGACGCATCTGAAAGCACGGTTTTTGTCATTGTGAATAAGATAACTGTCATCATTGGCATCGCTGTATCGCTGTGACCGCTTGCTCAGGGGATTCCGTGCCGGGATTGGTCTGATAATTCAATGCCTTGCGTGGTGCGGATGCCGATATTTTGCCCTTGTCGCCAGAAAGGGTTCATGAAGCGAAAAACCTTTAATTTATTTACATAATAAGGTAAAAGATTGCCCGGACGCCATGGTTGTGATCCGTTCGGATCTTCTGACGATGGTGTTCTGAACCCGGGTGATTCTGGAACCGGGTTGTGTCCGGTTGGTCTTGGCGCGGGACCGGCGGGCGCGGATTGTATGGGCGCCGAAGCAAGGGAGTCTCTTGTGGCAAGGATACTCATCGTTGACGACGACCCGGATGTGGTTGATGCGTGCACGCTGATCCTCGAAAAGAACGGTTACGAGGTTGCGTCCGCCAACAACGTCACGGACGGGAAGGCCCAGATTCAAAAGGTAAATCCCGATCTGCTGATCCTCGACGTGATGATGGAGCAGCCGGATGACGGGATTGTCATGGCCCAGGATCTTCGTCGGGTTGGCTTTGCGAAGCCCATCCTGATGCTGACTTCGATCAGCAGGGTGACCGGAATGTCTTTCGGTTCCGACTCGGATCTGGTCCCGGTTGACGCGTTCCAGGAAAAGCCGATTCCGCCGAAGAAGCTCCTGGAAACCGTGGCCGAGCTTTTGCATAAGGAGAAATGAGGCAATGCTTGTCAGCGAACAGGACGTTCTGAAGCAGGATATTGCAGCGTGGGTCAAGCATTACGGCAAAGACCGTTGCTACCTTATCCCGATACTTCAGGAAATTCACAGGAAGTACCACCAGTGCTCGGAATTCGCGATGCAGGTCGTTGCCGACGAGCTCGACATCCATCCGGTCGAAGTCTATAGCGTCGTGTCGTTCTACTCGTTCCTGAGTCACGATACGCACGGCAAGTACGTCGTCCGGCTTTGCCGCACCATTTCCTGCGACATGGCGGGCAAGGATCAGATCGCGAATCAGCTCGTGTCCGATCTGGGTGTCGATTTCGGCGAAACCACCCCGGACGGCAAGTTCACGCTTGAATGGACGAATTGCCTTGGAGCATGCGATCAGGGCCCGGCGATGCTGGTCAACGAGACCCTTTATGTCGGCCTGACCCCGGAAAAGGTTCACGAGATTCTCGAGACCTGCCGCAGAACCTTTGGCGTTTACGCCCTGCAGAACAAGGAGGGCCACGCATGATTAAGTCGTATCACGAACCGCTGACCTTCGATCAAATCAAGGCTGGCGAAGGCCTGAAGGCCGCATTGAAGATGACCCGTTCGGAAGTCATCAAGGCTATCTCCGATTCCGGCATGCGCGGACGCGGTGGCGCCGGCTTCCCGACCGGCGTGAAGTGGAACCTTTGCGCGGCCGCGGCAGCTCCCGAAAAGTTCGTGGTCTGCAACGCGGACGAAGGCGAGCCCGGAACGTTCAAGGATCGCGTGCTGCTGGCCGAATACAGCGACAAGGTCTTTGAAGGCATGACGATTGCCGGTTACGCCATCGGGGCGAAGGAAGGCATCATCTATCTGCGCGCCGAATACATGTACCTGCGCGCGGAACTTGAAGCCGCCCTGGCGAAGCGTCGGGAAGACAAGCTCCTGGGCGACAAGATCAAGGGCGCCAAGGAATTCTCGTTCGACATCCGCATCCAGATGGGTTCGGGCGCGTACGTCTGCGGCGAGGAAACGGCGCTTATCGAATCCCTGGAAGGCCATCGCGGCGAGCCGCGCAACAGGCCGCCGTTCCCGGTCGATACCGGATTCAAGGGCTGCCCGACGTCGGTCAACAACGTCGAGACGTTCGCCTGGGCGACGTGCATCCTGGCCAAGGGTCCGAAGTGGTTCAAGGAACTTGGCACCGAAAAGTCGGCCGGCCTGAAGCTGTTCTCGGTTTCCGGCGACTGCGACCAGCCAGGCATCTATGAATTCCCGATGGGGATCACGGTTGCCGACCTGCTGGTGGCCGTTGGTGGCGAAGGCGCGAAGGCCGTCCAGATTGGCGGCGCTTCCGGCCACTGCGTTCCATACTGGGAATTCGATCGCAAGATCTGTTTTGAAGACGTGGCCACCGGTGGTTCCATCATCGTTTTCGATTTCGACCGGGACATGCTGGAAGTCGCGATGAACTTCATGGAGTTCTTCTGCGAGGAAAGCTGCGGTCAGTGCACACCGTGCCGCGATGGTAACAGCGCGATTCTCGAAGGCCTTGAAATGCTGGAAGAGGGCGTCTGCTCCCAGAGCTACCTGAAGGAGCTTTGCGAACTTGGCGAGACGATGCAGCTTGCGTCGAAGTGCGGACTTGGACAGTCCAGCCCGAACGCATTCCTGTCCATCGTCAAGAATTTCAAGGACGAGCTGCTTGGACGCGGCGAGTAAGGCGGCCTTAAGGCTTTGAATGATGAGGAATCAAATGGCTGAGACCAAAAAGACAAAGGCAACCAAGGCCGCCAGCACGACCGGCGGCGTTGACACTGCCTCGAACCGCGCGCCCAAGAGCCAGAAGGCCCATGTGGTCAATGTCGGCGACGAGGGCGGAATCGGCGGTAAGGTATCCGTCACCATAGACGGAAAGGAAATCAAGGTTCCGCTCGGAACGACCATCCTGAAGGCCGCCGAGCAGATGGGGATCAAGATCCCGACCCTGTGCGCCCACCAGGATCTTTGCGCCGCCGGCCTTTGCCGCGTGTGCGTGGTCGAGGTCGAGGGACAGTACCGGCTGCAGGCTTCCTGCGCGTACCCCGTTACGTCCCCGATCAAGGTTCACACCCACACGAGGAAGGTTCGCAAGGCACGCCGCCACATCATCGACCTGATGCTGCGGAACCATTACGGCGAGTGCTATGCGTGCGTCAGGAACAACAACTGCGAACTGCAGACCCTGGCCAAGGAATACGGCGTCGATTTCTTCCGCTTCGGCCGGCCTGCCGAGCCGATGTTCGACATCGACAGCTCGTCGCATTCCGTCATTCGCGACATGAACAAGTGCGTTCTTTGTCGTCGCTGCGTCCGTACCTGCATCGACCTGCAGGAAGTCGGCGTCCTTGAAGCCATCAACAAGGGCGAGGACACCGAGATCGGGACGTTCGCGGACAAGCCGCTTGCCGATGTCGTGTGCATCAACTGCGGCCAGTGCATCAACAGGTGCCCGACCGGCGCCCTGCGGGCCAATGACCCGACGGACGACGTTTGGAACGCCATCGACGACCCGACGAAGCACGTCGTCATCCAGACGGCCCCCGCCCCGCGCGCGGCCATCGGCGAATGCTTCGGTCTGCCGGCCGGCAACCCGCTGACGTTCGAGATGAACACGGCGCTGCGCCAGTGCGGTTTCGACAAGGTCTTCGACACGAACTTCACGGCCGACCTGACCATCATCGAGGAAGGCACCGAGTTGATCCAGCGCCTGTACACGGCCCTGGTCGCAAAGAAGCCGGTCGCCCTGCCGCAGTTCACGAGCTGCTCGCCGGGATGGGTGAAGTACCTTGAGCACTTCTATCCGGAATACGTCCCGAACCTGTCGTCGGCCAAGAGCCCGCAGCAGATGTTCGGCGCGGTCATCAAGACGTACTATGCCCAGAAGGCCGGTATCGACCCGAAGGACATCGTCACCGTCGCCCTGATGCCGTGTTCCGCGAAGAAGTACGAGTGCAACAGGCCTGAAATGACCGATTCCGGGTTCAAGGACGTCGATTACGGCCTTACCACCCGCGAACTGGCCAAGATGATCAAGGAAGCCGGTATCGACCTGCCCGCCTGCGACAAGTCTGACTTCGACGATCCGTTCGGAACCGCCACCGGTTCCGGCGTCATCTTCGGTGCGACCGGCGGCGTCATGGAAGCTGCCCTTCGTACGGTCATCGAACTGGTCTGCGGCATCAAGGTCGAGGACATCTTCGAGCATGCCGACATCATCCCGGTCCGCGGTATGGAAGGCGTGAAGTATGCCGAGATCAAGATCCCGAAGGTCGGCCCGGTTCCGCCGATTCTTTCCGGCCTGATCAAGGACTGGAAGTGGCTCGACGGCGTCACCGTCAAGGTGGCTGTCGCCCACGGCACCGCGAACGCGAAGAAGGTCATGGAGAACATCAAGGCGGGCGGCCAGCTTGCCGGATGCCACTTCATCGAGTTCATGGGATGCCCCGGCGGCTGCATCGGCGGCGGCGGACAGCCCATCCCGACCAGCCCGGCGATCCGCGAGGCCCGTGCCCGCGCGATCTATGCGGAAGACTCGGCCTACCCGGTCCGCAAGTCGCACGAGAACCCGGCAGTGCTCGAGCTCTACACGAACTTCTTCACCGAAGGTCCGTGCAGCCACAAGAGCCACAAGCTGCTGCACACCCACTACACGAAGCGCGGCAAGTACATAGCGTAGCCGCGTTCCCGCGGGCGAATTTTCATTCGCCCGTACATTTCGGAATACATCCGCCCGCTACGGATAAGCACGTTGCCCGGGCCCTGTTCCCGCGGGCGAAATTTCATTCGCCCTTACACACTCTGAATACATCCGCCCCTGCCTCGAGCGCCCTTATCCAGTGGGCAATTTTTCAGTTGACGCACACCGCCCGTGACTGCAAAAATCCGCTTGATTTCGTGGCCAGATCAAGGGAATCCCGTCTTTGCGAGGTGCGCCGGTATGGTGCTGGCTTTCATCATCGTATATATGGTGGTCACGGTGGTCGTCGGCCTGCTGGCCAGCCGCCTTGTCAAGAATTCCACGGACTTCATCGTCGCCGGTCGCCGTCTGCCCCTGTACATGACCGCGACGGCCCTTTTCGCGACGTGGTTCGGCGCCGAAACCATGCTTGGCGCCAGTTCCAGGATCAACAACGAAGGCATGCTGGGCACAATCGAGGATCCGTTCGGTGCCGCACTCTGCCTGCTCCTGCTCGGACTTTTCTTCGCGCGTCCGCTTTACCGATCCGGTTACCTGACTTTCGGGGATTTCTTCAAGGGGCGTTATGACCGGAAGTCGGAAATTCTGTCGTCACTATTCATCGTCCTGTCCTATTTCGGGTGGGTGGCCGCGCAGATAGTCGCGCTGGGGCTGGTCGTCAACATCGTCACCGGGTTTCCGGTTCACTGGTCCATGATTCTCGCCTCCTCGGTTCTGATTCTGTACACGTTCTTCGGCGGCATGTGGGCGGTTTCCATAAACGACTTCATCCAGACAATCATGATCGTCGGCGCGCTGGTCGTGGTGACCATAGTTCTTGGAAAACAGGCCGGTGGTGTCGAAGCCGTGCTGTCCGACCGGCCCGACGGGTTTTACAACCTCTGGCCCGAACCGAAGGTCGTCCACGTCCTTGAATATCTGACGGCCTGGATGGCAATCGGCCTTGGATCCATCCCCCAGCAGGACCTGTTCCAGCGGGTGTGTTCGGCCCGCAGTGAAAAGACCGCCGTGCGCGCCTGCTACATCGGATCATTCATGTACCTCACGATCGCCGCGATGCCGCTTTTCATTGCGATGACGGTGCGGAACCTTCACCCCGAGCTTCTGAACATGGCGGATCACCAGGCGATCCTGCCGACTCTGATTAAGCTCTACACCAATCCCTGGATTCAGGCCTTTTTCTGGGGAGCGCTTCTTTCGGCCATCCTCTCGACTGCTTCGGCGGCCATCCTGGCGCCTTCAGTCATCCTTTCCGAAAACCTTATCCGGCCCCTGCTGCCGAAGTTGAACGATCGCCAGTTCCTGTGGCTTACGCGGGCGTGCGTACTGATCATCTCGACTGTAGCGATCCTTTTTGCCCTGCCGCAGGATCCGACGGCCGCCCACGCCGCCGATTCCGGGATGCCGATGATCTGGGAACTGGTTGCCGAATCCTACACCGCGACGCTGGTATCGCTGCTTGTCCCCCTGACCGCCGGCATCTACTGGAAGCGGGCCAATTCACGCGGGGCCTTCGCGGCCATGGTTGGCGGGATTCTTGTCTGGGCGCTGTTCAACTGGGTCCTGCACGCCGAATTCATGGCAAAGATCGCGGGATTCGTGGCCAGCATCGTCTTCATGGTTGCCGGGTCGCTGTTCAGGCCCGTGCGCACGGGACGCGATTCTTTCCCGCATCTTCAACAGTGAATCAGTCGTCCTGAATCAGCCTTGGCGGAAGAGTTCGAATCTTTCAAGTAATTGAAATAAAAGAGGTTTTTTGTTTGTTGTGGCATGCGGTATTACTTTGTGTTACCGTTCGTCGTCCCGATGGGACAGGGCTGTCACCGAATACGCATTGAAAGGGGTTCATCAATGACGACGGCATCCAAGCTGCTTGCCGCGACCGCCTGCGCCATGCTGTTCGTGGCACCGGCCTCGGTCCTGGCGCTTGATTCGACAGAGACGTTTCCTGAAGGGGAAATGGATCTGGAATTTTTCCTGGGGCTGCACGGCCTGAAGGGCGGCCGTCATTTCGACGGACTCGAATTCGAGACATCCCTTAATTATGGCGTTATCGATCGCTTCTCAATATACGGGCGCGGTCAGGTCGGCAGCGATGGCGACTTCGATGCGGTTTCCGGTGGCGCGGCCTTCGGCATAATCGGGAATCCGCTCGATACCGACCATTTTGACTTTGATCTGATGCTGGAATTCGGGTTCGGTGATTTCGGGCTGGCACTGATCCCATCGGTTGAACTGAATTTCGATTTGAAGCCGGATCTGCGCCTTTGGGGTGTTTACATCCGCATCGAGCAAATTCTTGGCGCGGACATGGACGCCGGCGGCTCGGGTTTCCAGGCATTTTCGGCGGTCACCGCCGGTACCTACTGGACGATCAAGGATGGCCACAAACTGCTTGCGGAATACGACATGCAGTTTGCCAACAATCCTGCCGCCGGCGAACGGGTGGTCGATGTCGGCAGGGTTGCCCTTGGATACAACGTTGGAATCGGATCAAACGTCGATATGATCAATGAAATTCACTGTGACGTGCCGCAATCCGGTGAAAAGCCGGCGTTTGGTTTCTCGGTCGGTTTCAAGGTTCACGCCATCAACAAGCGTTGACAGTCTCCTGGCTTCGCATCAATCCGCGCACTGAAGCGCCAATTCCAGTTTCCACGAATTGGTCGTTGCGGACGAGTTCCCGTCGATAACCAGGTAATAGTCGGTTCCGGCCGCCACTTCCGCGGTCAGGTCGTACCAGGCGACTTTCGTGCACAGGTCGGCACGACACGTGTCGGCCAGCAGGTAGATGTCGTACTGGTTGTCCTGCGGCTCTGAAACCGAAGCGGTAAGGGTGCCGGAGCATGCGGGATTGAAATGATAGACAGTTTCGATGTTGAACCTGGGGTATGACGATGTGCAGGGGCCGTCATAGAACGTCATCTGATCGGTGTCACCCATCCGCGAGTCCGTTCTTGAAACCGGCGCGGCAAGGTTGCCCAGTTCGACATCCGCCGTGCACGCGTCTGAGCGGCAGTCGTCGTAACCGGTGCAGTCCTCGTCGATGTCGTTGCACTTGATTTCGGCCGCCCCGGGGTGGATCGCGGCATTGCCACCATCGCAGTCGCTTCCGGAAGGGCAGTCGGTCGCGTGTCTGTCGATGAATCCGTCACTGTCATTGTCCGCGCAGTTCGCCCCGCAAAGGCAGTTCACCGTCAGGTCGAATTCGCCCTCGGCGCCGTCCATTCCATCCACGATCAGCGTGAATTCGTCACCCTGGGTCGCCGTGAAAGCAACCACGTCCGGGGTGTCCAGGAACACGTCGTAATCGATCATGGTGCTGCTGCGGCATTTGCCGGACGCATTTTTCACGACCACCAGCGCCAGCCAGTTCGTGGCGTTCGTCAGCACCGCGTTGAATTCGCCGGTGCAGGACGCCGTGAACGTGTACTGAACTTCCGGGCCCGTCAGATCGTCGCGAGTGTCCGTGGCGTTGTAGTAGTAGTTGGTGCGGTCCGGCGCGCCGACGGTGGTTCCGTGGACGGTCTTGCCGCAGCCTGGATGGGGCTGCGTGGCGGTGCAGTAGTTCGAACACCCGAATTCGTCAAAGCAGTCGATATCGCAGGCGGCCGTTTCGACGGTACGGTCGCAGCCGTCCTTGATCAGTGACGTCTTGCCGTCGCACTCGATTGTGATTTTCGGCCGGCAGTAATAGCTGTCGTCGCCGATCCCGGACATCCAGGACCAGCACGACAGGTTCCAGTTCGGCGCCATCGGGCATTCCATCGTGCCGGTGCAGTCGGCCAGGCAGATTCCGGGGACGTCGTAGTTCGGATCCTTGAAGCAGTAGAATCCGGGGCCGCAGTGGCCGCCCTCGCATTGTTCACATTGGCCGGCGTCGCTGCAGTTGTCGGCCCCGCTGCAGTCTTCGTCGATTGCGTTGCACCTGATGTCGTTTGCGGCGGGATTGATGGCTGAATTCTCGTCGTCGCAGTCGTTGCCGGTCGGACATGCATCGTCGTCGTGTCCGAAGAAGCCGTCGCTGTCGCCATCGACGCAAGAGTTTGTGCAGTCAGCCTGGCCGGCGTTGCACTGCCATCCGTCGGGGCAAGTCCTTGCCAGATATGAAAGTCCGCAGGAATCTTGAATAAAAAGATCCTGGCCCTGGCAGTCACCAGCCGTCTGCGGCATGCACACGAATTTGTCGCCGGCCGTGGTGCAGGTAGATTCTTCGGGACACTGGCCATTCAGGGAGCAATCCTTAAGACATGCCCCGGTTGAAAGTGAAGGAACGCCGGGCCGGTGGCAGAATCCGGAGTCGCACTGCAGGTCGAATTCGCAAGGCTCGCAGTGTTCCCGTCCGGTTTCGTCGCAGTCGATTTCAACAAGAATGGTGAACGGGCCGCTGTCGCCCTGCATCGTCGAATCGACGGTCGCGAACATCCGGAAGCCGGCCACCACGGGGAATTCCAGTTCGTGTATGAAGGAATCGCCGTTTTCGATGGCGATCGTCCTGGTGTTTACACATTCCGTGACGGTAACGGCGACGAACATCTGCATGTCGGCCATTTCGGTCGCGACAAGCCTGGCGACGCCGTCGCATTCCGCCGTGAACGTGAACGACGCCTCGGGCCCGGGGGCATCCGGGACGCCGGGCCACGTGCCGATGTTTGAAACGTCGCCGTCAAGCCTGCCCCCAACAGTCGTCCCGACGGTTAACGGAGCTGGCGCCGGGCACGATTCGATGCAGATGCCCCACTCGACGGAACACGATCCCGCGCATTGTTTCCTTGATATCTGGTTGCCGCATGTGTCTTTGACCGTCATCAAGCCGCCGGAGCACGTGTTTTGCATATAGGGCAGGCATACGCCGTTGCCTTCGAACACTTCCGGCACGCAACGGGAACCGTACGGACACTCGGCGGATCTTTCGCAGAACTTCGCGCAGTAGGCCGCAAAACCGGTACCGTCCCCGATGACCGGAATACATGTGTGGTCTTCGCGGCAGCCGGTCATGAAAAGGCAGGGATCGCACTGCTGGCCGGTGCCGGGGCACCAGTCCATTCCGTCGCAGTCTTCGTCGATGCCGTTGCATTCGATGTCGCTGGCCGATTTGCCGATTGCGCCGTTGCTGTCGTTACAGTCCTGTCCCATGGGGCAGGTGACCGGGTCGTAATTGAAATATCCGTCGCCGTCGTTGTCGGCGCACACGATTCCATCACATGCGTCGAACCCGCTGCAGTCCTGGTCAACGCCGTCGCATGGGGTTTCGCCTGCTTCGGGGTTGATCGCGGCGTCGTCGTCGTTGCAGTCGGTGCCCTGCGGGCAGAAGATCGAATTGAATCCGTCAAACCCGTCCTCGTCGTCGTCCCGGCAGTCGCGGCAGAACAGTTCGGCCTTGATTTTGAATGCCGGCAGCGCGGTATCCATTGCCTCGACGACCAGGTACACCACCTGTCCCGGTTCAACATCGACAGGCACGGTCAGGGGATGAGCCGGGGGCAGCAACCTTGCGCAACTGCCTGCCGAACAGTCTTCAAGGATTCCGACGGCCACGGGAAGGTAGTCGATGCCGTCGGGCGCACCCTGCGGGGTCACCGTGAAGCGCACGAAGCCGTCGCAATCCGAGGTGAATGCGTAAAGTCGTTCGGGGCCGGTCCAGGTCGAATCCGGTTCGCAGGAATAGGTGTCCCAGGCCGACGGGGTACCTTCCGGAAGTCCCACGGCGTCAAGTTCCTGGCCGTCTGTCAGTTCGACGGCCTGTCCGCAGATGCCGGTGCCGCCATCGGTCGCGGTGTCAATATGGCCTTGGTCGCCACCGGACACATCGGTGTCGCCCTGCACATCCTGGGCGTCGCCTTCGACATCCGTCGTATCAACCGCGACATCCTGGGCGTCGCCTTCGACATCCGTCGTGTCAACCGCGACATCCGCGGCGTCGCCTTCGACATCCGTCGTGTCAACCGCGACATCCGTGGCATCGCCTTCGACATCCGTCGTGTCAACCGCGACATCCTGGGCGTCGCCTTCGACATCCACT
This sequence comes from Deltaproteobacteria bacterium, assembly GCA_029555025.1. Classification (GTDB taxonomy): domain Bacteria; phylum Myxococcota_A; class UBA9042; order DTJE01; family DTJE01; genus JAGOFO01. The sequence goes on from JAKPTZ010000089.1 coordinate 10,631, forward strand.
CGCGAATCGATTTGCGCGTCGGTGCCAGCGTCGGTTCCGGAATCGACCATCACGTCGGATCCTGCGTCGTTCGCGGTTGAAGTATCCGTATCGTTGCCGCCGCCGCCGCACGCGACGGCGCACAGGACTGTTGCCGCAAGAATCGCGGCCATGCAGTTGCGCTTCATGATTGCCTCCCGGAGGGACGTTCAAGATATGTCGGCATTATACGATCGGGAAATGAAGGTTCCAATACCGATTCCCGCTTCATGAAAAGTGTCGGTTACTGTAAAGTTGCGGCAGGTTTTTGCAGGTCGGAAAGGATGTCCTTGACAGCCAGATTGATGATCGTCGTGGTTACCCTGGGGTCGTGCCTGGCACTGTCGGCATGCGACGGTCGCACATGCGACCAGGAAAAGCGTTCGACATGCACCGCGAAGGTTTCCAGGTGCATAAACGACAAATGCGCGGGCAAGGAAGGGGAGGATTACAACGACTGTTTCAAGTACCTGTGCCTTTCCGATTTCTGCCAATGCCTGGACGATGTGGGCTGCGCGTGGCAGGAAACGTCCTGCGACGACGTCATTTGACAGAGCATTGAATGAAGTTCAATCAAATTACCTTGCGATAATACCGGTAATGGCCTTGCGTGAGCGCCGCGTGTGACGGCGTTTTATGACTGAGTTCCTTCACGAATTCCCGCGGTGCTTTCGTGTTACGTCGGTGCATGCGCGTGTCGTGAATCTGTCGCGGCGGGCTTCAGAGAGCGGCCGGCTTGACCGCCTTTCCGGTTTTGGCCGACTGCAGCAATGCAAAGAGGGTCGCGGCATTTCCGCATAGATCGGCCAGCGCGGCCAGCGCGGCCGGCGACAGGCCGCGATTCCGGACGCATTCCCGGACGATGCCGGCAAATCCTTCAAGTTCGGCCTGATACGTGTCGGCGGGATCGATCCTTAACGGATGCCTTCCATTGTCGTCAAGCAGGTTGATCGATACCGGGGCGTTGTCCTGAAGCCACGGCTGGTCGATGACGATTGAACCGTCAGTCCCGGTGATTTCGGCCGCATGCCGCTCGAATGATGAAATGGCCGTCTGGAACAGGCCGGCCGTTCCCTGCCCGAAATCAAGCAGCCCGACCATCATGTCATCGACCATGTTCAACGGTCCGAACCCCAGGCCCTGGCAGCCCGGGTCGATGAAGCCGTTTCTTGCGGCCGCCATGACCGAAACCGGTTCGCGCCCGGCAATCTTCCTGGAAAGGTGGACGCAGTAGCACCCGACGTCGAACAGCGCGCCGCCGTGAAGTTCCGACAGGGCCGGCCCCGAGGCCGGGTCGTCGCACTTCCAGCTGAACCGGCTTTCAATCGATTTGACGCTTCCGATCCTGCCATTGGTGATCATCTGTTCAACCTGCCGGTACAGCGGGTGGAAAAAGTACATGAACGCCTCGACGACCGGAAGTCCGGACTGAATCGCGGCATCCCTGATCCGCGAGGCATCGTACGCGGTCGTTGCGGCCGGCTTTTCACAAAGAACGGGAAGGCCCGCCGAAAGCGCGCGCACCGTCCATTCGGCGTGCATGCTGTTTGGAAGCGGGATATAGACCGCATCGACCGCACCGGATTCCAGCAGCGCGTCGTACGAATCGAAAGTGTGGGGAATTCCGCGGGTCGCCGCCCAGGCCGATGTCCTGGCGGGATCGCGGCCGGCGACGGCCGACACCCTTACAATCGAGCTCTTCCTGGCACCCGCGACAATCCTGTCGGCAATCGATGCCGTTCCCAGTATCCCAAGTTTCAGCAAATCGCCCATGTTACTTGCCCCCAGCCCGGCGGGATTCTATGTCACAACCGTTAAGTTGTATAATCCTTGCGAATCTTTCATCGCGGGTGGCCAGGATGAAATCGTTGCAGATATTGCTTGTTGCGTCCGTTGTCGCGTTTTTCCTGACTGCCGGATGCGGTGCTGTCGATGGCGATTCCGATGTCGTCCAGGACATCGCGGTCGGTCAGGACACCTCTGGCCTCCCTGACACCTCTGGCGGCGACGTGCTTCAACCGCCGGACATCACCGGCATCGACACGGCGGTTCCCGAGGTGGCCGTGTCCGAGGAGCAGGCGCTTGCGTACCAGCGCCACGCCGAATTGATTGTCGAGTCCGCCGACATGACGTACGAAGAGCTTTTCGACCGGTGGTTTGATCGTGGCGAATACCTGGAACAGATGCCTTTCGAGGCGTCCACGGCCGATTTCATGGGCCAGATCGCATCTGCTTACGCGATTGACGACGACGCGGCGGCCCTTCTGAACGCAAACGGCTTCGCGGTTCTGGACAACGGCAGTTCGGCGACCCACCCGCAGCTTTACATGGACATCTATGTCAGGGATCTGCCGGTTTTCATCACTGCCGATTCGATCATGTACGCGGTTCACAAGTCATACGATGAAATGTTGAAGCAGCTCGAGGAAAACGCTCTGGCTGCCACGCTTGGGGACATCCTGGCAAAGACCGCCTTCGGTCTGACTAAGGTTTGCCAGGGCGCTTCCGGTGACGTCCTGGACGCATGCGGCGACATCGATATCTATCTGACGGTCGCGAGAACGCTGCTTGGCGGTTTCCCTGTTGAAGGGCTTTATCCGGCAACCGCGGCGGCGCGGGACGAAATCCTGGCCGGTGTGGCGGCACTGCAGCCCGACCAGATCCAGATGTTCGGGCGTCCATACCCGTGCGGGTTGTGCCGATACGACTTTTCGCAGTTCAAGCCGCGCGGCCACTACAACGACTCCGAACTGCTTCAGCGTTACTTCCGGTCGATGATCTGGCTTGGGCGCACTCCGATGAACCTGACCCTGTACGATCGCGATCTGCTGGCGTCCGTGGTGCTGCTGAAGGCGCTTGTTGATGGCGGCGCGATGGATCTGTGGCAGAAACTGGATCATGCTATCGTCGTGTTCGTCGGAACCAGCGACAACCTGACGCCGACCGGGTTTGTCCAGGTGATCGAGGACCTCGCCCTGAACACGGATCTGGCCACCCTCCCGGCAGGGGCCGAATATGTCAGGGGAGTGCTGGCCGCGCACGGCGTGCCCGGTTCAAGGATTTTGAGCCAGATAATGATGATGGACGTGATGTCGTCCGAACCGACGCCGATTCCGGCCGAATTCCAGCTTCTTGGCCAGCGGTTCGTCATCGACAGCTATGTATTTTCAAACGTCGTCTATGACCGTATCACATGGCAGGACACGAAACCGCAGCGCTACATGCCCGACCCGCTGGACGTGGCGTTCGTGCTTGGGTACGACCAGGCACTGCCACTGCTGGAAGACGAAATCGGAACATGGAATTACGGCGGCAACCTGAACGTGCTGCGCACGATGGTGTCCGAATACGACGCCGGGTTCTGGACTGAAAGCATGTACAACGCGTGGCTTGGCGGCCTGGCAGAACTGGCTGCCGACCAGACCGGCGTCGCGTACCCGGCCGCCGCCCGCACACGGGCCTGGGCGCTGCGCTCGATGCAGGCCGGGCTTGCCTCGTGGGCCGAACTGCGCCACGACACCATCCTGTACGTGAAGCAGTCATATACCGGGGAATCGTGCGAGTACCCGGACGGTTACGTCGAGCCGAACCCGGGATTCTTCGACGCGATGAAGACCTTCGCGGTCAAGTCGAAAGAGATGCTTTCGACCGTCCAGTTCGATCAGAACCAGTACGCGGTCAACCGCGCCAATTACTGGTTCGATAACCTTATCTATGCATGCGACAACCTGGCCGCCATCGCCAGGGCCCAGCTCGACGGCACGCCCAGGACGCCCGAGCAGACCGAGTTCATCAAATCGACCGTCGTGAACGACGGCATGTGCGGCGGGCCAGGATTTTCCGGGTGGTACGCCGACCTGTTCTATGACGCCCAGACCGAGACTTTCAATTTCAAGCCGACCGTTGCCGACGTCCATACCGACCCGAACAGCACCGACGTGCTGCACGTGGCGACCGGCGGGGCCAACCCGATGGTCGTCGTCGTCGAATTGCCCGGCGGCCCGCGCGCATTCGTCGGGCCGGTATCGTCCTATTACCAGTTCCGCGAGTCCGGCTTCGGCCGCCTGACCGATGCGGAGTGGCTTGAAAGGTACCAGGCGGCGGGCGGGTTCATGCCCCGTCCGGACTGGGCCGACCGGTTCGTCACAAGGGTTGAACCGACAGCACCGCGAAACTACTGCGAGTGATATCATTGCCCGTTCGGGGTGTCCCGACCATCTGGAGGTGTCCGGTGAAGAAGTGCGTTGCGTTGCTGTTCGTGGCGGTTTTCGTGGTTGTGTCCGGCTGTGGCGGCGGGGATGCAGGTGAAGATCTGCCGGAGGTGGCCGGCGATGCCGTTTCCGATTCGTTGTCCGATGAAGGACTGCCGGATGCGGGCGGCGACTTGCGCGAAGAAGACACGATTTCAGGCGACACCGTCGGGCCGGACGCCGGTGACGATGCGGACGCGCCGGTCGATGCGGTGGATGCGTTGGATGCGGCCGGCGATGCGACCGAGCCGGACGTCCCTTTCTGCACGAACTGCACCGAGTCTGAACCGCTGCCGTTGCCGACGTATGCCCAGCGCCAGCTTGAGTACCTTGATGCCTGCGCCGCGAACAACGGTCCGGGGGCCGGCAATACCTACGGGCAGGTATGCCGGGTGGCCAGGGGACTCGAAGTCAACACGGCCGCGATTGATTCGGGAATCGAGGATCTGACCCTGCGCGAGGACTGCTCGGACTTCCGCGCGGCCGCGCTTGTCAGGATGCTATATCTGGATCAGGTGACAGGGTCGCTGGACGAAACGAACCGGCAGAAGATTGTCGATACACTGCACAACTACAAGTACTGGCTGACCCAGCCCGGCAAGGACAAGATGTGCTACTGGTCGGAAAACCACCAGATTCTTTTCCATTCGTCCGAATACCTGGTCGGCCAGATGTTTCCCGAAACCGTTTTTGCCAACGCGAACATGACCGGCGCACAGCACATGGAACACGCGCGGCCGCTGATCCTGAAGTGGCTTGACCTGCGCGGGGCGACCGGATTCGCGGAATGGCACAGCAACGTGTATTTCAACGAGGACATCCCGGCCCTGGTCAACCTGGCCGATTTCGCCCAGGACCCGGAAATTTCCACGAAGGCGATGATGGTTTTAGACATCATCGCGTACGACATGGCCGCGAATTACTTTTCTGGATACTTCGCGACCACCCACGGGCGCACGTATGAAGGCGAACTGATCGGCGGCCTGAACGACCACACGACGGAAGGCGGCTGGATGCTTACCGGGCTTGGCGCCTGGGAGGGCAACAACAACTTCTCGGCGGTGTTCCTGGCGACAAGCGGGAAGTATTTCGTGCCCGATATCATCGAATCGATTGCGGCCGCCACCTCCGCGGGCGAATTTGAACATCGCCAGCGCGACAGCATCGACATCCTTGACGGACCTTCCTGGAACCTGACATACACGGAAGATGACGACATCCCGACCTGGGCCGGATTTTCAGCGATCGCGGCCCCGGAAATCATCAACGGCACGCTTGCGTTCGTTGACAAGTACGACCTGTGGGACGGTTTCCTTTTCGGGGATCTGCCGGATTACCTGGTTCAGATGGTCAAGCAGAACATGGGCACCCAGGACATCGTCACGCTGTCTGAAGACGCGACCGTCGTTTCGCGCGGGATCGCGCTGCAATCGATCAACACGTACGTGTATCGAACCGCCGATTACCAGATCGCGGCGGCCCAGGACTATCACCCGGGCTGGTGGGGATCCCAGACGCTGATGTGGCAGGCGACGCTTGATCGCGAGGCGTTCGTGGTCGCCTCGCTGCCGACATCGGTCGAACTGGACGGCAGCGCGGTCAGCGTGGCCGGGGACTGGGTCGGGTCGTGGTTCCCGCGGGCAACCGTCTATCGTAATGCCGGCGTGTTTCAGTACCGGGCCGACGTGATTCCCGACCTGCTGTCCGGGTTCTTCAAGCCGGAAAGGTGCCACGCGTATTTCAGGCGCGTGGCGTTTGACGAAGTCCGTGAACTGGGTCAATGGGTTATCGGTCGGAAGGGTGACGGGTACCTGGCCCTTTATTCGCGCCATCCGACCGAATGGGCGGCGGACAACGATTACGAACTGGTGATTGCACCGGCCGACGGCAAGACGATGGACAACACCTGGCTGGTGCAGATGGGCTCCGCGTCCGAGTTCGGGACGTTTGAAGACTTCGTTACGGCGGTTACCGAATCGACGGTCGCGTTCGCCGAGGACGGGTCGGTTCAGTGGGATTCCCCATCGGTCGGGATGATTGCGGTCGGCTGGAACGGCCCCTTCACGGTTGACGGGGTCGAAGTCGATCTGGGGCCGTACGAAAGGTTCGACAACGCGTATTCGAACGTGGCGTTCGGCAAGCGCGTCACCCGGATGACTTTCGGCGACAGAACCCTGGAACTGGATTTCGCGAAAGGTACCAGGAAGGTTTTGGAAAAATACCAGGATTAGGCGGCCGGCGGGACGCGATGTCCGTCCGCGGTTCGTGAAGCACGTCCGTGGCCACGGAATCAGTATCTGCAACGCGCCTCTGACTTGAACTTCGTGTAAAAGACGATCAGGTCGGCCTCGGACTTGAATTTCGTGTACCAGATGCTGGCCCGGGCCGACGACTTGAATTTCGTGTAGTACCAGACCCCGGGAGTGTTGTCGGACGCGTGGCCGGACTCATAGACGATGCAGTTCGCTTCCGATTTGAATTTCGTCACGAAGACCTTCGCATCGGCCTGCGACTTGTGATCGGTGATGTAGATCTGCGCGGCGATTGCGGAATTTGCGGCAATCGTGACGGCCGCGGCGCACAAAATACACAGAACATGCTTCATCGCTGATCCCCGTTTCCGATTTCCGGATGATATCATCACGCCGCGGACGTGTCGCCCGCGTGGAGAACACATCGATGAACCTGCTTGACTATTTCAAGACCGGTTCGGACAGACCGGTCAAGAGTGACGACCCCGCCGTCATCAGGCGCGAATTTGAATGGCGCCGCTGGTCGGTGTTCCTGTCGGTCACTTTCGGTTACGCGTTCTTTTACGTCGCGCGCATCAATCTGGCGGTCGTGAAGAAGCCCCTGATGGACGAGGGCGTGTTTTCCGCGTCGGAGCTTGGCGTAATCGGTTCCGTCCTGTTCATCGTGTATGCGTTCGGCAAGCTGTTCAACGGATTCTTAAGCGACCGCGCGAACATCCGGCGATTCATGTCGGCAGCCCTTCTGTGCGCGGCCGTCGTGAATTTCCTGCTTGGCTTTGTCGAGTGGTTCTGGGCGTTCGTCATCCTGTGGGCAATCAACGGCTGGTTCCAGTCGATCGGGTCGGCGCCAAGCGTCGTGGCCCTTTCCCAGTGGTTCACGAAGAAAGAGATGGGCACCAGGTACGGCGTCTGGTCGGTCAGCCACAGCATCGGGCAGGGCGCGACGTACGTTTTCACGGCGGTCCTGGTGTCCGCGTTCGGCTGGCGCTGGGGATTCTGGGGGCCCGGCCTGATTTGCGCCGGGGTGGCCCTGCTTCTGTTCAGGACGCTTGCCGACAGGCCGCAGACTTACGGACTTCCGTCGGTCAACGTCTATAAGGGCGAGGCCGATGTCGGCAAAGCCGCTTCAGGCAGCCCGGCGTCGGTCGGAAAGAGCCAGCTTGCCGTCCTGAAGAATCCGGCGATCTGGATTCTGGGCTTCGCGGGCGCGGCCAATTCGATTACCAGATATGGGGTGACCAACTGGGGAATCCTGTTCCTGCAGGAAACCAAGGACTATTCACTTACCGGGGCCGGTTCCGTCCTGGCCGCCTTCCCGATTGCCGCGATGGCCGGGTCGATCCTGGGCGGATACATCTCCGACCGGTTTTTCGGCGGGCGGCGAAATGTCCCGACCCTTGTCATGAGCATTTTCACGCTGTTGTCCCTGATCGGCCTGGCCGTTTTTTCGACGCCGAACGTAACCCGCGACATCGCCCTGATCGCCGTTTTCGGTTTCAACATGGGCGGCCTGGTCACGTATCTTGGCGGCCTGATGGCGGTTGATATTTCGTCCAAGAAGGCGGCCGGCGCGGCCATGGGCGTCATCGGGATGTTCTGCTATATCGGCGCTTCGGCCCAGGAGGCCATATCCGGCGTGCTGATTGACGCTGGCAAGTCCGTTTCGACCACGGTCTGGTCCGAAAGCGCGGCAAACCTGAAGGCGTCCCTTCAGGGCCTTGGGCTGGACCTTGCAAATGTTGCGCTTCCGGCTGATTCCCCGGTTTTTGACTTGAAGACGTCCATTGTTTCGTACGACTTCAAGTGGGCGCTGATGTTCTGGATCGGGGCAACCGCCGTCGCTCTGCTGCTTACCCTGCTGGTCTGGAAGGCGAAACCTGCCCAGGACTGCGATTGAGCAGGTGGCGTTGCCATCACCGTTCCGGCGGGCGAATTTTCATTCGCCCTTACACCGGGCGAATTTTCATTCGCCCTTACACCGGGCGAATTTTCATTCGCCCTTACACCGGGCGAATTTTCATTCGCCCTTACGGCACGGCGGGCGGGTTTTCGGTGCCTTCCTTGTACGGGCGGATTACATCCGCCCGCTGCGGTTCAGCACGTTGTCCCGCACCGGTACTGCGGGCGAATTTTCATTCGCCCTTACGGCAGGGCGGGTGATTTTTTAGAAATATTTCAGGGTGATTTCTTTCGTTACGTCGGACTTGACCTCGAACGAGGCGCCCTTGAATTTCGGCGGCCCGGCGAGGATCTTCCTGTTGTTCGATGCGCCGACGCCTTCCTTCGGGATGCCGATGCCGTATCGATCCATCTTCAGGTTGCCGTTTTCGTCGTGAAGGATGCCAATCGCCCAGGTTCCGGCCGGAACGTCATCGAACGCGACCGTGGCGCGGCCGTTGCCGATCGGGATGCTCTTACGCGCAAAAGCCTTGGCGGCATCGCCGGGAAAGCCTTCGGCCTGTCCGAACAGGCTGATAAGAAGCGTGCCCTTGTCATTCCTGACGTTTGGAACCGTCACGGTGATCCTGAATCTGCCGGCAGCCGTTTTCGCGGAACCCGCGCCAGTTGCGGAAGTCTGGGCCGCACCGGAAGTCACCGTCCGGCCCGCCGCGTCGGCTGCACCAGCAGGGCCCGCGACGTCGCCGGTCCCTTGCGCCTTGTCGCCGGCCGCATCGGTCGATCCGGCCGCGGTTCCCGTTTCGGCCTTTGGCGCCGTGGCTTTCCCGGGCCCGCCCGCTTCCGTCCGCACCGCTTCCTGTGCCGTCCCGACCGGCGCGTAACCGGCCGCCGCGAAGACGAACGCGACCACGAAAGCAAACTTCTTCATCATTTATCCCCCCGCGTGAAAAGCATTTCCTGGTTGTCGATGATGTACTTGCAGAACGCCTCGTCCGTCGTGGCCGCAAACTCGAACCTGGATGTTCTGTAATAGCTGTGCGACGGGTCGTTGTCCGGATATCGTTCCGGCAGCATCTGCAGAAGCGTCGCGTTATCGCTTCCCAGATAGACCTGTTCATTGGTGAAATCGATAAGCCCGTCGAAGATGCCTTCCGCGACCTGATCCAGTGGCCCGTGAATCGATGAAGTCCGGCGCTGGATCATGTAAAGGCTACCCTGAACCAGTCCGGCCATCTGGATCGTCATCCCCGGTTTACCGTCTTCGTCCTGGTCGATGACGGCCGGGTCGTCCGCCTTTTCCGGAAGGGTGGTTCCGTCAAAACCCGCCTTCAGGCCGAAAAGTTCGACGAACGGTGGCTGGAAATATGTCCAGCCACCATCACCGGAATCGATTCGGGCCGGCTTGTCGGAGTCCAAAAGCGCTTCGACGAAAGCGTCCGGGACGACCGTGCTGACCACGCTGCTGCCGTTGTCGATCGAGAAGTCGCAGACGTGGTAGGAAACGATAAGATCCGGCCCGTCCTGTGCAATCCGAAGCAACGAAAGCGATCGCGTCACGCTTGCACTGGCCTGGCCGATGACCGGTTTCGTCATCGTCGAGGACACCTGCAACTGGGCCCACATCCCCGAAAGATCCGGGCCTGTCCACTCGGGCACGTCGCTGCCCGGATCCCCGGGCCCGGTATCCTGCGGATTGTTTGTGTCTTTTTCGGATCCGTTGTCAATCGGGTCATCGATATCGCCCGAATCGCCCCCGGAGTCGCCGCCTGCCGAATCCCCGCCGCCAGGATCCGGACGTCCGCCCTGGTCGCCTTCGGGCAGGTCGGGATCCGTCGCATCCGGCGTCGCGACATCACCCGCGGCATCACCCACCCACCCCCAGTCCTGCCCCGCCTGTCCCTGATCGCCACATCCCACGGCCATGGCCATTGCCACCATGGCCGCACCGAGCACCGGAATCGCCAGGCTGTTTCGCATCTTCACTGCCACCTGCCCTAGTGCTGGAACCTGAAGTAAAGGCCCGCCGCCATCAGCCATCCGCTGCTGGAAAATCCCGGGAACCCCGGGTTGTTCGTCTGCAGGCCGTCAGACGAGGCAACCGGTTCGTCCGAACCATAGAAGATGGAATCGGCAAACTCATCGACGACCGGATTTGCCGCCGAAGAAGACTTCAGCGTCGTTCGCGGGATCAGGTGCTGGAACTGGTACGACACGCCGAAGCTCAACAGGTACTTCTTTTTCACCAGGAACTTGTATCCGTACCCGGTCGCGATGCCGAACCGGTCGTTGTCGATGTAATTCGTCCGTCCGTCCTGATATGGAACCGGGCTTTTGACAAAGGTCATGTCCAGCCCGATTTCATGCGCCTTATCGACGGAAAACAGGACGCCCGCGGTCACGGGGAAGTTGTCGGACCATGCCTTTGACGGCTTGTCGGCCTGCCTGTCGCGGTAGTCCGACCACCTGGCCCACGTGAAGGTCGCGGCCACGGTGTAATCCAGCCTGTCCGTTCCCTTGCCGGTCCAGGAAGCGCCCAGGGCCAGTCGCATCGGGTCGCTTGAGTACGTGAAATCGTATGTATTTTCGGTCATGTACGGTTCGCCCGACTTGTCATAACCCCAGATCTGCTGCTGGTGGCTGGTCTTCATCGGGCTTTGCGATTTCCAGTGGAACGTTGTCGCGATTTTCAGCCCTTCGATCGGCGCGAAGGTGACCGCCGCATACGGCACGGCGACCGCGCGCACGCTGACTTCGGGGCTGATGACCGGCGCCGACCCTGTCCCGATGCCGGTCACCAGGACGCGGCTGGTCGTGTGGGAAACCATCGAAAGCGTCAGCCCGATTCCAAGCGACACCCACTTGGCCGGCCGTCCCGCAATCGACATCGAAAACAGGTAATTGCGCATCCTGTCGCCGAAGAGCTCGAAGTGCAGCGAGTTCGAAAAGATTTGTTCCCTTTCGTCCGCGAAGAATGGCCGCTGCGACTGGAAGCTGTTGGTGGGAATCAGCATATAGACGCCGAAGGCCAGCTTGTCCTTGATGAAGTGCGCCGAATGGGAAATGTTCATGTAATACGTGTTGTCGATCGGGTTGTGCGCGCCCCGTTTGTTGACAAGCGCGGACGTCGGCGTCGGCCGCATGCGGTCGGAAGGCAGCGGGGTTTCATCGATCGGGCGGCTTGAATAGGCGTCGAGCGAGATGTCGGCGTCAGCCGGCCTGTCCATGTATCCGATGTTCAGATTGTGGCGCATGTAAAAGAACCCGATCCGGAAGCCCGGTTTCTGGTCAAGCATCAGGGTCGGATTGAAATAGACGGCGTCGGTGCCGGTCGAAACGATCTTTGCGGAAAAGGGCATTGGCGTGATGGCGGCGCCGACCATGTCAAGAACCGGGTCGGCCGACGCCGGCGTGGCGGCCAGTGCGACTCCAAGCATCAATGCAAGGTGCCTGACAACTTTCGGGATGCCTGGCGTCCGCATTTTCGATTTGGGAAGTTTCATAGATGATTCCCGGATCAGGGAAGAACAGATTATGTCAGTTAACCCGAAAGGCCACAATCACGACGGAAAAAGTCGATTTTCGATTGCCATACGGCGGGTTATGCGGCATTTGATCGCGGTGGCCGTTGTTGGCAATGCTTGTAAGTGCGGTTATGCTGGCGCATGCGGCGGCGATGTCCGGTAGCCAGGATGGTATCGGGCCCGGTCTTCCGGTGGGCAGAACCGGTGGTGATTGGGCGCGACCGGGCGCGACCGGACAGAACCTGCCGGTCGGCGGCAATGGACTTGACCGGGACAACGGCCGTCGGTCGCCAAGGCCCAGGCGTTTTGCCGGGCCGTTATTGATGACGATGGGGGACATCATCCAGGAACCAAACCTGATCTTCAGGATAATCGTCGCGTCGCTTTTTTCGGCATACACCGTCGTGCGGCTTGCCTGCACGTGGAGGCTTCGCCACCTGAAGGATCCGGCCGCCGTCCGCCAGCCGCTGCACAACCGGTGGCGCACGAAAACAAGGTACGAGCCCGGTTATCTTCTGGCTTTGCGCGATATCGTTTTCGGGGCATTCGTCGCGACCGGTGTCGCATATCCGTTTTATCCGCCGTTCGTCGCCGCTTTCGACGTGGCGCTTCCCGACTGGCTGCGGTACGTCGCGGTGGCGTTCGCGGCGGGCGGTCTGGTGCTGCTTGCTTCAACGCACAGGGCCCTGGGCGAATACTGGTCGGCCGGCCTGGAGTTGAAGGACAGCCATCGGCTGATTTCGAACGGGCCGTACCGTTATGTCCGTCATCCGATGTACACGGCGGTCTTCCTGTTTTTCGGGGCAGTCGCCGTGACCACCGCCAACTGGCTGATTATCGGTCCGGCCATGGCCATCATTCTTGTCCTGTCGGTGCGCATCCGCTTCGAGGAAGCCATGATGCTTGACCGGTTCGGCGAGACATATTCCGCGTACGCCGCAGATACCGGCGCCCTTGTCCCGCGCCCGCGCTTCTGGCGCCGGCTTCGCCAGGGCAAATGACCCCTGGACCCTCTCCGCCCTTCAACTATCAGTCCCTGGCTCCGTACGGGCGAATGAAAATTCGCCCGGTGTACCATGAATGACTCTTCATTCTTCCACCCTGGGTGTCCATTCTTCATGGCGACGTGTTAAGCCGTCCGGTCCCGCTGTGACAAAGCATCCGGTCATGTTATAAATCGGCGGCTGATCCATTTGTCTGAATTCGGGGTGATTGCGTGCGTTTCCGTCTTTCGGTCGTTGTCATGACAGCCTTGACCGTCCTTGCTTCGGAAACCATCGCCCAGCCCGCCGAGCCCAAACCCGCGGTTGCCGTATTCGACATAGTGGTGGAAGGCTTGAAGATCCCGGAAGGAACCGTCAGGCGCCTTACCAGGTACCTTGGTGTCCGCCTGATGATGGGCGGACGTTACCAGATCATTCCCGAGGATCAGTTAAGGGGTGCACTGACGGCCCTGAAGCTGGATTCCCAGAAGGATTGTTACGACGACAAATGCCGCGTGCAGCTTGGGCTGGAGGTGGCGGCAAGCAGCAACCTGATCGTCAACCTGTGGAAGGTCGAACGGAAGTGCCAGATGACCGCGGTGCTTTATGACCTTCGAACCTTCACCGGGCAGGAAGGGGCCGCCGTAAGGGACGTCGATTGCGGCGAGGCCGGTTTGACCAAGGGAATCGAACAACTTGCCGAACAGCTTGGCGGCCAGGCGCCCGATGAAGAGCCGGGCGGACGGGGCCAGTCACCGGTGGTCACTGCACAGCAGCCCTTGTTGCCTCCACCGCCCGTGGCCCAATCGTCCCCCGTCGGCGGCGCCCGGGACGCCTTGCCGCCACCGGTAAAGGCCCAGACCGGATTCCTGGTCGTCGAGGGCCAGCCCAGGGGCGCGCGGGTCGATATCACCGGGCCTGCCTCGTTCGGTTCGAAAGGGACCGCGTCAACCTCGTTACCGGTCAGGTCGATTCAGGTTCCTGTGGGCGAGTATCGAATCCAGGTAAGCATGGACGGCCATGACACCGAAGAAAGGACGGTTCGGGTTCACTGGGACGCCACGGAAATCGTGAAGATCGATCTGGTTCAGTCGTTTGGCCAGATCCAGATTTCCGGCAGGCCGGAGGGCGCGAAAGGCCGCCTTCAGTGCCAGAAGGGATTCGATCGTGAATTCGGCCTTCCATCGGTTGCAAGTCCCTGGACGGTAACCGTTCCAAGGGGCCCGTGCCGCATGGTCGTCGAGGGCGACGGTTATGGCACGTACGACGAAACGTTCGATGTGGCCGGCGGTTCGACCGTTCCAAGGTCGGTTGAACTGGTTCGCTTTCCCGTCGGAACCGGGGACGTGGCCGGAAGTGGCATCCGATGGGTGCGAATCCCGGGCGGTACTTTCAGGATGGGATCAAACAGGGGCACGCGCGATGAAAAACCGGTTCACGCCGTGACCGTGGGGACGTTCGAGATTGCGGCGACCGAGGTCACCGTCGCGCAGTACAGGAAGTGCGTCAATGCCGGTGTGTGCACCAGGCCGCACTGGGATGACGGCGCCTGCTTCAATTTTGATGGGACGGATTGGAAAAAGGGCAGTCTTCCCGCGTCCTTCCGTAACGACAACCAGCCTGTCGTCTGCATCGACTGGAACCAGGCCGCGACGTACGCGGAATGGGTCGGGGGCCGCCTGCCGACCGAGGCCGAATGGGAATACGCGGCAAGAAGCGCCGGCAGGGATCAGAAATACCCATGGGGCGACAGGGCTCCGGACTGCACCAGGGTTGTTTTCGCCGACGGTTCCCAGGGCTGCGGGCGGATTTCGACGTGGCCGGTTTGTTCCAGGCCGTCGGGCAATACGGCCCAGGGCCTTTGCGACGTGGCCGGAAACGCGTGGGAATGGGTGTCGGACTGGTATGACGCGTCTTACTATGAAGCAAGTCCAACAGGCAACCCGTCCGGAAGCGACTCGGGATCCAGGCGCGTCATGCGCGGTGGATCGTGGTTTTGTCCGGCTGACCAGATGAGGGCCGCCAACCGCTTCAACCGGGTTCCGAACATGGCAAGTTCGGATTTTGGCTTCCGCCCTGTCCGAACGGCAAGGTGATTGTCACGGAATGCACATGAACATGTCGATGACTGCAACATTGGTGGCTGCTCTGGTTCTGGTTGTCGGGGCGGCCGGTGCCGCATCAACCGCCGAGGTGGACAAGAACGGAATAAGGTGGGTCAAGGTCGGGATGGCCCCGGAAGTTGCGGACAAGCCGGGCGCGGAGGCCGTCCCCATTGGTTCCGGTGCATCCGGGCGCCTTCGGTTCGAAATGTCGGCGACTGAAATAACGAACGGGCAGTACCTGCTTTGCGTGGCCGATGGTGCCTGCAAGCTGCATTGGGACGACGAGACGTGTCACCAGAGGACCACGGGCGATGTGTTTCGGGGGCGTCTTCCGGACAGTTTCCGTCTGAGTGACCAGCCGGTGGTGTGCGTTTCCTGGCACGATGCGCAGGCCTTCGCGAAGTGGGCGGGGGGCCGCCTGCCGACCGAGGCCGAATGGGAATATGCCGCTTCCGGCGGCGGGCGCGCCGATCCGTATCCGTGGGCTGTGGGCGATGCTTCGTGCGAAAGGGCGATAATGGTGTCCGGCCAGACCGGTGGATGTGGAACCGGCGCCACATGGCCGGTCTGTTCGCGGCCGCCTGGCAATTCGCCGGACGGCCTTTGCGACATGGCCGGAAACGTCTGGGAATGGGTGGCCGACCGGTGGGCGCCCGCCCCGGGAACCCCGGTCATCCAGGGAATGGTGGATTATTCGGCGTACCGCGTGATTCGTGGCGGCTCGTGGCGGTCCGGCCCCAAGGATCTGGAAATCGCGAATCGGGACGCCGTGACTCCTGACACCATCGACTTCGTGACAGGCTTCCGGATTGTCCGCGATGTGCGTGGGCAGCCTGAGTAAAGCCAGTTAGTTCAAATAGTTGACAGCAAAAGCGAATTTTGGATAATGGTGAATGATCAAATTTGATCACTGATGGATGTTCAAAATCATGGATCCAAGATTTCTCGCACATAATTCACACCTTGAAGGCGTGGGATCGTTTCACTTGATGGATCCGCACCTTCGGTATCTGTCAAGGCAGCCGTTTGTGTTTCAGTCCCCTCTGCTTGACCAGCTTCCCGTCGATACGCCGGGCGTATATACGGTTTCCGGGGGGCGTCAGATAGGAAAGACGACTGCCTTGAAACAGTGGATGCGCCGGCTTATGCATGACGGCGTCAATCCGGTCGATATCGCATTTTTTACAGGCGAGCTTATCGACGACCATCACACCCTGGTCAACCTTGTTACGGCGCACCTTCAAAACCGGACCTCGTGTCAGTATGTAATCGTGGATGAAGTCGGTTATATCCGCGACTGGGATAAGGGAATCAAGTTCCTTGCCGACGCGGGATACCTGATGAACGTGGAACTGGTTCTTACCGGTTCCGATTCTGTGCTGATTCAGGAAGCGCGGTTGCGATTTCCCGGTCGGCGGGGCAATGCGGAAAAGGTCGATTTCGTTGTCACGCCCCTGTCGTTTCGCCAGGCGGCATTGCTTAAGAACACCATTGCTCCTGAAGAAGCGGTCCTGATGGACGCCGCCCCGGGCGGAAATACTGTCGATGATGGTGGAATTCATGGTCAACCGCTTCCTCCCGGTCTTGTTTCAAGACTGTTTCAGGAATTTGAAAGGTATATGGCTCATGGCGGCTTTCTGACTGCAATCAACGACCTGCAAATTAACGGTTCCATATTGCCCGCAACATTGCGGACGTACAGCGACTGGATTCGCGGTGATTTCGTTAAAAGGGGCCGGCAGGAGGCGTTCTTAAAGGAAATTCTGGCGTCCGTCCTTCGTCACCAGGGCAGCCAGCTCTCGTGGCACAATCTTGCCAGGGACATGTCGATTGAACATCCGCAGACTGTGGCGGATTATGTCGCGCTTCTTGCATCAATGGACGTGCTGCTGATCCAGCCGGCACTGTTGGAAGACAAGCTGGTCGAGGCGCCGCGGAAGCCGCGCAAGCTTCATTTCAGGGATCCGTTCATCCGTCACGCGGTAAGATACTGGCTGGATCCGTCAGGGGATCCTTATCACGACGGCATTCTGGCAGACGTCTCCGATTCCGTGGCGTCTTCGGTGCTGGCCGAAAGTGTCGCCGTTTCGCACGTGGCCCGGAATTTCCCGACGTTCTACATCAAGGCGGCCGGCGAGGTCGATATCGCCTGGGTGGAGGGAAGTCGATTCTTTCCCGTCGAGGTGAAGTGGACCGGGCAATTGCGCTCAAAGGAACTGCAGCAGGTAAGAAAGTATCCAAATGCCCGGATCTGGTCGCGCCAGCCGGAATACTTCATGGCCGGTGAAATTCCGGTCGAGCCGCTGCCCCTGGCGCTTTGGCGCATGGGCTAGTCCGACTGTTCGTGCCTTGCATGGGCGGATTACAATCGTTCGCCAGTTCGTGCCCTGTACGGGCGGATTACATCAGCCCGCTGCGAACAAGCACGGTGCCCCGCATCGTTTAAGCGGGCGAATTTTCATTCGCCCGTACGGATCGGGTTGCTGGGGATGGCGAATTTTCATTCGCCCGTACATGTATGGGCGGATTACGATCGTCCGCTGCGAATCCATTTATGGTATAAAACATCGTCCGACCCAGTTTCCTGTCGAAGAGGTTGCCGATGAACCTGCGAATTTCCTTCCTGATGCTTGCCGTGGCTCTGGCCGTGATTCCGTCCGGGGCGCCCGCCCAGTCGGCCGAACCGAAGCCTGTGGTGGCGGTGTTCGACATCGCGATCGACGGTTTCAAGCTGTCCGAAGTCACGATGAAGCGCCTGACCAAATACCTTGGGGTGCGCCTGATGATGGGCGGCCTTTACCAGACGGCTCCGGAAAGTCAGTTGAAGGATGCGATGGTGGCGTTGAAGCTGGAATCGCAGAAGGATTGTTACGACGAAAGATGCCGTGTTCAGCTTGGCCTTGAAGCGGCAGCCAACAAGAACCTTAACGTGACGATCTGGAAGGTCGGCGGCAAGTGCTCGATTATAGGCGCGCTTTACGATTTGCGTGCCGCCGCGTCCGAGGAGGCCGCCGAAGTCGCCGACCTGAATTGCGACGAGGAAGGCCTGAAGGCCGGTATCGCCCGCTTTGCCGCGCAGTTAAGCGGGCGGAAGGGGCC
>JAKPTZ010000090.1 GCA_029555025.1 Deltaproteobacteria bacterium
CTCGGCGACCGTTATCACCACGTCCGGATTGCCCGGCAGCACAAGGTCGCGTCCGTCGTAGTTTTCGTGAACCTGGGCCTTGACGTCGGCGCCGCTGCAGCCGAACGCCGTGTCAACGTGCGCCAGATAGCCAAGAACCGGTACCTTCGCGCCCAGTTCGGGCGTTGAGGCGGGGATGGTTGCCGTGACATAGCCCCACTCGTCCATGGCGGCGTCCGAAAGCCCCATCTGTTTCAGCTCCTGAACCAGCAGACGGGCAAGGTCCTTCTGCTTCCCGGTCGACGGACTGGTCGTCGAGTTCTCGTCGGACTGTGTGTCAATCCTGGTGTAACGAATGAATCTTTCAAGAAGCTCGTGCCTTTCGGCAGGCGTAAACGTGATCTTCATATCGTCAGCGACCTCGCTTTTTCAAGACGGGTGACAGTCTACGATCAAACGCCGGTGGAATAAACCGGCAATCAAACGCCGGTGGAATAAACCGGCAATCAAACGCCGGTGGAATAAACCGGCAATCAAACGCCGGTGGAATAATCCGGCAATCTCGTGTGCGGCGAACGCCAACTCGCCTTCCCGGAAAAACCGCGCGGTTACTTTTTTCACAAAAAGGGTCTGCCGCTTTGCGTCAATTTGGATTAAATTACGGCCAGCCTGGAGGTGAACCAATGAGATCGAATACCGGATTTTTGCTTGTCGCAGCCCTGATTCTCCCGGTCCTGACCGTATCGTGCACCGCGTCGCGATTCATCGGCTATGTGTCGAAACCCGCGTCGCCGGTCACGGAAGGGCAGTACGCCATTCCCGGACTTCATCAGCCCGTCAAGGTCACCTGGGATGAGCACCATGTTCCTCATATCTACGCGCAGAACACGGACGACCTGTGGTACGCGCTTGGCTGGATTCACGCTCGCGAACGCCTGTTCGGCATGGACACGCTTCGCCGCATGGCCGGTGGCCGCATGGCCGAACTGATGGGCAATCAGGACGCGCCGGCCGACATGCCCTTCGACGATCTTCTCGGCATGGACCGGTTCTTCCGGGTCATGAACCTGAACCATGATTCAACGCGTCAAGTCCAGGCTCTCAATGCCGAAAGCCGCGCCATGCTCGAAAGCTACATCGGCGGCATCAACTCCTACATCGCCTCGGGCGAACCGATCTCGATCGAATACAGCCTTCTGGGCACCGCGCCGATGCCGTGGGACGTGGTCGACGTTCTGAACGTCGCGCGCCTGACCACGTTCGAGCTTTCGACCAACTTCCCGTGGGAGATGATGCGTTTCGTGCTGGCCGCCGTGAACGGCCCGGATGCCCAGCAGGACATCCACCCCGGCGTTCCGCAGTGGGGACCGCACATCATTGAGCGCGAGGATCACGACTACTCGACGATGCCGCGCCTGGACCCCGATCCGATGAGGGCCAATCCCCTGAAGATCCTGGTTGATCGTGGCGAAAACATCGCCCAGTGGGAGCCGGCGGTCAGCGCCGTGCTGTCCACCCTGGCGACCGTCCAGGAACAGGCCGGCCCGTACTTCAGCCAGGCCGCGTCCAACAGTTGGGCGGTTTCCGGCGCGCACTCGAAGTCCGGCAAGGCAATCCTGGCTAACGACCCGCACCTGCTGCACATGGCGCCCGGCACGTTCATGATCTGTCATCTCAACGCACCCGGCATCGACGCGATCGGCGCGGTCCTGCCCGGCACCCCCCTGCTGCTGCTCGGACGCAACCAGCATGTTGGCTGGGCTTCCACCAACACCTTCGCGGACGTCCAGGACATCTACCTTGAAAAGCTGGATCCGAACGATCCTTCCAGGTACCTGACCGAAAACGGTTCCGAGCCTTTCCGTGTGGAAAAGGAAACAATCCGCGTGCGCAAGGGCAACAAGTACGAGGATTTTGTGTTCGACCTCCGCTACACCCGCCACGGACCGATCCTTAACGACTCCGCCATCGGCGGCCTTCCGGCCGACGCCGCGCCGATCGCGCTCAAGACCGCGGCTGTCCAGCCGTCGGACGAGATCACGACCGTCATGAAGTGGCTGGGCGCGAAGACGGTTCTGGAGTTCCGTGACGCGCTGAAGACCTGGGGTCTGCCGATCCAGAACTGGGTCGCGATCGACGACCAGGGCCACATCGGCTACTTCCCGCTGGGCCTCGTACCGATGCGCCGCACCTTCGACGGCACGGTTCCGGTTCCCGGCTGGACCGGCGAATACGAATGGGACGGATTCATTCCGTTCGATCAGCTCCCGCAGATGTACGACCCGCCGTCGGGCATGATAGTCACGGCCAACAACCAGGTCGTGCCGGCTTCGGACTACCCCTTCCCGTTCAGCATCGACTCGATGCCGGGATACCGCGCGGCGCGCATACGCGAACTGCTGAAGACCCGTAACGACTGGACCGGCGACGACTTCCGCAAGATGCACACCGACAGCTACGTCAAGCAGGCCGAACGTCTGATGCCCGACATTTTCAAGGCACTTGAAGGTGTCGAACTGACCGCGCAGGAACAGAAGGCGCTGGAAGCGATGAAGGCCTGGGACATGATGGCGACCAGGGACTCGGTCGGCGCCAGCGTCTTTTTCTCGACCTACCGCGAGGCGTGGGTGCTCGGGCTGGAAGACGACCTGCCCCTGCTGTTCGAAAAGATGGTCAGGATTTTCAGCATCACCTACGGATTCTTCGACACGCTCTGGGCGGATCGCCCCGACGCGAAGGTCTGGGACCTGAAGGGAACACCAAAGGTCGAGACCCGCGACGACATCCTCGTCATGGGATTCAAGGGCGCCGTCAAACGCCTTGATCGCGTCCTGGGCTCGAAGGTTTGCGAGTGGCGCTGGGGCCGTCTGCACACCATCACGTTCCACCACGCGTTCGGCAAGGCAATCCCGGGCGGCGCGTTCGACGTCGGCCCGTTCGAAACCGACGGTTCGTGGGAAACGGTCTGGGCCGCCGGCGGCGGATTCTGGGGCGACTACGACACCTTCCCGGTCAGCGAGGGCCCCGCGTTCCGTCAGGTTCTTGATTTTGCCGAGCCCGAGAACTCGAACATGATCGTCGACCTCGGCCAGTCCGGATGGCCGGCCACGCCGGCGTACTCGAACGCCTTCGAGGATTGGAACAACGGACGTCTGTGGAAGCTTTCGATGAATCCCGAAGTGTTCGGTCAGGGTCAGACAAGCGTCATGGAACTGGTTCCGGTCGCGAAGTAACCCACCCGCCCCGTTAATCCTGGTCAGTCATTCAGACAAAGCACCTGGTAGCCGATGATAACCATATCGTCCGCCTCGGGAACGCAGTTGCCGGCGGCGTCCAGAACCACCGAGTTTCTGGCTTCGACGTACTCCCAGCCATCGCCGCACGGGGTCGGAACTGTCTCATCCGGCGCCTGAAGCGAGACTTGAATGGTCGACGAATCCGCGACACGGCTGAGGAAATACTCCAGTCTGCCGCCATCGGTGAAAGCCTGCTGCGAAATTTCACTCATGACGGTATCAAACTCGCCCTGACAGATCGATCCGACCACGCCTCCTGTCGCCTCGGCGGCCTCGATGTAACGCGTGCCGGCAGCCGCGGTCGATCCGGTCGGCGACGTGCAGGCGCTGTATTCGTCGCCCGGAAGGGGCACGTCCTGAACGCCGACTATCGCGTTGAAATGGACCTGTCCCTCGCCCCTGCCCGCCTTCAGGCCCTGAAGCATCTGCACATAGGTGGCTACATCCATCCAGCTCAGATCCCCCTCGTCGGACAGCACTATCACCTCGAGTCTGGCGTCATCACGCAGGAATCCCTTGTTGAATCCCGCGCACGTATCCTGCACGCAGATGTACGGGCAGTCGGCCGGATCCGGGCAGATGACCGGATTCGACGAACAGTCCGTGTCCTGGTCACACGCGACGGTCGTGTCCGTTGTCAGCGGCGGCATAAGGGCGGTCAATGCCGCATGCAGGCCGGCTTCCTCGTATGTCGATCCATCGCAGCCGATGTCGGCCATTGCCACGAAATCCTCCACGATGGTCGCAGAGCGCACCAGATAGCGCACGGGGTCCGTGCGGTCCCCCAGGTTCAGGTGACCGGCAACGCCTGGCGTAACGGCGTCCACGTTGATGACACCGATGTGAAAGTCGTTGTTCCATACCTGAGCGTTTTCGATAAAGCCTTCGAAGGCGTCCAGCAGGACGGCCTGTTCGTCACACATGGACCCGGAGTCGTCCAGGACGAACAGAATGTCGACGGCGTCGCTTCTGGAATGCACGAACCGATCGGTCTGGGCGCTGTCCGCGATGCTGGAGCCCTTGATCGGAACACTCAACACGGATCTGGCGGCTCCGTTCACGATCAGACTCAGCGTGCACTCATCGTTGCCCGCACCGGACGGGGCGTAGACTATACCGAAGCACGTCGACATACTCGGTTCAAGGTATTCCGGGAGCGACAAAGGAGACGGAATGGAGAACTCATCGCCGCATGAGGAAATCGACACAAGATCAAGAGATACGGGAACGACTCCCGTGCCGTAAACGCAAACCTCAATTCCCTTGGACGCGCAACCGGGCGACACCACGCCGAAGTCGATGACTTCCGGAAGGATGGCGGTGCTACCCGAACCGGTGTATCCGAGCATGTTTGGCTGACACGGCCCGCCGCAGTCGGGAATCACGGTCTGAAGATCGGATTTGTCGTCCTGCACCGTGACGAAAAGGATTGCCCATCTCTGACCGGCCGGACCGACGTTCTGGTCAGTCTCGGTCGGTTCGAACTTGACCTGAATGTTGAACGATGCCCCGGCCTCAATTCCTTCCGCGCCGGGCAGATCCGAAACAATGGTGAAGATGGACGAAGCGACAGCGTCGCCGGAGGCTGGACACTTCGGTTCGCCGGGCGGGAAAACGGGACAGTCGGAGACCACGACCGAATTGACCTTGCACACCCCGGCGCCACTGTTCACAAGCCGAACCTGGCGGGTCACCGGTGAACCGACCTGGGTCGTGCCGAAACTGGTGGATTCCGGCAGCACCGCGAGCTTGCAGCCGGCGGCGGTCGTATCCGTGGCAAGGCCGTCATCACCCGGTTCGACATCCACGGGGTCGACAGCGTCGGCCGTGTCGCCGCCAATTGCCTGATCTCCCGGCTCCATGCGGTCCTCCCGCGCCACGTCGACGGCGTCGGCAGTATCGGACTGCAGAACATCCAGGGCGCCCTGGTTGTCCGAACCGGAACCACCCGTTCCGCAGGCCGCCAGCAGACAGCATGACACCATTGCCCAGCACCCGATAACGCCACGAAGATTCATTGATTCACCTCGAATGGGTATGCACGCCGTTCATTCTATGTTTCACAGTCGACCAATGCAACAACACAAATGCCGTGAAACAGCCCCGATTCCGCGCCGCGTGGGACTGAATTTCGCCCCGGACTGTTTTGACCCCGTCCATTCAATAGTCTAGAATCCCACGGCGTCCGTGCGCGCACGGTGCCGCGAAACGATGACCAACGCAGGAGCCGAGGAGACACCCGATGACCAATCTACGAGAAATGCTGAAGAGAATCGCGACCATGGCCGTGATCGCCGGACTGACGGCGATTGCCGCGGGTTGCGGCGACAACGGAAACGAGACGCCGGACGCCACCGACACGGTTGAAACCGACACGGCCGACGTGACTGGCGACACATCGGATATTCCGGTGGTCACTACCGGGTACTCGGCGGGTATCGGCATCACGGACCTCAGCGGCGAAGTCGGAACCACCATGGGCGGCTACGGCAACTGTATGAACGTTCCGGACTACTGCCGTTTCGCGGAAGGCGTGCATGACCCGCTGCTGGCCCGCGCCATAGCGGTCCGCGACAACGCGACCGGCGAGGCTGTAATCTTCGTGGCTACCGACCTGGTCGGCATGCTGCGTTACGACGTGGATCTGATTCACGAGGCGGCGGCTGAAAAGTTCCTGCAGGAATTCGGCATCGACAACTTCGATGGCCGGCGCATCATCATCACCGCTTCCCACACGCATCACTCGACCGACACGATGGGTCTGTGGGGTCCGCTGGACGGATCCGGTCGCGATGAGGAATACGCGGCTTTCATGCGCGAGCAGGTGCTTGACGCGGCAGTCAAGGCATGGGCCGACCTGCGCCCGGTCGACATCTTCCACGCGAACACGGCGACCGCCCCGAACTACGACAGCGACATCTACGCCGACGACACGGCGATCCAGACGCTGCACTTTGTCGACAAGGCGACCGGCAAGACCGCCTTCACGATGACCAGGTGGACTGCCCACGTCACGAACTACCCGCAGGCGCTCAAGGCCTTCTCGGCCGGTCACATCGGCACGTTCTGCAGGCGCATGGAAGAACTGACCGGCGCCCCGGCTGTCTACGTCCAGGGCATGGTCGGCTCTGTCTACACCGAGGGTTACATGCTGGACAAGCCCGGCGAGGAACCGTGCGTGATGGAAGACATGTTCCCCGAGGGTTACCAGGATCCCGACCTCAGGCAGGAGTTCATCTCCGCGGTCAGCTGTTTGGGCACAGGCCTGGCCGATCTGGCGTTCGCGGACCTCGAGAACGAGACTCCGGTGCCGGAGACAGGACTGAAACATCGGTTCCACAAGTTTGGGTTCCATCCCGAGACCACGGTCCCGGTCATGCTTGATTACACCATGTTCGACTATGTCGAAATCGGCCCGCTGCACTTCGATGTGCCTTCGGCCGAAGAAATGGACGATCCGGAATCGACGATGGACACGCAGTTCAACTGGACGACCATCGGCGACGTTCACCTGATCACGGTACCGGGCGAGGGACTGCCGGAGTTCGGCAAGCAGATCGAGCGCGTCCTGGCGCGTTCAGGCGGCAAGGTAATGACGGTCGGCCTGGGACAGGACTGGCTTGGATACATCCTCTCGTGGCAGCAGTGGCGCGACGATGACGACAGAATCCTGTACAACAAGTCCCTGTCCGGCGGCCAGTACCTGCAGTCACGCTATCTTGAAGAGCTTCAGCAGATGGTCACCACCGAGACCGGCAAGGCGCCGGAGTGCAACGGCACTGAAGTGAAGTGCAGCGAGGACGGCTACAAGGTGATGGAGTGCCACTCCGGCCTGTGGTTCGAGACCAACAACTGCGTGGCGACCATGGGCGGACTGTGCGAGGCGTCGACCGACGGGCTGTCGGCCCAGTGCGTCGAGCCATGGAAATGGGGCTCGCCCACGTGGGACAAGTGCGAGGACAACCCCGCCGCCACGACGGAGTCTCTGGGCATCAAGGCCACGTACTACGATGAAATTGCTGGCCGACTGCACATCAATCCGCAGCTCAAGTGGCTGGCGGGAGTTACGCTGCCGAAGGGCGAGGTAGCATGCACAGGCGACCAGGTCGCCCCTTGTTACGCTCCGACCGTTTCCGAGGCCGAGGCAACCTGGGAGGACGTGGCGACCTGGCACACCGGCGAGAACGACGGTCTGTGGAGCGCGCTGTACCTGGCGTCCCAGGCGTACCGTTACGCCGCCACCAAGGATTCCGAGGCTCTCGAGATCATCCGCACGCTGATGGAAGGCGAGAAATGGCGCATGGAGATCACCGGCGTGCCCGGACTGTTCACCCGCCAGTACATCCCGGCCGGCGTCGACGGAATCGCCTGCCCCACCGACCTGGAATCCTATATCCCGGACGTTGAGAAGGACGACAACCGATGGCTGAAGATCGCGTCGGACGGCTGCATCCAGACGGTCGACGGAAACACGATGGAATGGGTCAAGCACGACGTATGCGTTCCGGTCAAATATGCCGACTGGTGCCTGCTGGACAACGTGTCGCAGGACGAGTACGCCGGTCACATGTTCGCGCTGGGCGCCGTGTGGCGGCTGGTGGATGACAAGCAGATCAAGACCTCGGCGGCGAACATGCTTGGCCAGATCGGCAATCATCTGATGGTCAACTGGATGCGTTTCAAGGACTGGGATGGACGCGACACAGAACACGGCAAGATGAACGTGTACTCGTTCGCGAACGCGCCTGGATTCCTGGCCGTCCACTCGCTGGACTTCATGCTGATGGCGGCCACGGCCTCGGGCCGCAAAGATCTGCGCGACTTCTATGATAAATGTCTGCTTCAGAGCGAGGGCAAGATCTGCGAAGGCTGGCCCTGGGACGGGGAACCTGCGTACGATTCCGAGCTTGACAACCTGGTCCTTTACGTCGGGTCGGAAGGCTGCAAGGCGAACTACAACAACTTCAGCATGGTCTTCGCGGCGATCCACCACCTGGCATGGTTCGCGGACGACATCGCCCTGAAGGAAAAGGTCCAGGCCGCATGGGCCAATCACTTCATGAACGAAGGCGACCAGCCGCGCGCCATCGAGAAGCAGAAGAACCCGTGGTTCAACTTCGGCTATGCCGCTATGAAACGTCTGGACGCCGACAATCCGCACGCGTATGACCTGGTCTCCGACGGCATCTGCAGCCTGCGGGAATTCAGGACGTCGCAGGCCGCACACTTCGGCGACTCGGCATCGGCCTACCCCGGCTACTGCGAGTCGCGTTTCGACGGTCAGTTCCAGGCCGAGTTCCCGGTTCCGGTTGGCGAGCGTTGCGCCTCGACCTTCGAATGGTGGGGAGACCCCTACAGCCGTGAGACGTGCGGCGAGGCCCCGTGGAACGTGGACGTCCCGACCGGATACCTGCTGCCTTACTGGATGGGCCGCTACTACGGTTTCATCACCGCGGACATGTAATCCCGACACTATTGTCTGGAAGAGTATGAACACTCAGGACGCCCGCACCGACAACCCGCGTGAGACCAGGATCGGCGATCGAATATGGCTGTCCGCGCCGGGAGTGTACCGGATCGTGTTGACGACCGGATATGAAACCGGCGACGTCAACGTGTGGCTCCTGGACGGCGATGAGCCGATCCTTTTTGACGCCGGAACCGGAACGGACGCGTCAAACAAAGAATTACGCGGCGCGCTGGCGGATATCGGACGCAGAATGACCGATATCCGCATGCTGCTGCTTACCCACGCGCACATCGATCATTGCGGCGGGGCCGGTGTGGTGGCGGGTGAGGCTGGGTGTCCGGTTCTGGTGCACGAGAGCGAGTTGCGGCGCGTGCGTGACTTCAAGGCGGTTTCCACCGTCGAGATCCAGGAGATGGCGCCGCTGCTGGACTTGATGGGTTTCGAAGGCGACGTGGGCGACCGGGCCAGAACGATGCTGGACTCGCTGTCGTCGACCGCCGTGCCCTGCCCCGACGCGATGCCGCTGCCCGACGTGGTCGATATCGGTGGCCGCAGAATTTCATGGAGTTACCGCCCGGGGCACTCGCCGGCCGACGTTGTGTTCGTTATGGACGACATGCAGCTGGCTTTCACCGGTGACCATATCCTGCCCCATGTGGCTTCAAGTCCGGCGCTGGATTATCGCGACCAGGACAGGTACCACCAGGCACTGCCGCGATATCGGGCGAGTCTGGTGGAATCGGCGTCGCTGACCGGGCTGATCGGTTGTCCCGGTCACGGCGGCACTTTCGCCGACGTAGGCGCGCGTGCCCGAATGATCATGCGAACCCAGGAGATCAGGTTGTCGCGCGTTCGCGGGATAGTAACGAAAACTGGCGCGCGGACCGTGTTTCAGGTTACATGTGAACTATTCGGCAAGAACTTCAGGTGGGAAATACTGATGCTTGCCAACGAGACGGCCGGCTACCTGAAGGTGCTGACCGATGAAGGGGGCGTCGCGATGCAGCGCGCCCCGGGGGTTCCCGATCGCTTCATCCCCATCGCCGATGGATCGGTTGATACCGGTTCAGGCGGCAGGTGGCCGGAGGATGCCGGTCATAACAGGATAGTGACAACATGAACAAGTCAGACCTTCTGAAGTACCCGCTTGCCGAGCTTGAAGGCTTCGGACGGTACCCGCGCTCACAGGCGCGCGTGGTGCCGGTGTGGGAGGATTTCATGGCCGGCGAGGCGCTGCGCAGGCGCGGCGATTTCCGCTTCCTGGCGCGCGGCACCGGACTTTCGTATGCGGACGCGTCCCTGAACGCGGGAAACATATGCCTGTCGATGAAGCCGCTGAACCGTTTTCTGGCGTTTGACGCGGACACCGGTCTTCTGCACGTCGAGGCCGGCGTCACTCTGAAGGAAATACTGGAATTCGCTATTCCACGCGGGTACTTCCTGCCCGTCACGCCCGGAACCGCCCACCCGACCATCGGCGGATGCGTCGCGTGCGACGTGCATGGCAAAAGCAAACTGCCGCTACACAACTATCTCAAGTGTCTGCACATGATGCTGGCGGACGGATCGCAGATAGTGTGTTCGCCGGACAAGCATCCCGACCTGTTCTACGCGACCTGCGGCGGCATGGGGCTTACCGGCGTCGTGCTCAGCGTCGAAATCGAGTTGATGCGGATCAAATCCAGCTACATCAGGTACGAAGGCATCCGTGCATCGAACCTGGAAGCGATCTTCCACGAGTTCGACAACACGGACGAATGGCCGATGACCGTCGCATGGATCGACTGCGTGGCCGGTGGCGGCAAGCTGGGCCAGAGCATCATGATGAAGGGACGCTTCGCCGAACCGCACGAGGTTCCCAGGGGCAGGAATCCGCTACAGGTGGCTAACAAACTGAAACTGACAGTGCCGTTCAACTTCCCGTCGTGGGTCCTGAACAAATACACGGTGTCGGCGTTCAATTTCGCATACCAGGCCAAGCATCCGAAGAAGCTGGAAACACTGATGGACTACGAGAGCTTCTTCTATCCGCTTGACGCGATTTCCCACTGGAACAGGATTTACGGAAAGCCCGGTCTGCTGCAGTACCAGTTCCTGATCCCGCCGGAGGCCAGCCTGAAGGGTATCCGCACCCTGCTTGAGATGATAAGCGCCACCGGCAAGGCATCGTTCCTGGCCGTTTTGAAGAAGTTCGGAGAGATCGAGAACCCTGCCCCGCTGTCGTTCCCGATGGGCGGCTTCTTCCTGGCGCTGGATTTCCCGTACGGTGACGGAAAAATCCTGGAAAACATGAGGGAATGGGACAATAAGGTGCTGGATTTCGGCGGACGTCTGTACCTGGCGAAGGACGGCCGTATGGACAGGTCCACCTTTGAGAAGATGTACCCGCGCGTGGCCGACTTCAAGCAGGTGAAGGCGAAGTACGACCCTGGATGCGTTTTCCAGTCGGACATGGCGCGCAGGCTTGGCCTGGTTCGCTGAGTGATGGCGGACAGAGTGTACGGAAGCAGGAGCTACAGATGAAAAACATACTGATACTTGGCGCGTCGTCGGGGATTGCGCGTGAGGTGGCCAGGCTGCTGTGCCGTGAGAGTCGGCTGATTCTGGCCGGAAACGACCCGGACGTGCTGAACAAGATCGCGTCCGACCTTGAACTGAGGTCGCAGGGGAACAAGCCCGTGGTCGTGGAATTCGACGCGCGCAACACGGCGGGTCATGGGGTTTTCATGCAGAACCTGCTGGCGAATGTCGAGCGGATCGACGAGGCCTGGCTGTTCTTCGGGGCGATGGTCGACGAGGCCGATGCCCACCGGCGCCCGGAACTGGCCGCGACCATGGCGCAGATCAACTATGTCGGAGCAATGACTATTCTCGAGCACATTGCCCTTCACATGGAACAGAACCGGGCGGGCCTGATCGCGGCCGTCTCATCGGTCGCGGGCGATCGCGGGCGTGCCAGCAACTACCTGTACGGCTCGACCAAGGCGGGACTGACCGCCTACCTGTCGGGACTGCGGGCCCGCCTGGCGGCGTCCGGCGTGCATGTCACCACGCTGAAGCCGGGATTCGTGGACACCCCGATGACGGCCACCCTGAAGAAGGGGCTGTTGACGTCGCAGCCCGACAAGGTGGCGCGATGCATGCTTAGAGCCACCCGCTACCACATGAACACGGCCTATGTGCCGTTCTTCTGGGGATTCATCATGTTCGTCATCATTCACCTGCCCGAGTTCATCTTCAAAAAGGTCAAATTCTAGGCGTTTCGCGGAAAGGGCGAATTGTCATTCGCCCCTACGCGGAGGCGGTTCGCCCCTACGCCTGACCCTGACCCCAGGTTGCTTTTACTACCACCATGGCTACAATAGCGCCGCAAGCGACGGCCGGTGTGTACTGCCGCCTGCCTTTCAACGAAAGGTAGTGTCATGGTCCTTTTTGGCGCCTCCCTGGTTGTGTTGTTCGTCTCGGGCATCGCGGCCATGCTGAACTCCGGCCGCCACCCCGGCCGCGCGGCCATTCTGGGCGTTTCGGGCGCGGTGACCGGCGCCGCCCTCGCGATCGCATCCGCCGTACCGGTGCTGGCGGGCGCCCCATCCTGGCAGGCCTGGACCCTTTGGCAGACTCCGCTCGGCCCCATGAACATAGCCCTCGACCAGCTATCGGCCATCTTTGCCATCCTGATCTCGACGGTCACGGCCCTGGCCGCGATCTACGGTCGTGGATACCTGTCCGGACACGGCACGGACCCGCGCGCCGCAGGACGCTCATGGTGCTGGTTCAACCTCCTGCTGGCCTCGATGCTCCTGGTCGTCTTCGCGGCTGATGGACTCACCTTCCTGATCGGCTGGGAGTCGATGTCGCTGGCATCGTTCTTCCTGGTCCTCTTCGACCACGAGCATCCCGGCGTGACGCGCG
Source organism: Deltaproteobacteria bacterium (assembly GCA_029555025.1). GTDB lineage: Bacteria > Myxococcota_A > UBA9042 > DTJE01 > DTJE01 > JAGOFO01. The sequence goes on from JAKPTZ010000090.1 coordinate 12,658, forward strand.
CCGGCTGGATCTACCTGATCACGACACACATCGGCGCCGCCTTCCTGTTCGTCATGTTCATGCTTGCGGGTAACGGCACGTCGCTGGACTTCTTCTCGATCAACGTGGCCGGAAACCTGCGCGCCGACCAGACTCTCGCCAACACCATCTTCCTGCTTGCGCTCGCGGGCTTCGGCACAAAGGCCGGCCTGGTCCCGACCCACATCTGGCTGCCGGAGGCACACCCCGCGGCGCCGTCACACGTTTCGGCCGTGATGAGCGGCGTGATGATCAAGACCGGCATCTACGGTCTTTTTCGCATTATTTCGATGATTGGCGCGCCCCCGCTCTGGTGGGGCTGGACCCTGGTCGTCATCGGTTCCGCCTCGGGCATTCTGGGCGTGCTGTTCGCCCTGGCGCAGCATGACCTGAAACGACTCCTGGCCTACCACAGCATCGAGAACATCGGCATAATCGTCCTGGGCATGGGGATCGGACTGGTCGGTTCCGCGACCGGCAACCACCTGGTGGCCATGCTCGGATATGCCGGGGCCATCCTGCACACCCTGAATCACGGCGTCTTCAAGAGCCTCCTTTTCATGGGCGCCGGCTCGGTCATTCACGCAACCGGGTCCCGCGATATCGACAGACTCGGCGGACTGATGAAACGCATGCCCGTTACCGGCGCGACATTCCTTACCGGCGCCGCCGCGATCTCGGGACTGCCCGGTCTGAACGGCTTCATGAGCGAATTCCTGATCTACGCGGGCGCCTTCATGTTGATCGTGTCGGGCGGCGCGATCTGGGCCGGTGTGGTAACGGCGCTGTCGCTGGCCATCATCGGCGGACTTGCCCTGGCCTGCTTCACCAAGGCCGCCGGAGCCGTCTTCCTGGGCGAACCGCGCGGCCCCGCTCCAGCCAACGCCACCGAGTCGCCCCGCGCCATGCTGGGCCCGATGATCACGCTCGCCGTGTTCTGCGTCGGCCTCGCCCTGGGCGCCCCCTGGCTGGCAAAAATGGCCGGCACCGCCACCGGCATGGCCGCCACGGCCGCGTCTTTCCCGGACTCGCTGCAGGTGTTCAACCTGCTGGCCGACATCACCGTCGCCACGGTCCTGCTTGTATTGCTGGTGCTGGCTGCCGCGCTTCTGCGAAGCCACGTTCTGAAGGGACGCGCCTCGACCGTGTCGCCTACCTGGGACTGCGGCTATGCCGCCGCCTCGCCCAGGGTCCAGTACAGCGCCTCGTCCTTCGCTGACCCCATAGTGCGCATGTTCCGTATCGTCCTGCGCACGCGGCGGCACGTGCAGGCCCCCGAAGGATTCTTCCCCACGGCGGCCTCGCTCGAAACCCATACCGATGACGTTCTGATGGCGCGCGTGTTCGAACCGGCCGCACGCGGGGTCACAAGACTGGCCTCGCTCGTGTCGCGCCTGCAGCAGGGTTCCACGCACCTTTACCTTATGTATATCTTCGTCACGATCATCATCCTGATGATCTGGAACCTGAGGTGACATCCATGATCATCTCCGCCATCCAGGTTCTTCTCGCGCTTCTGCTGGCGCCCGCGCTGCTCTCGATCATCCGCATCGTCAAGGCGTTCTTCGGCGGACGGCACGGACCGACCCTGCTTCAGCCCTACCGCGACCTGTGGAAACTGGCCCGCAAGGCCCCGGTCTACAGCCGCACCACAAGCTGGGTTTTCCGCGCCAGCCCGTCCGTGACGCTCGGAGCGGTTCTTGCGGCGCTGGCGGTGCTTCCACTCTGCGGAGTGCCCGGTCCGCTTGCCTTTAGCGGCGACTTCATCTTCCTGGCATACGCCTTCGGACTCGTCCGCTTCTTCACGGTCGCCGCGGCCCTCGACACCGGTTCCCCATTCGAGGGCATGGGCGCGAGTCGCGAGGTCCAGTTCTCGGCCCTTGCCGAAGTCGCCCTTTTCTCCTGCCTGATCGCGCTGGCAATCCTTTCATCCAGCATGTCGCTGTCAACCATGCTGGATCACTCGTGGGCCGCCGCCGGGAACATGCGCGGCGAAGGCGTCCTTATCCTGGTCGCCGCCGCGCTGATGCTGGTTCTGCTGGCCGAAAACGCCCGAATCCCGGTCGATGACCCGACAACGCATCTCGAGCTGACCATGATCCATGAAGTCATGATCCTCGATCACTGCGGCCTGGATCTGGCGATGATCGAGTACGCGTCGGCGCTGAAGCTGTGGATCTGGTCGGCCATCGTCATCTCGGTCGCGCTTCCGATGCGGACCGGCGACGCGGCCTTCGACATCGTGGCCGGCGTGTGCGGCGTGTTTGTAATCGGCATTCTCATCGGCGTCATCGAATCGATCATGGCCCGCCTCAAGCTGCTGAAGGTGCCGCAGCTTCTGGTGGTTGCGATGGTGCTTGGGCTGCTCGCGGTGGGCCTGGGACTGAGGTAACGGATGCAGACGATCCTGGAATTGCTGGCGATCTGTTTGATTCTGCTGAACTTCCGTCTGCTCGGCGCGTCCAGGCTGCGCTCCTGCGTCGGCGCGGTTGCGATTCAGGCGCTGGCACTGAACCTGCTGCCCCTGCTCTCGTCAGCCGGCGAGGACTGGTGGATCATCGCGATGATGGCCGGCTCGACAGCCATCAAGGTCATCGTTCTGCCCGCGCTGGTGCTGCGCGCAATCGATCGCACCAAGGTCGTCAACGAAATCGAGCCCCTTGTCGGATACACGAAGTCATTGATCATCGGCGCGGCAATGCTGGCGCTCTGCGCCCTCGCCTCCAGGCGGCTGACCGTTCCGCTCGGCGGCGTCGACCAGATCCTGGTCCCGATTTCGCTGTTCACCATCCTGACTGGCGCTTTCCTGCTGGTCGCGCGCAGGAAGGCGATCACCCAGGTCCTGGGTTTTCTGGTGCTTGAAAACGGGGTTTACCTGTTCGGCGTCACCTTCGCCGTCAGCGAACCCTGGCTGGTGCAGATGGGCGTGCTGCTGGATCTGATGGCGGCCGTTTTCGTAATGGGAATCATCATTTACCACATCAACCGGGAGTTCGATCACATCGACATCGACCGGTTGTCGAACCTGAGGGACGGACGCTGAAGGCGTCGGAGGGACCGAACGATGCTCTGGGCGCTGATACTGCTGCCTGCGATATGCGGACTGCTGGTGTTTCTGCCGTTCATCGGACGTGCCAGCCGCGTGATCCTGGTTTCGGCCTCGATCGCGCACCTCCTGATGGTCACTTCGATCTGGCTTCAGGTTCGCGGTTTGATGTCCGC
>JAKPTZ010000031.1 GCA_029555025.1 Deltaproteobacteria bacterium
GCGAGCATCGGTCTTTCGATCTGGGGAAGGTTGCCATCCCTGTCCAGCATGCCGGCCCTGGCCGACAGCCCGATAAGGGTTCCCATCGTATCGACGAAGTCCATCACGAAGACAACAAGGACGACATTCAGAAACGACAACGACATCGCTCCCTTCAGGTCGAATTGCATGAACGTTGCCGCCATGGATGGCGGACTGGATACGATTGCACCCGGCCATGGCGCGACGCCGGTTGCAAAGGCGGCTGTCGCCCCGCCAAGGATCGCCAGAAGTATGGCCCCCGGCACCTTCCAGTACATCAGTACGGCCATCAGGAAGGTGGTGGCGATTCCGATCACCACTGGCAGCGACGACACGTCGCCCATCGTGACCGGCGCCCCGGGAACTCCAAGGCGAACCAGTCCGATTTCGTTGAATCCGACAAATGCCAGGAACAGCCCGATTCCCAGGGCGAAGCTGGACTTCAATCCCATAGGTATGGACTGGACGAGCGCTTTTCTTACGCCAAGCACGGTCAGTATTGAAAACAGGAAACCGCTGAGGAATATGGCGCCAAGTGCCGTCTGCCATGAAAAGCCAAGAACCTTCACGACGGTAAAGGCGACAAAGGCGTTTTCACCCATGTAGGGCGCTATCGCGAACGGCCGGTTCGCCCAAACCCCCATAATCATCGTGCCGATGAACGCCGTGAAGATGGTGGCGGCCATCGACGCGTCCTTCGGGATTCCGGCGGCCTCCAGGATGGCCGGGTTGACGACGATGATGTACGCAAGCGTGATGAAGGTCGTCAATCCGCCGGAAACTTCCCTGCGAACGGTCGAACCGCGTTCCTTTATATGGAAAACTGATTCAAGCAAGATGATCCCCCGTTTCGTGGCTGTGCCCGAATCTATCAGGAAAACGTCTCCCGGGGAACCGCCGGCCGCTTGGCTGCTGTAGAATGCGCCGTATAATTGTCCGATTTCTTGCGGGAATCTGCCGAGAGCCTTACAATGTCTGGTAAGTATGCCCAGGCTCTGGAGGTGAATCATGTTTCGCAATATCGTCGTTGCCGGCGTTGCGGTGGCGTCACTTGCCCTGATCGTGGCTGTTTCCTTCGACGTCGGTGCCAAGCCGAAGGCCGGGACGAAGCCTGCGAAGGTCGAACAGGCGGCCAACGCCGGGGAATTGAAGGGCCCCGTGATTATCGACAAGAGCTTTGAGTCATTCCAGTTCGGGATTACCAAGGCCCAGGCCGAGGAATTCGTGAAGGGGCGGGTGCGCGCATACTATACAGCCGAAATGGCTAAGACTAAGGATGTGCGCAAAAGTGACGATCTGCTTCAGGCAATGAACAAGCGGCTTGCCGAAGTCGCGACCGACTGGATCGTGTTTGACGGCTCCAAGGCCGGCTGGAACGTGTCGATAATCCGCAGCGAGTTCAAGACCGGGATGGGCGAGGAAGCCTTGCATGTCCAGGAAGGCTACGAACATTTCTATTACTTCTTCACCAACGGTGTTCTTTACAAACTGGTGCGGACGTGGGAATCCAAGGATTTCGGCCCGGTGCGCCAGGCGCTTGCCGCCGCTTACGGCAATCCGCTTTACCAGAACAGGCCGGGCGATGCCGACAGGCGCTTCATTTCCGAGCTGCGCTGGCACGGCTCAAACATAACAGTCGATGTCGAGGACTGGACTGAATCGTTCAACTCTTATACAGTCCGCTGGGCTGACGTCGCGGTGGATGCGGCGGTGATGAAGTCCTGGGGCGAATCCGGAAGCGACCTGCCCAGGCTGAATCCGCTGATTGACGCCGCGAAGGAACAGCCGAAGAAAAATGCCAAGGATCCAGTTGACGACCTTCTGGGTCGTTGATAATGTTCCCTGCATAGTTATAGTGACAAGCTGAGTAATGTGATATGGCAGGCGTAAAAATACATCGTATTGTTGTCGGTCCCTTCGACACGAACTGCATCCTTGTCGAGGATGAGGCGTCGAAGGAGGCCCTGGTGGTTGATCCGGGCGGCGGAGTCGATCTGATTTCGGAACGGGTCAGGCTTACCGGGGTTCGTCCGGTCATGGTCGTGCTGACCCACGGTCACGTGGATCACTGTGCCGAGGCTTCGGCGATTGCGACCATGTACGGGATACCGATTGCGATGCATCGGGACGATCTGCTGCTTTATCAGCACATGGACGTCCAGGTCGAGGCCTTCATGGGTCCGGCCGCGGCCACCCGCTATCGCGGCGCGCAGCAGGTCATGCCGACGGTTTTTCTTGAACACGGACAACTTCTCAAGGTCGGGCGCACCAATGCCCGGGTCATCCATCTGCCTGGCCACACGATGGGCGGAATCGGCCTGCTGTTCGAAGGCAGGCCGGACATCATCGTCCAGGGGGACACCCTTTTCCGGGACGGCGTTGGAAGAACCGACCTTTACGGCGGAAACTGGGAAGCCCTTCAGTCGTCCCTGAAATTGCGCCTTTTCACACTGAAGCCCGACACGATTGTTGTCTGCGGGCATGGCGGCGATACCACGATCAGCCGCGAAAAGGTCGATATTTCCTGGTAATTCACTGGCCGGTTGCCGGATGGTTGATTTTCCCGTCACTCCAGCTCGAAAACAGGCCCTGCTGCAACGGATGGCCGATCTTGGCATCGTCGAGGCCGACCTTGATGAACAGTTCACGCATTCACGTGGAAACGGGGGACAGAACGTCAACAAGGTTTCCACGTGCGTGATCCTGACGCACCGTCCGACAGGCATTTCCGTGCGGTGCGAGGAAGAAAGAACCCAGGGCCTGAACCGTTACCGCGCCCGTCAGCGGCTTGCCGACCTGATCGATTACGAAGTCAATGGCGTGAAGTCCCGGGCTGGTGTCGAGGCGGAAAAGGCCAGAAAGAGAAAGGCCGATCGGCGCAGGCGTTCGGTCGCGAAGGCTGAAAGTCACCGCGCGGAAACGTAAAGCGGAATTTCGATGATCTGGATATCGCCCTTGTAAGGCGGGATCTTTTTTGAATTGACGGCAGAAGATACGCAAGATACAAGGCTTCCCGACGCGGCTGGCTTCGTTTCAACCTTCGAAAGCGCGACCTTTCCCTTCGGCATCACATAAAAGACAATCTTTCCGCCCGAGAATCCCTCGACGCTCGAAAGTTCCTTCTGGAAGCATCGAATCAGGCCGGGCGTGACCCCCGACTTCAGCACTTCCAGGTCGCCGGATGAAAATTCGCGGGTCGCCTCGGCCGATCCGGAGAACGAGAAGTCGAGGACGGGCTCCGGTACCACGCCGGGGGCTTGCCGGGAAGGGCCGCGAGGTTTGCGGGCGACCTTGGCGGCGCTTTCAGCCTTGTCTTCGTCCTCGGCGACGAATTCGACCGGGGATGCAAGCCGTGGCTTCAACGGGTTCAACTGCGGGAAAGTAAGGTCACGGAAGAACGTGACCGGATAGCCGGAAGTCGGGATTTCGGGATCGCGAAGCAGTGCCCAGGCCGTGATGGAAAACACGACGACAAGGACGCCGCCGATTGCCAGCGGAAGCGTGTGCCGCCGTTTGCTGTCCTTGATTGCGGTGGTGTGGTCGTGCTCGATTTCGGCCTTTCTGGCCGCCTCGCGGTCACGTTTTTCCTTTTCGTCCAGATACTGGGCGAAATACGGGACCTGGGAAACCGGCGCGACGATCTTTGACTTGTAGTTGATGATTTCCGAGGTGCCGAGCAACTCGCCGGAATCGATCATCTGTTCAATTTCGCGGACGGAAAACGGGCCGTAGTCCATCCCGTCCTTGTTGAACATCCATCGATCCAGGCTTGCTCGTGTCAGCGGCGGCATGATTACCCGTCAAGACCCCCCTTGACCAGCCGGCGAACCGGTCGGGTCATCGGGTTATGTATCAGGAAAAGAAACCCCGGACAAGGGTCAGTCGTGTAAGGGTGAATTATTATTCGACCGTGCGCGGATGTGCGGATTGTTGCCGGTCGATGATGGCGGGCGAATTTTCATTCGCCCTTACAAGGCTGGGATTT
>JAKPTZ010000033.1 GCA_029555025.1 Deltaproteobacteria bacterium
GGCCAGATATCCCATGCGGATGTTCTTCTGGACCTCGACGCGGCCGGAATCGGGACTGATTTCGTTCAAGATTATCCGGAAAAGCGTGGTTTTGCCGGTGCCGTTGGGGCCGACCAGCCCAAGGCGATCCCTGGGGTTGACCCGCAGGTTCACACCGGAAAACAACGTCCGGCTTCCGAAGGATTTTCTTATGTCGAACAGGTCGAGCATGGCGCAGAAGGTTAACCCAACACGCCCCGAATGGGAACAGGAACCGTGCCGTCGGTTCCGGGCCGGGGTTGCCGCGGGCCTGGGCAAATGGTATGAATGGCCTGCTGTCACGGGCGCCGCGAACTTCGCCGCACCCGCGCCCGTTCTGATTCCCGTTGCGAGGTCACCCAGGATGTCATCCGGCAACCCACCGTTTTCAATCAAGGTTTCACCGTCCCTTATCGCCGGCAACCAGGGCCGGCTTGCCGATGAAGTCGTTGCGCTTGAACAGGCCGGCGCCGACATGATTCACCTTGACGTGATGGACGGACACTTCGTCCCGAACCTTACGATGGGCCCGGGAATCATCGCCGACCTGCGGCCGGTTTCGTCGCTGCCGTTCGACACGCACCTGATGCTGTCCGAGCCATGGAAGTACATCGATGCCTTCGTGAAAGCGGGATCCGACAGGATAAGCGTCCATGTCGAGACGGAAGGGGTCGGTGACACCCTGCGCCGGATAAGGGACGCCGGGGTTTCGCCGGGCATCGTCATCAATCCGCCGACACCGGTCGAAATGGTGTCGGAATATCTTGGGCTTGTCGATTTCGTCCTGGTCATGACGGTCAACCCGGGTTTTTACGGACAGAAGCTGATACCGGAAGCTCTTGACAAACTGCCGTGGCTGAGCAAAAATTCCGACGCTTTTGGTCGGGACATCGCGATCCAGGTCGATGGCGGCATCAACCTTTCGAACATCGAAAGGGTCGCCAGGGCCGGTGCGGACGAGGTCGTCGGCGGGGCAGCGGTCCTGAAGGCCGCCGATTACCGCCAGGCAATCGAGACGCTGCGACGCGGTGGCATCCGACCTTGACAACGGGGCGTAGCGCAGCCTGGTAGCGCACCTGGTTCGGGACCAGGGAGTCGCTGGTTCAAATCCAGTCGCCCCGACTAATCAACAATAAATAATCACAGGCCCGGTGGGCGAATTTTTACGCAGACGGGCGAATTTTCATTCGCCCTTACGGATCGGGGGGCGGATCGCATCAGCCCGGGGCAGGCAACCGACGGGCGCGATGGAAGGCATTTTGCTCGACCGCAGCGGGCGGATGTAATCCGCCCGTACGAGGAAGGGAGGCTGACTACTGCATCTTGCAGAGCCGGGGCGGGCGGATGTAATCCGCCCGTACATAAATTTCAGGCCCGGCGGGCGAATTTTCACACAGGCGGGCGAATTTTCATTCGCCCGTACGGGGCGGGGGGCGCAGCGCGACTGAAGGCATTTTGCTGGACCGGGGCGGGCAAATTTTCATTCGCCCGCACGGATCGTGGGGCGTGCGGCGGAGCCGGCATGCCTTGACAAGGCTTTTTCGCGGGCGCTATGATGCTGCGGCATTTGTCCGGCCTCGGGGGGGCCGCCAACACACCGATTTTTCTGGAGGACAGAGTGATGCCTGCCAAGAAGGCCGATTCCAGGTCCGAATTCATGGCCACCGTAAAGGGTGACGCCGCGGTGATACGTTTCCACAAGTCGCTTTACTCGACGGACGCGCTTTTCGGCACGGCGTTCGTTTTTCTTGACCGTTGCTATGTCCACTGCGACATGCCGGACAATGATCACATCGTCGTGACGCTGGTCCCCAGGGCCGGGTCGAAGTGGTCGCTGGCCGAACTGGCCGGCGAGTTCAAAAACGAGATGGTCAGCCAGGCGCTGCGATTCAAGCTGGCGAAGCAGACCGAAAAGCTTCGCACGATGATCGTCGGCCGTGCCATCGGCGAATCGATTCCGCCGGACGCACCGGCCCAGGCGCCCTCCTCGGCCATGGTTCCGGATCTGCCGCCCGAGGTCGCGAAGCTGCTTTCGGAAGAAGAAGAGAGCCTGGACTTCCTGGATGATCCGTTCGGGATCGCGGTTCCGTGGGAAGAAAAGTACGCGAAGGAAGAAGGCCGGAACGACCAGCAGAAGTGACCGTCGGCCACCCGCCGTCCGCGGGCCGGGCGTGACGTTTCGGTCACGGACTTCCCGATTGATGGCGCCGGTGTTGCGGGGGATGACATGAAAACCAGTTTTCACAAAAAGATTTATCCGGCCAAGGCCGTGAAGGTCGCCGCCGAGGCATTCGCCGAGGTCGCCGAAATCCACGTGGCCAGGGACGGTGATTACACGACGGTATCAATCGAGTCTGGAAACCCGGACGAGGACGTTGAGTACGTCGGCGAATTCGAAAACTTCGTCCTGGGCGAAACCATTGCGATGCGAGGACTTAAATGAGCACGAAGCCCGAAAGAAACATGATGCGGTGGCGCCAGGTCGGCGACAAGTTCGTGGTCACCAACGACGCGGGCGAGTTCGTCGTGCTGACTCCGGCCGAGATGGATCTGGTGGCTTCCAACAAGGTGAAGCCCGGAAGCGAACTTGAAAACAGGCTGCTTGCCAAACACATGCTGATGTGCGGCCCCGACTGCATCGAGGAAGCCGCGGAGGCTTTCGGCAGGAAGGCTTCCTATCTGTACCGCGGCCCGGTTCTGCACATCATGGTCGTGACCCTGCGCTGCAACCAGGTGTGCAAGTACTGTCACGCCAGCCGCGCCGGCATGAAGGAAACCGAAAACGACATGTCGATTGCCACCGCCGAAAAGGTGGTCGATATGGCGATGCGGTCGCCTTCGGACAGCATCACGATCGAATTCCAGGGCGGCGAGCCGCTGGTCAACTGGGAAGTCGTCAAACATGTCGTCGAATACGGGACGATGAAGGCCGATGCCGCCGGCAAGCGGGTGATGTTCAGCCTTGTGTCGAACCTGTCGATGATGGATGACGAGAAGCTGGATTACCTGGTTCGCAGGCGGGTCCAGATTTCCACGTCGCTTGACGGCCCGAAGGACATCCACGACGGCAACCGCAAGCTGTCGGGCGCCAGCGCTTACGACAAGTGCGTATTCTGGATGGAACGCATCAACAAGGCTTACGTGGCGGCCGGGCTGGATCCGAAGCTGTACCACGTCGAGGCCCTTGCGACGATCACCAGGGAACACCTGGGACGCGCCCGGGACCTGGTCGATGAATACATCGCCCGCGGCTGCCGCGCCATATTCATGCGGCCGCTGAACCCGTTCGGGTATGCGAAGCAGACGGAGCAGTCGATTTCGTATTCCGCCGACGACTTCCTGAAGTTTTACGACGAGGCGCTGAAGTACATCCTCGAGCAGAACCGCAAGGGCGTCGAAGTGATGGAACGCCTTGCCGCGATATTCCTGACGAAGATCATGACGCCGGACGACCCGAATTACCTGGACATCCGCAACCCGTGCGGCGCCGGGGTCGGCCAGATTGCGTACAACCACGACGGTTCGATATTCACGTGCGACGAAGGCCGCATGGTCTATCAGATGGGCGACGACATCTTCAAGCTGGGCGAAATCGACAACATGACGCTGAAGGACGTCGTGACGCACGAGACCGTCAAGACTCTGATGATGGCTTCAACGCTGGATTCCATCCCCGGTTGCGCCACTTGCGCGTACAAGCCGTGGTGCGGAACGTGCCCGGTTTACAACTACGGCGAGCAGGGCAACATTTTCCCGCAAAACAGCACGAACCAGCGATGCCGGATTTACATGGGCGTCCAGGATCGCCTGATGAAGTATTTCGTCGATGGGGACAACGAAGTCATCGATATCTTCAGGCGCTGGGTCGAGGTGAAGGAAAGGCCCGAATACCTGCATGACGGCAGGCCGAAGGCCGATGACGGATCCAGGGGCGTCTGATGTCCGCGGCACTGCCGAACCCGGCCGTCAAGGCCGTCCTGAAAATCACCTACAAATGCAATTCCCGCTGCCTGTTCTGCAGGGCGTCCGACTATCGCGACCCGGTCGCGGACGAACCGGCCGAAACGATCCTGAAGAAGGCCCTGATGGCAAAGGCCCGGGGCGCCGGGATGATACTGTTTTCCGGCGGCGAGCCGACGCTGCGGCGCGACCTTTTTCTGCTGGCGAAAGGCGTGCGGACCCTTGGGATGGACTTCGGGCTGATTACAAACGGCGCGATGCTTGGAAACCGGGAATACCTGGACAGGCTTCTTGCCCTTGGGCTGAAGTACGTCCACACGTCGCTTCACGGTTCGACTGCCGCGACGCATTCGCGACTGACGTGCGCGCACACGTTCGAACCGGTGATGGCGGCCATCGAACGCCTTCACGGAACCGGGGTTGAACTGCACGTCAACACCGTGATTGCACGTGCCAACATTGACGATCTGGCGGCCATCGGCGACCTGCTGGCGCCGTTTGCACCGATCACCCACAAGCTGTGCCTTGCCGAGCCGCGCGGCTTCTTTGAGGAAAACGAGGCCGAACTCCTGGTGCAGCCGGAACTTGCCGGACGCGCCGCCTGCCAGGAAGTCATCCGGACCGCGGCCGCATATCCGGGAACCGGCTTCCGAACCGTGATTGAAGGCTTCCCCCTTTGCCAGATACGAACCGCGCTCGATTCGGTTTCGAACCTTGAAACGCACAACATAATCTTCATGAGTGAAGGCTTCGAGGATGAAATTTACCGTTCCGACCACGGTCAGCGGGAATTTCCGGCCATCTGCGACGGATGCGCCATGCGGCCGTCGTGCCCCGGCGTCTATCCGGGATACGTCAGACGTTTCGGCGTCGTGGGACTGCGGGCATTCAGGCAGAGGTGATCTCTTACAGTCAGGCCGGCCGGATTCGTCGGCCAGGGACATGAAAACCGCCGGTCATTTCACGCGAACCGCCACCGAATCCTGCGAAACGACCGTGCAGTGCATGTTCACGTCCTGATAGGCGAAATTGTCATCGTAATCAAAAGGCTTTCCGTCGGCCCCCAGAACATAGGCGCTCAATTCGACCTCGATGGTATCCGCGTCGAAACGATGGGGCGAAGTGGAAGCGGCCGGCGTGGGATCCGGGTTCCCAAGGTAAGGGGTTGGGAATCCCGGCGGGAATGTCGGCAATGTGACTGTCGTCATGTCCGGTGGAACAAACATCTCCCACAGGGCGTGCGACCGCGGTCCGCCAAGTGAACACGACAAGCCGGACTCGCGATCGCCGCAGAAGGTATTCCTTGGGGCCGCGGTCAGGTAGTTCAGGCGCAGCACGTAAAGATCGGGGGTCGTGTAGTCCGCCACCGGCCTGAAGGTGACGGTGCCGTCAAAGACGTCCTCGGAAACGGTATCGAGCGAAACACCGTCAGGCACCGGGGCTGGAATCTCGATCCTGGGAATCTCGAGCCACGTGCCCGGGCCGTCAAAGTTGATTTGGGCCGGCGCCTTGACGCCAGGCCTGACCGGGGTTGATATTCCGGGCGGATCACCTGCCAGGTAAGCCTTGCGACCGGCCAGCCCGACCGCAAGGTTCGTCAACTTCAACCCCAGCTTCTTTATTTCCGGATGATCCGAATCGGGAAAACGAACCTTCACCGGCCCCCGGATTCCCCGGTTATAGGATCCGTCAACGGAAACAAAGATGAAGCCTTCGCCGCCGGTATCGATTACGGGCATGATCAGGGCGTTCGGCATGCGCTGGCCGGTCTTCCAGTCAATCGGAAGGTCATCGACGGTGATATCGACGGTTTCGCCGGATTCCGGGGACAGGTCGATATTCATCAGGATTTCGACTTCGGTCACCGCACCGGCAACCACCGACACGCGCGAAATGCCCAGCGCAAGAGGCTGGAAATCAAGCTGGTACGGATCCTGGACGGTCTCAACCACATCGCCCACGGTTCCGCCCAGTGCAAACACCAGGTGCTGCCCTTCCGGGATGTTACGCAAGGTAAAGACGCCCTCTTCCCCGCAATCCTTCTGGTCGGGACTGGAAATCTGGCACACGGCCATGTTGGACGGAATGGCTTCCCAGATGCCTGTGCCGGAAGGCTCCTCGAGCACGCCTCCCATCGACATCGACGAAAGGGGGCGTCCGTTGATGGCCAGTTGCACGATCGCAACCGGGGTACGTGGATCGGTAATCAGGATTCCGGGTGGAAACTTCGGGCCGCCGCCTTCCCCGAAGAAGCCCTTCACCTTTCCGGAAATCGTGCCGAAGCCGGTGACCGCGTCCTCGCTTATGACATCAAGCGGATCAAGGATCACCGAGATGACGGATCCTTCGGTTCTGAAATAGGTCACATACCTGTGTCCCGGCGCCCCGACGGTGACATCGACCGGGCCCTTCAAACCGGGAACGACGAAATCGACCACGCCTTCGGGACCGGTTGTCATGAACGGAATCTGGACGCCTTCCGCGCCGACATGGACCGACGCCCCCTGAAACGGTTTCAACAGGCCGACGCGGTTCCTGTAAAGGGCGACCACCTTCAGCCTGCCATCAATCTTCCCGGCACCTTCCCAGGGGGATGTATTGACCCCGGGAACGACCAGGTGGTGCAGGGAAAGTTCCAGTTCAGCCTGGATCTCGGGGTGACGTCCGCCCAGGTCGCGGCTTTTCGCCATGAATTTCGTGTCAACGCCCTGGGGCCAGCACACGGTTACATTCCCAAAACCGGATTCATCGGTGACGACGTCCTGAAGATCGCCAAGTCCCCAGGAAAGGTCAACCCGGGCCCCGGCGACGGGAAAGCCGCGACCATCAATGGCGCGGATCCCCACGACGACACAGCGGCCCTGCTGCTCGTCCTGGAATGCCGGACTTGCGGTCAGCCTGATTGCGGGATCCGGGGAAAACAGATTATCGTCGCGGCCGTCCGGAACGCCGTCGTGATCGGTATCGACGACGGCCGGGTCGGAACCGAAAAGCAGTTCCTGAAGATCGGAAAGGCCGTCGCCATCGGTATCGACGCCAGGTCCGCGACCGCACGAAACGGTCGCAAGGACGGCCAGCAGACAGATTTTGACCGACAACAATCGCATCAGAAACCAAACCTTATCGAAAGACCCGAGTTAAGGAACCAACCACCGCCGCCGATGGAAGGATAACCCGGATTCGACGGCATCAATTCCAGCTTCGAATCGGTATTGTCGATGACGGCCGCCGCCATGAAATAGGCATCGACCTTGATGTGCGGACCACCGACCTCGGCGGCGTCGAACCCGATGCCGAACGACCCGCCGAACTGATCGCCGCCAAGCATGTTCGTGATCCCGGACTGCGCCGACAACGGCGACTGGGTCCACGAAAAACCGGCCCGAAGGGCAACCGGCTTGATCGGCCTGAATTCGCCGCCGAGACGGACGGAAGCAGTGTCCCGGAATCCGGCATCGACCACGGTTCCGCTGGATGAAACCTGGTCACGTCCGGAATCCTTAAAAAGGTTCAGGTTTGGCGACGCCATCTGGAAGCCGGAAAACATGGAGAAGACGACATCACCGGCGACGCGGTAATTTTTTCCCTTCCAGCCGATTCCGAACGAAACCTGGTGGGGTGTCCAGAAAGTCGCGGCGTTGACAGTCAGGAACACGGGAACCTCGGTTACTGCCGCATCGACCGGAAGTTCAATCCTGGTCTTTCCGGCGGCGCGATAGGCGATGCCCAGGGTCAATCCGTCAATCGGCTCGAACAGCAGACCGGCATTCGGCGAAACCGCGAACCCGACGTCGATTCCAAGGTAGTCCTGAAGCGAAGTGTCGGCCAGGTCCATCCTGACCGTTCCCCTGACCGTGGGCAGGACGGAAATCCCCAACCCGAACATCAGCCATTTGTATCGTCCGGACAAAGCGGCATTAAGGACCAGGCGACGGTTGCGATCCTCGTAAAGCGGGAACGCCGGCTCCGTGGCCTCGCGGGCAACGACGGAATAGACCACGTCGGCCGGGGAATACACGTGAAGACCGAAGAAAAGATGGCGGCCCAGATCCTTTCCAAGCGGTATCGGGGCAACCACCCCGGCCTCCAGGAACGCCTGGGCGCGGTCGAACCTGCGTCCGGAAACGGGTGACGTAACCTTGCCGACCGGATCGTAAGAATTGAAGCGCGCCTCAAGCCATGGTCGATATACGGAAGCCCCGGCACCGAATTCGACTCGCTCGGCAAGGCCGAGCGCGGCCGGATTGTAGTAAGCCGCCTCGTAGGAATCGGCCGTGGCGGTTCCCGTTCCGCCCATCGCGATATTCGCGGCGCCGGCGCCGAACATGTCCAGGGGATTCCCGGAAGCCTGAATTGAAGCCAGGGAAACGACAGCGACTGCCGCCAGAATCCCGAACCTGGAAGACGACGCAGACATCAATACCGGTCCCGCGATATGAAAAATCCAATACCGGCCTGCGATCGGGCCGGATTACCCGCAGTTCGGGCGGCGGTATTATACCCGTTTCACCCGAACCGTTGCCCATCGATTTTTAACGGCAATTCCATTCTTCAAACGATTATAATGTCCTGCCTGATTTTTCCGGGGATTACGCCCATGAGGACGTCGCGCAACCTGCTTCCACTGATTCTTGGTTCCATGCTCGTGATTTCAGCCGGTTGTGACGACGGTCCGTCAACCGGCGAGGGACTTACGATTTTCGCGGTTGCCG
>JAKPTZ010000034.1 GCA_029555025.1 Deltaproteobacteria bacterium
CGGTCGCGCCCGTACTTTTCGGCGACATCGACGATCTGGCCCGCGTGATTGCGGCTCAACCTTCGTATATAGAACAGAACCCCGATTCACAGGATGACCCGGCCGATCTCGCGCGGCGGATTGCCGAATCGATGGAATTCAAGATCAAGGCTGCCATCATCGAAACCAGGTCATCCGGACTGGCGGACGAACTGGTGGCCGGCCTGCAATCCCCGCACAACTTCAGGGTCAGGGCCCATGGGATCCTGGCGTCACTCCTGGCACCGGCCCCGGAAGGCAGTCAGCAGCTTGAATTCACGATCAGCGGGTACCCGGCGTTCACCAGGCAAAGTTCCGAAAGGATGCTTAACGGATTGCTGATGGCCGCGATGCTGCTTTTCCTGGTGGCCGCCTCCTATGTGCTGCTGCGCGGGCTCAGGAATCCGGCAAGGCTTGCGGTTCTGCCGGTCGGGGCCGCCGCAGCCGCATCCACGTTCGCGCTGGCCGGCGTCCTGGGACTTCACGCCGATCCCAACTCGGCGACCGTATTCCTGATTGCCCCGATGGCATGGATATTCATGTCCGAATGCCTCAACGACATAACCGGCTCAACCACCAGATACCCCATGTTCTTTGCCCTGGCGCTTGCCGCGGGCGCGGCATCCCTGATGATGTTCGGTGTCATGCCGATCGTGAGAATGGGGGCCGCCATGGCCATGTCACTGGGAATCTCGGCGATCCTCCTGTACGTGTTCCGCGCAATGTGGTTCAAAAACCACGAGGAATCGCCCAGGGCCGACTAAAACAGAAGCTCCGTCACGACCGGCAGGTGATCCGAAAATGTCGCGTTGCGCGGCACCCTTGTAAGGATCGACCCGACAAATCCCCTGTGGAATATATAATCAAGCCGCCGCGACGGCCTTTCGGCCGGGTAGGTATCAAACACGGTCGGCGGAAGGCCCGGGGTTTCATCGATTATCACTTCGCGCAGTCCCGGGATTCGCTGGATCCGTTCAACAGTGTCGTCACCCGAAAAATCGATTTCCTCATCCACAAAGCCTTTCGTCTTGACCGAGTATGGAGGGATTGAATTGAAATCCCCGCCCAGCACTAGTGGCCTGGCGGCGCCGATTTCCTTGACGTAATCGACCAGGATGGACGCCTGCTGAATTCGGTTGTCGTTCGAAAAGGCCTCGAGGTGAACGTTCATCACGTCAACCAGGCCGCCTTCCGACGCGGCGTTCCCGACTCTCAGGATTGCATGCAGAACGGCCCGGTGCAGAAAGAAACGGTTGTACCACCATTTGTTGGTCGAGGGCTGCGGAAGAGGAACGCGGCGGCATTCCGCAATCGGGAACCGGCTCAGCACGGCCTGTCCCGACACGACCGGACCGATGTGACCGGAAATCGGGAAGTACGGAAACGGGACGTAGTTGTTCTTCCATGTGGCAGTAAAACACGCATGGGTCAGGCCGGTCTGCTTCATAAGGAATTCAAGCTGATCAATCCCACCGGTTCTTGAAGACGGCCTGTCAACCTCCTGAAGAAGGACAACGTCGGACTTCGCCGCCTTGATGGCCGAGGCAATGGAGCCCAGGTTCTGCCGCACCTCGGCACCGGGGTGCCTGTCAGTCGGTCCGCCTTTCGAACCACCTCCAAACCCGATGTTCCATGTCATGACCTTGATGCTGTGGGTTGCTTCCGGGGCTGAACGGTCAAGGTCAAAGACCTCGGCCCGACCGAGATCGGCGTCGGTCCATCCAAGTGATGCCCAGAACAGGGCTCCGGCGGCCACCAGCAAGGCCACCAACGGAATCCCGAACACGACGCCGATTGCCATCCTTCGCCCATTCACCATCAATCTCCTGCTGTACGCCCGGAACCAATCTTTTCCAGGCGGCGAAGAAGCGCAAATCTGCTGATCCCCAGCATGCGGGCCGCCTCCGACCTGTTACCCCCGGCCTTCTCAAGGACGGCCAGGATCAATTTTTCTTCAATCCCTTCAAGGGTATCGACTCCAGGGACGAAGCCGACATTCAGCGCCCCCGCAGCTTCGACCGGCACGTTCTGCCCGACCGGCGCGCCAATCGTAGTGGCGTTTTTCCCGATACTCATCCCGAGCATCCTTTCGGGAAGGTGCCTGGGCTCTATTGTCCCTGTATCGGTAAGAATCACCGCACGCTCGATGATATTCTTCAACTCACGGACGTTGCCGGGAAAATCGTAAGCCGTCAGGAATGCCTCGGCCTCGCGGGAAAGCCTGGCCTCGGGCACGGCCATCGCGGAACACACCTGTGAAAGAAACTGGCCGGCAAGAATGAGTATGTCCTGCCCTCGCTCACGAAGCGGTGGAAGGCGTATCGGAAAGACCGACAGCCTCTGGAACAGGTCGAACCGGAACCTGCCGGCCTCGACCTCCCTGTTCAGGTCCCTGTTCGTTGCCGCGACAATCCTTGCATTCATGGGCAGTTCCCTGACAGACCCGACCCGCTTGAAAGTCCGCGACTCGATTACCCGCAGGAGCCTGGCCTGCAAGTCAGGGGGCATCTCGCCTATCTCGTCAAGAAACACCGTCCCGGACGCGGCTTCGAAGAACGCGCCGTTCCTTAACTGATCCGCGCCCGTGAACGCACCGCGCTCGTGCCCGAAAAGGATTGTCTCAATCAGCGATCCTGGTATCGACGCGCAATCCACCGCGACGAAAGGTTTTCCGGCCCGTCCTGAGCGCCGATGGATTTCCCTGGCGGCAACCTCCTTGCCGGAACCGGTCTCGCCGGTAAGAAGAACCGTCGATGACGCCGGTGCCACCTTTGCAATTTCGGAAACAACCTGCTGAATCTGCGGCGAACTGCCGGTCAATCCGCTCTGTGGTTCCCTGGTTCCACGATAGACACGCCGACGACGCATTATCTCCAGCACGGCGTCGACAAGTGGCTGGGTACTGGTCTGCTTGACCCTGTAGTCCTCTGCGCCGTTCCTTATCGCCTGGATTGCGTTCGGTATCGCCTCGAACGCGGTCATCACAATGACGGCGGCGGTCTTCTGCTGCACGAGGATGGGCGGGATCAATTCAATTCCATCGCCGTCGGGAAGCTTGTGATCCAGCAGGATGACGTCATAAATGGACGTCCTGACCTTTTCCACGGCCTCGGCGGCCGAATGGGCAAGATCACACCTGATTGAATTCCTGGTAAGCGCCCTGGCAATGGCCCTGGCATAAAGAACCTCGTCGTCCACCACCAGGGTCGCAAAGACCGGGCCTGCCGAACCGTCCCTGAATTCCTTGTCACCTGTCATTCAGATGCCCCCCGACATCATGGGATCGGCATGGGATCGGCATGGAATCGGCAGAACCACTGAAGCCCTGCATCCGCCTTCCTCTCGATTGCGCAGCGAAACCGCGCCGCCCAGGGACTGAACTATGCGCCTGCACACCGTAAGCCCA
>JAKPTZ010000041.1 GCA_029555025.1 Deltaproteobacteria bacterium
GATCCGTCCCGGTCATGCAAACAACTCCCGTCGCATCACACCCGTTCGTTCCGATTCCCGACTTTGACACTTTGACACCCGCTGGAACCCCGACCATACTCGTCCCATGGAGGCGTTTTGTGGATGAAAGTTCCTATACGCAATACCAGAGGATCACCCGCCCTGTGTCTGACGCAGTAAAGCTCGCTTCGCTCGCAGGCGGCTCGGGGTACCCATCCCCGGGGCACGCGGTCGCGGACGGGGCCTGGCCCCATCCGCGCCGCTACGCCCTCGGCGCGCGACGAAGACACCAATGCCCCTCAGGGTGTCGCGCGCCTCCGAGAGTTCCCCGGGTGACGGGTACCCGCTGCGCCGCTGTGGGTTTACGCTCTGAATTCAGGCTGGGCAGGTTCGGCACGGACACGGCGGTGGCTCCAGATCTAGCCGTGATGGCCAACACCTGTCCCTGTCCCTGTCCCTGTCCCTGTCCCTGTCCCTGTCCCTGTCCCTGTTGCCCCAAGGCCCGCAGCGCCCATCAGTTCCTGCCTGTCAACGAAATGAATTGCCGAGACGTCCGAAGCGGCGTATCGCCGCAATCGCCAGAAGCAGCACCAGCAGCAACAAGGTCGCTGGCAGCGCCGTCCAGTGCGATGACGCGGCATGAACGGCACTGCAACCGCCATCGGGTGTGACCGGATGATCGTTCAAGTCGTCCTGGGTCGCATCGACTACGTCGGATTTGTTGATTGAATCCGCGCCTGAATCCAGGGATGCGTCGAACCTGGAGTCATCCCCGCAGCAATCTTCGGATGATTCGACCATCGATTCTTCCACCGTCTCAACGATCGGGGTGTCCGGGATCGGGTCCTCTGCCCGGGAAACAAGAACCGGATCGTTATTCAAATTCAGCGTGATCGAACCGGGCCCGGTCAGAATCAGGTCTTCATCACCGAAAAGGCTTTCGACCCTGGCCCTGGCCCATTCGACAGGGATTTCGATCGCTTCGGACGGAAGGTCCTCGCCACTGTACCTGTCCCGTTTCTGCCACGCGACCAGGACCTTTTCGTCATCCTGCCGGGTCACTTCAAACAACATCAGGTTCGAATCGCCGCCGATGTTTATCCTGGTGACTGCCATCGGCTGTCCCAGCCATTCAAGAGTCTTTCGCATGTACCCGAAAGGCGGCAGGTCGAATGTCGGCAGGCCGTCGAATCCACCATCAACCAGGCGCAGCTTTCCAAGTTCGATATCGCCTGTCGGTGTTTCGCATTCATGAACCGGCGGTGATGAAATGGCGTGCCACCAGACGCGATCGGCACCGGAAGTCAGGCCGATCAGGAATCTTTCAACCTGCTCGCGCGCCTGCATGCGGTCGCGTTTTTCGTCCAGTGTCGAATCCCTTCCCGGGGCGAATGAAAACAACTGCATTGCTTCCGGGTAATCGGTCAGATCGCCGGCGAAGACGCACGGCTCAATCGCGGCGGCGGCGATCAGGTTCTGGGCCTCGGCAGGGCACGTGTAGGCCATCTGGGAAGGCGTCGGCCCGCCCGTGCCGGTAATCCAGATCGGTTTTCCCGCCGTGCCTGGCCACGTATCCAGGGCTTGCCGGAGCCACCCGATCTGTCCGGCGATTTCATCGGGACTGCCGAACAACCGCACCCCGAGGATGTCGAACATGGTCGCGGTCTGTCGCTGTTCGATCAGATCCAGCAATTCTGTCCACCATGCCTGCTCGGCCTGGCTGTTACTGAACGCGAAGTCGCCAATGACCAGCCCAGCCGATCTGTTGCCCGAACGTATTGCACCGGCTGAAATCCTTATCAGTTTTTCGTAACTGGTCGGTGTTACCGTCAGGTGGGTCGGGCCATCCCATGAAACCGGAGTCGAGAAATAGGCGGTGTGTCCCGAGGTGACTTCAGACAGCCCTGCAATTGACCTGGCGAAAGGGCTTTCCGGGTTCATTGTCGCAAAATCGATCTCGTCTGCCTCGAATCTGGTTCGGACAAGGAAGCTTCCGGCCGCTTTGTCTGTTTGCACGAAGTCCGTAAGGTCATGGAAGTCCAAGTTCGAATCATCCAGCATCATGCTTGAGGAATGTAGTTCCACGCTGAAGGAGCGGGCCCCCAGTCTTTCGGCCGCGGATGTCAGCGTGGCAAGGTCACCGGGGCCAGTGGACACTCCAACTTTTGTCCGGTCACAGTCAATCGGGCAATCTGTCGCGGTCTCCAAGGCGTCACAACGCCCGTTGCCACATTCGTCCGCCAACGGCAGAATGATGCTGACCACCTGGTCAGCGACACTTGTTTCGCCGAGCGTGTCAAAGACCTGAACCGATATTCTGTAACGGTTGGGAAGCCGGCATGTTCCATCGCACAAAAAGGCTTCCACGTCGGCCCAGGAAAGCGACATGGTGGATTCGGATCCGTCGTCGAATGAACCGTCATCGTTCAGATCCCACAGCACCGAAACGATTCGATCGCCGCACGCCCCATCGGGTTCGAACGAGGCGCCGGCATCGATTTCAAGGGGATCGCCGGCGATCATCACATACGGCCCACCCGCGTCTGCCGTTGGCGGCCTGTTGCCAATCGTCACCGAGACTAACCTGGTCGTGATGTCGGTCATGGCGGGGTCGTTGTTGTCCGTAACCCGAAGCGCGACCGTGAAATGGCCGAAACTGCCGAATACATGTGTCGTGGTTGCCCCTGTCGCATCGACATCGAAACTTGTTCCATCGAAATCGAAATCCCACGCGTATTCGACGATGTCGCGGCCCGGGGCGGAATTGTCCGATGTGCTGCCATCAAACGAGACGGTATCGCCACATGCGCAAGTTTCCTGACTGACAACCATGCGGGCAACGGGTTGATTCCCGTGGCCTTTTTACGCCGCCTCGCCACCCTGTTGCCCGCCCCTTACCAGAATCTGGTCCGCTACCACGGGGTCTTCGCAAATCGCTCCAGGTACCGCAAGGCCCTGCCACACCCGCCAGCCAGGCCCAAGAACGCCCGGGGGGACGACAAGACCCCCGGGGATCGCCAGCTCCCAAATGTCCCGGTCACCCCAAAACCCGGGGAGTTTCGAAAACGCACCCACCTGTCATGGGC
>JAKPTZ010000046.1 GCA_029555025.1 Deltaproteobacteria bacterium
CGGGGTTAAACAGATCCCCGGTTTCCTTGAATGCCTGGAATGCGTCCGAATCCAGCACTTCGGACCAGATGTAGCTGTAATAGCCTGCCGAGTAGCTGCCACCGCCCCCGAATATGTGATTGAAATAGACGCTTCTGTACCGCGGGATAATCTCCTTTGGCATCCCAATCCGCTTCAGCACGGCCGCCTCGAACGTTGCGGCATCGCCGAATTCGGCCTTTGTTGCCCTGTGCCATTCCATGTCCAGCTTGGATGCGGCCAGGTATTCAACCGTGGCGAACCCTTGATTGTGACGGCTGGCTGCTTCGATCTTGGCGACCAGTTCAGCCGGGATGGGCTGGCCCGTCTTATAGTGACGGGCGTACAGCGCAAGCATTTCCGGCTCAAAAACCCAGTTTTCCATTATCTGCGAAGGCAGTTCCACAAAGTCGCGCGGCACACCGCCAAGGAACCTGTAGGGAACCTTTGCAAGCAGCGAATGGATACCATGCCCAAGCTCATGGAAAAGCGTTTCGGCCTCGTCGGGCGAAAGAAGTGCCGGATCATCGCCGGACGGCCGGGTGAAATTTCCGACGTTGACAACGATTGGACGGATATCTTTTCCGTTGACGACTTCCTGCGAACGATAGCGACTTGACCACGCGCCAACGCGTTTGCCGGGACGAGGATGGTAATCGCCCAGGAACAGCCCGACAAAGGTACCGTCGGCCTCGGTGACTTCCCAGGCAAGCACGTCGCGGTGATAAAGTTTCAAGCCTTCAACCGGCTTGAAATTGATTCCGTAAAGCCTTCGAGCCAGTTCGAAAGCGCCGGAAAGAACATTATCCAACTTGAAGTATTGACGGAGTTCGGCGGCATCGAGTCCGTATTTGGCGACCCGTGTCCGCTCGGCGTAATAATGCCAGTCCCACGGCATGAAATCGCCCTTGAGCCCGTCCCTGCGGGCGGCAGCCGCGTACTCGCGCGCCTCGCGGGCGGCAACCGCGAGGGCCGGCTTCCAGAGCCTGTCCAGAAGACCATCCACCCCGGCGGCATCCTTGGCCATCCTCTCCTCGAGGACGAAGTCCGCCCACGACGCGTACCCAAGGATTTTCGCCTTTTCGAGCCTGAGTTCGGCGATTCTTCTCAGAACTTCCTTGTTGTCGTACTCATTGCCACGATCGCATCTGGAAGCATAGGCCTGGATGACCTGCTGCCTCAAATCGCGTCGCTGGGACTGTTGCACGAAGGGCCACATGCTCGGATATGACAAGGTGATAAGCCACTTTCCCTGCTGGCCTTCCGCGGCGGCGGCCGCAGCGGCGGCGTCGATCGTTGACTGCGCAAGCCCCGCCAGATCCTCGGGCTTCTCAAGCACGAGCTTGAAAGCATTTGTTTCCGCAAGCAGATTGTCGCCAAACTTCAATCCAAGAACCGCAAGCTCCTGGTTAATCTGCCGCATCCTCTGCTGGGCGGCTTCATCAAGGGCGGCACCGGCCCTGACAAACGATTTGCGCATTTCTGAAACAAGGCGGGTCTGAACAGGATCAAGCCCAAGCGCGGCCGCCTTCCTGAACACCGCATCAACCCGTCCGAACAGCACCTTGTCAAGGAAGATGTCATCCCGAAGCGCGGTGGTAAGCGGCGCGATCTCCTTCAGGATGGCCTGGATCCCGGGCGTGGTTTCGGCCGAGGACAGGTTGTAAAGGACAAGCTCAACCTTTTCCAGCAGGCGTCCGCTCGCATCAAGCGCAAGAACCGTGTTCTCGAAATCCGGCTCGGCCGAGCACTCAACGATAGCCTTGATCTCCGCTCGCTGCGTCTGGATTCCGGCCTTGATCGCCGGGACGAAGTCCGACTCCAGAATCTGGTCGAATGGGGGAACCCCGAACGGGGTGGTCCATTCCACAAGCAGCGGGTTGACCCGTTCCGCCACAACCGGGGCCGGCTGCCCCGAAACGGCTTCATCCACAGGTTTATTGACGCTCACCTGCTCCTCCCTGACCTGATTGCCCGCGCAGCCGATTACAGAAACAATGACGGCAGCGTATCCGATTCCCCTGATTACTGATTTCGCCTTCATCAAAACCCTTCCACTGAATAATTCCGGTAATCAAGTAACCCGATTTGCAACACAGCGTCAATCAGGAATCCCGCAATTTTTGAACAAATCAGATTGATTTCGGTCGAACGGCACAATCCGATCGATTCAAAGCTCCGGGCAGCCTGTGCTAGAATTTACCGTCATTCGTGAAGGAATCCAGGATGCCGAAACAGACTGCGACCGAGTTGCCCTCAAATGTCTGGATTTTTCAGGGTAATCCCGATGTCTTCGACCTTGATGCGTATCTGGCCGAAGGATCTGGCAGGCTGACGTGGGAGGTGAACCAGAACGCCGACCGCATTAATGACGGGGACACCGTCTATCTTTGGCGCGCTGTTTCAAGAGCTGTGCGGGCACGGGCGAACGCGCTTGCGGACAAGCCTTTCAGCCGGGCCGCGCGACAGGCCAGGCTTGCTGCCCGTCCAGCCATTGTTGCGGTTGCCAGGGTCGTCGGTTCTGCTTTCGATGGCCCGGACGATTCTGATGCCGTCCAGTTCCGGCATGATCTTGCGCTTCCGGAAACCAGGCGACGCGTCTGGCTGGACATTTTGGCAAATGCGAACGGACGCGAGGCGATCCGTCGCGAGTGGCTTGCTTCCGACCCGCTGTGCAATTCGCTTCCGATTCTGGATCGCTGCGGCGACACGAATATCCCGGTTACAACGGCTCAAGCAGAACGGCTCAATGCGCTGTGGGAGAACTCCGGGCGCCCAATGACGCGAAAGGATTTGCTGGCAATTCTTTCCTGCTACTGCCGCGTTCGCGCGATTGAGTCGCGATCTTCGGGCAAGGCCTTGCGTGAGTCCGCCGGCACGACGCGGGCAGCCGGCAAGGCTTCCGCCGGCCCGGATCGTCAGTCCCGTCTTGAAATCGACCAGGCGATTGCCGATACGGCCGTATTGGTGGGCCGCGCCATCGGTGGCGTTAAGCTTGCGATTGCAAAATTCCGGGCGCTTGATCCGGCCTATCCAGGCAACGGACTGTCCGGCGCCACTTCCGTCTTTCATGACGTCATCAATCAGTATCTGGACTCTTCCCGCGGGTGCCTTGACGACGCCGCGGTTGAACGGGATTTTGCCAATATCTGGCTTGGCCGCTCGGACAGCGGCCTGTTGCTCTGACCCGGCGCCTGGTGGCAAATTTATCACTCGGCCTTGACACAAGCCGCTCCCGCAACTACTTTACACGTGGTTTGCCGGTCGCTCCGGCATTTTCACAATGGGTGCGCCGCCACATCCCGGTTGGCGCAGGTTTATAAATCGGTACGGTCGGGCCGCCGTCCAGAGTCAACAACGACTGGAAAGGGGGCCTATCATGACCAGACAAACGAAGCCTGCCGTATCGGGATCCGGTGAAAACAGCCTGCTCGGACTTCTGATCAGGATGTACTGGATGGCGTTTGGAAACCTGCCGCTGCTGTTCCTGCCAATCCTGATAATCAAGAGCCGCACCCCGGAATTCACCCGAAGGGACGTCATGTTCATCGTTGCGTGGGCAGCCCTGGCAATTGCCCGACTGGCGGACGCCAGGTTCTTCAACCCCGTTCCCGCGGCCGATGTCAGGAAGTACATACTTGGTCTCACAGGGGTTTCCGCCGGCTTGATCGCGTTCGGCCACATCGTCGCCAAGCTGATGTCCTGAACTGTCTGGATTGATTTGAAGAATTACTTCAGCACGGACTGGTAGAGGAAGCCCAGGAATCCCCGGGAAATGTCCTTGATGATCCAGTCTTCCGCCGTCGCCCTGGCCTGTTTTCCGTTGAGACCGCCTTCCCGAACCTTGCGAGTGGTTGACGCAATGACCTCGGCACTGCCTTCCAGGTAAATGGAAACGGCCGCCTCGATCTCAGTGAATTCGAACCCGGACGGCGTCTTGCCGCTGTCACGGGCCGTCAATTCGACCTGAAGGCGAACGGTGGCCCCCGATTCGTCGGACACGCACACCATTCCGGCGGTCGTCATCAGGTTTCTGAAGGCGTTTATAACCCGTTCGGCAAGCTTTGTGTCCTCCGGGGCGACGCTTACGAAAACCCGAACCTGCTTGGCAGCAGTCTCGAAAGCCCTCCGAAGACTCCCTTCGCTGGCCCCGCCGGGAAACTCCGGAGTCCAGTTCGGATTCAGGACGCGAGCCTGCAGCAGGAACGGATCCAGACGGGAAAACACCCTCATGGCGGTTGCCCAGCGACCGGCCTTGCGAAGAGCATCCGTCTCGGACTCGGCCTGCTCCATGACTGCGGCCAGATCCTTCAGGATTCCGTCAATCGCCTTTTCAACGCGATCAAAGGTACTGGCCCGATCAAGAACCGCGAGCGCGTAATAATGAGCGGTTTTCTTGTCAAACCATGTCTCCGCGATGGTCAGGTCTTCCAGTTGCATGCTCGAGGACGTCGCGACGCCATCGGTCACCATTCCGGCAGACCCCTGGCTTACCGCCCCGTTGCTGTCCTGGATCCAGGTACTCTCGACGACCACGGTTCTGGACTCCACGGAAACGCTGAACCGCTTGCTGATTTCAGCCCTGGCGCGATCCGCCGCCTTTTCACGGGTATCGCCCTGGCCAACACCCGTCATGAAGCGCCTTTCCGGATACTTGTCATGCTGTCCCAGATCGACCCACGCCGGGCGCTTGGCCGCGGCGGAAGTGGCGCAGGATATCGCGCTGACTCCAATCAGGACGATGCCGGCACAGATGGCCAGGCTCAACGGAAAAGTCGTGTTGAAGCGGTTCATAGTGGCTATCCCCTTCGGTTAAGGGTTGCGGAATTACATCTGGGTTTCGGCCGGCGCTTCACCCTGGGCGGCGGCCGGCGGCGGAACTTCGACTTCCATGCCGGGGCCGAACTTGCGGGTCATGGCGACGCCGGGGCGATCCATGCTGTACAGTACCACAAAGGTCTTGGAATTCGGTTCAACATTCGCTTCGACCGGAATCGTGCTGACGGTCATGCCGCCGGCATTGGTGAAATCGACATTGAACTTGTGGATGCCGGGCTCGACGGGAATGCGGGCCATCGTGTAACGATTCGGCAACGACATCCAACTCCTGGTGTCGGCCTTTTCCACGGCCTCGGCAATCTGGATGCTGGCACTGACGATGCCGCCAATCAGGGCGGCCCAGCCTCCGCCGCTTCCGCCGTAGTTATTTCCGGCGTTCATCGCGGCACGGGCGGCCTTCTTGGCGACGTACTTGGCCATGGCGCGGGCGATTGCCTTGTCCTTCAACTGATCCAGGCGCTCCTTGTTGACTTCGACCGCAACCTTTCCCATGTCATAGACGGTCGATGTCACATAGTCCGTGCCGCCCATGACGACCTTCGCGCCTTCAACGGCGGTCGGGGACGGGAAGAATTCCGGATACGTCACGACGATGTTGTCCTGCCCGTCGCTCTGAATCCATTTAAGGCTTTCCTTGTGAGGAATCTGGCCAACGCCGGTAACAACGATGATCTCGGTCGCGGAAGGACCTTCCTTGCAGGTGCCGCTCGCGGGCATATCCTGCGGATTGCAGACTTCCGCTTTGATCCTCTCGACATCAGCCGGAAGACCGGCGGGAATCTCGACGCCGTACCTGCCGCCGACGCCCTGGTAGTCCTGCAGTGCCTTCGTATAGGCCAGGCGCGCCTGATCCAGCAGGTTGAACCGCTGTTCGCCGCCTTCCTTCGCTGCCGCGGCCTCGAATGCAAGGCCGGTCATGAAATAGGCAAAGGGATCACTGACAAACCCGGTCGTGACGTTGTTCCTGCGAAGCAGTTCAACGAAGTCGGCCAGCTTCGTATTCGCCTGCTGGGCCTCGATCCTTGCGGCTTCGTAATCGCCCATCGACAGGAAGTTCATCGCGTGCAGGAGATCGACCATGTTCCGTTCGAACTCCTCGCCCTTGTACTTCGCGGTCGATTCGTTCCAGCCGATCGCCGCCAGGACGTCGCTGACGTTCTCGGTGAAGTATTCCTTAATCTTGTCGTCGGCCTTCTGAAGATAGTCGTTGGCTTCCTGGAACCTGCCGGCGCGGCTCAGCACCATTGCCATGTCGCAGGTATCGACGAAGAAGTCGATTTCCTTCTTTCCGCCCATCTCCAGCAGCTTCGCCTCGGCCGCCGAGTAGTCACCGTTGACCACGTCAACCATGAACTCCTTGCGAAGTTCGCTGTGGGTGGTGCAGCCGGTTCCGGCCGCGACCGCCACGAGCACCGTAACAAGTATCATTCCCTTGAAATTGAACACGATTAACCGCCCCTTCCTTACACCAGAAAACACCCCTTTATCCGCAACGCGGCGACAGACCGGTCACCGCGAAGGAACCACGCGACGCACCCGTGACTGGGTCGCGAAAAGCCCCACGGCCAACCGCGTCCCTTCGAACGGATGGAGCACCCGCAAAGCAACGAAGAACAAAATTACCGGCGCGGAATAATCACGCGCCGACAGGAAAAGGACCCGTTACCAGGCGACCTTCTTCTGGTTCTTCAGCTTCTTGATATCCTTCATGCCAATCCAGGCCTTCTCGGCGGTGGCAATATTGTTCAGTTCCAGCTTGACCTTGTACAGGACGACTTCCTTGCCTTCCCAGCGATCCCGCACCTTTGAAATCGTTCCGAAAAGGATGAAGTTGGCGCCGATCTGCTTTCCAACGCGCGCGGCCGTGTCCGGATCCACGGCGCCGCCCTGCTGGTACTTCATTTCCTTCGCCAGTTCGTTTCTGAATGTCGCGTTGGTGACGACCTTCAGGCGGCCGCTGTTGACCATGGCAAGCTCGATATCGCCAAGGAAAGTATCGGGATTAATGTGTTCGTCCGTGTTGTTATAGACACGGCCTACGACCACGACCGGTTTTGTCGGCTGGCCGCTCTGGGCCGAGGCGTTTGCCACGAATTCCTCGATCCAGTGCTGGTTGAGCATGTCGTTGATAAGGTCGCTTGAAACCATCCGGGAATCACTGTCATTCCAGTTACCGGAAAGGTCGATCGTTTCATCGACCGCGACCCTGGACACCTTCATCGTCGGGCCGCAACCGGCAAGACCGGCGACCACGACCAGAACAAACGAAAACCTTGCGACCCACACAAGACCAGCGCGAAGAATCGACATACAGCCTCCTGAATGACAAATTGAAAGATACCTCGCTTGAACGACACGTTTACCACACGTTAACACTTCTTGGTAGTGGGTTTTATCAATATGCCCGAAATTGGTCGAAAAATTACTTCAGCCACCGGCGCGGCCGGTTAAAGGGGTGAAATCCCGGGGGTGTGCCGGCCCCGGGATTTCAGTCAGGATCATGCAACCCACCGCGGCAAGATTCTTGCCGGGTTCGAACTTTCTGGACATGATATGCCGACAACCATTCGAGGTGCATCATGCCAAGGGCACGCGGTGAAGGTCCGGACGATCCGAAGGCTTTGAATCTTGCGAAGATTGTCTTCAAGCTTCTCTTTGAGCCAAGGGGCATCAACGTCGCTTCGCTGATGGATGAACTTGGAATCAAGGAGCGCACATTCCGTTCGTACCGACAGACGCTCGATCTCATGCCGCAATTTCAGGACAGCAACGGGGCTTCGCTTATCCAGGTCGCCGGCCGTGGATCGGAACGTCGCATTTCCCTGCGGCCAAGCGCGGAAAAGGATCTGAACGAATCGCACTTCGCGATACGGTACGCGGCCCTTAATTACGCGCGCCAGACGTTTTCCTTCATGTCCGGGACGCCGATCGGCGAATACATGGCGACTTTCTGCAACGACTACGTCGCGCAGGTCAGCAACCAGACGTATGTCTTCAACCACCTCTTCCGGGATGGCGATCGCAAATTCTTTTATCTGCCCTGGGCGCCCAAGGACTACTCGGGGCGCGGCAGGGATGTCCAGACCATCATCCGGGCGCTTTCGGACAACTTCAAACTGGAGGTCGAGTACGAGTCGTCAAGGAATCCTGCCGCGCGCGTCGTCCTTCCCCTCACCCTGGTCATGTGGAAGAGCGCGCTTTATCTGATCGTGCAAAGTGAGGATCGACGAAGAACTTACATGATGGCAGTTGATCGAATGCGACATGTCCGCACCATTCCACAGAAGTTCAAGTACCCCGACCGGGGATCGTACATGCCGGCCTCCTTCCTTGACGGCGGCTTCGGCGTGTTCGTTGACAACTGCGGAAAGCCAAGGGATTTCGAGCTGATATTCCTGCCCGACCCCGATCTTCACCGGCAGGTGCGCGAACGAAAATGGCACAGATCACAGGTTTTCGAGGATCTTCCAGACGGACGGATGCGGATGACGTTCACGGTTACGACCGATGTCGAGGTGTGGCCCTGGATTCGATCATTCGGTGACGCCGTGGAAGTTATCCGCCCAGCCCGTTGAACCCGCGATTCAGCGCCGGCGGAACTCCGGCCCAGTGCGTGGTGTGTGAATGGTCGTTCGCATACACCAGGCGATGGAATGCTCAGTCAAGTACGGTCAGATCCAGCGCGATTTCAAGGTTCAGCACGCGCGAAATCGGGCAACCGGCCTTGGCGGCGGCGGCAGCTTCCTCGATCTTTGCCTTGTCGGCGCCCTTCGCCCTTACGACCGTGGTCAATTCGCTCTTCGTCAGAACCAGGTTTT
Source organism: Deltaproteobacteria bacterium (assembly GCA_029555025.1). Taxonomy (GTDB): domain Bacteria; phylum Myxococcota_A; class UBA9042; order DTJE01; family DTJE01; genus JAGOFO01. Next base: position 8,676 of record JAKPTZ010000046.1, read on the forward strand.
CCATCGTGATGACGCAACCGGTTTCAACGGCTTCTGGAACGATGCCACGCTCGCCCATCTGGGCGGAAAACGCCATGCTGAAGCAGGCCGCATGAGACGCGGCGATAAGTTCCTCGGGATTGGTGCCGGGAACGTCGCCGAAACGCGTCCCGAAATCAAACTTCATGCCGTCGATCACCTTGCTGCCGACGCTGAAAGTGCCCGTTCCGTCCTTCAGTCCACCGTTCCATACCGCGCTTGCCTTACGTTTCATGTTGGTTGATCTCCATTAAAGCGGGCGAATTTTCATTCGCCCCTACCGATTTTCGGGCCAACGTGCATTTTCGGGCGGATTTTCATTCGCCCCTACCGATTTTCGGGCCAACGTGCATTTTCAGGCGAATTTTCCGCCGCTACATTTCAAAATTCTTCGCCGCGAAGTCCCAGTTAACCAGCTTCTGCAGGAACGTCTCGATGTACTTCGGACGGGCGTTACGGTAATCGATGTAGTAGGCATGCTCCCAAACGTCGATGGTGATTATCGCCTTCTGTCCGTGCTTCATCGGCAGATCCGCGTTTCCGGTCTTCGTTACCTTCAGCTTTCCATCTTCCAGAACCAGCCAGGCCCATCCGCTTCCGAACTGGGTCGTCGCCGCCGCGGTGAACTCCTTCACGAAATTGTCGAAGCTGCCGAAATCGCGGTCAATCGCCTCGGCAAGCTTGCCGGCCGGCTTGCCGCCACCGTCCTTCTTCATGCAATTCCAGTAGAAGGTGTGGTTCCAGACCTGGGCGGCGTTATTGAACACTCCGCCATCCGAAGCCATAACGATTTCTTCCAGCGACTTGCCTTCAAAGGCCGTCCCCGCGACAAGATTGTTCAGGTTCGTGACATACGCGTTGTGATGCTTTCCCCAGTGGAAATCGATCGTTTCCGCGCTTATGTGCGGCTGCAGCGCAGTCTTGTCAAAGGGCAGTTCAGGAAGTACGAAAGCCATTTTCTTCACCTCTTGCTTGGGAATGTCCTTCTTTGCAGCCGTCTGCCTTGCTTCGGCAGTTCCGGCGGCAAACACAAGCATAGCAGCGAACCCGGCGGCCGCCGCAATGCTGAACCCGAAAACCTTCAGACCCCGTGGACTTGCGATGTTCATCAAAACCTCCCGCGTTGTCGAGAAGAGGATCACCGATCAAAGGCACACCGGAATCCAATATCGTTCGAACGTATCACATTCCTTGAAAATGGCACTCCCTCCGGCATGTTGTCCTTAACAAGGCAGATGAAATGCCGGTTGGTCACCCTGGTGTGCACCATGTCCTCGTACCGCCATGAAGTCGCGCGCACGGTCACGCCCTCGCATACCGGATCGATCTCGGGATCCACCTGGCCCTCCGGCAAATCCCTGTACATCGTCGGACCGTCCTTGAGGAATATGAGCACGTTGTGCGTCATGTCGCGCGTCCCGAACGGCCCGGTGTCGTCGCAGGTCTGGTACGTGTCGGGGCCGCCGATCCAGCCGCCCTGAGCCCGCGTCTTCAACCCGCCGTCAAAGAATCCGACGGGCGACGTCTGCGGGAACGGATCTCCCCAGGCGGTCGTACCCTTTATGTTTGCATGACACTCGACTTTATCGGGAAGCTCGCTTCCCTCTGAATCCAGATTGCTTCCCCACGGGAAATAAACGATTTGATTCGCGTCTGTCATCGGTCCGGCAGCAGCGTACTCGAACCTGGCCTCGGATGGCAGTTCGCCGCCGAGCCAGCCGCAGAAGGTTTCCGCATCCGCGTAAGACACGCAATCGACCGGATGGTTCAGCTTCGCGTCGTCTGAAAGGTTCGGTTCGGCCAGGCCAAGATCACCAGCCATCGGATTCGCCAGGCAGGAATTCGCGGGAATCGGCCGGCACGGGCCGTTCTGGACGCAGGCCCTGTACTCGGCAACGGTAATCAGGTACTTCGACATCCTGTACCCGGTCAGGTGAACCATGCGCCTGGGAACCTCCTTCTGCATCGGTACGATGTAAAGTTCATTCGGAACGGCACCCATCCAGAAGGTGTGACACTGGCCTTCGGGGACGACGACGCAAGTCTGGTGGGTCCCGCCCTGATACTCGACGGGATGCGCGCAATCGACGACGGGTGCGGCCGGGCCCGTCGGAGCGCAGCCAAGGGTCACGGCATCCTGAATCGGGGCGACATCCCCGGCATCGACTGTCTGGGAATCAAATGAATCCAAAGCCGAATCAGCATCGGCGTCCAGTTCCACGCCATCGTCGGCCAGGTCACCCAGGCCGGGATCCTCAAAATCATCGGTACCGGAATCCACGGGGGAGGCTTCCGCATCATCAAGTGCATCGGCAAATGTGTCGGTTGGACCTGCATTATCAGGTTCAACGCCGTCCCCGCCGGAAGCGTCGGCCGCGTCGGCGGCAACGTCCGACTGGATGTCGCCGGCTGAATCGCGGGCGGACGCGTCGCGCGGCAAATCGGCGGAACCATTGCCCGAATCGCCACAACCCGCCGTCCCCGCGATCGGCAGGAGGAAAAGAACCGCCATCACGGCGGGCGACAGTTTCATATACATTACCTGTTTATGCGAACGTAACGACCCTTGCGGTCAATAATGCACGGAATCGACCGGACGGACAAGGACTCCGGATGGGAAACGGTCAGAACGGCGGGGTAATCAGGTACGTCATCATCAGGTAAAAGGCGGCAGACCACATGAAATCCGGCGAACCGATACCCTGCCCGCTCGTCGAGTCGTAATACTCCCACGTGGTCGGCGACAGACGCATCATCGAAAGCGTTTCCGTACGAAGCTGGTTCGCCTGTTCATGCAGGTCGTAATTCATCAACCCGAACCAGGCCAGCGCGTTCATCACGATCCATACCGGCCCGCGCCAGTAATTGTCGGAATCGTACGCCGGGCCGGTGACCGGCGTGGTCGGAAGCGGGAACGGCGCGTCGAAAAATTCGGGATCGTTCAACCTTGAGGCAACCGCCTGGGCCTGTTCCTGCGTCGCCGCTCCGACAAGCAATGGAATGAACGCGACCGGGGTCGGACTCCTGACAAACTTGTCGGCGGCAGAATCATCGATCTTCAGGTCATAGAAGAGCCCGTCGGCCGGATCCCAGAAGTTTTCACGGATGTCGGCCTTGCGGTCTTCAGCCTCGGCCCGCCAGGCTTCCGCCTCGCCCGTCCGGCCAAGCCTGTCCGCCATGCCGGCAAGAAGTTGCGCATCCAGCGCCAGCCAGGACTGAAGATCGACGCCTTCGACGGGCCCGTCGTCGAACCTTGGCGACGTATCCATTCCGCTGTCTTCCCTGGTCCACTCGCAACGCCCGTCGCCATCGCTGTCGGTATTGTTGACGAACCACTGATGGCCGGCGACCAGCGCGCCATAGAATTCTTCAACCAGTTCCACGTCCTGGTCCCAACGCGCCAGTTCCCAGACAGCCCAGGTTAGAATCCCGGGCGGCTGGAAACCGGTGCCGGCGTCATGGGCCCAGACCTCGCGGGGAAGCCGTCCATCCGGAGCCTGGCTGGCGACGATGTTGCGAATCTGATCCGCGCCCAACGCGTGCGCCTGCTCGTTTCCTCGCGACAGCGCGATCGCGATGAACCCCGCGTCCCACAACCAGACGCCACGGAAGTAGTGGCGTTTGCTGGGAACGACGGCCTCGTTCGGCCAGCGGCTTCCCCAGGGGTCCGCCGTGTTTTCCCAGAACAGGTACCACGACATCATGGAAAGCGGATCCCCGATATCCTTGACCGGGGAATCCTTGAACCATGCCTCAAGTTCCTCAATCCTTTCCAGGTTGGCAACGCTGAACGCGGTACTGTCCAAAGGTTTCTGCTGGGATGCGGACGGCACATCCGGCGCGGTCCCGACAGCCCAGTCCCGTTCGACCCGATACGTCACGACGCTGGTCCTGTCGGCCGGAAGCGATGCCGTCCAGCAGGAGTTTTCAAGAGAAAGAGGCACATCAAGCATGTCGGCCCGGGCCGCAATCGTATAGGACAGGTTTTCATGGGCCTCGACGCCCCAGAAAGAGTAAAGCGTGATTGTCTGCTTCATGAATACGAGACCGGCATCGGCGTCCAATTCGGTCGTCAGCATCCCATCCCCGTTGTCATAACCGCACCCGCGCACGCCGATCGAAACGCCGGCAAAGTCCTGCCTGGCAGCGACGCGAACCGCGAAGTCCTGGCCGCCGACATAGGCGAATTCGACCGCGATGCTGCCTTCCGTGCAGACAAAAACCTGCTCCATCTCGAACGGGAACCATGTGCGCGCATCCAGGACGCAACCCATTGCCGGATCCAACTCCAGCAGCGGACTGACGACCGCCTTGTACTGACCGAAATGTGACATCAGGTCACTGTATTCGCGGGAATACAACGCGTTCGGCGCACTGGTGCCCGAATCGGGCCCGACAGCCTCGATGTAGGTGTGTGCGCCACGGTGACTGATGAAGTCGCGATCCAGGCGGTAAAGCGCCTCCAGGCCGGTCTCCGGCCCCGACTGCCGATCACGGCCGCAACCTGCCATCACCGACACTGCCATAAGAACCGCGAGTCCAACAAATGCCGCCTTCATTCCGGAATCTGGCCCCCAGCCAAAGTCAAGACCGGGCGCTATCATGATTTACCGGGAAACGGTGTCAAATTTTTCAGCACTGCCGCACCTCGGGAATCGCGGGGCGTGCGCCCTGTCGTCGTCGAGGAACCCGGGATTCCTTCCGTGGCCCTCCCTGCCCTTTACCAACGCTGAGCCGCGTCAACCGCACTTGACGACCTCACCTTGTTCCATGTACCATCAGTCCGCTTTTGACGCGCCTGTAGCTCAGTCAGGATAGAGCAACGGATTCCTAATCCGTGGGTCAGGTGTTCGAATCACCTCAGGCGCACCAACTGGCCCCTCTTTCCGCAGGTTCGCAATGCCACAGCTTTCCCACAGGCCGCGCCTGCTGATTGTTGACGACGAGGAAGCCGC
>JAKPTZ010000049.1 GCA_029555025.1 Deltaproteobacteria bacterium
GCGGTTCCCCGCCTGTTGAACATGCTTTCGATGGGCGTGACGACCATCGAAATCAAGACCGGCTATGCCCTGAATCTTCCGGGCGAACTGAGGATGCTTCAGGCCATCGACGCGCTTTCCCGGTTGACGCCGGTTTCGGTGGTTTCAACCTTTCTTGGGGCTCATTCCTTTCCGAAGGGAACTCATGATCGGGCTTCGCACGTCGATTCGATCGTATCCGAGTGGATTCCGGAAGTCGCGCGCGGCGGGCTTGCCAGGTTCTGCGACGTGTTCTGCGAGAACGTCGCGTTCGGTGTCGAGGACGCCCGGCGTGTCCTTCGGGCCGCTGCCGATCACGGGCTGTTGCTTAAGGTTCACGCCGAGCAGCTTTCCGCCTCGGGCGCCGCGAGGCTGGCCGCCGACATGAAGGCGGTTTCCGCCGAACATCTCGATTTTGCCGGTGATCAGGACATCGAGGCGCTGGCCGCAGCCGGTGTTGTTGCGGTGCTTCTTCCGGGCTGTCCGATAAGCCTGTGCAACCACAAATGGGTCGATGCCCGCAGGTTCCTGCGCGCCGGGGTCCGCGTTGCCCTTTCAACCGATTTTAATCCCGGGTCGTCGGTAACCATGAACCTTCCGCTGATGGGTACCTTCGCGATGAGCTACATGGGGATGGATGCGATGCAGGCGTGGCGATCGCTGACCGTTGACGCGGCAGCCGCCCTGGCCCTGCCGGCCGGGTCTGGAACGCTCGCCGTCGGCGCCCCGGCCGATCTTGTCGTCTTCCACTGCGGCGACTGGCGGGACCCGTTCTATAATTACGGCATGAACCAGGTTGCGGCGGTCATCAAGGCCGGCGTTCCGGTCGTGCGGCGCACCGCCGCGGGCGAGGTTCAGTACCTGGTTCCGTAATCGGTTGAAGGTGTTTTTACAATGAAAAAGGTTCTGGTGTTCTATGGCGGGATGTCGCGCGAGCACGATATCTCCATGATGACCGGACGGGCGGTTGCGGCCAGCCTGGCCGATGCCGGGTGGACTCCCGTGCCCGTGGTGATATCGCGCGACGGGCTCTTTTCCTTTCCGGGGGACGACGCATGCCAGTCGGCCGGTCCCTGGTACAGGTTCGACCAGGCGGTTCCGATGATTGCCGCCATCAAGCCGGCCTGCGTGTTCATCGGGCTGCACGGTACCTTCGGGGAAGACGGGCGCATCCAGTCCCTTTGCGATCTGCTTGATCTGCCGTACGTCGGCTCCGACTCGATCGGGTCGGCCATCGGGATTGACAAGTGGGCGACCAAGGCGGTGTTTCTTGCCGCGGGAATACCGACATCCCCCGCCCGCATGCTTCAGGGTGCGGATCTTGAAGATCCCGCCATTGTCGAAGCCGCCTGCCTCGAGATTGGCTTCCCGATGGTGCTGAAGGCCACCCGCGAAGGCTCAAGCTTCGGCGTTGCCATTGTCAGGGATTCCCAGGGTTTCCAGTCGGCCCTGGCCGCCGTTCGCACGTGTTCCGACATGATCCTTTTCGAGAAGTTCCAGAAGGGTCGTGAGTTTTCGGTTCCGGTGATTGAAGACCCGTTAACGGGCCTGCCGCGTGCGCTTCCTGTAATCGAGATTGTGGTGCACAAGGCCGAATTTTTTGACTACAGCACCAAGTATGACCCAAAGGCGGCCGATGAGATATGTCCGGCCCCCATCGAGCCCGACCTGGCCGGACGGATGTCGGCCGCGGCCATCAAGGCGCACCGCGCACTGATGCTTTCCGGCTATTCAAGGACGGATTTCATCGCGACGGCCGACGGTTGCGTCTGGGCACTTGAAACGAACACGCTTCCCGGGATGACGGCCTTTTCCCTTCTCCCGAAGTCGGCCGCGGTCGCCGGAATCACATACCCCGAGCTGCTTGACGCGCTTATCCGCCGGGCTCTTGCCCGCCACGCGGCGGACAGCCGCCAATAACAGTCTTTCATTGATATCGGCGTTTGTTCCGATGTGGTCGGGATTCGTCGTTCAAGGTCGGTCGCAGGCGTGAATGTTCGGGGATTTGTCGAGATCAGAGCCCGAGCCCACCGAGTCCGCCGATATCAATCGGAACGGTCGGGATAAGGAAAAGCGCCGAGTCCGAGTCGGCCGGGCTCTGGCTGTCCTTGACTTCCGCGAAGAAGAAGAAGCCCTCGAGCACGTAGTCCAGCCCCAGCATCGAAAGGTCCAGTTTGACCGCGGCGTCAACGTTCGTGACGCGGCCCGAAAGCACGCCCGAGTCGCTGAGCGTGAGGCCTTCGGGAATGCCGGACTTTGGAATCAGCATCTGCAGGAGCGAGGACATCGATGATTCCGCCCACGTATAGGGCTTCACGCCACCCTTTGCCTGCAACTGCTGATTGTAGGGAAGGCCCAGGCCCGTCGTGATCAGGGGCAGGATGATGGCCTTTGCAAGGATCAGGTTGATTTCCTGATCCCCATAGATCACCAGCGGCGCAATCGCGACGTGCAGCTTGAATTCGCGCGTGTCGTAGGACAGCGGCTCGCCAACGTCAATCGCCCTCATGGTGAACGTGAAGTCGCCATGCTCCTCGGGGATGCCGGACAGCATGCCGTCGGAGGTAATCGACAGACCTTTCGGCAGGGCGCCGCTGGTCAGCATCCAGCCGTAGGGCGGCACGCCGCCAAGTGCCTTGAACTGGAAGGAATAATCGGTTCCTTCCTCGGCGTCCGGAAGCGGCGACTTGCTGACGATGCTCAAGCCTTCTTCGTGAATCACGATTTCATAAGGCTTCTGGACGACGGCATCGACCGAGTCGGTGACCGCGATGGTTACCGTGAAGGTGCCGGCCGCCGTCGGCGTTCCGGCGATCGCGCCGTCCCTGCCAAGGGTGATTCCGGCCGGCATGGCGCCGGATGTCACGCTCCATTCGTAGTCCGGCTGGCCGCCCATCGCCTCCATCGAGGCCGTGTAGGCGATGTTGATCTGGCCTTCCGGCAGGTCGGCCGTCAGAATCGAAAGCGGCACCGGCTGGCAGTGGCCGTCAAAGCACTTGCTGCCGCGCGCGCACTGGTCTTCGGTGACGCATTCAACGCAGTCGCCCTTGAAACAGATGGCCTTCGGTCCGCAGACCTCGGACAGCCATGTTCCCGATTCATCGTTGCAGACAAGCAGGGTGTTGCCCTGGCACTGGGTCGCGCCGGGCATGCAACTGCTGGAAATGCAGGCGCCGGCGATACAGGTCTGACCCTCGTCCGGGCAGTCGGTGGCCTCGGACCATTCGGATCCGTCCGGCAGGCAGACCTGCATCTTGCCATCCTGGTTGCATCTGGTCTGAAGCGGCGTGCAGGCGGTGTCGCCAAGGCAGCCCGTCTCGTTGTCGCAGGCGCCGTCGCAGGGAATGACGTCGTAATTCGTGCCTTCGTCATTGCAGACGAGCCAGTTGTTGCCGGAGCAGCGACCGGTCCCGGGTGAGCAGATGGCCCCGTCGGGAAGGTTGGCGTCGATTGGTTCAAGGACGTCTTCTACGTTCGAATCGCCCTGGATGCCTTCGTCGGTGTTCTCGACGATGTCGGAACCGCAGCCGACCCAGGCGAACAACATCATTGCGGCAAGGAACTTTCTGTTGAGCATTGCTGGCCCTCTGAAAATGGGGTTTCGGAAAGTCTCCAACCGGAGTGCCGCGATTATAGGCTTTGAGGTATTCAATTTCCAGCTTTGCCGGTGTAAACGAATCGTAATTCCAGGCCGTTCCGGTGGTGGGGGCTGAATGCACCGCCGGTGGGGCGCGGACACCCCGTTGGCCGGGCGGCCGAACCTGGGACCGATCCGCCCAGACGAAAGCGATCGTCCGGATTTATCCATAAATTACGGTTTGTTATCGGCAATTCGCAGTTGGCCTTCCGCAAGCCTCCGTTCTGGCACGAAGCTTGAAATACCCGGTCATCGACACACGCTTCCCACGGAGGAAATCATGGGCGAAGTCAACTATGCGGAAAAGGAAGTCACCACCGTATCTCAGCTTATCCCGCTGGTGCAGAAACTGGCATGCAGGTTCAGGCGCGATTCCTGGAGCGCCGCGGATCGCGACGACATTCGCCAGGAAGGTTTTGTCGGCCTTATCGAGGCGGCCCGTCGTTTCGAGAGATCCAGGGGGTGCAGCCTGCGCACGTTCGGCGGACGCCGGGCGGCCGGCGCGATGATGGATTACGTCAGGACCCTTTGCAGGAAGTCCCGTGAACGTTCGACCGAGGATCTTCCGTCCGAGGAATGCCGGCTTCGACGCGCCCAGCCGGATTATGAAACACCGGGCTCCATGGAATCCGGTGTCATGCTCCTGCGGTTCCGGCAGTTCCTGGCGGGCGAGGATGGCGGCCTGGGTCTGCTGCCGGATGACGAAAGGGAAGTAATCAGGCTGCGCTTCTTCGAAGGCCTGTCCTGCCGTGAATCGGCCGAGGCGATGAAGGTTTCGCCGGCGACGATATGCAGGCTTGAGCGCAGGGCCCTGGACAAACTGCGCCAGGGCTTCGTTTCGTCATGCGGGGTATCTGAAAGCGGATGCGATGCCTATGACGCCGATGAAGCCGGTGAAGAAGATGCCGCCCCCAGTTCGGGGTTTTCCGGAATAATCAGGATGCTGACGATTTGACTGAACGCCGGGCCCTGAAGCTAGATCAGGTCGGCGCCGAAAACCACCATTCCGTCGCGGACTGTCGAGAGTCCGTTGCCAAGCTGGATGACCGCCGAACCGCCAAGTCCGGGAATGATTGACGACAGGTCGATCTCCGGAATCGGGAAAACGAATTCCTGGCCTTCAATCCCCTTGATAAGATCCGGAATCATCGGCAGGAACATGCCGACCAGCCCTTCAAGGTCGCCAAGGTCGCCGAATTCGGTCTGGAAGAAGGTGACGTCCCCGAACCTGATACCGACTTCGTTGCCTTTCATGACGATCTGAACCTGGATGGCCATCTGCAGCCACAGGTCGATGAACTGCGGATTGCCCAGAAGATCGACCTGGAGCTTGATGTATGCGTCGCCGATTTCCAGGCTCATCATCCCGTCTTCGCCGACGGCAGAGTCATTGATGATCGGTGGAAGATACAGATCCGGCGTAACGAACAGGTTGCCGACGCCCATGCCGACACCCTCGACCAGCGATGAAAGATCGATCTGTCCGCTGATCATGCCGGACTGCCAGATCATGAACAGGAGTGTGTTGATCGTCTGGATATCGATTGCCGCCTGCACCCCCGGGTCGCGGTCGAAGGCGAACGCGTCGCCGGCCGCTTCGGTCAGGCTGCCGATGACCCCGGGAATCTCGTGCTCGACTTCCCGCGCCGTCAGGAATCCAAGTTCCATGCCGATCGTTCCGCCATCGGGCGTGAAGACGATTGTCGAAGGCGCCAGGGACAGATCCATCGGCGTGGTGCCGCTGCCGGCCGCGAGTTCCGGCAGTTCGACGGTCTGGTTAAGGACAAGCTGGTCGAACAGGGTCGTCAGGAGGGTGCCCATCAGTTCGGTGACCAGCGGTTCCAGAAGGTTCGTCAGCAACGGCGTAAGGAAATTCAGAATCGGCTCGAGTACCCAGTTCATCAGAAGGTCGTCGATGCTGCCGACGATGCGTGTCAGATCGACCACGCCAAGGTCGATCCCGAGCGGGCCGATGGTGCCCAGGTCGATTTCAAGGTGTTCGATCGGGTCAAGCTGGATGTCCTGGATTGTCAGCTCGAAATCCTTGCCTTCAATCTGGACGTCCTGTCCCGGGGTCTTGTTGATGTCGATCGAAAGTCCCAGCCCGAACGTGCCGATTTCCATGCTGGAACCGGACGAGGTGCTTGGATCCAGCAGATCGTACGTGTTGCCGAAAGCCACGGCCCTGGCCTTGATGGTGAACTTCAAGTCCATGCCGACCGTCACCGGCTGCATCGTAACGTTGGTGGAAATTCCGCCTTCGCGCGTAAGGATCTGGACGTAAGGTTCGCCGAAGCTGATGTCTCTCAACTGCACCTCGATGTTCAGGTCGCCCTGCAGCCCGACGCCAAGGATGCTGAAATTCACGATGTTGGGGATCGGAACCGATATCGGCGGGATCTGGTCGAGCAGGCCGCCAAGATTGCTTGCAAGAAGGATTTCCAGGATCGTGGCCAGGTCGTTCGGGTGGCTTCGATCGTGGTCGCCATCGTCAAGGAAGTCCTGGCCAAGGAATATCATGGCGCCGTCGGATCTGATGACGTCCGACATGGCGCTTTCTGCGTCGATGTGGTGCCATTCATCAGAGTAATAGAATCCGCGGGTCGTCCAGTATTCAAACCCGTTCGCATCGCTGACGGTGAATTTCAGTCCGTTCAATCCGTGAATGGATGTCATCGGCATTTCGAATCGGCCGTCTTCGCCGATCGCCACTCCCTTGCCGTTGATTCCAAGCGCCGCCGAACTTCCCGCGGCATCGGTCACGGTGCCTCGGACGACAACGTCGGGCGAACCCTCGACCGTCGCTCCGCGCGGTGGCCATTCGATGAAGAGTTCGGGCGCCGAGCGGTCGCAAACCATCACGTCGCTGGCCGAAAGCCCCAGTTCCCTTGCGTGGACGGAAACGACCCACCGTCCCTCGGCCTTGACGGTCAATTTGTTCTGGAAGACGTCCAGCCCCTGCTCCGGGTCGATTTCCAGCACGGTCTCGACGTCGTTGACACGGTTGCCCCACGCGTCGATTACGAACCATTTCACCATGGCCACGTCGTTTATCTTGTAGTTGTCCTTCTTCGGATCGATGGACATCTTCAGTTCGACCGGGCGTCCCGCGGACACCTGGAGAATGGCTGGCGTCTTCGCGAGTTCGCCCGTCCCCTCCGGTGCCGAGCATGT
>JAKPTZ010000056.1 GCA_029555025.1 Deltaproteobacteria bacterium
TCCATCCCCAGATAGGCAAGGCCGGTGTCGCGCAGATAGACGCCCACCAGAATATCGATGTAGTATCTGGCAGGGACCAGATACGTCGCCCACTGCAGCACAACCGGCATATTGATAATCGGGAAAACGAAATTGGACAACAAGAGCGACGGCAGATAGGTCAGCATGACCGCGGCCTGATTGGCCACCAGCTGCGACTGGGTAGCGGACGAAATCAAAAGCCCCAGCAGAAGCGCGCACACCAGGTACAGGGATGTGCCCAGAACCATCAGCCCGAAACTCCCCTTCATGACCACGCCGAACAGAACCTGTCCCATCAGCATGGCGATGAACACATCGGCCAAGCCGATGAAAAAATAGGGAATCGCCTTGCCCAGCAGAAATTCACCGGCGGTAATCGGCAGAGATTTGATCGTCTCCATCGTCCCGCTTTCATATTCCCGGGCAATGACGAGCGACGTCAGCATGGCGCCCGCAATCATGATGATGATGGCAATAATGCCCGGAATAATAAAATTGCGGCTTTCCAGGTCTTCATTGAACCATATGCGGATGCGCCCCTCCACGGGCGGTTTGAGCGTCTTTTGCCCCTGACGATTGAGAAACGACAGCAGAAGTTTCGAATTATATCCTTCGGTCAAAGCCGTCAGATAGCCCCGCACCGCACCGGCAAACACCGGATCGCTGCCGTCGATGATGATCTGCAGCTGCGCTTCCCGGTCGGCCTGTATATTCCGGGCAAAGTCCGGCGGAATGACAACGGCCACGGACGCTTCATCGCGGTCGAGATAATGGTGAACCTGCCGCGAGGAGGCGGGGCGGGCGACAATGTTGAAGTAGCGCGATGCGTCGAGCCGGCTGACGAAATCGCGGCTGAGCTCGCTGTGGTCGTAATCCACAACCACGGTCTTGATGTGCTCCACGTCGAGACTCAGCGCGTAGCCGAACAGGACGATCAGCAAAAGCGGAATGGCAAAGGCCAGGTACAGGCTGCGGTAGTCCCGGATCAGGTGGTAAAATTCCTTGCGGACGATGGCTTGCAGTCGGAAGGGATTCACGCCGTTGTCCTCTTCATCAGCCGGATAAACGCGTCGTTTAAGTCGGCGCCGGCCAAATCCGGGCAGGCCGCCGCGATAATTTCCGCGGGCGAGCCCTCCGCCACAATGCGGCCGGCGTTGATCATCACAATCCGCTCGCAGAAGCGCGCTTCATCCATGTAATGAGTGGTCACAAAAACCGTCACGCCCCGGGCGGCAAGCTGCCGGATGAAATCCCAGAAATGCCCGCGGGTAATCGGATCGACGCCCGACGTCGGCTCATCGAGAAACAGAATTTGCGGCCGGTGCAAAAGCGCGCAACCCAGGGCCAGCCGCTGACGCCATCCCGGCGGCAGTTCGCGCGTCAGGCGATCGCGAACATC
>JAKPTZ010000116.1 GCA_029555025.1 Deltaproteobacteria bacterium
GATCCGTCCCGGTCATGCAAACAACTCCCGTCGCATCACACCCGTTCGTTCCGATTCCCGACTTTGACACTTTGACACCCGCTGGAACCCCGACCATACTCGTCCCATGGAGGCGTTTTGTGGATGAAAGTTCCTATACGCGCCTGCAACAAAATTCTCTGTCATTGAATCTTGGACATGCCGGTCGGATGTCCCGGGCAGCGGACGGATCTTTTCATTGTGACGCACGCAGACGTGTCACTTCTTCGAGATGCAGCAGGGTGGGGCATCGTTGATGCAGCGGGCTGGCGGTTCCGGCATTCCGCAAATCATATTGTCGGGGTCATGACAAGTGAAGCTGCCCATTGCGCCCATGACACAGGGGCCCAGAAGGTCGCCCGCGCCCGCCGTGCAGCAGTAAGGATTGCCCATGCAGTTGATTCCCTGGGTTCCAGCTGGAACGCAGCCGAAGCCAGCGGAACATTCGTAGTCGGGTGCCGGGCAGGGATCGCCCTGTTCACCGGCTTCTTCCAGACAGCAATACTTCAGCGGGTCGCAAGCAGAGGAGTCCGCGCAGCGCAGCCCTGGATCGCATTGACCCAGCGGGTCGCACGCATGGCCGAGAGTCTTGACCTTTGTCGTGTCGATACAGCAGTTTGCGAATCCGATCGGACACTGCCCGCTGTAAGTGGTGCACTGCAGGGACCCAGCACAGACGTCGCCAGCGCCACATGGTTCGTACAGACCGGGCAGTTGTGTCGCCTGATAGCAGCAGGACGCATCCGGAACCATGCAAAGTTCGATTCCCTGGAAATTGCCGTATCCACACGTGAGGTCGTTGTCACATTCGTCCCCGGGAGCGCATGGCAGGCCCTCGGTCCCAAGCGGAATCGGGTCGCAAAGACCAAAGGCTTCATCATCCACCGGTCCGCGGCAGGCAAGCTCGGCCAGGCAAGTGTTGGGACCGGAAGGATTGCAGGCTGCCGCGCAGAACTTACCCCACATGCCGCCAAGGATGTTGGTACAGACCTCGCCTTCAGGGCAGCCGTCACGCATCACCAGACCGGTCGGGGTCCGGTCGCACTGCGCGTTTTCAAGACACTGGCGCATCGCATGCTGCGTGGTGATTTCCAGGAAGCAGTCGAGCATGCCCGCACCGGCGGGTTCAAGTGCGTCGGGTGCGCAAACGAAGTGCTTGTCGCCGGTGACGCGCACGCCAAGGAAAGTATCCAGGTGGCCACAGTACTGATCCTGTGCGCATGGAGTGGCGGCCAGCGGATCGCAGGACTGGGTGCAGACCACAATATCCTTCAGCATGCCTTCGCCGTCGCGCCATGGCACGGATGCACAAGTCCCGCTGTCGCAAAGGAAGTTCATGCCGTCCTCTATGCACGGCAGGTAACAGATATCCTTCGTGTGGATGCCGGCGGAGTCAGGCAGGCACGCGTTCGGGCGTTCGCAGACGGTCTGCGGACAAACATCGCACGCATCGCCAACACCGTCCTGGTCATAATCGTCCTGCTTGTCGTTCGGAACCAGCGGGCAGTTGTCCTGGGCGTTAACCTTGCCATCGCGGTCCTGATCCAGGACGCGGTTCATGTCAGGAACCGTAGCGTCGGATCCCAGTGTGTCCAGGCGGGCCTGAAGGCGCCGGGCAACGGCGTCGGGGTCAACGGCAAGCAGTGCCTGGGTGATCTCGGCCTTCAGTCCGTCGTTTATAGTCCCACCGATAAGATCCTGCGCGATGCGGTTAAGGACCTCTTGAATGTTGGATTCAACCGCGCCCTGTCTGGCCGCGGCGACCTGTATCAGGACCGAGCTGACGGCAAGCAGGTATGCGTTGTCGTCGTTGTCTCCGCCGGCCACGTTCATGCCGGTGGCGGCTACGCCTGGCTGGTAGTCCGGGCCCGTTATATCCAGCTGGGCCATCAGTTCAGCCTCGGCTTGGGCCACCGCCTGGTCGAATGGCTTTGAACCGGCGACCAATGCCTTGATGCGGTTCGTGGTAAGGTGCGTGACCATGTTAATAAAGGCCGTTTGCTGTCCCTGGCCAGCCGGGACGTAGAACGCATTCAAAGCCAGCGTCGATGCCGACAGAAGACCTGTCACTTCGTTGTAGTAATATCCGCTGCCCTGCAGCGCGACCGGGCCTGTCGCGTCGAAGTTGATGGCGAATTCACCAAGATCGTTGTTCGTGTTGGTGTTGAAAACCTGGCCGGTCGGATTCAGGGTGGCGTCAAGCAACGAAACCTGGACCGGCGATCCGATTACGAAAGGACCCTTCTGGACGGCACCCTTCAGTTGGATTGAGCCCTGGCCGATGTCGTTACCTGTGTCGGTCGGGATGTTATCCCCCAGGTCGCCAGAGCCATGGTCAGTCGGGAGTTCTGCCCCATCGTCCGGTCGGTCGCCCTCGTCGGGGGTACCTTGATCGGGAATAGCCTGTTCATCGGACTGGTTCCCCTGGTCAGTCACCGTGGTATCGTTGCCCGGCACGGTCGAACCGTCGCCGCAAGCCATTATGGTAACGGCCACAGCCAGACAGGACAGCAGGGAAATCGGGGCGAAGGCGTCTCGAAGCATCATGCAAGCTCCAGTGAATAGGGGCGCCAAATGAATAAGGGCGCCAAATAGTAACAACCGCATGCGTGACGTGTCAAACGAACGGCTTGCTGCCGTTTTGACAAAGTGCTTCGTCAAATACTGGCGTGTTTTCAACCGGACTGATTGCTGAACATCCGCATCGGAAGGGCGGGATGACCTTATAAAAGCGTTCCAAACGGGTTAATATGAATTCCTGAAATGCCTGAAGGCGTTATTGAACGGGACCGCTTAACCATGAATGCAGGACAGGATGGCGGACAATTCGCAAGGAATTCAGTTATGAGGGCTTAACGATGCCGTGGACAGGTCCGTTCACGATTGGTGCACTTCTGGAAAAGTGTCTTGAACCAGATAGACCCTGGCCGCCGGAGAGCCCTGGGGTTTACGTGGTCACGCGCAGGTATTGGGAAGGCGAGCCCGACAGGGAAGCGGACATACTGTATGTGGGCGGTATTACTGGAAAGTCGAACAGATTCGTAACCCGAATCGGTGACTTGATTGCGGACCTGTACGGATTCTTCGGCAAAGACACGGGACACCATTCCGGCGGTCGGAAACTTCATGAATGGTGCGTAAAAGAACCTGTACACCCGTCGACTCTTTTTGTTGCATGGAAAACAGACTTCCCTTGTGCCAGATGTGCTGAACACGAGGTCTGGGAGCTGTTGAAGCCAAAGTTGAACGCGATTGCGCCGCCAAGGTGCAGATTTCATGGAGGCTGACTTTCCTTCAAATCCAACCCCTTCCCCCTTCCTGACCACGGAAACGGCGGTGTAAGTTGTTGATTTTGTTTGGTTGACTTTCTGATTCGTAATCAGGGGGTCCGGGGTGAAAGACGCTTCGCGTTCGATTCCCCGCGTTGGCTCTGTAATTCCAAGTGCTTACGTCATCCGGTTTTTCCGAAAAGGTCACTGGCCATGAAATTGTTTGTGAGTCAGGGTGCACGCCGATAAAGACTGCCTGCCCTTTCTGGCGCAGCCGTCGTACCATACGGACATATCAATTCTTAGGGCGCAAGGCCAACAAGCGGAAGGCGGCGCGATGACGGACAGACTTTCCAAACGCCTGCTACATGTGGTTGCAGCGGTGGTTTTCGTGTTGGCCGGTTGCGGGGAATCCCTTCAGGGTGACGACGTGTCGTGGGTCACCATTCCGGCGGGAAGCTTCATGATGGGCTGTTTGGAAGGCGACACGGATTGTGAAGGCTTCAACGGCCTTTTTGGCGAAACCCCGCGCCATCTTGTCAACGTTCCAGCCTTCGAAATGACCCGGACCGAGGTCACCCAGTACCAGTACTGGTTGGTCACTGGCAAACAGCCAAGCTACCATCCCGTTTGTGGTGACTGCCCGGTGGAATACATGGAAAATCACTATCACGACGCCAGGGCGTTCTGCCAGGCGATCGGCGGCCGCCTGCCCAGTGAGGCCGAATGGGAATATGCCGCGCGTGCCGGAACCATCACCCGCTTTATCTGCGGGGACACGCTGGCCTGCCTGGACGATATTGCCTGGCACGGCAACAACAGCTTTTTCGATGACAATACCCGTCATCCGAGGCCGGTAGCGCAAAAACTGCCCAATGCATTCGGCCTGTACGACATGGCGGGTAATATTCAGGAGTGGACCGAGGACTGTTCCCACGACGATTACACGGGGGCTCCGACCGACGGAAGCGCATGGATGGATGAGGACGGTGGCGACTGTACCCGCCACGTCTTCAGGGGCAGTTGCTACAACACCGAAATCGGAACTGACCAGGGGCTTGACTGGATGGCGCGTCCCTCGGGCAGGTACTGGGATCAGGTTGATATCAGGGGTATTGCCGACGGGTTTCGTTGCGCACGTGACATCAAGCTGCCTTGATCCGCAGTTTCGTCGCGACTCTCCGTGACGTGATCGCCTTCCCCAAAACCACCAGCGCGTCCGACCTGATGACCGATTCCCCGTCCGACGTGGACGAGGACCAGTTGAAAGACCTGCACATCGCCGTCCAGCCATATTCCCCAAAATCATGGGCAATGCAACGGCCCTGTGCCCGCCACTGGCCTTCGAGCGCTCGCCTGGTGCTGCGAGCCGTCCACTTCCGGCGAAGTACCGTCGCCGCCGCCCCGAGGCTACTGCGCTTCACAGGGTGGTACGAGACCACGTCCAGGACCTTCTGGCCGAAGCCCGCCGCCGTTACGACTCGGGCGCAGGGTTTCCGCCGTTCGTGGAGCACGAGTTCTCGCGCTACCTGGCCTGCGGGAT
>JAKPTZ010000152.1 GCA_029555025.1 Deltaproteobacteria bacterium
AATGATGGTATGCTTTGTGTCGGCTTGCGGCCGGGCCGCGGGCATCTGCATGTTTTCCGGGGGATCTGCGATGAATGATTCGGGAACTGGTGTTGCGGGCAATGGATTTGAAGCAGGGTGGGCCAGGGTGGATATGACACCGGCCGAACCGGTTCCGCTGGCCGGATACACTCATCTTTCGGATCGGATGTCGAAGGGCGTCCATGACCCGGTGTTCGTGCGCGCGGTTGTCATGAAGCAGGAAGGTGGCCCCGCGGTCGCCCTGGTCATGTACGATTTGGTTATCGTTTCCGAAGACCTTTATCAGGGGCTGCGCGCCAGGTTGTCGGACACCGGACTGACGGTCATGTGCGCCGCGACCCACACACATTCTTCCTTCGGCGGATTCTGGAATGCGATGCTCGGTCGCGCATTCCTGGGACGCTTTCGACCCGGGGTCCTGGAATCCTTGATTGAGCTGGGCGAGAAGGCGGTGCGGGACGCCCTGGCAGGGATCGGCCCGGCCATCGTGAAGACGGGGACAAGGAAGATTCCAGGTCTGAACGGCAACCGTCGCGACCACAATGGCCCGCTTGACGAAGAACTGCATGTCGTGACCCTTGAAAAACAGGATTCAAGGGCCTTGCTCTTTTCATATCCAGGACATCCGGTGATTTCCGCCGAACGGGATCACAATGTGGTTTCGGCCGATTTTCCGGGCCTTGCGATCAGGAAGATTGAAGGCCAGTTCGATTTTGCGATGTACATGCCCGGGGCGCTTGGCGGAGTCGATGTCAGGTTTCCCCGGGAGCCCGTCCCGATCGACGACAATCTGGAAATGATGGCGGCCCCGATCGCCCATACGGCCATGCAGGTCGCGCGCGACGGCAACGCTTTCGCTGATGAACGTCTTGTTCTGGCCCATTCGATTCGCGAGCTTCATTTTGATCGCCCAAGGATTCGATGGTCCTATGACGACGACAGGAAGCCTTTTGATTTCCTGCTTGATGCCCTTGCCAACGGGCTGGCCAGGCCGGTGCCCAGGGTTGCCCGGATCGAGGGCTTCAGGATTGCCGATGTGGCCGTGGTGGGTTTCCCATGTGACCTTGGCATCGGCCTTTCCCTGCGCGTGAAGCAGATTGGACGTGAACTGGGCCTGAAAGGGGTCGTAACGATGTCCGAGTCCGGTGGATGCGTCGGGTATGTTCACCTGCCCGAGGATTACAGCACGACGCCGGCCGACGAAGGCGACGCGATCCAGATGGGACGTTACGAGAACGCCATGAACTTTTTCGGCCACCAGACCGGCACAAGGTTCCTGGAGGCCGCCGACGGGGTCCTGAAGGAACTTGCGTAAAGTCACCGAGAAGGATGCGGCCGCAAAGGTCGTTTCGGCGATGAGCGAACTGCTTGACGCGGTTGCACGCGGCCAGGGTTATTCCAACCTGGATCCATCGATCCTCGACGGCGTCACGATTCCGGTCGGACATGGTCTCGGCGGCGCGGAACAGGCGGGAAAATCGGCCGCCGATCTGTTGAATCTTGCATCGGGAATCGTGAGTTCCGCCGCGGCCGGCACGGACAACTGGAAATCCGGTTCGGTCTGCTGCATGCAGTGCGGCGGTTCGGATTGCGTCCATGCGATGCCGCCTTCGCCCACCGATGTCTTTGCCGGTTACCTGGCGACCGGCAAGCCGAACTGGGTCGATTTCGCCCACCTGTGCATCGATCGTCATGTCGAGGGATTCGAGACGCTTTTCGTGCAGCGGCCCGGCGTGGTCGGGGTGTCGATTCCGGGCTCGGACATCGAATCGGAACTCCTTGATTCGTTTCGGGATGCCGCGTACAGGGTTGTCTGGGCCGTCAATGTCGGTCTGGTTCCCGCCGATTTTGAACCTGTGCGATCCGGCCAGGACAGGATTGCACTGTCCCTGCTGGCCGTGCTTCTTGTCAGGGGCGGACGGCCCGCTGTCAGGCTGAACGCGGTCGGTCTTGACACGGACGCCCTTGATCATGCCGCGGGAAACCAGGGTTCAAGGGGGCCGGCCGAGCGGGTGCGCCGGATTCTTGCCGCGACGGCCGGGAGGTTGGAGGCAATTTCTTCAGGGCTGCGCCATGAAGCCAGGGTGACCGGTCCGGAAGATGTCAATCGGCTGGTGGACAGACTTGCCGGGGGCGTTGGCCCGGTAATGAACCGGCTTCGATCGGATCTTGTGGCCGTTTTCCAGGGTGTCGATGACCGCACAAGGCATGGCGAACAGCGTGCAAGATCGGGAAGCAGGCCGACATCGGCGGCATTCGGCGATGCGGAGTCGGCCCCCGACGAAAGCCTGTTGATGGATATGGTCGAAAGAACGGTCATAGTGGCCGGCCCGCGCGGCCGGTGCCACGTCTTTACGACCGACGGGCGCCTGGTCACATCGATCACCTTGAACGACGGCGATTTCCAGGCGCGAATCGTTCACGGTCGCTGGCGTCCGTTGAAGGAATCGGATATCTCGCAGTTCAGGCAGGCAATTTCAAGGCGGCGCTGACCGGAAGCCGGAATTCATCCGACCTCCTCCTCGCGCAGGATATCGATCATTTCCCGCACGGCCTGATCAAGTCCGACGAAGAACGAACGGGACATTATGGAGTGTCCGATGTTCAGTTCGATGATTTCCGGGATGTGGCAGACTTCCCTGGTGTTGACGTAGTCAAGTCCGTGGCCGGCGGCGACCTGCAGTCCAAGGCGCGCGCCCTCCGCGGCGGCCACCCGAATCCTTTCAAGTTCCTGGCGCTGCCTTTCCCCGCGGGAATCCGCGTAAAATCCGGTATGGATTTCAATCTGGCGGGCGCCGCATTCAAATGAGGCCCGAACCTCGGCCGGGTCTGGGTTGATGAACAGGCTGACCGTGATGCCGGCACGACTGAGCATCTCGACCGTCGCCGCGACCTCGCGTTCGCGTCCGACCACGGCAAGTCCGCCTTCAGTGGTCAGTTCGGCCCGCTTTTCGGGAACCAGGGTTGCCAGATCCGGCTTGACCAGGCACGCGATTTCAAGCACGTCCCGGTTGGCCGCGAGTTCCAGGTTCATCACGGTTCCGATGGTTTCGCGCATGATGCGCACGTCCCGTTCCTGGATGTGCCGTCGATCCTCGCGAAGGTGGATGGTAATCTGGTCGGCGCCCGCGAGCTCGGCGACACCGGCGGCAATCACCGGATCAGGGTACTTCGTCCCACGGGACTGGCGAAGGGTCGCGATGTGATCGACGTTGACACCAAGTCTGATACGGTTCATTTCAGTCACCACGGGGGCAGATGTAATCCGCCCATGAAAACCGGGCGGGAGGATGTAACCCGTCCATACGGAAAGCAGGCGGGCCGGCCCTTCATTCCAGGATTTCGTCCCGTCCGCACGCGGCAAGAATCTGCTCGGCGTAACTCTGGACCATGCCCTCGTCGGGACCTTCTACCATAACGCGGATCTTCTTTGAAGTGCCCGAGTACCTTACAACGACGCGTCCCTGCTCGCCCAGCGCCGCCTCGACCTCGCGAACAGCCTGATTCGTCTGCGCCAGGCTTTCAATCGGGGGACGATCGACCACGGCCCTGCTGTAATTGACCTGGGGATACTTCTCGTATCCGCCGGCAAGTTCCGAAAGCCTGCGGCCAGTCTTGAGCATCACCTCAAGCACCATCAGGCCGGAAAGGATCCCGTCCCCGGTCGTCGAGTGATCAAGGAAAAGCAGATGGCCGGACTGCTCGCCGCCAAGGTTGTACCCGTCCGCCAGCATGCGTTCAACCACGTAGCGATCGCCGACGTCCGTCCTTATCACGTGCAGGCCCCGTTTTTTAAGGGCGATTTCCAGCCCGATGTTTGTCATGATCGTTCCGACAACGCCGCCGCCCTTCAGTCGGCCTTCCTGGAGCATGTTCTCGGCACAGATCGCCATGACTCCGTCGCCATCGACGATGTTGCCATGTTCATCGACCAGCATGGCCCGGTCGCCGTCGCCGTCCAGCGCAAGCCCGACGTCGCACCGCAGTTCGCGAACCTTCCGCCCGAGCGACTTCGGATGCAGGGCCCCGCACGCCTCGTTGATGTTCGTCCCGTCCGGCTTGTCGCCGATCGTGACGACCTCGGCACCAAGTTCGGCAAAGACCATCGGCGCGACCTTGTAGCCGGCGCCGTTCGCGCAATCCAGGGCAATCCTGATGCCTTCCAGCGTCCGGTCCCTTGGAAACTGCGACTTCAGGTGAACGCAGTACCTTCCGATGGCGTCGTCAATCCGGCTTGCGCGCCCGAAATCCTTGCCGGTCGCCACCGGGGGAAGCCTTGACGGGTTCTGGACCAGTTCTTCCACTTTCAGTTCGATTTCATCGGGCAGCTTGAAGCCGTCACGGCCAAAGAATTTGATTCCGTTGTCCATGAACGGGTTGTGCGATGCCGAGATGACGACGCCGGCGTCGGCCCGGTTGCCGATTGTCAGGTATGCGATCCCCGGTGTCGGGATGGGACCCACGAAAAGCACGTCGGCGCCCATCGAGAGGGCACCGGTCGCAAGGGCGGATTCGAACATGTATCCGGAAATCCTGGTGTCCTTTCCGATAAGGATCCTGGTCCTGGCCTGGCCGCCCGGAAACATGACGGCGATTGCCCGTCCCAGGGCCATGGCGACTTCGGGTACCAGCGGATACACGTTGGCGATTCCGCGGACGCCATCGGTTCCGAAAAATTTTCTTTCAGTATCGGCCATTCAAGACTCCTGACATGGCGCGGCCTGACGCCGGCACCTGAAAACGATACTTCATCCTTTCAACGTGGCGCCGTTTCCTTCTGGATGGTCAGGCTCACCGACTTCGGCGATTCGGTGCACTTCAGGCCAGCCGGCCGCTCGCATGCCGGTCGGATGCCCGGGTGCCCCGAAACCCTTGGATCGAAATCCGACGCATCGACATAAATTTCCAATGGCAGCCGCTTTTCCTGCACATCGAATATCGTTGGCAGGGAACCTGAAAGCGTGACGTCAACCAGTTCGGGAACGACCGAGCACACATAGTCGTCCGGACAGTTGCGAATCTTGACCGGAACCTGGTCGAACACCTTCTGGCTCTGAATCTCCTGGACCGGAATTTCAACCCGCACCCGATCGACATTCAGTGAAAGGAACTTCGAAGAGGGCTTCTGGATCTGGACTTCAATCACCGAATCCCGTTTCAGGGAACTGATGTCAACGGGATATGTGGCCAGTTCACGAATTGGCGAAACCGACGACTTGGCGCCCTTGATCGAGACTTCCGATGGAGTAAGGCGGGCTTCCTCGGTTGGAACCGTGTATCCCGTCGAAGCCTTGCCAACCGGATTCAGCTTGATTGGGACCGTGATTTCGACATTCGGCTCCATGTTGACCGTGAATTCGGACGGATAAATCGAATGGATGTAAAGACCTTCGACCCCGATTGCCTGCCGGATCTTTTCGCGGTCAAACACGAACACGGAGCCGTTCTTGAATCCACGAAGGTCAACAGCGTACGGCGAGGCCTTCCTTTCCAGCGCCTTTGTCAGTCTGGACCACCTGTCGCGGACCATTACCTTGATTGACGAGGGCATCGTTCCCACAAACACCTGGTCTTCAGAAATGTTCGTAAGGATGACCGGAATGTCGATTTCGGCCTCGTTGCCGCGTTCAGTGCGCACAAGGGTGAACAGCGCCACCGCCAGAATCAGCGACAGCACCTTGATTCCCAGGTTTTCCCTGACCAGCTTGAACAGGAGTCCGCGCCTGGCCGGCATCTTCTGGGTTCTTGGTCTTGTGGCCGGCATCTCGGGAATCGTCTTCGCCTCGTCCTTTCCTTCATTGTTGAAGTTTTCGTTCATCGTCATTCATGCCCCTTTCGCCGTCCGGGCCCGAACAGGTCCATCAGCGCGTCGCGCAGGGAACGCGCATCGAATCCGCGCCTGATTTCACCGTGATCGCATATCGAGACGGTGCCGGTTTCCTCGGACACGACAACCACGACCGCATCGGTTGCCTCGGTCAGTCCGATGGCCGCGCGGTGCCTGGTGCCCAGGTTCTTGTCGATCTTCTGGTTTTCCGTCAACGGCAGGAAACATGCGGCGTGGCTGATGCGGCCTTCACGGATGATCACGGCGCCGTCGTGAAGCGGGTTTTCGTGTGTCGGAATGAATATGGAAAAGAGTGTGTCCGCCGTCACCTGAGCGTCCATGGCGATTGCTTCCTCGGTGAACGGCGTCAGATCCGCTTCCTTTTCCAGGACGATCAGAGCGCCCAGCCGCTTGTCCGACAGGCGCATCGCCGCCTTGATAACTTCTTCGTAAACGGCGGTTCCGGCCTTGCGGTTACCGGTAAGGAACAGCGGGTTCCGGCCGACCTGCGAGAGGGCGCGCCTGATGTCGGGCTGGAACAGGATGATCAGGATGACCAGGAAGTAGCTGACGAACTTTTCCAGGATCCAGTGCAGTGTGGTCAGTCCAAGCACGGCATCGTTCGAGATCAGGTACAACCCAAGGGTCAGAAAGACGCCGATGAGCATCTGCAATGCCCTGGTTCCCTTGATAAGCAGCATTACTCGGTAAATGATGTAAAAGACGATGGTGACATCGACGATCGACGATATCAGCGCCGCCTTGCTTAGGTCCAGGAAGATATCTGAGAACGGGTTCAAAGTCTGGCCTCCGTTTCAGTCGGAACGTTTCGGGCAATCGCCCTGGCAACCTTGATCACGTCGCGCATTTCCGCGACATCGTGAACCCGGATGATCCTTGCGCCGTTGATTACCGCGGCCGCAACCGCCGCAGCAGTCCCGAATATACGACTTTTCGGTTCGGTTCGTCCGGTGATCGCCCCGATGAACGACTTCCTGGACGGCCCGACAAGCACGGGAAAGCCGAGCGCCGCAAAAACACCGATTCCAGACAATAATTCCGCGCACTGCGTTGCCGTCTTTGAAAATCCGATTCCGGGATCGAGCCACAGGCGCTCGCGGGGAAGTCCGGCCTGGAACACCGCCTGAAGCTGCGGCATGAGTTCGGCAATTATTTCACCGGTCAGCGAGGCGTATGCGGCATGCTGCTGCATGTCGGCCGGGGTGCCGCGCATGTGCATTGCCACGGCGATCGGCCGGCGCCGTCCAAGAAGCGGGATCATTCCCGGGTCGAACTTGAACCCCGACACGTCGTTCACGATGCATGCGCCCGCGTCCATGGCGGCCGCGGCTACCGAGGCCCTTCGTGTGTCGATTGAAACCGGCACTTCGGTTGCGGACGTGATTGCGCGCACGGTCGGAATTACGCGTGAAAGCTCGACCGGTTCGGGAACGGCGACGGCCCCCGGTCTTGTCGTTTCGCCGCCGACGTCGATGATGTCGGCACCCTGTTCGACCATCTGCAGGGCGCGGTGGATTGCTGCGCGCGGGTTGACGAAATCGCCCCCGTCCGAAAACGAGTCCGGAGTGACGTTAAGGATTCCCATCAGCAGGGGTGGACGCGTCCCGTCGGCTGCTGCGGCGGCGATGTTCGCGGTCTTGTCTTCAAGGGCGTACATGACCCAATCATACGTCCGTTCCCGCGTGCTTAACAAACGCGCGCGCGAAATAATGGGGTTTCACGGCGTGCCGCAATGCTGGTATCTTTCGTTGTCGATATACTGGCCGGGACGGGCGGCCGCGATTCCGGCGCCAGCGCCTTCGGTCATTAAGCCACCAGGTGAAAAATGGATCTTTCCGGATTCCCGAACCTTCATCTTCTGACGGACATATTTCCCAACCAGGTCAAGGGCTTGATGACGATCATCAGGGATCGTGAAACCGATCGGGATCGCTTCATCTTCTATGCGGATCGCCTGATCCGGCTGCTTGTCGAGCGTTCGCTTGAATTCCTGCCCGTTGCCCCGGAAAGCGTGGTCACGCCGACCGACGCGACATACGCCGGGGCACGCTTCCTTGGCCAGATCTGCGCGGTCTCGGTGCTTCGGGCCGGCGAAAGCATGGAAATGGCGGTTCGCGACGTCTGCGGAAAGGTGCGGCTGGGAAAGATACTGATCCAGCGTGACGAGGAGACGGCCGAGCCCCATCTTTACTATTCCAAGCTGCCGCCGGACATCAGCGACAGATGGGTGCTGCTGCTTGATCCGATGCTTGCAACCGGCGGTTCAATAATCAAGGCAATTGAAATAATTAAAGAAAAGGGTGTTCCCGAGGAGCGCATCATTTTTGTGAACCTGGTTTCCGCGCTTTTCGGATTGAATCGGGTCTTTTCCAGGTTCCCGCAAATCCGGATCGTCACGGCCGAGGTCGATCCCGAGCTGAACGATCGCTGCTACATCGTTCCGGGGCTGGGCGATTTCGGGGATCGATACTTTGGGACCGAAAGGTAAGGGGGCGAAGATGAAGGTTCTTGCAATCAATGGAAGTTCCAGGAAGGGCGGAAACACCGAGATCCTGTTGAAGGCGGTGCTGGCGCCAGTCGAGGCCGCGGGAATCGAGACCGAGATTTACCAGATTGGCGGAAAGCTGCTTCATGGCTGCACCGGGTGCAGATCCTGCCGCGAACGGAACGAATCGACCTGCATCTTTACCGATGACGTGATGAACGATGTCATTCAAAAGATGATTCAGGCAGATGCAATCGTTATCGGATCGCCGGTCTATTTTTCGGATTTAAGCAGTGAAATCAAGGCTCTTATCGATCGTGCCGGATACTGCACGCTTGGGCGCCGCCTGCTGCGTCGCAAGGTTGGCGCGGCCGTCGCCGCGGTCAGGCGCGGCGGTGCAGTTCACACCGTCGATTCGATCAATCATTTCTTCATGATTTCCGAGATGGTGATTCCTGGTTCGACATACTGGAACTTCGGCATGGGCGGACCGGCCGGCGCGGTCGTCGAGGATGCCGAGGGGCTGCGCAACATGCAGAACCTTGGCGAAAACATCGTCTGGCTTCTGCGTCACACGTCTGAATTCAGGGACAGGTGATGGAAACCGTTCTGTCGGTGCTTGCCGCCGGGGGTCTGGACACGGTCAGGATGCTGGTCTTCTTCCTTGGGCCGGTATTCCTGGCGGCCTACCTGATGTATCTGGTGGCGTCCTTCATCGGGCGTTCGGCCGGCAAGTCGATAGGCTTGAAGGCCTTTGCATGGCTGACGGCGCCCGGCACCGTCGTGCACGAACTGGGACACGCGCTTTTCTGTGTCATTTTTCGTCATGAAATCAAGGAAATCAAGCTGTTTGACCCGCAGCCCGACGGCACGCTCGGGTCGGTTTCACACTCCTGGCAGAAGGGCAGCCTTTATCAATCGGTTGGCAATTTCTTCATCGGCACCGGCCCGATCTGGTTCGGCTGCGCGGTGGTGTTCCTGCTTTCGATGCTTCTTGTCGGCACGGACTTCCTGTGGGTGGCCGTCGGAACCAGGGTCGAGCCGGCAGACCTGGCCACGCCGTCTGCCGCCGGCAGGCTGAGCCTGGACTTCCTTCATCACGTCTGGGTAACCCTGTCGGGCTTGATTGAACCCGCGCTTTATTCCGACTGGAAGTTCTGGGTGTTCATCTACCTGACGCTTTGCATCGGCCTGCACATGTCCTTAAGCCCCGCCGACCTGAAGGGATCCTGGGTCGGCTTCCTGATGCTTGTCGCGGTCATGCTTGTGGTCAACATCGGCATCGCCGCCTTCGTGACCGCATTCCCCGCGTCTTCGGCCGCGGCCCCGGTGGCCGGGGTCACCGCGGCCATGGTTCAGTTCTCGCTGGCCGTGACCGGGGTTCTTCTGGTCACGGTGATTCCGGCTTTCACTCTGATGATCCTGATCGCGGCGATTACGCTTGTGGCCCGTCTTTTCTGACAATGCGGCGCTATTTCGTGAAGTCGGCGAAGTCCTTGATGAATTCAGCGAGTCTTGATTTCATCTTCTCGTCGATCAGGTTGCCGCTTTCATCAAAGCAATCTGCGGCGTTCGACACGAACAGCAGGCGTCCAAACCAGGGAATCGTTCCCAGCGCCCGCAGGGTCGGCAGCAGTGCCGCCTGGGCCATCCTGGTTCCGACCGGCCCCGTGCTGGCTCCGGTCAGCGCGACCGGCTTTCCCGAAAAGACGCGGACGTCGCCCGTCGGCGGGCGCGACATCCAGTCAAGCGCGTTCTTCAGCACGCCCGGAAACGAGTGGTTGTATTCCGGCGTGGCGATGATTACGCCGTCCGCCCCGTTGACCAGATCCTTAAGCTGCCTGACCGCCTTCGGCAACCCTTCCCGATCCTCAAGGTCGCCGTCGTAAAGCGGGATGCCGTGAAGCGTGGCGACATCCACATGGACGCCTTCCGGCGCGACCTGCGCGGCCGCCCGCAGCAGGGCCGTGTTGAAGGAACCTTTTCTCAGGCTTCCCGAAATTGCGACGATGCGAGTCATTTGGTGGCCCCCAAATCCAGGATTACTTGTTGAAACATCAAACTTCGTGAATCGTAACACCTTGGAATGGAAGAGGGTGAAGGCATGATGAAAAAGGCGCCACCCCCGGGGGTTCCGGGGGCGGCGCGCGAAACGGGGGCCGAACCGGCCACCCGATACTTTGATCAGTTGCCCGTATTGTTGATGGCGTCAAAGACGTCCTTTGCCTGAAGAAGCTGGTCGCGGGTGAACGCGGTCCAGTTCGCCACAAGGTATTCGCCCCAGGCGATCAGGATGCCCTGAAGCTGGTCGAATTCCGGGGACAGGCCAATACCGGCAACTTCGTTGAACTCGGTTCCAAGCAACTGCTTCGCCAGAAGATCCACCGCCGCCGGGGACGTGCTGGACAGGACACTCAACGCGGCGGCGAACGAGCCGCCGAACTGGAACGGGTGAACCAGGTAAAGAGCCTCGATCTGGGCGATGTATCCGGCCATTGTGGGCGCGGCGACCTGTGCCTTACCCTTGCCCTGGATTGCGACGCTCAACTGGTGCTTCCAGAACCCGATGGTCTTGCCGTTTCCGGTGAAGATCAGCGTGTCGGTGTCGATTGCGAATCCGAAGTCGTTGTCCGTGGAATCCGAATCAACCAGTTCAACCTCAATCAGGTTCGGGGTCGTCGGGAAGAAGAACTGTGCAAGCTGTTCGTTGAAATCGGTCTCGGCCGTTTCCACCGGAACGGAAACCACGTAGCTTCCGGGGTTCAACTCGGTGAAAACATAGTAGCCGTTCATGTCGGTAATCGTGGTGGAGACGATTCCACCATTTTCATCGGCAAGCTCGACAGTCACATTCGGAATCAGCGGCTCGCCGGCATCAAGGACGCCGTCAAGGTCGGCATCGACGAAAACCGTGCCCGAGATGTCATATTTGTCGCCCGATTCAAGGAAATGGCAAGCCGGCCCCGGCCGCTCGCCGATTGCCACGAACAGACCGGCCTTGACCGCGACTTCCACTGTTCCTTCCGGAATCGCTCCCTGGAAGGTCACGGAGTATGTCCGGGTCGTCCCTGTATCCTGGCCGTCATCCCACTTGATTCCGTACACGCCGGTGGTCGGATCCAGCCCGATGGATACGGCGCCCATCGGCTCCCATGATGCGACGGTGAGTTGGTCGCAAAGCGGGAAACCGATATTGAAATGGCTCAATGCGGGATCATCGAGAACCGTGACGGAGTAGGAGAACGTGGTCTGGTTCAGGCCGCCGTCATACGTGGAGCCAAGGTATGTGACGGTCCATCGTCCATCGGTGTCCAAATCCACTTCGTTAAAGGATGGCGCCGCGCCGGCCGACAACGGAAGCGCGAACACCAACGCCAGAATCGCACCCGCAAATGTATTGATTAACTTTTTCATGATGTTTTCTCCCAACTTCAACAAGCCTTTCAAATCGTGCCTTTCGCAATGCACGAAAGGTTTCAAAGCAACCGGCGTGCCAAAGGTTGAATCGCTGTAAAAACAGTGGCTTGTTGGCGTTGGGACCGGCGAGTCGCCCGGCGGCAGTCTCACTGTGAGATTTTTGCCGTATCAGTCATTGAGACTGTATCAAAAATGAGACTCAAGCGGGCTCAGGATGTCAGGCCCAGCTTTTTGAGCCGTCGAAAGAATGTCGCGCGGCTGGTTCCAAGAAGCTCCGCAGCCTTGGTCCGATTGCCCCCGGCCCTTGCAATCGCGTCCATGAATACGGCCTTTTCGTCGAAGTCGGAAGAACGTCTTCTGGGCTGCACGGGTCTGGACTCAAGCACTTCCGCGGGAAGATCCCCTGGACGTATGGTATCGCCCGTGCAGTGAATCCATGCGTAATCGACCGCGGCCTTCAGTTCCCTGATGTTGCCCGGCCAGTCATACGAGACCATTGCCGCCATCGCAGCCGGGCTGATATTCCTGGAAGCCGCCGAATCAACCTGGTTGGCGTTTTCATCCATGAAATGTCTTGCCAGAAGTGGGATGTCCTCGCGTCTTTCCTTCAGGGAAGGAACGGCAATCCTTGCAACCCTGATGCGGTAAAGCAGATCCTGGCGGAATCGGCCGGCCGCAACCTCGGCTGCAAGGTCCAGGTTGGTCGCCACAAGCACGCGGACGTCAATTTTCCTTGGCCTGGTGTCCCCGACACGCAGTATTTCCTTTTCCTGCAGGACCCGCAGCAGGGACGCCTGGAGTTGCGGGGAGATGTCGCCGATTTCGTCGAGGAAAAGGGTTCCGCCGTTTGCCGCCTCGAAGAATCCCTGCTGGTCGGCGACAGCGCCGGTGAAGGCCCCCTTGCGGTGTCCGAAAAGCTGGCTCGCGAGAAGCGAGTCCGCCAGGCCGGCACAGTTGACGGCGACGAACGGGCCGCCGCGCCTTGGACTTGCTTCATGGATGGCCCTCGCGGCAAGTTCCTTTCCGGATCCGGTCGGTCCTTCGATCATTACAGTCCATTCGCCGGACGCAACGCGTTCAATCATCCTGACCATCGACCGGACGGCATCGCTTCTTCCGATGATCGGTCCGTACCTGTCCTGCCGAACAGAATCGCGCAGGCCGACGATTTCATCGATGTCGTAAAGGAAAACCTGGCGTCTTGAAGGATCGCCGATGTCGTCCCGGATATCGATTTCAAACCACCGCTGCTCCTGGCCGAACGGAAGGTGGATCTGGATCCTTCCCCTGGCCGGCTCGGGCGTCTTCATGGCATCCCGAAGCGTGGCCTGGAGTCGTTCCCCAACGCGGAAGAAGTCGGTCCATTCATGCACGGCGCCTGATTCATTCTTGGCAAGAAGCGGGGCGCACATGTCCGAGAAGTAATCGACCATTCCGTCGTGATCGACCAGGAGGGTTCCCACCCGCAGGCGGTTGAGAACGGCCCGAAGGTACTCGTTTGCCCTTGTCAGCCGCTTCATGGCGGCATCAAGCTCGCGCGTGGCCGCTTTCCTGGCGGAAATGTCACGGATGACGGCGGTGAAGTGGTGATGATCGCCGAACCTTGTTTCGCTGAGGGTGATTTCGATGGGAAAAAGGGTGCCGTCGCGACGGCGGGCCATCACCTCCCTGGCGTGCCCCAGGACCTTCCTGATTCCGGTCTGCAGATACGCGCGGATGTATCCATCGTGCATTTCCGCGTGTGGCGGCGGAACGATTATCGAGACGTTACGGCCGATCATCGAGCCTTCTTCCCAGCCGAACATGTCGGTCGTGGCCCGGTTGACCATTTCGATGATGCCGTGTTCGTCAATCGAGACGATGGCGACGACCGAGGTGTCGAGGATCGCCTGGAGTCTGGCCGTCTGTTCCTCGAGTGCCGTCACCTGGCGGCCGGCTTCATCGGCCTGTCCCGGTGATTGCGTCGAGCCGGACATTTTCGTGGATTTCTTCATCGTCATCAGTCCGACAATCGTTCTGTGCACAAGTATAGCCGCGACGCGTTCAATGCCCAATTCCCGTTAAGCGATGCGTGTCTGGCGGGGCGTGTTCCTGTTGCCCAGCGCGAAAGGCCAAAGCCGTTGTATCATTACGCGTCGCCAGAGGGACGCCGGGCTTTCCGGATTTGATGAGGCCATGACAGTTACGAGCAGTCTGGATTCTTTCGATGTCACCAGGGTCGGCCCCGGGGTGCGCGATCCGTCCGGTTTCGCCGGGGCGATGCCGCCGTCGTATTTTGACCATGTCGGGCCGGAATTCCATGCCCAGCACGAGCTGTTTCTTGACTACTTCAGGGGCGATTCCGGCGAAGGCCGCGTCTTCAGTTTCCAGGGCGACAGCGAACTGTTCATCCTTCACAATTTCGATGCCGAGTCGATCCGCCGCCACCTGGGCGGGGCGGTGAAGTCGCTGCGCGACCGGCCGTTTCGATACCGCAGTTTCGTGAACAATCGCGAAAGGTTCGTCATTCATCAGATATGTTCCGATTTCGATGATGCTCCCGGTGGGACGACCGAAGGGCGACAGGGTGACGGCGCGTGTCCCGACCTTGGATTCGGTGATTGCCGCAGGCAGTTTGTTGACGATCAGGGGCGCGTGTTCCGTCATGTAGCGGTCAGTTATGACGAAAAATCCGGATCTTTCCTGTTGAACTGCGTGAATGTGGCCCACCAGACGCTGCTTTCGAATCTGTGGGAGATATTTTACCGCCACCTGATTGATGTCGATTTCGTCCAGGTTGAAAGGGCATTCGATTGTGCACCAGGGGTTCGGACTTACTACAGGGTCGTGGCCCATTGCGTTTCGGGGGTTTCCGAAAGGGATGTTGTCTCGCTTCAGACCGATTTTGAACGATACATCCGCCACTTCACGATTACGATGAGCCTTTTCGACCTGGTCGGGCCGGCAATGGTCGGGCCGTCGAGCAGCCACACCGCCGGCGCCAACCGCATCGGACAGATTGCCCGCGCCATCATCCTGGCGAAGATCGAGCAGGGTGAAACGGTTCGTTCGGTCGGTGTACGGCTTGTCGGATCGTTCGCGGACACCGGGGTCGGCCACAAGACGCCGGTGGCCCTTGGCGGTGGCCTCTGCGGATTTGACGCCGATGACGAGAGGATGCTGTCGGCGGGATCCATCGAAAGCCTGCAATCCGGCGGAATCGACTTCGGCGGACGCAAAGCCTCGTTTGATGGATTCGTGCGTGGAACCGATGCCGATCTGGCAAGGTACGCCGAGGATCGGTGCGGCAACATCGCCGAGATCATATTCAGGACGGACAGGGGCGAATACACGGTGACCGGTTTTTCAATCGGCGCCGGCAACGTCGAAGTCAGGTATTTTAATGGGCGGCTGGTCGAGCCGATTAACGGCAAGCATGACTTCTTCCTGGATGTCGACAGAATCGTTTCGCGACCTGACGCCGGGCGATGCCTCCCGGTCATCCGGCGCATTTTCGATGCCGAGTCGCCACGCGATGACTACGTCCTGCGGTTCAATTCGTTCGAGGAACTGATCGATTACTGCCGGGATCACGGTTTTGA
>JAKPTZ010000017.1 GCA_029555025.1 Deltaproteobacteria bacterium
CGCCCTTCGAAGGGACGTCATGCGATGCCGACGGCAACGGGTGCACGGCCGGGGACAAGTGTGTATCGGGCAACTGCCGGGCTGGAACGGCACCGGACTGCAGCGCGGCAGGCGACCAGTGCAACGTCGGACAGTGCGTAAGCACCGGTTCCGCAACTTATGACTGCACGCCGAACCCGGCGCCGCGCAACGGTTCATCCTGCAACGCCGACAACGACGGCTGCACCGCCGGGGACACGTGCGCGGACGGAACATGCGTCGCGGGAACCGCGCCCGACTGCGGGGTGGCAAGCGACCAGTGCAACGTCGGATTCTGTTCGTCCCTGGGCCCGCAGACGTTCGAATGCAGGAAGAATCCAGTGCCGCTTGACGGCGCCGGCTGCAATGCCGACGGCAACGGCTGCACGGTCGGAGACATGTGCCAGGCCGGAACATGCACCGCCGGTCCCGCACCGGACTGCAGCAGCCTTGACGGCCCGTGCGCCAACGGAATCTGCCAGTCAACGGGGGCGGCCAGCTTCAGATGCACGATTGACTGGACTCCGTTCCAGGACATGGCGTGCAACGCCGACAACAGCGGTTGCACCATCGCGGACAAGTGCCGGTTCGGGACATGCGTCGCCGGCCCCGCCGCGGATTGCTCGGCATTTGCCGATCAGTGCCATGCGGGCGCCTGCGACCCTGACGGGCCAGACGGCTTTACATGCCGGGCCGATGCCGCGGCAAAGGAAGGCGCGCGCTGCAACGCGGACGGAAACGGCTGCACGGTTGGCGACACCTGTGTTTCCGGCACCTGCACGGTGGGCCCGGACGCCGACTGCACGGTCGCGTCGGACGCATGCAACGCCGGTTCCTGCTGGTCCAGCGGACCGAACAGCTTCATTTGCGAAAAGGATCCCGCACCCAGGGAAGGCCTTCCGTGCGACGCCGACGGCGACGGATGCACGGTCGGGGACGCCTGTGTTTCAGGTTCGTGCGCGGCCGGTTCCCGACCGGACTGTTCGTCCGAATCCGACCAGTGCAACACGGGAATCTGCAAATCCACGTCGAACATGGCCTATGTCTGCATCAAGGATCCCGCCGGATACAACGGCCGGACGTGCGATGCCGACGACAACGGATGCACCACTTCCGACTACTGCCAGTCCGGGAGCTGCGTGGTCGGCAATCCTGTTGACTGCGGCTGGGCCGACGACCAGTGCAACATCGGTTACTGCCAGTCCGCCGGTCCTTACGACCACGAGTGCCTGCTTGACCCGTTGCCGCTTCACGGACTTGCATGCAACGCCGACGACGACGGATGCACCCTTTCCGACCGTTGCGACGCCGGGGCCTGCGTGGCCGGCCTGCCGGCCGACTGTTCGGAGCTGGACGCTCCCTGCTCGGTTGGAATCTGTGAATCGACCGGGGTGTTCTCATTCGCCTGCGTGGCCGACTTCGAACCGTTCCAGGGCGAACCATGCAACGCCGACGACGACGGCTGCACCATGTCGGACGCCTGCATCCTGGGCGAATGCGTCGAAGGACAGACGGCTGATTGCGGCGAAATGGACGATCAGTGCAACGCGGGGTACTGCCTGTCCGGCGGCCCCGACAGCTTCTCCTGTCAGAAGGACCCTCGGCCCTTCGAGGGCCTTTCCTGCAACGCGGACGACGACGGATGCACGGCCGGCGATTCGTGCCTGGACGGCGCGTGCGTCGCGGGGGACACACCGGACTGCTCGGGCGAGACAGATCAGTGCAACGTCGGCACCTGTGTCGCGGCCGGTGCGGACGATTACTTCTGCATGGCCGATCCCTCGCCACTTGAAGGTCATTCGTGCGATGCCGACACCGACGGTTGCACCATCGGCGACTTCTGCGGGGATGGAACCTGCCATGAAGGCCCGGAGGCCGACTGCACCATGCAGGACGACCAGTGCAACACCGGCATATGCGAATCCACCGGCTCCGATTCGTTCCAGTGCGTATCCAACCCGATCCCCCACGAAGGCGCGGCGTGCGACTCGGACGGAAGCGGATGCACGGTCGGCGACGCCTGCGAAGGCGGCGTGTGCGCCGCCGGGGACGTTCCGGACTGCTCTTCGATGACCGATCAGTGCAACGCCGGCGAATGCAGATCAACCGGCACCGATTCTTTTGTCTGCGTCAAGAACCCGGAACCAAGGGAAAATACCCTCTGCAACGCTGACAGCAACGGGTGCACGGAAGGTGACCGATGCGTTGCCGGCGCCTGCACGCCGGGTGCGCCGCCGGACTGCTCGGCGGTTGAAAACCAGTGCACCGCCTCAATCTGCCAGTCCAGGGGGCCAACAACCCACGCCTGCCTTGCGGACACCCAGACGCTTTCGGGAACCGCCTGCGATGACGGCGATCAGTGCTCGACCGGCGACAAGTGCCAGGTCGGTTCGTGCGTCGGCTCGCCGGTCGTCTGCGCCGATGAATTCACATGCACCACGAACCGGTGCGACGCGAATACGGGGGCCTGCACGGCAACCACGGACGACGCAGCCTGCGACGACTCGAACCCCTGCACCGACGACACGTGTTCCGCCCTGTCCGGTTGCGAAAACGTCAACATCCCGGACTGGAGCGAATGCAGCGGGACGGATTACGCGTGTTTCGCCGGACGCTGCGAACCGACCGGCCCTGGCGACAGGTGCCCCGAACCGATCGTGCTGGAATCGGGAATTCCGATTCGCGTCAACGCCGGCATGCTCCACCAGTACCTCGTTGTCGAAAGCTCCTGCATGGATCCTGCGCCATCGGGCATCGACGCATTCCTGTCGTTTGTCGCGGACGCCGGACACACGTTCACGCTGACGATTGAACCGGACCAGGGTGTCACGGTCGCCGTGGTATTCCGTGAGTCATGCCAGGCCGACTCGACTTGCGCCGCGGGCGCGCCACCGTCTTCGACCGCATCGACCATCGACCTGCCGCAGGATGCGTCCGGGGAAATCCTTGTCCAGGTCATCTTCACCGACTGCGGCGGCCAGTGCCTGCGCAAGGGCGCCGTCCTGACGATAACGGACACGACCCCGGCCGAACCGGCTCCCGAGACTTCCGAAGATACCGTGCAGCCGGATGCCATGGCGGAAATCGGCCTGGACGCGGCATCCACGGATCTCGCGGAATCCGACTCGACCCGGCCGGACGCCGGGGAACCGCAGGACACGGGCATCGATATGTCGGGAAGCGACTTTTTGTCGCTCGATGCAAACGACAGAACCGACGACGGCGGCGGAACGGGCGGTGGCGGGTGTTCAAGCTCGGGCGGGTCACACGAACCGATTGCAGTTCTGTTCTTCCTTGTCGGCTTCTTCATGATCATGTCGGGCGCCGCGAAACGAAGACGGACGAACGAAAAGACGCGATGACGTGACCCCTGGACGCGGTCAGCGCTGCGGCATGCCAAGCACCATTCTGTCGATGGCGTTTTTCGGGGCCGGGTAGTACGCCCTGGCGGCATCCCAGTCGAGCCAGGCTTCGGCAATGGCAAGAACCCTGTCGGGACCGGCCTTGTGCGCGAATGCGACAAGTTCATCCTTCATGTCGCCGTTTGAAAGATCGTCCAGGGAAACCCCGGAAACGACCGCAAGCAGGTCACGCGCGACCGATTCAAGGATAAGGCGATACACGTCGCCACCGTCGCGATCGACAGGAACGCCGTCGGAAAACTGCAGCCTGACCCTGTCGGGCTGATCCACCAGCGAAAGGAATGCCTTGATGAAATCCCGCCTTTCTGCCAGCGCCTGGCTGTCGAGCAGCCGGAAGGCCTGGCCAGGACACCCGGAACACATCGCTGCGGCACAGGCGGCCACGTCGGGCTCGATCCCTCGCGCCGACACCAGCAGTTCGATGATTGCCGAAGTTGGAACCGGCCCGAACGGGATCTGGAAGCTTCGCGAAAGAACCGTTCGCGGCAATGTGTCGGGACTTGATGTGATCAGGATGAACAGCGTTCCGGCCGGCGGTTCCTCCAGCGACTTCAGCGCGGCATTCGCCGCCTCGGTGTTCATGGCGTGGGCATCGTCGATGACAAGCACCTTCCATGGACCGATGACCGGCTGGTACTGCAGGCGTGGCATCGCGTCCCGAACCGCGTCAATCTTGATGACGCCCTTGTCGGGTTCCAGAATTTCGAGATCGACGTACCTTCCTTCGTCCATGCTGCGGCAGTTCGAACAGATTCCGCACGAATCGCCGTCGCGACGATCCCTGCACAGCAGGTACGAAACGAATGCCATGGCCATCGTCTTCTTGCCGACGCCGTCACGGCCATGAAAGAGGATGGTCGGGGCCACGCGCCCGGTATCGACGGCGCGCCGCAGCACGTGCGCCACGCCCTCATTCCCGATTACGGAAGAAAACTTCATCGAAACCCCGGGGGGAACAACCATCGCAACGGTAATCGCTGCGGCGGCATCAGTCAATCCGGTAGTGGGCGTGCCGAGATTCAGAAGCGATCGCGGGATGGATCCATCAGCCGGCTGTAAAGAAAATCCGGGAGGAAGCATCCGGAGTGGATTTCGTCGCAGTAATACCTTGTTCCGGCAACGGTCGGGCGCACCTTCGCGCGACAGCCCCGGCCCTTGTGGCCGACGGCGAAGCACCACCAGTTGCCGCCGTAGGTCGCAATCGGGGCGGTGTAAAGGTCGGCGTGACCAAAGACGTCGCGCATCGTGTTCTGGACATCCCGCACTATGGGAAAGTGGAAATGAAGCGATTCCGAAAGCGTCACGAAAAGTCCGTCATCCGTCAGCACGCGATTGACGTCGCCAAAGAACTGCTGGGAAAACAGCACCTTCGCCATGCCGACGATGTCCGTGCTGTCAACGACCACCAGATCGGCGCGCCCGTCGAAATTTCTCAGGAACGCGGCCCCG
This sequence comes from Deltaproteobacteria bacterium, assembly GCA_029555025.1. Lineage (GTDB taxonomy): Bacteria > Myxococcota_A > UBA9042 > DTJE01 > DTJE01 > JAGOFO01. The sequence goes on from JAKPTZ010000017.1 coordinate 4,890, forward strand.
TCCTCGTGCAGCACCCGGACCCTTGGGTCGGACAGCCCGCACGATACCCCGGGAAAGTACTCCTTCGAAAGCCTGGTGACTTCCGGATCGATGTCAACCAGCCACACGTTCTTCACGCAGTCGTGCCGCACGACCTCGCGGACCGCCCCGCCGTCGCCGCCGCCAATCACGATCACGTTTTCGGGCTGCGGCCTGGAATGCAGCGGCACGTGGGCCAGCATCTCGTGATAGAAGAATTCGTCCCTTTCGGTAAGCTGGACGACCCCGTCAAGGATCATGATGCGCCCGAAGAAGGGATTCGTGATGACCTGGTATTCCTGGAAATCGGAACGTCCGCTGCACAGGACCTGATCAACCTGGTACCCGTACTGGATCGGGGCGTAAGGATCCCTTTCGACAAACCTTCCTTCAGACATGGGCACACCTGCGGATGGTCAGGCGGAACGGGACTTCTTTGAACCGTTCGGCCAGAAAATGGAAAAGGCCAGAAGGACGATCACGCCGCCAGTGATGCCGATATCGGCGATGTTGTATTTCGGCCAGTGATAGTCGCGCCAGTACATGTGGATGAAATCGACGACATACGTAAGCGTCACGCGGTCGCCGTAATTGCCGATCGCGCCGCCGAGCACCGCACCCAGAGCAACCGTCAGCAACCAGCTTTCCGAAGGCGGCCGGACGATCATGTAACCAAGCGCCAGGATTGCCACAATCCCGAAAGTCAGGAAGATGGCCAGGCGCAGCTTTGCGTCAAGCCACAAAAGCATCGAGAACGCCCCGGCAGGGTTCTCGGCGTAAGAATACTCCCAGAACCCTTCGACAACGGTCACGGTCCGTTCGGCCAGCAGGTACGTCGCCCCGGGCTCGACCGGGGAGTCAGGTTCCACCTGCACCAGCCCGGTCCTGGGCACCACGAACAGGCCTTCCCGGATGGTGCGGTCAACGGTGCGCTTCGATTCGGCCGGGATCCGCTCAAGGATGAAATCGCGCACCGTTACCGACGACAGTTCCTGCTGAACCTGCTTCGCGACGGTCGCCGGATCGGATTCCGGGGCCGCCCGCGAAACCAGACGCTTCACGATCTGCGAGTCAAGACGTTGAACCCGGCGCGCAAAACGGCCATCCGGGTCAAATGCAAGAAAGCCTTCAACCGCGAATCCGGATTTGTTATCCAGTTCATGCACCTTGTCGGTCGGTTCGATCGCAACCTTGTCGGGAAGCTTGAAAAGGATCCCCTGGAGTCCGGCGTCCTTCATCTCGGGAAACCGCTGCCTGACCGCATCCCCGACAGTCGCCGCGCCTGCCGCCGGTTTCACCGCGAGCATGTGGCCCCAGTTCGCCAGGTTGTCTTCCGCCCATCGCTTGGTAATCACGTCGGGAATCAGGAAGGCCGCCGTCACCGCGATGATGACAAATGCCCTGACGATTCTCTTCTGACCGGTCTTCATCTGGTTCCCCTTCATCCAATGCTGTCGATCACGTCGGCACACCTGGTGCACAAATCCGGATGGGATTCGACCGAACCGACGGTTTCAAAGTAATTCCAGCACCTTGCGCAACGCTCGCCGACAATCGGCGTAACGACCGCCTCGGCCGCGACGTCCGGGGCGATTGAATCGACCCTCTCAACCGTGGTTCTGGACACGACGAAAAGTTCCGGAAGAATGTCCGCGAACCTGGCCACGACCCTGTCGTGCTCTCCACCAGCCTTGACGCGAACCAGGACCGACGCCTCGAGTGGGTGTCCGATATCGCGGGCCGCCCTCTTTTCTTCCAGGTTCTTCAGAACGACATCCCTGACTTCACGCAGCAGCGCCATGTCAGCCAGCAGTTCGGCCTCCTTCGGGAAGGCGTCCGCGCAAGGCAGCCCCGACAGCAGGACCGAATCCGGTGAACCCGGCATGCGTCTGTGATGGGACCACGCTTCCTCCATAGTGAAGGAAAGCACCGGCGCCATCAGCCGAATCATCGCATCCAGCATCCTGTAGATCGCCGTCTGGGCCGATCTCCTGTCGCGACCGGCCGGGTGGGAACAGTAGAGCCTGTCCTTCGTGATATCCAGGTAGAACTGCGAAAGATCCGAAACCATGAACGCAAGGATCGTCCTGACGACATTGTGGAACTCGTATCCGTCATACGATTCGCGAACCTTCGCGACGACTTCGCCGAACCGCGCCAGCGCCCACCGATCCTGTTCCAGAAGTTCCGAATCCGGAATGGCGTCGGCCACGGGATCGAAATCCGAAATAACGCCGAGCATGAAGCGCGTGGTGTTGCGGATCTTGCGGTACGCCTCGACAAGCCTGGTCAGGATTTCCTGAGAAAGCCGGATGTCGTCCCGATAATCCTCGGCCGCGGTCCACAGGCGCAGCACGTCCGCGCCGTCGCGGTCGATGATCTTCGCGGGGTCGATGTAGTTGCCCTCGGACTTCGACAGCTTGCGCCCGTTGCCGTCAACGACGAATCCGTGTGTCAGTACCGCCCTGAACGGGGCCTGCTGCCTCGTTCCAACCGACGCCAGCAGCGAGGACTGGAACCATCCGCGGTGCTGGTCGCTGCCTTCCAGGTAAAGGTCGGTCCTGACGTTGTCGCCGTAACGTCTTTCCATGACGGCCGCATACGAAACGCCGGAATCGAACCAGACGTCCAGGATGTCGCGAACCTTCTGCAGGTCGGTCGAACCGCACGCCGAGCACTTCCATCCCTGAGGCACAAGGTCGGCAAGTTCCCGGTCGAACCAGGCGTCGGCGCCTTCGCTTTCGAAGATGTCGGCGACATGGTTGATGAAATCCTGAGACGTATCGACCTGGCCGCACTTGTTGCAGATGGTGCCGGCAATCGGGACGCCCCAGTGGCGCTGGCGGGAAACGCACCAGTCCGGACGGGACTTGAGCATGCCGGTGATACGGTCGCGGCCCCAGGACGGGATGAACTTCACTGACTCCAGCGAATCAAGCGCCGCCTTGCGCAGACCGGATCGGTCAACCGTGATGAACCACTGCGGCGTGGCCCTGAAAATGACGGGGTTTTTCGACCGCCAGCAATGCGGATACTGGTGCGCGTATCTGGCCTTGCCAAGCAGCATGCCCTTCGATTCCAGCAGCTTGATCACGTCCTCGTCGCACGAAAAGACCATCCGGCCCTCGAATTCCGGGACGTCGGAAGTGAAACAGCCTCGCGCGTTGACGGGGGCGTACGGTTCCAGCCCGTACCTGGCGCCGACGATGTAGTCGTCCTCGCCGAATCCCGGGGCCGTGTGTACGCAGCCGGTGCCGGTTTCCATGGTGACGTGCTCGCCGACAATCAGCAACGAATCGCGATCGATGAACGGATGACGGCACGCGGCCTTTTCAAGCACGCTGCCCTCGAAGGTCGCGATGACCTCGCCCATCGGGTGCCCGGTCCTCGCATGGAAGTCCTCGCGCAGGGCCTCGGCCATGACCCAGACGTCGCCACCGACATCCTCGGCGATGTAAGTCGCGGCCGGATCCAGCGCGATGGCCAGGTTTGACGGCAGCGTCCATGGAGTTGTCGTCCAGATTATGACGCCGCCCGAACGCCCCTTCAGGGCCGGAATCCTTTCGCCGACACTGTCGGCAAACGGGAACTTCACGTAAATCGATGGCGACGTGGCTTCCTTGTATTCGACTTCCGCATCGGCCAGCGCGGTTTCGCACTCGTGGCACCAGAAGACCGGCTTGTGCCCCAGGACTACGTCGCCGCGGCCGACAAAGCGGCCGAACTCACGCAACGTCTTCGCCTCGTAATCGTGCGTCATCGTCAGGTACGGGTTTTCCCATTCGGCAAGAACGCCTAGGCGCTTGAACTCGGCCCGCTGGGTATCGACCCACTCGCGGGCATAGTCCCTGCACCTGTGGCGCAGTTCGGACGGATTCGCCCTTGCCTTTTCGCGCCCGACGACCTTTTCGACGGCATGCTCGATCGGCAGCCCGTGGCAGTCCCATCCAGGCCTGTTTTCACACCTGTGTCCGGTCATGTTGGCCGTCTTGACGACGATATCCTTCAAGACCTTGTTCAGGATGTGCCCATGATGGATATGCCCGTTCGCATAAGGCGGACCGTCGTGGAAAAGGAACGGTTCCGCCGAAACGGCGCCTTCCATCATCCGTTCGTATATCCGGTTCTGCTCCCAGAATTTAAGAAATTCGGGTTCTTTCTCTTTCAGATTGGCCTTCATCGGGAAGGATGTTCCAGGAAGGCATAAGGTCGCTTTGTAGTCCTTTTCGTCGCCCATTGGCGCCCCCGTTCAATGCCCGTCGGGCATGTCAGAAAAACCGCGCAAAACTCTAGCAATATCGCTGGAAAAGTCAATTACGGGGTCAGTGCCGGGAAATTATGCCGGGGGCCGGATAAGCCGCGCAGAATTCCCTGACCTCTGCGGCGAGCCTGTCCAGGCCATCGACATCCTCCACCATTCCCGCCACCCTGTTGAAACAGTCGGCGATGAACTTCATTTCCGTTTCCTTCATTCCGCGGGAAGTGACCGCTGCCGTTCCAAGGCGAAGGCCCGATGGATCGAACGGCTTCCTCGGGTCGTCGGGAACCGTGTTGTAATTGCATTCCAGCCCGGCCCGATCAAGCGCCTGGGCGTATGACTTGCCCGTCATGCCACGCGGGGTAACATCCATGAGGATCAGGTGGTTGTCCGTTCCCCCCGAGACCAGCTTGAAACCGTGGCCGGCAAGGTGGCCGGCAAGCGCCTTCGCGTTCGCGACGACCTGCGCGGCATAAGCCTTGAAATCCGGCGTCGAAGCCTCTTTCAGGGCAACCGCGATGCCGGCAGTGGTGTGATTGTGCGGGCCGCCCTGCAGGCCGGGAAAGACCGCCTTGTCTATCGCCTTCGCCATCGCCTCGCGGCAAAGGATCATGGCACCCCTGGGGCCGCGCAGCGTCTTGTGCGTGGTCGTAGTGACGACGTCCGCGTGCGGAATCGGGCTTGGATGCGCACCACCGGCCACGAGTCCGGCGATATGAGCCATGTCGGCAAGAAGCACGGCGCCGACTTCGTCCGCGATGGAACGGAACGCGGCAAAATCCAGGATCCTGGGATACGCCGTGGCGCCGCATATCAGCAGCTTCGGACGTTCGGCAAGGGCCAGTTCGCGAACCTTTTCATAATCAATCAGGCCGGTTGTGCCATCGACCGAATACTGGACCGAACGGAAGAAGGAACCCGTGATCGAGACCTTCCAGCCATGCGTCAGGTGACCGCCGCTTGGAAGTGCCATGCCCATCACCGTGTCGCCCGGCTTCAGTGTCGCGAAATACACCGCAAGATTTGCCGGCGACCCTGAATATGCCTGGACATTCGCGTGATCCGCGCCAAAAAGCGCCTTTGCCCTGGAAATCGCCAGTTCCTCGAGCGGATCGACGCACTGCTGGCCTTCGTAGTACCTCTTGCCCGCGTATCCTTCAGAGTATTTGTTGGTGAACACGCTGCCGGTCGCTTCAAGCACGGCCCGCGACGTGTAGTTTTCCGACGCTATCAAGCGAACCTTTTCAAACTGGCGCGACTCCTCGGATGAAACAAGGGCTGCCACTTCCGGATCTGACTGCAGCAACGTCTTCTGGTCCATTTCCCGATTCCTCCTTCTACCTGTTCTTCCTGCCGGTCGCGATTGCACTGTTGCGCATCGCGCAGTACTTCTCGCCACACATCGAGCAGTACTCCGATTTCAGGTGCTCCGCGGCAGGCAAAGTCATCGCATGATACTCGCGGGCACGATCGGGATCCAGCGCAAGGCTGAACTGGGTTTCCCAGTCAAACCGGAACCTTGCATCCGACATCCGATCATCGCGGTCGCGGGCGCCCGGGTGTCTTCTGGCAATGTCCGCCGCATGGGCGGCGATCCTGAAGGCAACCAGGCCTGTCCTGACATCTTCAAGGTCGGGAAGGCCGAGGTGTTCCTTCGGGGTCACGTAGCACAGGAAGTCCGCGCCGCAGAACGCGGCCATGGTTGCGCCGATCGCGCCGGTGATATGGTCGTACCCCGGCGCGATGTCGGTCACAAGCGGGCCCAGCACGTAGAAGGGCGCCCCGCCGCAAACCTGCTTCTGGCGCTTCATGTTCGACTCGATCTGGTCAAAAGGCACATGCCCCGGTCCCTCGATCATCACCTGAACCCCGGCGTCCCAGGCACGCCTGGTCAACTCGCCCAGCGTGTCGAGTTCGGCGAACTGAGCCTCGTCGCTGGCATCCGAAAGGCACCCCGGCCGAAGCCCGTCCCCAAGTGAAAGCGTGACGTCGTGTTCCGCCGCGATACGCAGCACCTCGTCAAAGCGCGAATAAAACGGATTCTCGCGTTCGTGGGCCATCATCCACCGGGCCATCAGCGCGCCGCCGCGACTCACGATGCCGATTCTGCGACGACTGGCGAGCGGTATGTGCGACCGCAGCAGACCGGCGTGGATCGTCATGAAATCGACGCCCTGGACGGCCTGCTTCGAAAGGACGCCCAGAAGATCGTCCTCGCTGAGATCCTCGAACCTCTCGACGGTCTCGGCGGCCTGATAGACGGGAACCGTTCCGACCGGCGCCGTGCTTGCCTCAAGAACCGCAAGACGCACCGAGTCGATGCCGGGACCGGTGGAAAGGTCCATGACGGCGTCGGCCCCATACCTGATGGCGCTTCTTACCTTTTCGACCTCTTCCGAAAGGCACGAACTGGTCGGCGACCTGCCAAGGTTCACATTGACCTTGACGGTAAGCCCGGAACCAATTCCGACCGGATCAAGGTTCCGGTGTGCCGGGTTCGCCGGAATGACTACCGTTCCGGCCGCAATCCTTTGCATTATCACTTCCGCGGGAACCGACTCCTTCGCGGAAACCTTTTCCATCTCAGGGGTTATCTCTTGCCGACGTGCTGCCTGAAGCTGCGTTCCGAAACCAGATCTGCGAGCCATGAAGAACAGTCCTCCGAATCCCGCCCGAACCGGGGCAATACAAACTACCGCCGTTTCGTGTCCATCGCAAGCAGACGACCGCCGAGCCGACCGGCTGCTGGTTCGACCATGCGACGATTGGCATGTCTGAAGCCGCGATATTCTGCTAGAATCCGCGCCATGAAGGTTCTTGGAATAGAAAGTTCATGTGACGAAACATCGGCCGCCGTCGTGATTGACGGCCGGCAGGTGGTTTCCAACGTCGTGTGGTCACAGATCAAGGTGCATGAACCGTTCGGCGGCGTCGTGCCCGAGCTGGCCTCGCGCAACCACCTGCGCTACATCACGCCGGTCGTTGATTCGGCACTTCGGAAGGCCGGCATCGCCCCTTCGGATCTTGACGGGCTTGCAGTCACGATCGGGCCGGGCCTGATGGGCTCCCTCCTGGTCGGCGTTCAGTTCGCCAAGGCCATGGCGGCGGCGACCGGCACGCCTCTTGTCGGCGTCAACCACCTCGAGGGGCACCTTTCGGCGTCCTTCATGATTGACGGAATCGAGCCACCGGAGTTTCCGTACGTCGGGCTGGCCGTATCCGGCGGGCATACAAGCATCTACCTGGTCGAAGGCTGGGGACGGCTTAAGCTTCTTGGACGAACCCTGGACGACGCCGCGGGCGAGGCGTTCGACAAGGCCGCTTCCATGCTCGGCCTTTCGTACCCGGGCGGCGTGGTAATCGATCGCATCAGCCGTGGGCGGAACGTGGCCGCGGTCGGTTTTCCAAGGCCGATGCTGCGCGAATCGACCATGAACATGAGTTTTTCCGGCCTGAAGACCGCACTGAAGAGGCACCTTGAAACGCTTCCCGCGACACCCGATGCCGACCAGACCGCGGAGATCGCCGCATCGTTCCAGGAAGCGGTCGTTGACATCCTCGTCGCACGGACGGTCGGGGCCGCCGTTTCGACAGGCGTGCGGGACGTGGTAATCGCGGGCGGGGTCGCGGCCAACAGCCGTCTGCGCGAAAGGATGGATCTGGCCTGCCGGGCCGCCGACCGACGCCTGCTGGCAGTCCCGCTGAGCCTGTGCACCGACAACGCCGCGATGATTGCCGGCCTTGGCTACCAATACCTTTTCGGCGTGCTCAGGGACGCCGAGTGCCCCCGCGGAATCGACATGGATCCCTTCATGCGCCATGTGAGCGCCGGTTAAGGCGCCCTGGAGGTTGCCGTGCGGACCCTGACGGCCATCCTGCTGCCATGCCTCCTGATTGCCTGCGGCCAGCAACCACGAATCATCCTGCAGGATATCGATGAGTCCGATTCCGTCGATTCCGGCGACGACACGAATGAATCCGAACTTCCGGACGACGGCCTGGAACTCGAACTGCCTTTCGACACGACCGTCGGCGACGAATCTTCCGGTGACTCTTCCGGTGACACCGCCAGCCAGCTCTGCGCGGATTCGATGAAACCCTGGATGTGCGACGACCGGGGCTGCACGGAAGGTTTCTTCTGCAACGGCTATTTCGAGTGCGACCGGCCTCCATGCTGGGGCCCCTGGTGCGATTACGTCCCCGGGACATGCGTTCCGGCGGTTTCCGGCACCGTCTGCACCGCGCCGCGCGACTGCCGGGAAGGGCACACCTGCGTGGCCGGCACGTTTTCGATTTCGGGCATCTGCAGGGCGCTCCCCGTGCCCGGAACATGCTGGTCCAACGACGACTGCGAACCTTTCGGGATGTGCGCCGGCGAGGTTCGCTGTCATGTCGGCAATCCATGCCTGGGCCCGGAAATGCCGGGCGTCTGCGTTGAAAAGATAAACGACGGACGATGCTGGGACGACGGCATGTGCGTCAGCGGCTGGTGCCGGGGCGCGGTACTGTGCAGCCTTGATGACGACGGCTGCGAGCCGTCACCTGGCATCTGCGAAGCCGGGGACGGACTTGGTTGCCCGACGACCGACGGCGGGCTTCCGTGCTCGGCGTCCGATGACGGAAACTGGTGCGTGGGACCTGAAAACCTGAATTACTGCGCGATGCCGCCGGCCAGTCCCCAGGCGGCCGGCGAATGCTGGACCGACTCCGACTGCTTCCCGAAGGGCGGGATCCTTTGCAGATCGGCTCTTACATGCCCGCCGCGCAGTTTCTGCCGCCTGGAAGGCATGCATTCCGGAATCTGCGGACAGGCGCCCCCGGACGGTCAGGGGATCGAACTCCGGTTTGTCCAGGCGACGACGACCGGACAGCTTCAACCGGACTCCCGCACCCAGGCCGTTCTTGTCAACCGGGGGCCTGTGGCGATTTTCATCGCGCCCTGCGACACGATTTCCGTCATGGCACAACGCAACGGGGAATGGCCCGGAATCACTCTCGACTGGACCTTCTCGACCCCTGAATGCTACACGGGCATTCCCGAATCGACGCTTCTTCGAATACCACCGGGATCGGGGGCGGTACTATCCGTATCGACCGACGACGCGATAGACCAGCAGATGGCTGGCCGGAACATCCGACTGTCCATCAGGTACCTTCTTGGCTGCGTCCCGGGCAAGGGAACGGATGACCGGATGGATTGCCTCGAGGCTTCCAACGGCCTTGCCCGGACATGGTTCGGCGACCCGGTATTCTGGCCGGCGGGGGGCACATGACACGACGCATGCCCGACAGCGACGGATCCGGCCTGAACATCTCCCAGCCCGCGCGCAAGAAATCGCTTGGCCAGCATTTCCTGAACAGCGGACGCGTGGTGTCACGTATCATCGACGCCCTGGCTCCCGGCCCCGAACTTGCCGTGGTGGAAATCGGGCCCGGACGGGGCGCGCTTACAAGGGAACTTGCGGCCAGGTGTGGGCGACTGGTTCTCGTGGAACTTGATGACGGCCTGATTCCTATTCTTGGCGCGAACTTCCCGGAAGCGACCATCGTCCACCACGACGCCGCGACCCTGGACATGAGCCTCGTGGCCGGCGGGAACCGGGCCGTCGCGGTCGGGAACCTGCCGTACAACGCCGGCGGCCAGATACTTTTTAACCTGCTTGACAGGAATCCGCCGTTTGAACGCCTGGTGCTGATGTTCCAGAAGGAAGTCGCGCAAAGGCTGTGCGCGACCCCCGGCGACCGAAATCACGGGGCCGTGTCGGTGCTGGTGTCGCTTCTTTGTGAACGCAGGTATCTGTTCGACGTGCCGCCTTCAAAATTCATTCCTCCGCCGGCCGTGATGTCCGGGGTCGTGATGTTCCTGCCGCGTTTGCTTCCTGCGGACGCTTCATTCCTGCATGGAAAGGAATTCTTCCGGTTCGTTCACGGCCTGTTCGCCCAGCCGCGCAAGACCGTAGCAAACAGCATGATGGACGGGCTGCGCATCGGTCGCGACGACGCCGCGCGGATTCTTGCCGCGGCGGGCGTCGATCCGCTGTCGCGGCCGAACTGCCTTACGCCGGCGCAGGTTGTTGACATGTTCAAGGCTTGATTGCTTCGGGCGGGCGGGAACGAATCAGTCGTCATCCCCTTCGGCGGGCACTTCGCCGGACGGTTCCTCTTCTTCCTCGACCGGAAGGTCCTCGAAAAGCGTCCTGGAAGCGGTCGGCCTGGTGTCGGTAATGACGACATCGGACTCTTCATCGTCCTCGGCTTCCATCACCAGATCGATTGCAACCAGCTTGTCGTCCGGCCCCAGATCCATGATCTTCACGCCCTGGGTGACGCGGCCGATAAGCCTGATGTCGCTGACCCTTGTCCGGATGATGGTTCCCGTGTCGGTCGTCAGGATGACTTCCTGATCCGGCGTGACCGCGCGCATTCCGATGACGAAGCCGACCTTGCGGCTGGCCTTCATGGCCAGGATGCCGGTACCGCCACGACGCTGCAGCCTGTACTCCTCGACCGGAGTGCGCTTGCCGTAGCCGCGTTCGGTGACGGCAAGGATCTCGCTGCCCGGCTGAAGGACTTCCATCCCGATGACGTGATCCGCGCCCTTGACCGACATGCCGCGAACGCCGCGGGTATCGCGTCCGATGCTGCGCAGATCGTCGATCTTGAACAGGATCGACTTGCCTTCGCTGGAGAACAGCAGAACCTGATCGGATTCGGTGGCCAGACGCACCTGGATCAGGTCGTCGTCGTCGTCGAGCTTGATGGCGATGAGGCCGGTTCGCCTGATGTTCTTGAACAGGGGCAAATCGGTCCGCTTGACGATACCCTTCTTCGTCGCGAAAACGAACGATGACGGCGTCTCGAAATCGTCAACTGGAAGAATCGCCGCGACCCTCTCGTCGGCGGCCAGGTTCAACAGGTTGACCAGCGCCCTGCCCTTGGCGGTCCTGGTACCGGCCGGTATCTGGAAGACGCGGATCCTGAACGCGCGTCCCTTGTCGGTGAAGAAGAACACATACGTGTGCGTCGATGCCACGAACATGTCCTTGACGAAATCTTCCTCGCGCGTGCCCATGCCGCGACTGCCCTTTCCGCCGCGGCGCTGGCTGCGGTACTGGGCGGCGGGCGTGCGCTTGATGAATCCCTGGGCCGATACGGTGACGACCATGTCCTCTTCCGGGATCAGGTCTTCCATGTTGATCTCGCCGTAATCCTCGGTGATCTCGGTTCGACGCTTGTCGATGTACTGGTCGCGTATCTCCTGGAGTTCGCCGGCGATCACGTCCATCAGGATCGCCTCGGATCCCAGGATTTCGCGAAGCCTTTCGATGCGGCGGCGGATCTCTTCCAGTTCCAGCAGGATCTTGTCCCGCTCCATCCTCGTAAGCCGTTCAAGGCGCAGATCCAGGACGGCCCGTGCCTGGATTTCGGTCAGGCCGAACTTTTCCATCAGGCTGGTGCGGGCCTCTTCCGGGTTGGAGGAACGACGAATCGTCTCGATGATTTCATCAAGGTGATCAATCGCAATCTTGTATCCGAGCAGGATGTGCTCGCGTTCCTGGGCCTTGCGAAGTTCAAACAGGCAACGCCTGGTGACCACGTCCTTGCGGTGGTTGATGAACTCGACAAGCGCGTCCTTCAGGGTCAGCAGCCTGGGACGCCCGGCCGATATCGCGAGCATGATGACGCCGAACGTGCTCTGCATCGGGGTCATCGCGTAAAGCTGGTTCAGGACGACCTGGGGGTCGGCATCGCGCTTCAGTTCGATGACGATCCGCATGCCTTCGCGGTCTGATTCGTCACGCAGATCGGAAATGCCGTCGATCCGCTTTTCCTTGTGCAGCTCGGCGATTCTCTCGATCAGCCTGGCCTTGTTGACCAGGTAAGGGATCTCGGTAACGACGATCATGGGCTTTTCGCCCTTGCGATCGCCCTTGACCTCGGCGCGGGCCTGCATCTTGATGGTTCCGCGGCCGGTCTCGTATGCCTCCCTGACGCCGCGCGTGCCCAGGATGAACCCGCCGGTCGGAAAGTCCGGGGCGGGTATGAATTCCATCAGATCGGACACTTCCAGATCCGGATCCCGGATCAGGGCAATCGTTCCATCGATGATCTCGCCAAGATTGTGCGGTGGAATGTTGGTTGACATGCCGACCGCGATGCCGGACGAGCCGTTGATAAGCAGGTTCGGGATGCGTGACGGAAGTACGGCCGGTTCCTTCAGGGAACCGTCGTAGTTCGGAACCATATCGACGGTTTCCTTTTCGATGTCGGCCAGCATTTCCTCGGCAAGACGCTGCATGCGGACTTCGGTGTAACGCATCGCCGCAGGCGAGTCGCCATCGACCGACCCGAAATTGCCCTGGCCGTCAACCAGCATGTAACGCATCGAAAAGTCCTGCGCCATGCGGACCATCGTGTCGTAAATCGCCGCGTCGCCGTGCGGATGGTACTTACCCATGACGTCGCCGACGATGCGGGCGCTCTTCTTGTACGGCGAATTGTGGAAGTTCTTCGTCTCGTGCATCGTGAAAAGCACGCGGCGGTGAACAGGCTTGAATCCGTCGCGGGCATCCGGCAGGGCGCGCCCGATGATTACGCTCATCGCGTAATCGACGTACGACGAACACATCTGGTCTTCGATATTGACTGGGACCACGTTTGGTCCGATGCCGTCAGACATGGGGACCTCCAGAAAAGTCGAGGAATTTTACTACGAATCAAGCGGCAAGGCAACGATTGAAACCGGTTTCACCGGCAGGAAAAGCCAAACAAAACCAACTACTTGGCCGACTCATCCAACTTCTTCTGCCAAGCCGTGATGAACTTGTCGTCCAGCTTGTTTTCAGGATCGAGTTCCTTTGCCCTCTTGAGCAGGGAAATGGCGGCAGCATAGTCGCCATCCTTGCCGGCCTTCCTGGCCTTCGCACGCAGCCCCGCGGCCTGCGCGACGCCATCGTCAGGACTTGACGGCGCCGGCTCGGGCTTCGCGGCCGGAGCCCTTTCCGCCGCAGGCTCGGGCTGCTGCTGGGCGGGCTGTTCCGCCTGGGCCGCGCGACGCCCCTGCCTTGGCGGCGGGGGCACCCTGGCCTGATCCTGACGCTGTCCAGCCTGGACTACCGGGGCCGGCGCCACAGGGGCCGTTTCGGCGACCTTGCCCGCCTCGGGCTGGGCAGCCGGGGCCGGTTCGGCAGGGGCGGGTTCCGGCGGAGGCGCGGCCGGTTCGGCCGGCGCGGGAACGGGCGCGGCGGCCTCCGCGGCGGGCGCGGGTTCCGGCGCCGGCGCCGGCGGAACGGAATCGACACGCGCGGCCGGCTGGGCGACCTGTTCAACCTGGGCGGCCTGTTCGGGCGCGACGGCCGTTGCCTTGCGCGACTTCATCCACAACACGCCGACGATTGCCGCGATGATCAGGATCAGGAGAACAAGTATCGCGATAAGCGGCCCGGCACCTTTCCTGTCCGGCTTCTTCCTGACCGAGATGGTCTGGGAAGACGGAAGGGGCCCCTTGGAAACCTTTTCCACGCCGGGCAGCACCACGGCGGACAGGCCTTCGTCTGTCACCGGGCGGGGCTTGCGCTCGATCTCGCGGGTTGCCTTGTGTCCCTTCTTCTTCTTGACCGAAGTCTGCTGCGCGACAGGCTCGGACTGGGGCTTCGGGGCATCTTCGACTGGAAGATCGCCGACCGGGCGCAGAATTTCGGTCTTGGCTTCCTCGACGGCGACATCGATGTCGGCACCGGCCGCGGCCTTCTCGACGACGGAAGCGATGAAGGACGCGTCGAACGCCTCGGTCTTCTGCATCGGTTCCTCGGCAGCCGCCTGTGCCGCCGCGGAAGGCTGCTCCTCCTGCGAGCGAATCATCTGGGCAACCGCATCCCCAAGACCCTCGAACGCCATCGTCTGGCCACCGCCGACAAGCTGTTCGGAAACCGAAGGCTGAACGAAAGGCGTTTCCTCGATGAAGCGACTGACCGGTTCGGGATAGTCGTTCCTGGGATCCTCAAGGACAAGCGACACGTCAAAGAAGGTGCTCTGCCGCAAGGCGGAAACGGCATCCATTACCTCGGCGGCGGTTGCCGGACGACCTGTCGGATCCTTCGCCAGAAGCCGGTTCAGCAACCCCTCATAGGCGTCAAGCTGGGGCAGGCCCGGCTTGACCAGGTGAAGCGGCAGCGGCTTTTCATAAACCTGGCGCTTGATGGTGGTGGAAGCCGTCGTCGATACGAACGGGGGCTTCTCGTAAACCATCTCGTACATCAGGCAACCGATCGCGTACAAATCCGAGGACGCGCTGCCCGGACGCCCCGAACAGACCTCGGGCGACATGTATTCCGCGGTTCCGTAATAGGGGCTGGTCTTCTTCATCGGGCTGTAGGCCGGCATGACCTGGCCCAGGCCGAACCCGTCAATCCTTACCTTCAGGGGTTCCCCCGAACCGACGTTGCAGAAGATCGACGAAGACGAAAGGTTCAGATGCGCCAGACCAGCCGACGACGTCCTGTCCAGGACGGCGCAGACGGCATGCACGACATCAAGCGCCTCGGACGGGGAAATGCCGCCCCGCTCGGAGATAACCGCCTTCAGGGATGGCAGGTCGGGCTGCTCGAAAATCGCATAGACGGAGCCTTCAGGGGTCAGGCCGGCCTCGAGCAACGCGGGCACCTGGGAGAGACCGAGTTCTGCCACCTTGCGCGCGGATTCGACGATCTTCAATCCCTGGGCCTGCCCGATCCCGGAAGCTTCCTGGAACAGCAGCGCCTGGATCGCTGCGCCGTCCGAAAGGCGATGCCCGGCAATCCGGTGAACAAGGACATCTTCAATCCGCTGACCATCAAACTCGAACCTGGTGGCGACATCATCCCCGAACATACCGATTCTCCCTGTAATCAGACGACCTTATGCCGGGAGGGACAACCGTGCCGACCGCATAAGGAACGCCGACGAATCGTAACCTGTAAGGGTATGACAGCGCAACAGTTTATAACTGATGAAAGGCAATAATTTCAGGTCTGGTGCGCCCGGAGAGATTCGAACCCCCAACCGGCAGATCCGTAGTCTGCTGCTCTATCCAATTGAGCCACGGGCGCAAAAAAGCGGTGCCAAATATAAGGCACCCTGAACAGGATTACAAGCGAATCCTGCACGGCGGAGAGAGTGGGATTTGAACCCACGGTAGGCTTTTGACCTACACTCGCTTAGCAGGCGAGCGCCTTCGGCCACTCGGCCATCTCTCCAGGACAAAATGCGAAAAGGCCGGACAATCCTGCCGGCGGCGGAGGTAGGATTCGAACCCACGGAGGTTTCCCTCGACGGTTTTCAAGACCGCTGCCTTAGACCACTCGGCCACTCCGCCAAATCAAAGAACCTCGAAAGGCGCGTAAGTATAGCACCGGGGCAAGCCCGAAATCAATACCGGTTTGGATGATCGGCCACGACGGGCCTGACGCGCTGGACGGTCGGGCGTCTATTCACCTTCCCTGGTGATATTGGCGCCAAGCTGCCTCAGCGTCTCGTCGATTCGTTCATATCCGCGATCTATCTGCCTGATATTGTTGATCACCGACCTTCCGCCGGCGCACAGGCTCGCGATCAGGAGGGCCATCCCCGCGCGGACGTCCGGACTTTCCAGCGTGGTCCCATACAGCCTGGATGGGCCGACGACCACCACGCGATGCGGGTCGCACAGAATTATCGACGCGCCCATGGCAATCAGCGAATCCACGAAAAACATGCGGCCTTCGAACATCTTTTCGAAAAACAGCAGGGTTCCGCGGCACTGGGTCGCGGTGACGATCGCAATGCTCATCAGGTCGGTCGGGAAGGCAGGCCAGGGGGCATCGTCAATCTGCGGAATCGCGCCGTGCAGATCGGTCTTGACCTCCGGCTCCTGGAAGCCGGGGACGAACACCTGATCCCCGGAAAACTCCATCGCTATGCCCATCTTTTCGAAAACCAGCCGGATCTTGCGCATGTCGCACGGATTGACGCCCTTGATTGTCAGCCCGGCACCCATGATGGCGCCCAGACCGATCATCGAGCCCACGACCAGGTAGTCCGTCCCGATCGAATGGGTTGTGCCGTGCAGGCAATCGACACCGTCGATTTTCAGGTGGTTCGTTCCGATGCCCTCGATCCTCGCGCCCATCGAATTCAGCATCCGGCACAGTCCCTGGACATGGGGCTCGCAGGCGGCATTGAGTATCTCGGTATGGCCGGGCGCCAGGCAGGCCGCCATGATGACGTTCTCGGTGCCCGTGACCGAAGCCTCGTCAAGGAACATCTCGGCGCCGTGAAGCCTGGATCCGTCAATCTGGTAATGCTCCCCGACCGAGATTTCGGCGCCCAGGGCGCCCAGCGCATCGAACAGCGTGTCCAAACGCCTTCGCCCGATTACGTCGCCGCCGGGCGGTGGAAGTTCAACCCTGCGACACCTTGCGGTCATCGGCCCCGAAAACAGAACCGACGCGCGAACCCGCCTGCACAGCTCCGGATCCAGCCTGTGCGTGCGGACTTCCTTCATCCGGACGGACAGCACGTTGTGTTCAAGCCACCTGATCTCGCCGCCCAGGCTTTCAAGAACCTCAATCATCACCTCGACGTCCCGGAGCCTGGGCATGTTCCTCAGAACGACCTCCTGATCGGTCAGGAGACATGCGGCAAGCGCAGGAAGCGCCTCGTTCTTGTTGCCGGAAGGCGTCATCGTGCCGGAAATCCTGTTACCGCCCTCGATAATGAAACGTCCCATCTTCAATCAACCCCCGACACGGCATCCGGACCGAAACGGCCGGCAAGCGCAGGAATCACATTTGACCCGCAAAAAACACCCGGCTGGGCCACGGCGCTCGTTATGAACGACTGACCACGGTATCCGAGCAGGAACTCAACTACCCCGGATTGGCGTCCCTGGTCAAGGTCAGCCAGCGCATCGTCAAGCACCAGGATCGGTTCCGCGCCGCGCTCGGCCGCCAGTTCCGCGGCTTCCGCCGCCTTCCAGGCAAGCATCAGCACCTTCTTCTGGCCGCGACTGGCGTGTCCGCGCGCTCGCAGGCCCTGAAGCACGACATCGACGTCGTCCGTGTGCGGACCGACCGAAGTAAACCCGAGTTGCGCATCGGCCGACCGCCTGGACTTAAGCGCGCAGGAAAGTGCGCTGGCCGCCTTCGACATGAATTCCCGGCCGGAATCCAGGCCGCCGGCGACCGGACGGTCTTCAAGCCACCTGGACGAGTATCCGACGCATACCCCCAGATCCGTTCCCGCCATCGAGGCCAGAGCCGCCGGCAGCCGCGCGCCGATTCGGAACATGGCGCCGAGCCTTGCCGAAACGCATTCCGCGCCGACCTGGGCCATGTTTGCCTCGACCGCGTCAAGCATGGCCGCATCCTGGCAGCCCCCGCGCAGCAGGGCGTTACGCTCGCGCACCAGCGAGGCATACATGGAAAACAGCGGCGTCCTTGACGGCTCGATCATTGCCGCAAACCTGTCCAGCAGCAGCCTTCGGCCCTCGGGACCGCCTTCCAGGATCGCCGGATCGTCCGGACTCAGACACGACACCGGCAGCAGGCTCATCGTTTCGCGCGCCGAACAGACCGGCGCCGAATCGAGTACCACCTTCCGCCAGCCGCGGCCGATTTCCGCCCTGACTTCGTGCCGCCCCGACCTGCCTTCCAGAACCGCGCCGATTAACGCGGACTTTCCGCCGCCACCCTCATCGCAGCGGATCAGGTCGGCTGAACGCGATGTCCGGAACGATTTCAGCCACGAAAGGAACGCCACGGCCTCCACCAGGTTCGTCTTGCCCTGCCCGTTCGGGCCGAAGATGAAATTCACCCCGGGCCCGAATTCGACCTGGGCCGACCTGATGTTCCTGAAATCGGTCAATTCGATGGACAGGACTCTCAAGGCGATGGGCTCCTTATTCCGGCGGACTGGTCGGCCGGCGGGGCCACGTCACATGCGGACCGGCATGATGACCTGCCGGAGGCCGTCGTCTGAGGGACTGGTCAGCAGGGAAGCGCTGGCCTCGCCCTTGATGGAAAGGGTTACCGTCTGCTCCGTGACCGCCGAAAGGGCCTCGAGCAGGTAACGGTTGTTATACGCGATCTCAAATGCCTCGCCTTCAAAGGCGACATCCATGCTCGTGTTCGCGTCGCCGCGTTCGGGATCCCTGGCCATGACGACCGCCTTTCCGGACTCGAAGCGAAGCCTGATGATCGGCGACTTGTTGTCGGACGAGATCGATGGCTGCGCCCACTTGACGGCGCTGACCAGTTCCTCGCGGTCCATGTCGACCGTGAAACGGAAGCCACTGGGGATAACCTTCCTGAATTCCGGATATTCAAGCTCGATCTGGCGAACCAGAAGGTATCCGGTATCGATCGTGAACACGACCGCGTTGCGCAGGAAACCGACCTTCACGTCGCCCTCGACGCCGTCCAGGAATCTCTTCAGGTCGGCGACGCCCTTACGGTGAAGGATGGCGCTGACGCGCTCGACCGGAGCGGAAGTCTCGATGGGACGAGAAAGCCACGAAAGGCGGTGGCCGTCGGTCGCGACCGCATCCACCGTGGCGCCGGTCTCGGTCGGACTGATGCTGATGTTGATGCCGTTAAGGTTCGGACGGCCTTCATCGACCGACATGGCGAAGCCCACGCGATCCGCCATCTCCAGCAGCAGGGCGCGCGGAAGCATCACTTCAACCGTCGGCGACGGCGGAACGACTTCCGGCATGTTGTCCGGAAGGATTCCGGGAATGGTCGATGAACGCTGGCCGACACTGAGGTTGGCCCACTGGTTTTCCATGATGGAAAGGTTGACGGGGGCCTCGGGCAGCATCCTGGCCCGGTCGGTAAGGCTTCGCGCGGTAAGGGCCATGCGCCCCGGGCTTGAAACATGGGCCGGGAACACGGTGACCAGCGTGACCTCGTACGACTGGGCGGTCAGGCGGACGGCATCGCTGCCAACCGATTCAAGAAGTATGTTCGCCATGACGCTGGCGAGATTCCTCTGTTCCGGGATGCCTTGTGCCTTTGCAAGTGCGGAAGCGAAGTCTTTTTTTGCTGCGGTAAATTCCATGCCAGCCACCATCAATGAAGAATTGCCGGGGATTATCGTAGCCACCAAGCGGCCGTCGCGTCAATCGGTATGGATGGCAAAATCAATCGTGCTCTTCAATTTCTTGTCGAATAGGTTTAGATTAATCGGGTTTTGCCGGGTTCGGGCTGAACCCGGTGACCCGACTCGATGCCGACCTGACATGCGGGGATTTCATGGGCGACCGACAGCGATACAAGATTCTCGACAAGCTCGATGCCGGCGGAATGGCGGAAATCTACAGGGCAAAGGCCATCACACTGGATGGCTTTGAAAAGTCGGTCGCGATCAAACGCATCCTTCCGCACCTGTGCGCCAACCCGAAATTCGTCAACATGTTCCTTGACGAAGCCAGGCTGGCGATGAAGCTGAACCACGCCAACATCGTTCAGGTCTTCGATGTCGGCCGGGCCCAGGACACCTACTTCATCGTGATGGAACTGGTCGAGGGCCGAAACCTGCGCAGGATTTTCCAGCGCCTTTCCGAGGTCGGGCAAAGATTTCCGGTTCCGGTCGCGGTGTTCCTGGTCACGGAAGCGCTGAAGGGCCTGGCGCACGCGCACGAAAGGCGCGACGGCGACGGCCACAGCCTCGGCATCGTCCATCGCGACGTCTCGCCGCCGAACCTGCTGATTTCCCACTCCGGCGAAGTCAAATTGACCGACTTCGGCCTTGCGAAGGCCATGACGCAGGTCGAACTGACAGACCCCGGGATCGTGAAGGGCAAATTTTCGTACCTGTCGCCGGAAGCCCTCGACGGACGGGCCGTCGATTACCGCGCCGATATCTTCTCGACCGGCATTATCCTGTGGGAACTGCTGGCGAACAGGCGCCTGTTCCTTGGAAAGAACGAAATCGATACCGCCAAGATGGTGGAAAAGGCCGAAGTTCCTTCCCTGACCCTGCTGAACGACCAGGTTCCCGAGGAACTGGACCAGATGGTTCGCAAGTCCCTGGCCCGCGACCCCCGCAAGCGGTACCACAGCGCCCAGGAAATGGGCGACGATCTCATGCAGTTCCTTTTCTCCCGCGGGCTGAAGGTGTCCTCGTACGACCTTTCCGAATTCCTGCGCAGCATCTTCGCGGCCGAGGAAGTGGCGGAAGAGGCCATCACGCAGGAAAGGATCAACGCGCTGATTTCGGAAGAAATCCTTTCGCTCTCCATGATGCGCTTCTCAGGTCGCGCGCTTCCGGTTGACGGAGCCAACCCCATCAGGCTCGAGGAGCTTACCAGGCTCGAGGAAGGCCGCATCTCCTCAAGCGACCTGAAAGGGATTGCTCCGGACGGCCTTGAGGGCGGCAGGACAAGGACGCAGGGGATTGCCCTTGTCGATATGCTGGAAGGCAGGGAGACCGTCCCGATGCAGGCGGTCAACACACCGGCGCGCCGTGGCGGAATGCCGGTCGGGGCGAAGATTGCAATCGGCATTGCCCTGGCTGGGGCCACCGGCGTCGGCGCATGGTTCCTCTGGCAGAATTTCCTGGGCTCGCTGCTCGGTTTTTGAAGTCTTACGCGGATCCATCACTTGACAGACATTTTCAAGACGATCGTCAGACCAGCGGTCTTCGGGGCGACCGGTTCCCTTGGACGATGCGTCTGCCGCGTCCTTGCCCGCGAAGGAATCTCGGCCACCCACCTCGGGGGATACCGGAACCACGACCTGCTGGCGGCCCTTCTGGAACCCTCCGGCGCGACATCCGCATCCTTCATGGGAACGGCATCGCCGGCGCTGGCGAAGGTGATGGCGGCTTCCGGAATCGGGCGGGCGTTTGACGAGCGGCGTGCATTGGACGGCTGCGGCAGCGCCATCGTGGTCTCGTCCGGCCTGGCCGGCGCCGAGCCCGCGCGGCTGGCTGCATCGATGGGCATCCCGCTCGTCCTGGGAAACAAGGAAGTGGCCGTCGGATGGGGGCGGCTCCTGGTAAACCAGTCAAGACGTTCATCGTCCGGGTGCGCTCTTCGCCCGATCGACTCGGAACACGCGGCCGCTGCCGTGCTGCTTGCCAGGGCAGGGGAACAGGGGATCGCACGCCTTGTCATCACGGGAACCGGCGGTGCCGTAAGGGAGATCCCGCCGGCACGCAGAATCGATCTCTCCCCGGCAAGGGTTCTCGATCACCCGGTCTGGCGGATGGGCCGAAAAATCACCGTGGATTCGGCGACCCTGATCAACAAGGCTTTCGAGGTCATCGAGGCTGCCGTCCTCTTCGACCTTCCGCCGGAAAAAATTTCCGTCAGATTCGATCGCGACGCCCGGATTCACGCGGCAATCACGACGGCGGACGGTCGGACGCTCGCCTTCGCCGGCCCGCCCGAGATGGAGACCCCGGTGAGGATCGCATGCGGGCTGAAGATTCCAGAAACGGCCGAAGTCCTTGAAGGGGCGGCGGGCGGCGCCGCGGTCGAGTCGCTGCGAACCCCGGAAGGCCCCGACAGGCGAGCCATAGAGCTTGGCCACGCTGCAATCGAGGCCGGGGGAACCATGCCGATGGTGCTTGCCGTGGCCGACGAAATCGCCGTCACGGCCTTCCTTGAGGGAAGGATGCGCTTCGGCGACATAGTTCCATTCGTCGAATACTCGTTTGACAAATCGATCCGTGCCGCGCGCCGGGATCCGTTCGATCCGGCCGACCTGCTCGCGACCGAAGCCGAGACGCGGCAGTCCGCTCAAATCGCCTGACACGCACCGCATGCGGGTCGTCTTCTTGGCACCCGCGCCCCTGCACGTTTACGATCCATGGCGGAGGTGACCAGCCGATGAAACTGGCGACCAGAATCGCGCTTATTACGCTGCCGCTGCTGCTTCTGCCCCTGTCGGCGGCCTCCGCGGACAAGACCGTCCGGATCGTCGTCGATCCGGGGCACGGGGGTCATAACATGGGCGCCGTCGGCCCCTATGGCGTCCACGAGAAGTACGTCACGCTCAGCATCGCCGACAAGCTGGTCGAACTACTTTCAAAGGAAAAGGGCGTGGTCGTCTTCGTCACCCGGAAGGACGACGTTTTCGTTTCGCTCCGGGATCGGGCCGGGATGGCGAATGCCCTTGAAGCCGACATGTTCCTTTCGATCCACTGCAATGCCGCTGTCAACACGGAAGCCAGCGGCATCGAGACGTTCTATCTCGGGCCGGGAAGCGATTCGGCCGTGGAACTTGCAGGCCGGGAAAACGGAACCGAGGCCGCGGCGAGCGGCCATGCGCCGGATCAGTCGCTTTACACGCTTCTTGCCGACATGCAGTTCAATGGAAGCCAGAACGAGTCGGCAATACTTGCCGCCGAGATCCAGAGATCGCTGGTTTCGACCTTCAGGGAAGCCAGGAACCGCGAGGTCAGGCAGGCTCCGTTCACCGTGCTTGAAACGGCCCGGATGCCTGCGGTCGTCATCGAAACCGGATTCATAACCCACAGGGATGAAGGAAAAAAGCTGCTTATGGCCGACCACCAGGCCAGAATTGCCCGGGCGATCCACAAGGCGGTGATGGAATTCATCCGCCAGAACGACTCGAAGCCCGCGTTTGCCCGTCAAATCGAACTTGAGTAACCGCAGAGCATTTCCCCGAGCACCTTCACCAGCGGGGCAAGCCCGTCCCTTGACAGCGAACTCACCGGGATTCCGCGCGTTTCATCCGACAGGGCCGCAAGGACGGCCGGATCCCCGACAAGATCGGCCTTGTTCAACGCGAGCACCGTCGGGATTTCGCCATGGCCCATCTCGCCGAGAATGCGCCTGACCGATTGAATCTGAACCACGACGTGCGGATCCGACGCGTCGGCGACCTGAAGGATGATATCGGCGCGACCGATCTCCTCGAGGGTCGCGCTGAAAGCGCCTTCCAGTTCCTTCGGCAGGTCTCGGATGAAACCGACCGTATCGACCATCAGGCAGTTCGCGCCAGGAGGCAGCCACACGTTCCTGACGGTCGGGTCGAGCGTCGCGAACAGCTTGTCCCTGGCAACCACGTCGGCACCGCTGAGGGCGTTGAACAGCGTTGACTTGCCTGCGTTCGTGTACCCTGCGATCGCAACCAGGGGTTCCGCCTGGCGACCCCTTTTCCGGCGCCTCAGATCACGCCGACCGGCCTCCTGAAGGATCCTCTGCTCAAGCTGATGGATGCGGTCGCGCGCCCTTCTGCGTTCCATTTCGAGCTTCGTTTCGCCCGGTCCGAGCGCGCCGATGCCCCCGGACAGCCTGGACATCGCGTCGTCCCGTTCCGACAAACGCGGGAGGTTGTACCTCAGCTGGGCAAGCTCCACTTCCAGGCGACCTTCCGCGGAAGCGGCATTACGGGCGAAAATGTCCAGGATGAGCTGGTTACGGTCGAGAACCCTGACCCCGGCCACCTCGGAGATGCTGCGCTGCTGCGACGGGGTCAGAGTAACCCCGAAGATGATCAGGTCGGCCGCCCCGTGGAGGCACTTGAGGGCTACCTCCTTCAGCTTTCCGACACCGGTGACGTACCTCGGGTCGGGCTCCTGCCGTCGCTGGACAACCGTCTCGATGACGGCCACGCCGGCCGTGTAGCACAAGGCCTCCATCTCGCTTCGTTCCCATTCCAGATCGTCCTGCCTGGAGAATGATGGAATAACCACGATGGCAGCATCGCGCGCCTTCCGTCCGCCCGGGGACAGCAGGTTGTCCGATGCCGCCCTGCGAAGCTGTGTCTCCGTGTCGCGGATCGTCGTGTCGAAGGTTTCGACGAACCGACCGGGATAGGCCGGCGCCAGAATTTCCCAGAAGGAATCGCCGGATCCCGGGGGAAGGGGCCATGCCGGCTGCACGACCGGTGTCGTGCCGGGCTGGCCGTTTACGACCGCCACGACCGCATCGAAGGAATACAGCCGCATCGTTTCAAGGTCGTCCAATCCGAGGCCTGCCTGGAATGTCGATACAATCAGCCTGAAGCCGTTCAGACGGCCGGCCGGCATGCGACGCCTCAGATCCGCTGGAAGGTCGATCGTCGTTCCGTCCCCGACGACCACATCGAATACCCTGCCCCCCCGATCTGCCAGAACCGCAACCCTGCGGCCACAGGCGATTGAAGCGTCCTGGATCGCGACGGCAAGCGGGGCCCCGACGAAATCCTCGACCGAGGCCTGGCGCTCGAACAGCTTCTCTATCTGCCTTGTCGCGGCCTGCTTAAGGCCGACCAGGTTGCCACGCGCCTTCACTCGGCCTTCCCCAGCCCGTATTCCTTGAGCTTGTAAAGCAACGCCCGGTGACTCATTTCAAGTATCCTGGCCGCGTGCGTGCGGTTTCCGCCAGTTGCTTCGAGCGCACGGCTGATAAGCGAAATTTCAAGGGCCCTCTGGTTGACCTTCAGCGAAAGCCCCTCGAGCGGAAGCGATATTGCGGGATCGCAGGGCGACAACATCCTTACCGAATCGGGGAGATCGGCCGCGGTGACCACCTGGCTGTCGCACATGACGGCAACCCGTTCGACGATGTTCTCCAGTTCCCGGACATTGCCTGGCCACTGATGATTCATCAGCGCCCTCATTGCATCGGGAGCGAACGAGTCGGCACTGCACGAAGTCCGCTCCTTCATCCTCTGAAGGAAATGATCCGCAAGGGGCGGAATATCCTCGAGCCTGGTCCGCAGGGGCGGAATCTTTATCGGAACGACGTTGAGGCGGTAGAAAAGATCCTCGCGGAAGCGACCTTTCGCTATTTCCTGCTCAAGGTCGCGCGACGTGGCCGCGACGACCCGCACGTCAACCTTCACCGGCTTCGTGTCGCCTACCTTGCGGACCTCGCTCTCCTGAAGGAAACGCAGCATCTTGACCTGAAGGATCGGCGGCAGTTCACCGACTTCATCTAGGAAAAGGGTGCCGCCCCCGGCGCTTTCTATCAGTCCGCGGCGATTGCCGATCGCGTCGGTGAAAGCACCCTTGACATGCCCGAAGAACTCGGACTCCATCAAGCCTTCCGGAATCGCGCCGCAGTTGACCGCGATAAACGGCTTTCGGGATCGATCCGACGCCTCGTGAATCAGGCGCGCGATGACTTCCTTGCCTGTGCCGGATTCGCCCGTGATAAGAACCGTTGACTTGAAGACGGCAATCCTGGCGGCGACCGCGACCACGCGCTTCATCGACTCGCTTCGGGCAATGACGGACGGGACGCCGGCCTGCCTGGACACCTTTGACCTGAGTTCGATGTTTTCCCGCTTCAACTGTTCGCGTTCGACCGCCTTCCGGAGGGTCAGGAGTATCTCGTCGGACTGGAACGGCTTGTTGATGTAGTCGTATGCGCCGGCCTTCATCGCGGCGATTGCGTCATCACCCGAACCGTACGCCGACATCACGATTACGGTAAGCGCAACACCCTGTGATTTCAATACGTTGAGAAAGCCCATGCCATCCATTCCCGGCATCCGGA
Source organism: Deltaproteobacteria bacterium (assembly GCA_029555025.1). Classification (GTDB taxonomy): domain Bacteria; phylum Myxococcota_A; class UBA9042; order DTJE01; family DTJE01; genus JAGOFO01. Next base: position 30,638 of record JAKPTZ010000017.1, read on the forward strand.
GATCACAGAGGCACAGGTCGAACCGATTCCGCTCGAGCAACTGGAGACCCTCGACGGCGGACGTAACGGTTGTGACTGCATAGCCGGCCCTGCCCAGGACGACCTGGAGCATCTGAAGCAATCCCGGTTCGTCGTCAATCACAAGAACTTTCAGTTCCATACAACCCCGCAGGCGGCGCCGGGAACATTATAATCCGGTATGATCCCGTTCGACCGGAAAATCTGGTAAGTTAGGCCGGTCATTACTCAAGCCGGACCGGTCGCAGATGCTGGGATCGACGGGAAAATTTCCGGGTACCGGGGTGCGCGGACGAATCATTCTGTCGATTCTGTTCGCTGGCGCCCTGGCCGTTTTCGGCCTGGGACCTTTCCTCCGATCCATGATTCTCCCAGTCCTTGTAAACAACGAAGGGGATCGCCTGATGGCTGCGGCCGAAATGGCCGCGGTCTCCATACCGGCCGGACAGCCGACCCAGTGGTCGTCCCGAATCAGAAAGGCCTGGCCGGGGGTCACGGTTTTTGTAATCGATGTCGGGCCCGACCGTGACGGCGGAAACGCATCCCTGTCCGAGAGGGCCGCAAGGCACCAGACATCCCCGGAAAGACTGATCAAGGCAAGCATTGCCGGAAAACTGCTGACTTCCATCGACCCGTCCAGCCCGGACAGGCAGGCATCCGGCCTGGATGCCGGCTGGGAAGCCCTGGTCAGGATTCCCAGCGAGTCCGGTTCGATGGCGGTGCTCGGCATGCGCCTTGGACAATTCAAGGCGGCGGAATCAAGGTTGTGGAAGCTTGTGACGCTTTACGGAATCCTGGTCACGATCCTGTCCCTGACAGGCGGCCTCATCGTCGCCTTCCTTACCATCGTCCGCCCGATCGGCAGAAGCGCTGCCGCGGCCACCAGGCTTCTCGAAGGCGATTCCGCCGGCGCGGGCATGACCGATCTTCAACGAATCGACTCGGCGCTTTCTTCGGCGGCCAGGATCCACGTCGAGGATCGCCGGCAGATGGAGCGCCAGGACTGGGAAATCAGCAGGATGCGAAACGACCTGAAGGGCGCGCAGACGACGCTGATCCGCGCCGAAAAGCTCGCTTCGGTCGGCCAATTGGCCGCCGGTGTCGCGCACGAAATCGGCAACCCGGTCGGGATAATCCTGGGCATGTCGGACGTGCTTCGGCAGGGCGGCTCCTCTCCCGAGGAGGTTCAGCGCTTCTCCGACGAAATTCACAAGGCCACCATGAGGGTTGACCAGACGATCCGCGAACTGCTGACCTTCGCGAGGCCAGTCCGGGACGAAGGGGCGCGGGCCGACGTCAGGCAGGTCGTTGAATCGACCGTGAAACTGGTTCAGACCCACAAGTCCTTCAGGAACGTCATGGTGTGCATCGACATCGGGGAGGAGTGCCCGGTGGCCGAAATAAGACCTTCACAGCTCCAGCAGGTCCTGCTGAACCTGTTCCTTAACGCGGCGGCCGCCATGAACGGGGAAGGGCGCATCGAAGTCTCGTGCCGATGCGAGGATCGCAGGCTTTCGATTGCCGTCAGGGATTTCGGGCCCGGCATCCCCGAGAAGGATCTTCAGCGCATCTTCGACCCGTTCTTCACCACGAAGCCCCCCGGGGAAGGCACCGGACTGGGGCTGGCGATGAGTTCCCAGATCGTCGAGATCTATGGCGGGGAGATCGAGGCCGAGAGCCGGATCGGCGAGGGGGCCGTCTTTACCGTCAAGCTCTGGATGGCCCAGACCTGAAGGACAATCCCGGGTTCCCTGATTTTGATGTTGACATTTCGACAATCCCGATTACAATTTCCGTCCCGTTCGTTTGGATGTTTGAGGTCCAACATGTATGCAGTGATAATGACCGGCGGAAAGCAGTACCGCGTGAACGAAGGCGACACGATCGATGTCGAGCGCCTGCCCGTTGAAGTCGGCAGCGAAGTCGTGATTGACCGTGTGCTCCTGGTTGGCGCCGAAGACAAGATCCGCCTGGGTAAGCCGGTTGTTACCGGCGCAAAGGTGACCTGCAAGGTCGTGGATAACGGTCGCGGACCGAAGGTTCTCGCCTTCAAGAAGCGTCGTCGCCAGAATTCCAAAAGAATCCGCGGCCACCGTCAGGAATTTACCCGGCTGGTCATCTCCGGAATCAAGGTGGGGTGAGCCATGGGAAGAAAGAAGGGTCAAAGCGGCCGTAACGGCCGTGACAGCAACGGACAGCGCCGCGGCGTGAAGCTTTACGGTGGCGAACTTGCCGTTCCGGGCAACATCATAGTCCGTCAGCTCGGCAACAAGTTCTATCCCGGCGTCAACGTCGGCCAGGGCCGCGACTACACCCTGTTCGCGACTGCCGGTGGCAGGATTCGCTTCAGGGTCGGACGCAACCGCCAGTTCATCGATGTGGTTCCGGAATAGTCCCCGGGTCGCCTGCCCGCTTTGACGGGCCGGTTCCCGATTCCAGGCATTTTCCGCATCGGTTCATGGCGTTCACGCCGCTTCCTTCAAGCACCGGCATCACTGTTTTTTGGTGACGTATGCGTTTCATCGATGAAGCCACCATCTGGGTCTCCGGCGGCAAGGGCGGAAACGGCCAGGTCAGCTTCCGTCGCGAGAAGTTCGTCCCGAAGGGCGGACCGGACGGTGGCGACGGGGGACGTGGCGGGGACGTCGTGCTCCAGGGCGACGAAGGCCTGAAGACGCTGCTGGATTTTCATTTTCACCAGAAGTTCATCGCCGAGGACGGTGCTGCCGGCCAGGGCTCGAACAAGACAGGACGCGACGGCAGGGACAGGATCCTCAAGGTTCCCGTCGGAACGATGGTCTTTGACGAAAACGGTGAGTTGCTTGCAGACATCGAGGCCCATGATGCCACTTTCATCGTCGCCAGGGGCGGTCGCTACGGCCTGGGGAATGCCAGGTTCGCCCTTCCCTGGAGACAGGCTCCCTTCTTTTCGACCGAAGGCGGGCCTGGCGACCAGAGGACTGTCAGGCTTGAGCTGAAGCTGCTTGCCGACGTCGGTCTTGTCGGCCTGCCGAACGCCGGCAAATCCAGCCTTATCAACCACCTTTCGCGCGCCCAGGCAAAGGTCGCCGATTATCCCTTCACGACCATCGTCCCGAACCTGGGCGTGGTCGTCGTCGCGGACAGGTCGTTCGTCATCGCCGACATGCCCGGGCTGATCGAGGGCGCTTCCGAAGGGGCCGGACTTGGTCACCAGTTCCTGCGCCACTGCGAGCGCACAAGCCTGCTGGCGCACCTTGTCGATGTGTCTTCAACCGAAGACCCCGAGGCCGATTTCAGGGTCGTCCGCAACGAGCTTGAGGCGCATGGAACCGGCCTTGGAGCGAAACGGTTCATTCTGGTCGCCTCGAAGGTCGATGTTCCAGGGTGCGAGGAGAACGCGCTTAAGCTCGAGGCTCTTGCCGAAAAGCTGAAGGTGAGGTTCTTCGCGATATCCGCGATGTCGGGTGAAGGTGTCGCCGATCTGTGCCGGGCCATGGCGGAAGGCGTGTTCCAGCCAGAGCAGGAGACGTGGTGAAGGTTCAAGCGGGCGCTGAAACCTGTTGACAGACAGAGCCCGTTCGAGTATAAGACTCCGGCGTTTTTGTCCGGGCTTTTTTTGGAGGTCCCTCGTGGCCAATCACAAGCAGGCGCTCAAGAGACATCGGCAGAGCCTCAAGGCTCGTTCCCGCAACAGGCATTTCAAGACGATGCTTCGCAACGTCGTCAAGAAGGCTCTGGCGGCCGGCACTGAAGAAGCCGGGCAGGCATTCCGCACCGCGGAGTCGGTCGTGATGCACATCGCTTCCAAGGGAATCATTCCCAAGAAGCGCGCATCCCGCAAGGTCTCAAGGCTCGCGAAGAGGCTCCAGGCCTCCGCCTGATCCCCGGACGACCTCCCCTTCCGGCACTGTTCCCCGGGCTTGCGGCCCGGCCGACGGCCCGAACGATTCCGACCGGGTTGCCTGCACAGGGTTTCGCCATACGGTTTTCCCCAAAAAGTTTCTTTACTTTACACATTCTGTTAACATCGTCGCGATTGTACACTATGCAGTGCGGGCATCACCATTCCGTGCGGAGCGTCAGATGAAAGAACTGCTTGAAATTATTGTTAAATCGATCGTAGATAACGAGGGCGCCGTCAAGCTGTCCGTAGTGGAAAGCGAATCGACGATTGTAATCGAGCTCAGCGTCGCCAAGGAGGACATGGGCAAGGTTATCGGCAGGGACGGTTCGATGGCCTGGGCGCTTCGGACGCTGGTTACAAACGCGGCTGCCAAGCATCGCAGGCGGGCCGTGCTGCAGATCCTGGACTGAGCCGTCCGCGACGCATCACAGCAATCACATCCGCGGGAATATCCGGACATCCAATCGCGATTACAAGCTCGGTACGCGTCGTACGGGCACGTTTACTTTGCGGCTTTCGTGCGATAGAATCCGCACGGCTTTTTTCCAGACGATCGGAGGACCTGCCATGAAGCGTTTGATTGCGTTTGCTGCTCTTGCGGTGCTGGTGCTGGCCGTTTCGGGATGCCAGAAGAAACAGGCGGCGGTCGAGACCGCGGCCGTCGAGCCGGCTGCAAAGCCGGATTATGTCGCGGTGGTCAACGGGGTGAAGATTCCCCGTTCGATATTTGACGAAGAGCTTGCAAAGGTTACCCAGAACGGGGTTCGAAAGATCCCCGAGGATCGCCTGTTGAAGATCTCGGACAACATCGTGAACCGGCTGATCGAGGAAGAACTGCTTACCCAGGAGGTTCGCAAGCAGGGAGTCGTCGTGACGCCGGAAGAAACCGAGGCCCAGTACGACGAGTACAAGGCCCGGTTCAAGGGCGAAGAGCAGTTCGACAACTACCTGAAGCACGGAAAGGTCACGCCCGAAATCATCAAGGAACGCCTTACCAGGAGTTACTCGCTGACGAAGCTGCTGGACAAGCTCGGCAAGCTTTCGGTCTCGGACGAGGACATCCAGAACGCCTACAACGCCGGAATCAGGATGTTCACCGATCCGGAGCAGGTTCATGCCGCCCACATCCTTGTCAGGCTGAACGAAAAGGATGATGCCGAAAAGGAAAAGGAAGCAAAGGCGAAGATCGAGGGCGCCCTGAAGAAACTGAAGAAGGGCGAAGACTTCGGCGAGATCGCAAAGGCGGTTTCCGAAGACACCACAACGGCGCCGAAGGGTGGCGATCTTGGATTCTTCAAGGCCGGCCAGATGGTTCCGGCTTTCGAAAAGGCCGCTTTCGCCCTGAAGGCGGGCGAATACACCAGGGAGGCGGTCCGCACCCCGTTCGGTCTTCACCTGATCAAGTCGTTCGAGAAGAAGCCCGAGCGAGTCAGGCCGCTTGACGAGGTTCGCGAAAAGGTGGCCACCAGCCTGCGCAACAAGGCCATGTTCAAGGCCCGGCGCGAGCTTGTGAAGTCGCTTCGCTCGACCGCCGAAATCGAGAAGCTTGAAGGCGACGTGAATGCGACCGGGGCCGACCCGGCGCCGGCCGCGGTTCCCGCTGCCCCCGAAGCTCCCGCCCCGGCCCCCCAGCCTGCCGTCGAGGCCGCCCCGCAGGCGCCCGCACCAGCACCGGCAAACGCGGCCGCGCCGGCCCCTGCCGCGGAGGCTCCCGCAGGCAACTGAAATGTACGTTCACTCCACCAGGAATTTTGGAGGAAAAAATGGGTGCTCGTCCAGGACTCGAACTTGATGAACCGGTCATTTTTGAAAGGGGCGCCGCGGGAAGAAACGGAATGTGCATTCCGGACGCCGGACTGAAGGGGGAACCGGCCATTCCGGCGCATCTGCTGCGCACCGAGCCGGCCGCCCTGCCCGAGGTCGCAGAATACGAGGTCGTCCGGCACTTCACGCGCCTGTCCCGCATGAACTACGGCGTCGATACCGGATTCTATCCTCTCGGGTCCTGCACCATGAAGCACAACCCCAGGATATGCGAGGACACCGCCGCCCTGGAAGGATTTGCCTGCATCCACCCGATGACGCCCTCATCGATGGCACAGGGCGCCCTGGCACTGATGTGGGAGCTTGAACAGTCCCTGAAGGAAATCCTCGGGTTCTCCGCGGTGACGCTTCTTCCGGCGGCGGGAGCCCACGGCGAGTTGACCGGCCTGAAGGTCATGAGGGCGGCCCTGACCGCCAGGGGAAACCCCAGGACGAAGGTCCTTATCCCGGACACGGCCCACGGGACCAACCCCGCGACCAGCGCCCTGACCGGCTACACGGTCGTGAAGGTCAAAAGCAACGAGTCCGGCATCCTTGACCCTGCCGAGGTCGCGGCCGTCATGGACGGCGACACCGCCGGCATCATGATCACGAACCCGAACACGCTCGGGCTTTTTGAACGCAACATCCACCAGGTTGCCGCCATCGTCCATGAAAAAGGCGGCCTGGTCTATGGCGACGGCGCGAACCTTAACGCAATCATGGGAAAATATCGCCCGGCGTGCCTTGGAATCGACGTCATGCAGTTGAACCTGCACAAGACCTTCTCGACGCCGCACGGCGGCGGCGGCCCGGGAAGCGGTCCCGTCGGCGTGGTCGAGTCGCTGGTCGATTTCCTGCCGGTTCCGAGGGTGGTTCGTGTCGAAGACGGCAGATTCGAGTTGCGGGAGGACTTCCCGCTATCGATCGGCCGCATGCGGTCGTTCCAGGGCCAGTTCGGAGTCCTGGTGAAGGCCCTGACGTACATCAGGGCCCTTGGGGCCGATGGACTGGCCAGGGCCGCCGAGATGGCCGTCCTGAACGCCAACTACGTCCGCGTGAAGCTGCAGGACAAGTTCAACCTGCCCTATCCGGGCGTCTGCATGCACGAGGCGGTCTTCTCGGATCGCAACCAGATCAAGTCCGAGGGCAAGGTTTCGACCATGGACATGGCCAAGCGCCTGATGGATCACGGCATTCACCCGATGACCGTGTATTTCCCGCTGATTGTAAGCGGTGCCATGATGATCGAGCCGACCGAAACGGAGAACATGGCGGATCTGGACGAGTTCATCGCCGTGATGGAAAGGATTGCCGACGAGGCCGCCAACAACCCCGAGATCGTTCATTCGGCACCCCACCTGACATCGGTCAGGCGGCCGGACGAAGTCTCCGCGGCACGCAACCCGGTGCTGACGTGGCATGCCGGCAACCGGCAGGCCTGACGAACGGACTTCCGACACCTTTCATTTGCGTTACAATCCGCCAATGACAACCAGCAGCGCAACCATTGCAAACACTATCTCCCTGATGGCCACCAGGCTGGCAGCAATCGTCGCCTTCCTCCTGCTTTTCTATCAGGCCGGTTCCGGAAGCCTGCTTCCTTCGGACGACTCAGCGTATGCGCGTGCCGCCATCGAGGGAACTCGCGGCGGGAGGCTTGCCGACGTGACGTGGATGGGGCACCCGCTGTTCGAAAAGGGGCCGGTGCTGTTTTCGGCGATACAGATCGGCGGACTTGCCGGGGGGTCCGTCGAACTCCAGGCCCGCCTTCCCGGTATCGTATTCGGCCTGATGGTTCTTCTGCTCATATTCCGCATCGGCCTTGATCTGGGACTTTCCCGGCAGGCGTCCATTCTGGCCGCCGCACTGTGTCTGGCCACCAGCGTGTTCTTCTTCAACGCCCGGCGCCCGATGACCGACATTCCCGGGTTGATGTTCGCACTTGCCGGTTTCAGGGCCATGACGATTGCAAGGTGGCGATCACAGGCATTCCTTGGCGGGGTGATGTTCGGGTTGTCATCCTTGTGCAAGCTGACCAGCCCAGTCCCCTTCATCATTGCGGCCGTGGCGGCGAGGATTGCAGGATACCGACCGCGAGCCGATTCGGAGCCTGCCGACACGCTGTCGCCTGCCGCATGGTCCGTGCTCGGCCTTGCGGGCGGGCTAGCGGCATTCCTTCCGTGGCATGCGTGGATGGCCGTGGAACACGGCTCGCGGTTCATTGAAACGTACTTCGGATATCACCTGTTCGGACGCATGTCGGCGGCGGTGGTTGGGACGGGAAGGGCGGAGGCATACCTGGGCTGGCTTGCTTCCCGCGACGTGGTCGGCGCCGCCCTGCTTGCAATCACCTTTCCCGTCGCCATGATACTGGCAATCCGCCGGAACAGGCCGGCATTTGTTGTGCTTCTGCTGGTGCTGCTGCCGCTTGCCCCGCTTCTTGTTTCGTCAACCGCGCTGCCGCACTACCTGGTGCCGTGCGTCGCCGGGACATCGCTTGCCGCCGGTCTGGCGGCCGACAAACTGCTGAAACGCATTGGCGGATCCCGCTCCCGGCTGGTCGCGACGATTGCGATGGCGGCGATATGCGCCGCATCTTTCTTGAATTCAAACCTGAAGGACATGCTGAATCCGGATTATTCGCCTGCATCAAAGACGCTCTGCCAGGAGATGCTTGCCGACAGATCGGCCGCCAGGATCGCCGGGATGTTCGACCTTCACGACATGGCCGTCCCGCTTTACTGCGACATGAACATGGATCTTTTTGTCAGCAATCCTGGATTCAGGGCCGCCGTGAAGGACATCCCGATGCTGAAGCCGATCGTCAGGGATCTGGACGCGCGCACCATTCGCGGCCTTGCCGACACCGGGGAAATACTTGTCTGCGAACATCACGGCCTGCCCGTGCTTAAGTCGATGGCCGCCGCTTCGGGACTGGATGTCAGGGTCAAATCGGTCAAAGGGCTTTTCGCGGTTTCATTTTTCCGGCCCGGTCAGGACGGCAGCTAACGTCCCGCAAGACTGACAAGGAAGGCCAGCACAGTCGCCACCGACGCGGAAAGTAACACCGATATCCCTGTCCACTTCCAGCCGATTTCGCGCACCTGGGTAATGACCGTGGCGACACATGGGATGTAGAAAAGGACGAACACGACGAAAGTCATTATCTGAACCGGGGACATTACCGAAGACACATCGGTAGTGCCAAGGGCCTGAAACAGCATCAGCAGGGTCAATTCCTTTCGAAATATCCCGAACACAAGCGTGACCCCGACGGCGGCAGGCAGGCCGAGCAAGGTGACGGTGAAGGGCTGAAGGAATGAATTGATCATGCCGTCGATGCCGGCGAATTCCAGCAGAGCCATCAGAACCGATGCCACAATCAGGGCCGGCCATGCCGACAGCAGGAACGACCTTGTGCGGAACCAGACCTTGGCGGCGACCGAACGAAAAGGTGGAATCCTGTAAGGTGGAATGTCCATGAGCAGCCCGAACGGAGTACCCGGCACGAACGACGAAATCAGCCTTCCGACCCCGGCTGCGACCAGGATGTTCAACAAATAGAATGCGATAACCCACTTCAGCCCGAAAAAGGCCCCGACCAGCGCCAGGATCACCACCGTACGCGCAGAACACGCGATGAATGGGCTTATCAGTACCGTCAGCAGCCTGTCGCGGCGACTTTCAAGCGCCCTGGCCCCCACGATGGCCGGCACGTTGCAGCCGTAACCCATGATAAGCGGGACGGCGCTCTTTCCGTGAAGGCCGATTCGATGAAGCAGGCCGTCCATGAGGAATGCCGCCCTTGGAAGGTATCCGACGTCCTCGAGAAGGGCCATCAGGAACAAAAGTGGCAGAAGATAGGGCAGTACGATTGCAAGGCCGCCGCCAAGGCCGTCAACCAGGCCCTTGAAAACGGCTCCGACAACGCCGGGGAACCGGCCGGCCAGCGCCTCCCCGAGATGTTCGAAGGGAGCGGCCACAAGGCCGGAAAGGGCGCCCCCGACAAAGAACGACATCGCGAAGAACCCCGCAAGCGCCGCGAAAGCCGCCAGGGGGCCGAAGACAGGATGCATGGCGACCGAATCGAAACGATCCCGCTTCGACCTCACCGGCTTACGCACGACCTTTGAAACCGCCTCGGAAAGGTTCACGGCGATGGCGTGGCGGTGCGAGGCAAAAACCCCGTCCTCGGGCCACCCGTGTTCAACGGCAAGCTCATGTCGTATGCAAAGCGCCGCCTGAAGCGCTTCCCGATTGAGCGAACCGACCCTGGCCTCCACGTCGGCATCGCCCTCCAGGACGCGAACCGCGAAGAAGCGGCGTTCCGATGGCTCCAGTCCCGCGGGCAGAAGCGCCTCGACAGACTCGATTGCCATGTCAACGTCCCGGTCATAGACCGGCCTGATGGCCTGCACCGGCCGGGAGGCAACCGCAAGGGCGCTTGAGACGACCTGAACGACCCCGGTGCCGCGGGTCGCCACGGTCGGCACGACCGGAACGCCAAGCCGGGCCGAAAGAAGTTCCACATCAATCGAGATGCCCTTCCTGGCAGCGTCGTCCATCATGTTCAAGGCAATTGCGAAGGGCATGTCCGTCTCGGCCATCTCCAGTGCCAGTTCCAGGCTTCTGGAAAGAACCGAGGCGTCAAGGACGAGGATGATGGCGTCGGCGCGCCTTTCGTCCAGCCAGCGCCTGGTGACCGCCTCGGCCTCGTCCGAGGGGTTGAGGGAATAGGTTCCTGGAAGGTCAAAAAGGCGCACGCGCCTGTTGCCGACCACGGCCAGGCTCTCGGTGAACTCGACGCTGGTGCCCGTGAAATTGCCCGTGTTGGCCTTGAAGCCGGCAAGGGCATTGAAAAGGGTGCTCTTTCCGCAATTGGGCTGGCCTACGAATGCCAGGGTCGGTATGTCGGAACCGTTGGAATCGGGCAGTTCAAGAAGCGTCCCTATGTCTTTCAGTTTCAACTGTTATCCTTCCGGCCATCTCCCGGCCGACCGCAATGTTCGCTCCAGTCGATTCAACCCGGACCAGGATGGGACCCGAAAACGGGGCGCGGCGCACGACGCTGACGATATCTCCTGCGTGAATGCCCAGGCTGGCCAGGTTGCGGGACATCCCGAGGCCGCAGCCCACGCATACGACCTTTACGGGCAACGATTCGGAAACATCTAGAAGGGTCATTCCCAGTCCACCTCGACGGCCCGCGCTAATGATAATCATTTTCAACAAAAATACAAGGATTCCGGAAGGACGGTTCAGCGGCCTGATTCGACGCCGGTTACGCGCCGAAGCCATTCGGATCCGCGATCCTGCCAGCCGGGATTGGCCTCGATGAAGGCACTTTGGCAGTAGCCGCAATCCTCGCAGACCCGATCGCAGCTTTGCAGCTTTTCAAAAACATCCGGTGGTTCGCGATAGCCGCCAAGGAAGCCGGTCCAATCCGATTCCAGTGCGATGAAGCGGCCGACTTCGCCCAGGATGAACGACGTGGTCGAATCGCGGCCGGCGAGCTTGACAAGACTGACGATGCCGCGATAGCGCGGGATGGACGCGGGAACGATCTCCGTCTGATAGTGCTCCCACGGGGCCGCAGGCTTCATGGCCGCGCACATGGCGCAGTAACGTCTGAAATCGGTGTCGTCAACCGAATCCCTGAAGCCGATGGTCATGGCATGCTGGAACATGTATGGGCAGGCCGGCAGGCACTGTTCGTTCGGGATAATCTCGATCTGGACGCCCAGCCTGGCCATCGCCCGCAGCACATCGGGATCCTTGTTCACCACGCGGGATGGAACGATGCGGGAAACGCCGGCCATCCTGACCCAGTGCCTGGCCCGCGTCACATGCGCAATGTCTGCGGTGGCGGACGCAACCAGCTCGACTTCGGGACAGACGGCCCTGACATGCTCGGCAAGATGCAGATCCCCGATGGTGAATGATCTGACGCCTTCCGATGCCGCATTCGCGATGTAATCGGCAACCATCCTGTGTTCGGAAGGCGGAACGAAAGGGGAATTGACCGCCATGTTGACAGACAGCCCGATGCGGGATGCGGCGCAAACGATGCCGGGAACCATCTTTCGATACTCGACGGGATCCGGACCGTTCCAGGCCCTGAACGTCCCGCTGACATCAAGCGGGGCCGGAATGAAGATCTCGGCAATGGAAGCGGCCATCGTCTGAAGCATCTGGATCAGCCGCGGGTCGTGATTGTATGGCACGGCCAGCCGCATTCCGAGATCGACCAGCCTGCTTGACGACTGTTCACTCAACCTTGTCTTCCTCGGCCGCAGGTTCGGCCGGTTCACCGCCTTCGGCGGTTCTGCCCGGAACCGGAACGGCAACGGCGGAGGGGGCCATCCAGTCAACTCCTTCAGGATCCGAAAGCAATCCATCCGGGAGCGCCGTCCTGATAATGAACGGCCCGCTGAAATCGACCGGGCCGCCTGCCGCCGCCTCAAGTGCCTTCTCCGCCCAGCGCTCCATCTCGTCAAGCTTTCCTTCGGGCGGAAGGGTACGCCTGGGCTGGAAAACCACCATTGTCGTCTTCAACTCATCGACCGGCATGCCGGAAGGTGCCTGGGCATCGGCCGGCAGCGGAAGGCAGACCCGGACGACCTCGTTGAACAGCCATCCCGACGCGGATTCGGGGATGAACAGGAATGGCCTTCCGTGCTCGACCTTCGCCTGTTCAAGGGCGCCCTGGAGTTCACCGATGACGGCCTGCAGTTCGGGAATCGACTTCACGGTGCCGGGGGCCGCTTCCCGGAAGACGTACCGGAACCCGGAAAGGCGCCGCAATTCGCCACGGCCAACCGGGTTCGCAAGCGATCTTATCCGCATGTCGTCAGCAATGTGCTTTCGAAGCTCACGCCTCCTGGCCTCGGGATCCTCGGGCGGGGGAGGCGCGGTCGGCAACATCGTGGAAATCGGCTTGCCGTCAAGGATGACCATCTCGGGATCAACCGGATGCGTGCGGCTGCAGCCGACGACGGAAGACAGGAAAACGAACATGGCCGCACAGACGATGACAAGTGTTATCCGCATGATATCCCCCGCGATTCCCGTGACGTGGGCGAACGACGCCGCAATGATTATATCAGAGTGCGCGACCGGCGGGCCCAAATCGGGATCCGGCCATGTACCTGCGATAAAAAGGCAGGGAAGCCAGGCGCTGGAAACGTCGCAGCGTCCTTAACGCCCCATCGATGCCGGGCTCGAAAATGCGCGGCGAAAAGGCAGGCACTCCGGCCCTCGTCGCCCTGCGCTCGAAAAACATCTCGGAATATACGGCGGCCACGTCGTCTTCCCGCAGCAGCCCGTCCAGATCCTGCCTGCTGACGAAAGACGCGGCCTGCACCAGGTCCTCCCCGGCCGGAATCCCATTGCGGACGGTCTCAAGCGCGAGCCCTGCATCACCATCATCGCCATGAACAAGCAACCTGACAGAAAGGCCAAGCCCGCACATCATGGGGACAATCGGCAGCCCGGCCGGGCTGACCGGATCGACCAGCCTGGACGCTTCCGAAGGGTCGCAGACGAAGATGAAGGACTTCCCGACCTGTCCGGGGGCGGTCAGCCGACGGGCCCATTCCGCCCTTGCGATCGCCGCTTCGGGAACTTCAATTCCGCAATCCGCGCAGATCGCTTCAAGCCATCGAACGGTCGCGTCGATACCCCACGGAAAGGCGGGCCGGATGACTCGACGACCCGATTCGGCCGCGCCTTCGACAAGCCCGTCATACATGGCATCGTGAAGGCGCGACGGCGCGATGACGATGGTTTCCGCGCAAAGGGTGTCCTGCAGCAACCGCCTTGTGACAAGGGGGACTATCGCGCCGCTGACGGACAGCCCGGCAAGTTCCAGCAGTTCCTGAAGCTCCGAAAGGGCCCGTCCCGGCCTGTAGCCGACAAGCCCGACCGTTTCCGGACGCCCCGGCCGCGACAGGATCCGGCCGCGAAGACCGGCGAAGGATTGCATGAAAATCTCGCTGGGGCTGTGGGGCGAAACCGGAGTCACATAACTGATGCCTTCGGGACACACTTCGTCCAGCCCCCGGAGCACGTTGGTCGGATCCTCGGCCACGATGACCGGCACGCAGGTCGAAATGACGACAACCGGCCCGCGGAACGTGCCGTCAAGCAGCTCGCGACGAACCTTCAGGTCAATCTTCCTTGTGGAATCCATGATGACGTCGTTGTCGTCGAGGCCGGTTATCGGGCCGACCGCCTCGTGATGGGAAAACAGGTCGAATGGATAGACGAAATGGCCCGGAAGTCTGACGCGGGCCCCCGGCGACACGAACCTGCATTCAAGATCTCCGTGGACGATGAAGGACGAATCGGAATCGAATTCAAACGCCTCGCGAAAACGCCTCTCCATGGCGGCATCGCACATGAACCTGCGCCACCCCTCCTCGGGGGCCCAGAACAGTATCGGATTGAATTCCGCAGGCTTCGCGGGGGACGCCGACTGATCGGCCGGCCCAAGTCCCGAACCGGCAAGGCGCGCCACGTCGGCCATCTTCATCGAACCGGCGCTGGCGGCCATGCGGGCGATAAGAACGGCCCACGGCCTGGAGACATCGGCCCCGATCAGGCAGAATGACAGGTTACCGGTCGAGGCATACGATGGACGGCCGTCATCGGGGGCAACCGAAACAACCACGCTCCCGACCCCGACCCAGTCGAAAAGAAGACGGATGGAATCGGAGCCAGGCTCGACCGAAGACAGGACGCAGCCTGCCGCGGCAAACCTCTGCAGATCGAATGCATCGGTGATTGCCGGAACCGCCTCGGGCCCGACAGTGATTTTCGGCGGCCCACCGTCCATTGATAATCCCCCGGGCCGTCCGCAGATTGACGCCCGGTCAGCCCACCCTGTTGATCCTGGCCCCGGCGCCGATCAATGGTCGGGAACGACCTGATAGCTGCCGGCAAGCCGCTTCAGGTTCCACGTCCGTGAGCCGGCTATCGTGGAAAACAGGGTTCCCGCCGATACGATTCCCGACATGACGTTGACCGCGCCGGGCCAGCCCAGCGTCGGTGCATCGAAAAAGGCGTGCGTGCCGTAGCTGGTGAAACCGAACTCATAAAACGGCCTGCCGAGCCGCAGTGCCACGTCGATGCCCCTGGTCGGGACGATCAGCATATCGACATCAACGCCGTCCTCGACTTCCGCCAGCGTCGGCAGCCCGCAAACCGGCTTCGGATCGAACGAGGTCGATTGGGCCGCCGCGATGCTCACCCCGGCATCCTGCAGCATCCTGACCAGGCCTTCCGCCAGCCAGGGATCCGCGGCCACGATGAACTTCATCGACTCAAGCGAGGCTGCTGCCCTTTTGAACGAATCGCCCCATTCAAGGCTTTCGGCCTTGAGGAAATCCTCGGCCCGATCCAGGCGTCCAAGCGCCGTCGCCACGGTGCGGACAAAGTCGGCCGTGCCTGCCGGTCCGAACGGAAGCGCGGCGTTAACCAGCCTTGCCCCGAGCCTGCGCGCCAGAATCCTGGCGGCGCGGGCGCCGTATGGCAGGGAAATCACGGTTCCGGCCCGCGCGACATCGCCAAGCTCCGCAACCGTGCTGTTCGAAGGCCAGATCGAGCAGACGTCAAGCCCAAGCCCGTCCTGTAGAATGCGCCGGATTTCCCGCACATCGGCCAGCCGATCGGCCTCGGTTCTGTCAACAAGGGGCCCGACGACGGCGACCGATTCGGGATTCCCCGACCCGGCGCCCTCAAGCGGAAGCGTCCTGGCGACGGCGGCAAGAACCTGTCCGTATCCGTCCAGCCAGTCACCCTGAAGCGAACGGGCCGGCACCTCGGCAATCAGCTTGCCTGTTCTGGCGGACAGGTCGCGGGCGATCCGGTCGTACTGCGTCCCGGTGATGCTGGCCATCGGCATGGCCGTGACAAGAACCATCCCGGCGTCCGGTTCGGCCGCCAGTCGGGCGGCCAGGGCCGAAATCTGCTCCTCGCGGTCAAGAACCACGTTGTTGATATCGGCCAGCGTGTGGGCCACGCGATGGCGCCCCGTCACGTCAAGCAGGGTCGAATGAAGATCCTGGGCGCCGTGCACGAATTCGGCCTTGAAGAAGAGGCAGTCCGGACCATCCGTCAGAAGGTACAGATCCGGAATGGCGTTCGCGGCCAGATAAACCCCGACCATGTAGGGAATCCTGAATTCGTGACGGTCAGCAATCTTCATGACTTCCACCAGTTACGGGAGCTGCCGACAGTGGCGATGAAACCGGAATACCTGTCGTAGAACGGATTTGCGGCCAGCCTGAGGAGACGTTGGGCCGTCCTCACGGCGCCCTCGAATCCCATCTCGAAGTCCCTGGCCGAAAATTGATGCCGGCCATGTCTCGAGATGCGGGAATCGTAAAAGAATTCGGAAAATACCGCGCCGCCGCTGCCGGATGCGATGGCCGCCGCAAGCGAATCGCTGTCGGAAAACCCCTGAACCTGGACTTCGACGCCGCTGGCCGCGGCCCAGGTACCGATTCGATCGCAGAAGTCCCTGTAAAGCGCCGGAAAATCGTCGCGGGCGAGCACCCTTATCCTGTATCCGAGTTCGGCCACCGCCGGAAGCGGCGCCAGTCCGGTTGCCGAAACCGGATCGAGCAGCCGCGCCGGACTGGAAGGGTCGGCCACGAACGTCATCTCGTACTGCGCGGCCTGAAGCCGCAGCTTTTCCATGACACCGGCAATGCCGGCCAGCCTTGATTCGATGACCTGGGCCGCCCTGTCCTCCATTCCGACCGAAGCCGCGATTTCCATCAACCAACGGGCTGTCGCGGCAAGCCCGAAAGGCGGCGCGGGAAGGATTCGACGCCTTCCGCAATCGAGAAATACCCTATCGTAAAGCTCGGTCATGAACACGTTCGGCCTGAAAACAAGCACGTCCGCCTTCATGATTCGCTCCATGAGCCTTGCGCTCGCCCTTGGAAGGATGGTTCCCTTGACCTCGATTCCAACCTCCGAAATCAAGTTTCTCAATTCACCGTGGGTGCGGCCCGCCCGGAACCCGACCAGCGCGATCGATCCGTCGTCAGGCCTTTCCTCCCTGACGGCGCGTTCCCTTGCGTCATCGAGATACTGCATCATGATTTCGGTCGGATTCTCGGTCTGCGGACTGATGTGGTACATCCCGTGGGTGCACCGGTCGCGGAATTTCTCCATGACCTTCTCGACATCGTCGCCGATGACCACCGGAACGCACGTGGAGTTTATTATCACCAGGCCACGCACCGCCTGGTTCGAAAGCATGCCCTCGATATGATCCGAAAGACGCTGCTCGCCGCCATAAATGACATCGTGGTCGGTAAGATCCGTCAACGGATCGCGCCCCTCGGATTCGCCGAAAATCTTCCACGGGTAATTGAAGAAGCGTGGAAGAGTCGCGCGGAATCTGGGGGTGATGAACTTGCACTCGAGATCCCCGTGAACAAGGAAACACGCGTTGTCTTCAAACTGAAGGGCCTCGTAGAACTTCCTGGCCATCGCGTGGTCGCAGAAGAACTGGGACCAGGAGTCGCCGGATCCCCATGCGTTGATCGGCGAATCGGCCACGTCGGCCATGTTGTCCGGCACGCCGCCCGCCAGGACGAATATCAGGTCGTCGATGTCGGCATCGCCGGAAGAGACGGCAATCCTGCTTAAAAGCACCTGCCAGGCCCTTCCGGCGCTTGCACCGGCCACCGACAGGGAAAGCCGCCTGGTGCTCATGAAAGCCGGCTGGTCGTCGGCCCGCCTGATAATCACCGTCTCGCTGCCGACCCCGTCCCAGTCAAGTTGAAGGATGATCCTCTCACCGGCGATGGTGACCCTGGTGATCTCCATGCCGGCCTGGATGAAACGGGCCAGGTCCAGGCGCTGGACGAACCGTTCGACCCCTTCGGCCGGCACTTCAAGATAGAGCTGCTGTCCCGGTTCCATCAAGATTACCCGATGCATGACCGGCCGGCCTTCCGGCGGTGAACAATAATCCATTTAACCGCAAGCCGCGTCAACGTTTCCCCGGTATTTGACTTTGAGCATGCCCGCTTCTATTCTTTGCCCCGGCTCGCGACGCCATGCGCCGCAACTGAAATCGAATCCGCCAAGGTGTCGTGAGGGTGTCGTGATGAAGAAAAAGGAACGTGTTGCCAACCCGGTTGTCCAGGCCAGGAAACTGCTGAAGGACGCCACCAGGATCCTGAAGTACAGGGGCGGCCGGCTTGCCCCCGCCGCAAGGGATGAATGCGGGGGCTGGCTGAAGGCGCTCGCGAAGGCGCTTGACGGCACCAGGCCTGATACGACCGACCGGGAAAGGCTGGAATCGATTCGCCAGGCGTCGGAAAGACTTTCGGCGGCGATGAAGGCCAGCGAAAAGCTTCTTTCGACCGCCACCATAAGGGAATACGTCGAATCAATCGGAACCGCCGTCGTGCTGGCCCTGCTGGTGCGGGCTTTCGTGTTCGAGGCGTTCCACATCCCGACCGGCTCGATGATACCGACCGTCAACATCGCGGATCACATGTTCGTCAACAAGTACATTTATGGTCTGCGGATACCTTTCACGCACAAGGATATCGTCGGTGGCCGGATGCCGTCGCGCGGCGAGGTCGTGGTATTCGATTTCCCGGTGCCCGGAGAGAACTACGGGCAGGCATTCCTGAAGCGTGTAATCGGCCTGCCGGGGGATCGCGTCAGGCTTTCGGGAAACGTGCTGGAAATCAACGGCAGGCCAATCGAGGTCAAGCCGATTGTTCACGAAGGCGACTGCGGGGATGCCAACCTTGCGGCCTGCCTGTGCGCAAGACAGGTCGAACGGCTCGGCGACGTCGAATACGTCTCGCAGCACATCGCCGGCACGCGGCCGGGGCTTCCCGAAACATGCCGCAACGAGCCGGAATGGCCAGTCAACAACCCCATGTCCTTCGGGTCACCGGTTGACAACCCGGACTTCCCGTACGTCGTCGTCCCCGGGGGACACGTGCTCTGCATGGGTGACAACCGCGATAACTCAAGTGACGGCCGTTACTGGGGTTTTGTGCCGATCGACAACATCAGGGGAAGGGCGACCTTCTTCTGGTGGCCACCGTCGAAGATGTTCAGGAAGGTCAGTCAGACCGTCCCTGAATCAGTGCCTGTGAAGGTCGTACCTTGAACCGTCGCCGTCGAACTCCCACTCGTCGATCCCCGAAGCCCGCCTGGAATGCTCGAGCTTGACCCGTACCTTTGACGTGACCTTCTCGAACTCGTTGACACCCTTGACCAGTATCGAACGGATCACCCTGTCGGTCACCCTCACGATTCCGCAAGTCTTCGACCCGACCGAGAGATCGAGCTTCATACCATTGAATTCAATGAATTTTTTGTGGGTGCCGTCCCTGTCGAAGTTGAAGAAGAAGACGAAATGGTCATCACCGTTGCGATAGACGAATGCACGCAGTCCAGGGCTGCACTTCAGCGACGGCTGCCAGCCCGTGACCCGCAGATTGCCCAGGAAGGCCGACTGATCGTTGAATATGTTGCCGGTCGAGTAATGTACGCCTGAAGACCCGGACTGGATGAAATCCTTCAGCAGGGTGCACGGTTCCATGTGTCCGTCATATTCCGGAAGCTCGCCGCTGCATATGAGCGTCCCGCCGGAGCGCGCGAACTCGACAAGCTTTTCCTGCTCGGCCCGATCCATGAAGAATGAAAGGAATACCGCCACCCGCTTCTTAGACAGCATCTGGGCAACCGTCAGGGCGGGCAGCTCCGCGAGCTCATAATTGACTCCGTTTTCGTTGCAGATGACCGTGGCTTCCTCGATTACGCCGTAACCGGCGCGGGGAATCGAATGATCCAGCGCCCAGCTTCGACGATCCGGAACCCAGGCAGAAACGGCCGCGTATTCGGGCACGATCAGCAGGCACACGTCCATGTCCATTTCGGCCTTCAGGAAATCGGCGCCTTCACGCACGAACCAGTCGTTAAGCAGCTTCATCGCGTCGTACATCGGGCCGGTCTCGCCATTTTCCCCAATCGGCGCGTGCGACGGGAACGTCCTGAACTGCTTTTGCGTCGTGCGATCCAGATCATCCAGCCAGTAGCCGTGGTTGACCCCGCAGAAGACCACGTAGCCGGTGCATCCGCCGGCCACGCATGCCAGTGTCTGGAAGAACGGAATCATCGGGAACTCGGAAAGCGGGTGATAAAGCTTGGCGAATCCCCAGTTTTCCTCGATGTTGATCCCGCGCCGGCGCCTTGCAGTGTTGATGTACCGGTTGAAGACCTCGTTGCGGCCCAGTTCGCCCGGCTCGGATGAAGCGTCCTGGATGTTGTACGCGGCCACGCCAAGCCACGAAATCATTCCGTATTCATAGACGTCCAGATCCTGGTCAACACGGTTCTGGCTGAACCACCAGTCAGGATAGAGCTTCACCATTTCCGGTGGTGTGTCCTTGGTCGCCCCCTCGGCCGCGTCCGGGACATTCTCGACGATTGGCGGGGTAATCCCGGCGTAATTGGTAAGGTACGGCAACCTGTCGATACCCAGGTAATCCTGGTAGCGGGCATAGATGTCGCGCCGGATTCTCCACTGGAACTCGCCCCAGTCGATGACCTTGAGCAGATCCCGCCTGGTGCGCGCCACCGGAACGGCCGGTTCCAGCTTGAAGGCCGGCACGAAGCAATATGCCTTGTACTCGGTGCCGTGGATGGCGTTGTACCTCGAAATGTCTCCGTACCTGGACTCAAGGAAGCGGTGGTACGCCTGCATGTCCGGGGCGTCGTACGCGAAATGCCACGGGGCGTCGTTGGAGGTACAGTAAATCGTCTCGTCAAGAAGCTGCAGGGCGATGATGTTTCCCTTTGGCGCGCAGAACGGCTCGATTACCGCACCAACCTGCTCAAGCCAGGTCTTCGCGAGACCGTCGAAAGTCGGATCGTATGGAGACGGGAGCTGCGTGTTGTCGTACTCCCAGAAAAGCGGACGGCCGTCCCAGACCCGAACCGGCTCGATTTCAGGATTGAATGAAGGCGACGCGACGTCCGGCAATCCACCGATGTTCAGCTCGGAATGGACGAACGGACCCGGCTTCGCCAGCATGTGAAGCCCCTTTTCCTGACAGAGCCTGATGAAAGTCCGGAGGTCGCGTGAGTCCAGCGTCCGGCCGTCGAAATCGTAGGAAATCGTCCCGTCAACGGGATCGTGGACGATATGATGCCTCCACGGCATGTAGAAGCAGATGACGTTAATCCCGCCTTCCTTAAGCTTCTCGATTCGGGACGCCCAGTTGGAACGCTTGTCGCGATAGTACTGGTACTCGGCTCCGACAAAATAGAACGGCTCGCCGTCCTTGAAAAAGCGACCGTCGCGGTATTCGAATGATGACATTGAAAACTCCTTATATTCCGGTTTGTTCAAGCAACTGCCGTGAATTCCGGATCAGATTCCCCTATACGACAGTCGCCCCATTTCAGGCAACTCCCCGACCAGCGGACGCAGGTAATCCAGGAACGCCGGGGTCACGAAGCTGTTCGCATCGTCGATGAAGTGATCCGGCATGGTCTGCTTACCCTCGTTCACCTTCAACAAGGGAACCGCCACATAGCGGCATTCGTAGGACGGGCCTGGAGCCCTTTCGAACGATACCATCAGGCCGGTGTTGCCGGCCACGGCAAGACGCACCGCGGTCACCCCGGCCATCCAGGCCTCATGCCTGTCCGTTTCGGAAACGCGATCCATCCCGGCCATCTGGAGGGACTCGACTACCTGGAATTCGCCGCGGCAGTCCAGGTGTTCGCAAGCGAGACTCTTGACGACCATCGCGGCCGAGGCCCCGCCCATGGCCCCGAATTCGGGGTTTCCGAACTTGTCGCGCGTTTGTGTTCCGGATACCGGGGTTCCGTCCGAATAGACGATGCCTTCGCCGACGAAAATCGACACGAAGCCGAACCTGGAATAGCAGCGTTCGATGTCCGCGAAGAACTTCTCGTTGGAAAACGGCCTTTCAGGTATGTAAATCAGGTGGGGCGGGTCCTCCTCGTACTTCTTCGCAAGCGCGGACGCGGCCGCAAGCCAGCCCGCGTCCCGACCGACAGCCTGATAGACGCAGACGGGGTCGACCTTCTGCATGTCCCTTGCCAGCACGCCGCCCTGCTGCGCCGAAAGGGCCACGTAGCGGGCCGCGGAACCGTATCCCGGGGTATGATCCGTTCCATACAGGTCGTTATCGACCGTCTTCGGGATGCCGATGCCGTAAAGCTCGTAACCCTGGGTCCGGCAGTACTCGACCACTCGGTGGGTCGTATTCTGCGAATCGTCGCCGCCGATATAGAAGAAGAACCGGATGTCGTGCCTGCGGATAACGTCGAGAACCAGCGGAAGGTGCTCGTCCTTCAACTTCAGGCGGCACGATCCAAGCGCCGACGACGGGGTTCTGCGGACGGCCTCCAGCACATCGTCCGGCTCGGAACCGAGATCGACGAGTTCTTCCTGCAGGAAACCCTGGATACCCCAGCGCATCCCGAAGACCTTTCCGATTTCCCCGTGCCGCCGTGCTTCCTGCACCACACCGACAAGGGACGCGTTGATTACGGCGGTCGGACCGCCTGACTGCCCGATCACAAGGTTTCCAGACTTCATATCTCCACCAATGTCAGCCAATAAGCCTTATCGAAGCCCGCCTGGTGTCACAGAGACCCGGGGCAAGCAGAACCATGCCGAACTTGAGGTCGAACGGTTCCGCGTCAACGCTGTCGTCCATGCCCTGCCACGGCTCGATGCACACGAAGGGCGCGCCGGCATCCGACCAGACGCCCAGATGCGGATAGTCCGGAAAGGCGACACGGACCGAATGCCGCCCCCGAACGTCCGAAACCAGCACGAATCGATCATCGGGCCGGACCATCGAGCAGTCGAACATGTAGGTCGCCTGCAGGCCATCTTCGGTGAACTCGAAATCCCGCGTGGTGTCGAACGGTTCGCTGCGACCCGTAAGGAAGCAGTTTTCGTCGTTGAACATCCTTGTCACCGGCCCTGCCGGGAGCCTGATGGCGCAATCCTTCCGGCCGCCGGAAACAACGGGCATGTTGATTCCAGGATGCCAGCCAAGCTGGAAAGGCATCGGGCGCGTACCCGTATTCGTGACCGTGACCGCCTGATCGACACCGTCCGGACGAACCGTATAGACGACCGTGACGACAAAGTCCCACGGGTACATGTCACGGGTGGCATCATTCGAATCCAGCCGGTAACTCAATTCGAAACCGTCGGCGATCGGCGTCGCGCCGACCATCTGCACGACGCTGTTCCTGAAGAAGCCGTGCAGCCCGGAAAAATGAATCGTTTCGCCGGTTGTCGCGACCGAGCGGTTTTCATGAATGCCACCGACTATCGGAAACAGGATCGGGGCGTGACGACGCCAGAATCCATCGTTCGGCGGCTGCCTGTCCATGTTGCGCCAGATGATCGGGACAACGCTTCCGTCATCCCTTTTCCAGTTCATTCCGATAAGCTCGGCGCCAATCCTGTCTATCGCGATTTCGATCGTCGAAGCCGACACGAAATCCGTTCCGTCACGATGCTGATGATGGAAGTTCAAGACGCTGCCCCCGATGGCAAGACCTTAACAGAAACGGCCAGTTAAAGGATCCCGGGAAAACCGGAGATCCCTGACCGGAACAATGGCGGATTCCGAAGACCTGTCGATGACCTGCCAGCCACGCTCCAGAAGCATGTCGCGCTGCTCGAGGATGCCCGCGCCGACGACCGCATCGACGAAGCAGACAAGCTCCCCGCCACGCGCCGAGTATTCCTGGCAGAAAGAGAGCGGCACGTCCGGCGTGACCGGGCCGAGGAGCGCCGACATGACCGGTTCCACCTTCCTGGGACCGTCGGCCAGCAGAACGACCGTCCTGGCCTGAAAGACCAGTTCGGCGCCCATGCTGACGGCGAAATGCGGACAGTCGTCGGCGCTGGCGAAATGGCCGTCCCTGACAGCGTTCGCGACCGTGTTGTCGTCAAGCCTGACAAGAAGCATCCGGCTTCCCTCGAAACCGATCCCGGCCTCGTGAAAAGCCACATGTCCCTTGCCTCCAACGCCGATGACCTGAAGATCTATACCGCCGGCCGCCGATATCTGGCGATCGTAGTCGTGAAGCACGTTGTCACGGATCCATCCAAGGTATCCGTCCGCCGATTCGGAAATCACGATGGCGCGTCCCTTGCCTGAACCGACCTCCCTCCACTCGCGATGGCACAGTTCAAGGTTCTGGTCCAGGATGGCCTGGTCGATTATGGTTCCGGCCGGAACCCTGGCTGAAGCGAACTTCCTTGCCAGAAGCCCGAAGAACTCCTGAATCATGAAGTACGAATAACTTTCCGGATGAGTTGCCCGTTCCTGCGGGTTGCAGCCTGGAAGCCCGACGTATTCGTCGAGGTTGAAGCTTCTTACCTTCGACGGATCAAAAACGCCGGCGTTGGCCGCCTTTGCCAGGTGCTTGTACATGCCTGTCGGGCTGTTGCCGGTCGCCAGGCCCATCACGAAGCCGGACCCTTCGCCGGATCGGCCAGCCGAAATCCTGCCGGAAACAAAGCCGGCAGCCTGTTCACTTATCGCATCGAAATCACTGCAAACAACTATTTTTATGGACATCCTGCCTCTCCAGTTCCGCAAGCGCACGGCGAACCAGGCCGGAATTTATCATGAAGGCGCGCCGAAAGCACGGTGCAAACGGCACCCGGGCCACGGCGCAGGGCGGCGGTCACATCCCGGACGCCGCAATCGACACGGCCGAACGGATGGCCGGCGTCACCGGAATGCCGGCCACATCAAAACCCATCAGGACGGCGCCGACGACCGGATGATCCGAAAGAGTCAACGGGCTGGCGTTGGGGAACATGGAACAAACCTCGCCGACGATTGCGTTACGGTATGTCGGCTCGGTAGCTTTCTGCAGCACGCTGCCGCCGAGCACCAGCGGAAACTCCTCGCCGGGTCGGAAGCCGAGTCGGAATGCGGCCACCCTGGCGGACACGCCGAGATCGCGGCCGAAGGTCTCGAGGATGTTCCTGGCGGGGATATCACCCATGGCGGCCGCCTGGAACACGAGGGGGGCAAGAAGACCTATGAGCGGCGGGATCGGCTGCTCGATTCCGGCCGCCGCCGCGTTCTCTCCCGGAATGTCGGGACCTGGGTTGCCCGGAATCATGAAGTCCACCACATCGGCGATGTCGCTGATTCCCATGGCCGACATGTAAAGATCCGAAATGAGGGTTTTCGGCGCCCTTCCGTCCCTTGCCCTGCCGGCAGCCTTCAATCCAGCGATCGCGATATCGAAGCCTCCGCCCCCGTCGCCGAGCTCCGCCGCGATTCCACCGATCTGGAGCCTTTCGCCACGCCGGTTCATGCCGACGCAGTTGCCCGACGTCCCGGCCGACACCGCAACACCGACGCCGTCGTCCGAACCGGCCCGCAACGAAAGGAAGGCATCGTTCTGCAACATCCTTTGGGGGCAGTGCCCGTGGCCGAAGACACCGGTCACCAGTTCCAGAGTAATCGCGTCCAGCACCTCGCGATCCCTGGGACGATCCAGCCCGGCCAGGCCAAATCCCCAGCCGAGAACGCGCGAGGATTCCGAGGCCAGAATAGATGCGTGCGGCTGCACAAGCGACCGAAGGCGGCCGAGGCAACCTTCACGGCCAAGCGTCTGGTAGTTGGACGGCCCGGTGACACCCCGAACCACGACCTCGCCCCGGGTGGTGACACATAAAAACGCGGTCTTGGTATTTCCCGAATCTATGCCGGCAATCAGCCCGTTCAATTCAACCCCCCGCCGGTCCGGCCGGAATCACGAGCCCGCCGGCGCGAACCTGGCATCTGACACCGCCGCAGTCGGACTGCCGACCAGAGATTGCCGCGAGCAGACGGAAAAATGCCGGCGCGTCGGCGACCGGCGAAACAAGGGCGTCCAGGAATGCCGATTTCAATCCACAGGCCTGGCGCTGCCATGTCGATCCGGCGGCCGCGCGTGCCCCGACGCACAGCAGAAGCGCGACGGCGGCCGGAATCGAGAAGCTGCCCGCACATGCGACGGACAGGAAAAGAACCATCAACGACAAGGGTCCCGCAAGGAGCGAGGCGGCAAGCAGGGCAAACCGACGCGAATCAAGCCGGGACAGTATCTTCAGGTGCGTGCGCGAGATGTCATCCCTTACCGGAACGGGAAACGGAAGAAGCCCGAACCGATCCGTCGCGACCTTGAAATGAAGGGCCGCTCCAAGTCCCGCGCGATTCAGCGTAAGCGGATCCGCCAGCGCCTCGACGACGAAGGCCCGGTTTGCCAGAGTCAATCCGGAAAGCACCCCGGGAGGCCCGAAAAGAAGACTTGTCACGGGCGTGAGCCGGGACACGTCCGACGAAACGGAAAACCATCCGCGGCCGGCGCGCGGCCTTGTCGGAAAGGCCGAAAAGACCATATCGCCGGAAACACCCCGCGACATCTCGCAAAGCACGGGAGTTGACGGCATCGCCCCGGATGAAAGCGCGAGAATGGGATCGCCCGGCGACCCGGAAAGCGCGATTGCCGAAAGGGCCGTCTCCACGACATGGCGGCCGTCCGGAACCCCGGGAACGTCGTAAATCGGAAACCCTGGGAACTGGGCGTTGACTTCCTCCAGAACCACCCTGGTCGCCGAGTCGCCCGGCAGGCGACCGGCGGCAAGCCCCGAGGCACCCCTTCCGGCCGAGGCGGCAACCGCCTTCAGCACCGAACGGTCAAGCCTTGCGGAAGTTGTCGCGGCCGTAACGACAAGCGCGGACGCCGAATCCCCCGGAACCGCCGAAATCGCGCGGCGCCATCGCACCACGGCGCAGACCGACAGCCCAAGGGACGCGGCCGAAAGCAGCAAGGCTGAGAGGGCAAAAAACAACAAAGGGATCACCAGCCGTTTCCAAGTTCGGAACACCCCGGCAAACCTGCCCGGGGCCGCAACATTACAGCACAACGGACACTGGCGCTATGATATCATTCCTGACGGTTAAACGGCGTCCGGTTCAAGACCACGGGGTTTCGATGGGCAGACCCGAAGATACAGGCGATCACGACGGTTCGGCGCGCCCGCACACGACTCGATACAGAACGGTGGCCACTGCCATCGTTTTTCTTGCGCTGGCCGCGGCCGGTTACGCCGGAACCAGGATTTCCCTGGTCGAGATGAAGTTCGCAAGGATGAACCCTGTCAGGGACGCCTCGGTCGTAAATGATCTGGTTGCCGACCGCCTTTCGCCGGAAGCGCGGGCCGCCATTTCTACGATGGGCTCCGAGGGGGGCGCCGAGACTCTCTACCTGCCGCCGGTGCTCGTGTTGAAGGTTCTGTCGGCCGGTCACCAGCCGGCGCTGGCCGATCTCCTTTTCGTGCGCGCCCACGCATGGTTCCTGTCCCATTTCTTCAGCGACCGCAGATTCGTGTGGCTGAGCAACTACTACGAAGCGATCACCGGCCTTGACCCCGACAACCCGAAAATCTACACATGGGCCGCCCAGGTAATCAAACTGGGCCAAATCATAGATGACGACATCGTCAACAAGGCAAACGGGTTCCTGTCGGACGGCCTTGAACGATACCCGCTTGACTGGCAGATGCACCTGGATCTTGGATTCAATCTTTACTTCGAATTCAAGGGGAATACGCCCGAAGAGAAATCGATTGCCCGGCTGAAGGCCCGGGATCACTTCGCAACCGCCGCAGGCCTGCCCGGGGCCGTCATCGACCCCAACTTCGTCGCCGAACTGTTCCAGCGCGACCAGGAAGACGGGATGGCGGTCGCGTACGCCCTGCAGAAGTACTACGAAGCCACGGAAGACCAGCGCAACCAGCTTCTGCGGCGGATATCGGTTCTCTCCGACGCGCTTGCCGACGGCATCCGCCAGGAGGAAAGGCGCTGGCGATCAAACGCCGGTTACCTTCCGGTCGCGCTTTTCGCAATACTGGACAGGCGGCCGGATTCGATGTGGAAGTCCATTTTCGGGCACGGAATGCCTGCGATCGCGGGGAAGGGCGACACGCCGGCGGTGGGGGAACCTGATTGAGAAAACGAATACTTATCACTGGTGGCGCCGGATTCATCGGGTCTTCGCTGGCGCTTCGACTGAAGGACGACTTCGACGTCGTCATCTTCGACAACCTTCACAGGAACGCGTTTGAGAAGACGCCACTTGCCGGGGCCCCCTCGGTAACGCTCGTGAAGGGCGACGTGCTTGATCTGCAGGCCGTCAGGCAGGCCGCGAAAGGTTGCAGCGTGGTCTTCCACATGGCATCGATCGCCGGTGTCGATACCGTGATGAAAAATCCGGTGCTGACGATGAAGGTCGCCCTGCAGGGAACGATGAACGTGCTCGAGGCCGTGTCCGGACTGGAATCGTTCGACCGCTTCGTCGATCTTTCCACTTCCGAGGTGTTCGGCCAGTACGCCTACAAGGTCACCGAAGGCGACATCACCCAGCTTGGCGCCGTCGGCGAGGCCCGCTGGACATACGCTGTCAGCAAGCTTGCCACCGAGCACCTGGCACTTAACTACCACAAGCAGTACGGGCTTCCCGCGCTTTCGATACGACCGTTCAACATCTTCGGCCCCAGGCAGGTCGGCGAGGGCGCCATCCACCACTTCATCCGCCGGGCGCTGGCGGGCGAGGACGTGGTGGTGCACAACGACGGAAGCCAGATCAGGGCCTGGTGTTACATCAACGATATCATCGATGCCCTGCTGCTCGTCATGGAAAGGCCCGAAGCGGTCGGGGAGGCCTTCAACATCGGCAACCCGCGAAGCACCATCACGATATACAACCTTGCCAGGGAAGTAATCCGGATTGCCGGTTCCCGGTCAAGGATTGTCCAGAAGGACTGGCCTTTCGCGGACGTGGAGCTGCGCATACCGGACATATCGAAGGCTCGAAGGCTTCTGGGGTTTGAACCTTCGTGGAACCTTGAAGACGGCCTGGAAAGAACCGTCGACTGGTACCGGGAGTTTTCCTGATGGCAGACAACGGCGGAACCGACCGACGAACCGGGGCCAGAAGCCCCGTCCCGCTTGCGCGGCCCTGTTTTTCGCAACACGAACTGGGGGCCGTCAGGCGCGTGATGCAGTCCTGCCATGTGACCCAGGGGCCTGAGACGGCGGCGTTCGAAGCCGATCTGTCCGCCCTTGTGGGTGGAAGGGAAACCGTGGCGGTGTCGTCGGGCGGGGCCGCGCTACTGCTGGCCATGCACGCGATCGGGATCGGTCCGGGCGACGAGGTCGTCGTTCCGGATTTCGTCTTTCCCGCCGCGGCCATGGGTGCCATGTTCATGGGTGCGGTGCCGGTTCCGGCCGATGTCGAGACAGAAACGATGGCTATGACCCCGGAAACTGCCGCCCGCTGCATCACGCCACGAACGAAGGCCGTTGTGGCGGTTCACCCGTTCGGGATCCCCGCGGACATCGAAGGCATCGTCCAGGCGTGCCCGGAAGGCGTTCCGGTCATCGAGGACGCCGCCTGCGCCCTTGGCGGCCTTACCGCGGGCGGCGCCGCTGCCGGTACGGTCGGAAGGATTTCCTGCTTCTCATTCCACCCGCGCAAGTCCATCACGACCGGCGAGGGAGGCTGCCTTGCGGCATCGGGATCGGACGCGGACAGGCTGCGCAGGCTGCGCGACTACGGCAGAACCGGGCGCGGCTTCGGGGATGTTTTCGGGGAGATTGGAATGAACTTCCGCATGAGCGATCTTGCGGCCGCCATCGGCAGGGTTCAACTTGAACGTGTTCATGAATCGATCTCGACCAGACAGAAGCTTTTTTCAAGATACGCAACAAATCTGGGGGATATCGCCGGGCTTCGGATTCCGGGCGGATACCTTCGGCCAGGCAATACTTTCCAGTCGCTGGTTGCAAGGGTTCAGGTGGATGCCCGGGCCCTGGTGAGCGAACTGGCGGCACGGGGGGTGCAAAGCGGTCCCTCGGCCCATTCGCTGCGCGGGCAGACGGCCTTCGCGGCCAGGTACCCGGGGCTGGCCGGGGCCGGTGACGGCTCCGGAAGGATGCTTGCGGAACATACCGTGGTGTTGCCGCTGTTTGATCGGATGACTTTCAAGGACGTTGATTTCGTGTGCGAAGCGGTCCGGGACGCTCTGCGGCACATGGCCTGATACCGTTTCTGGTGGCCGCGGGCCACCGGGAGGCAGACTTGGACGAGATCATAAGGGTAGAAAACCTCAGCAAGACGTTCAGAACCCCGTTTCGCAGGAAGCGGGTCGATGCGGTGAGCAACGTCAGTTTCGTCGTCAGGCGCGGCGAGATCTTCGGATTCCTGGGACCGAACGGCGCGGGAAAGACGACCACGATCAAGATGCTCACCGGCCTTATTCAGCCGACCGCGGGAACCGTTTCGATGCTTGGTGGCGGACCTGCCGACCTTTCGGTTCGGGCCAGGATCGGATTCCTTCCCGAACAGCCGTATTTTTATGACTACCTTACTCCGGTGGAACTGCTGGACGTTTTCGGGCGGATCTTCGGGATTCCCGCAAGGATCCGAAAGGAAAGGATCGAATCGCTGCTTACCCAGGTCGGTCTTTTCGAAGCCAGGAACCGGACTCTGCGCAAGTTTTCCAAAGGCATGCTGCAGCGTACCGGAATCGCACAGGCGCTGCTGAACGACCCGGAACTGGTCATCCTTGACGAACCTCTTTCCGGCCTCGATCCGGTCGGCCGGAAAGAGGTCAACGACCTGATTGCGACGTTGCGCCAGCAGGGCAAGACGATATTCTTTTCCTCGCATATCCTGGCCGACATCGAGCGCCTCTGCGACCGCGTCGTCATACTGGATCGCGGCGTCACGAAGGCGGCTGGCACGCTGTCGGAGCTTCTGACGTCTGACAGCGGCGAAAGGGAAATCCTGGCCGGCGGGATCACCGACGTCTCCGGGTTGAACGGACTTGACGGTGTCGTGCGGTGCGAAACCTACGGGACTGACGCCGTTAGAATCGTGTGCGAGAGCGCGGCTTCGGACAGGCTTGTCGGAACCCTTCTGAGGGCGGGCGGCACGATCCTGGGTGTCAATGATCGCCGGATTTCCCTGGAGCAGCTTTTCGTTTCCCGAACGATCAGGGAAAAGTCGTGTCCGGCGACGGATAATGAAGGGGAAGTCCGGGGGGTGTCCGAATGAAAAACGGTTTTGCCGACTCCATTCGCAGAACGTTTGCGATTGCACGCAACACGGTTCTCGAGGCCATCCGCAACCGGGCATTCCTGGGCATGGGCATCGCGGCCTTCGGCCTGGTGGTTTCCTCGATCGCGCTTTCGTCCCTGGCCGTAAGGGATCAGGCCGAGCGCGTTCTCGTTGATTTCGGACTGGCGGCCACCTCGCTGATGGAAATCGTGATCGCCATCACGATGGGCGTCATCCTGGTGTTCAAGGAAATCGACCGCAAGACGTTCTATCTTGTTCTGCCGAAGCCGATCAGGCGTTCAGAGGTCATCGCCGGCAAATTCGTCGGGCTGCTGGGGGTGCTGGGCGCGTCCCTGCTGCTGATGGCCGCCGGATGGCTCATCTCCCTTCAGGTAAAGGGCATTTCGATTCCGGCCGGCGTTCCACAGGCGCTTCTGCTGGTTTGGGCGCAGGCGGCACTGATCACCTCGGTTGCAATCTTCTTTTCCTCTTTCGCCAGTCCGGTTCTGTCCGGGGTCTTTACCTTCGGCGTGTTCATGGTCGGCAGTTCGGTCACGGTGCTTCAGGAACTGATGCAGGCACGGAAGGGGATGCTTGCGACCCCCGGGCCGGCCAGGCTCATCGCCGAGGGAGCGGTGGCGGTATTTCCTGATCTGTCGGTGTTCAACGTCGGCAAGGAGCTGATACTCCGCATCCCGGTAACGTGGGAATACGTCGGCGCCAGCATGCTCTATTGCGGATTTTACTGCCTGTTCTTCCTGGCCATCGGGGCCCTGGTTTTCCAGCGGAGGGACTTCTCTTGAATGGCCCGGCCCGATACATCGTCGCGGTGTGCCTGCTGATCCCGATCTCGATTGCCGTGATCAGGGTGGGCGTTTCCGGCAGCGATGATCTCAAGACTGCCGTGGCGTGCGAGAAGTCCGGCCTGACAGACACCGCCATCGACTTCTATGGCAGGGCTGCCCGATGGTATCTGCCTTTTTCGTCAACACAGGAACAGGCCCTGCAAGGCCTTTTGAACATCGCGGCAGGGTCATCAGGCCCGGAAGGCGACAAAACGGCCATAAGGGCCCTTTACGAGGCCAGGGGGGCCATCCTGGCGACAAGATGGCTGATGACACCTTCTTCCGACATGCTGAAGGAGGTTAACGACACGCTGGCCCGGCGAATCGCCCGGGGATCGAAACCTGGCGAAGACGGCGCCGACATCGACGGCAACCTGGCAATCCTGTCCAGGACCACATCACCCCGACCGGTGGTTTCGTTTCTCGCAACGCTTCTTTTTGCGGCATGGGTCACGGTGACGATTGTCGGGGCTACGCGCTCGGTGACGTCGGACGGTCGCTTTGCCGGCCGCCGGGGACTGCCGTGGATGGCAGTATCAGCGGCCCTTCTTTTCGGATGGCTCATCCTGCTTGCTCTTGCCTGAAGATTCAACCAGAGAATCCCTCAAGGCCCTGAACTGGGCAAGATTATTAAATGATATCGATATCTTACCACGATTTCCACGAAAGGAAATCGTGACGGGAAGGTCAAGGGCTTCCTGAATTTCCTGCCTGGCCCCGCAGAAGTATGCCGCCATCGCGGGCTGGCGCCTTTCACGCGGGGGGCGGGCTGCCGATTGCCTGCTGGCAAGCGCCTCGACTTCCCGGGTACTGAGTCCCCTGTCCCTAATCTGCAGGAGGAGTTGAAGCTGCCTTTCGCGATCAAGACCAATCAGCGCGCGCGCCGACCCTTCCACAATTTGCCCGTCCTCAAGGGCCTCAAGAACTTCGGGAGACAGCTTCAGCAGGCGCAGCGAGTTCGCCACGGTGGATCGCTGCCGCCCCACCCTGGAAGCGGCCTCCTCCTGAGTCATGCCGAATTCCCGTACAAGACGCTGCCACGCGCGGGCCTGCTCGACCGGATTCAAGTCCTCCCGCTGGATGTTTTCGATCAGCGCCATCAGGAACACGTCGCCCGGCGCGGCCTGACGGACAATCACCGGAACCGCCGCAAGGCCCGCCATCCTGGCCGCCCGCAACCTCCGCTCGCCCGCGATCAGGCCGTAACGGCCGTTTCCGCTGTCGGTGACGACGAGCGGCTGGATGATTCCGGAAACCTTGATCGATTCGGCAAGATCGCGCAGGGCTTCATCGTCGAACCTGGTGCGCGGCTGACCGTCCTGGGCGTCGATTCGATCGACGGGACACTCGAAAAGCGGCTGTGACGCCGTGGTCACGCTGGCGGGAAACAGCGCCGACAGGCCCTTGCCAAGGGCTGGCCTCTTCTGGTTCATCGGAACCCCCGAAAGACTCAGTTCAGTTGAAGCTTCTCGAGCAGCTCGGCGGCAAGATCCATGTGGGCTGCCGCTCCGGTTGCCCTGACGTCGAAGAGTATAACCGGTTTTCCATGTGAAGGGCTTTCCGCAAGCCTGATGTTGCGGGGAATTCTTGTGTTGAAGACCTGGCCCGGAAAGTGCCTGACCACGTCCTCGGCCACCTGGTGGCTGAGCCTGTTGCGGCTGTCAAACATCGTCAGGACAAGGCCGAGCAGCATCAGGTCGGGATTCCACGATCGACGGGTAAGATCGATTGTCTGAACCAGTCGCGCAAGCCCGTCCAGTGCATAGAACTCACACTGCATCGGCACCACGACCCTCGACGCCGCGACCAGCGCGTTCAGGGTCAGGAAGCCCAGGGCCGGGGGACAGTCGATGATGATTATGTCATAGCGGTCGGAGGAACCCAGCGCCGCCTTGAGCAGACCGGCCCGATCCTCGACGTCAACGAGTTCGACCTCCGCGGCGACAACGTCGGGGTGGGACGGCAGCACGTCAAGCGACCCAAGCTCGGTGTGCCTGACGGCTTCGGAAAGCCCGGCCCGCCCGAGCATCACGTCATACACGTGAAGTCCGCCGGCCCGGTAGTCAATCCCGAATGCCAGGCTGGCATTGGCCTGTGGATCCATGTCGATAAGCAAGGTCGGAACTTCATACACCGCCAGGGATGCGGCAAGATTGACCGACGTCGTCGTCTTGCCGACGCCGCCCTTCTGATTTGCGACTGCGATTATGACAGGTGACCGTTTTTCGTGTTTCACGTGAAACAACCCGGACAAAGTCCAGTTCGGAACGCATGAATCAGAGACCTTCGCCGGCCGGAGCAGCAGCCGGGGCCGGGGCGCCTTCAGGCGCCGGGGCGGCGGGATCGACCGCGGAAGGCTGTGCGGCCACGGGGGCCGGGGCCGGAGCAGCGGTTCCGCCGACTGCCGGCTTGGTCGCCGGAATATCGCGGGTCACGCTGGGCTCGACATTGGTCAGAGCTATCAGGATGGAAAGCACGAAGAACAGGCCGGCCAGGATTCCGGTGGCCTTCGTCAGGAACGTCGTCGCGCCACGACCGCCGAAGACCGACGACGATGACCCGCCACCGAACGCAGCGCCCATTCCGCCGCTTTTTCCGGGCTGAATGAGGATGATCACAATCAGCAGAAGCGCGACAACGATGAACGAAGCAAGAAGCAGACCGTAAAGAATACCCATGATTAAACCCCCGCGGCTTCGACGATTGCGCCGAAAGAAGCCGACTTCAAGCTGGCCCCGCCAACAAGCGCGCCATCAACATCACTCTGGCCCATGAGCTCGCCGGCATTTTCCGCCGTAACGCTGCCGCCGTAAAGAATCCTGGTCGCCGCCGCGGTTTCCTGTCCGAACATTCTGACAAGAAGGCCGCGGATGAACTCGTGAACCTCCTGAGCCTGGGCCGGCGTGGCGACATCGCCGGTGCCGATGGCCCAGACGGGCTCATATGCAACAACCACGGAAGCCATGGCCGCGGCGTCCAGACCGGCCAGTCCGACGGTGACCTGCCGCTCCACGCGCTCAAAAGTGCGACCGGCAACGCGCTCGTCCTTGCGTTCACCGACACAGAAAATCGGCGTCAGCCCGACCGCAAGCGCGCGCTTGACCTTGGCCGAGATCAGCTCGTCCGATTCGAAGTGATACTGGCGCCGTTCCGAATGACCGACGATAGCATAGCGGCAACCGACGCTGACAAGCTGATCCCCGCTGATCTCACCGGTAAAAGCGCCCTTGACCTCGGTACTGACGTCCTGGCCGCCGACCCCGACTGCGGAGCCTTCCATCACGCGCACCACCTCGGGAATCAACACGAAAGGCGGGCAAACCGCAACCTCCACGCCGCGGAACCTGGAAACCCTGTCAAGGACCTCCCGCGCCAGGGTTCTGGCGCCTTCCACGTCAAGATTCATCTTCCAGTTGCCGGCCACAAGAGGCTTTCTCGAAACCATCAGGACCCTCCACAAAGCGCCTTGACCCCCGGCAGCTCCCTGCCGAGCAGCATCTTCATACCGATATCGCCGCCACAGGACACGAATGAAAAGAACGGGGTCAGGACAAGACGCGACACGACTTCAGCCATCTCGTCACCGATAATCGTGGCTGCCGCCGAGGTGCGGATGACGCTTCGGGCGACCTTGTCCGAAGATGCCGTGCAATCGGGCCCCCGACAGGTTCCGAGCGCCCCGTGCCACACCAGCGAACGCAGACCCCTCAAGCCGCCGCAGAACACCTCGACCGTGGCGGGTCCCACGTCCAGAATCACGTGATCGCCGGGGACGCCGTCGGAGCGCACGATACGTGCGTCGTCGTGCCCCGCGCCGTCCGGAACCACCAGAAAATCTTCGGGAAGAACGATTTCAACGCCTCGAAGCTGGGCCCTGGAAAGAACCTTGCCCGCCTGCTCGACGCGATCCTTTTCAACCTTATGGGCACCGGTACGCCAACCCTTCGCAACATAGAAGGGAAGCGCGGCGTGACCGGCCAGAAAAACCTTCCTGGCGCGACCGGGATGATTCGCCAGGAACTCAAGGGCCATCCCGTCGTCGGGACCGCCGAAGATGAACCCCTGGCCTTCCGGTGCCTGAACCATCCTGGACAGCGCCTCGACCTCCCGACGGAACCGGAGTCCGGCAACCTTCTCGTTGAAGAGCGCGGAAACCCCGACCGTTGACGCAAGCACCCGATCCGAAAGCCTGAATGCCTCGTTCACGAATACATCGGCCAGACTGAAGAGCCTTTGCGAAAAAAGGTCGTCGTTTCGGTCATCTTCAGGACAGAAGCCAAGATTCTCCAGCAGGACGACCTCGCCCTCGACCCGCTCCATGATGACCTTCCACGGGCCTTCGCCAACGGTGTCCTCGGGCAGGAAGATGTCCCGGTCAAGAATCTCGGCAAGCCTCTCGCCAAGAAGCGCAAGCGAAAGCTTCGGATTGCGGCGGCCGATCTGGCCACCGAGCGTGGTGGCAAGCACCACCCTCGCGCCCTCGGCGATCAGGTGCCGAATTGTCGGAAGACAAAGCTGGATTCGGGAATCGTCGATGATGGTGCCGTCTTCATCGACAGGGCAATCCATGTCAACCCGAACCAGCACTCTCCTGCCGTCCAGGGACATGTCCTCGAGCCTGTCCATATCACGGAAGCCAGCCACCGCAACCTCAAAACCCTGGCCGTATTCGGCCGGTCGCATACTTTATCAGAAAGACGTCCGGTGTCAATCGCAAGGATCCCGGTGAAATCCCGAATAAAAACCGCGACAAACCTCGGCGCCGGACCGTCCGGAAGCCGATCTGCCGGAGGACGGCGCCCGTCAATCGATCCCGCGCCGGGCAAGCCACTCCCTTGTGGTCACCAGGGAATCGACTCCGTCAAGACTCTTCGTGGGCTGGAAATATCGATCACGATCCAGAACCAGCACGCCGACCCGGGAAGGTTCCAGGAGGCCGGCAAGCGACTGGTTGAGCATCTCGTGGGAGCATGCCCTGACAAGCCGTCCCCCGATATCGACCTCCTTCCCTCCGTAAAGGGTCGGCGGCAGGTCGGGTCTGACGGCGTCCAGCTCGACCAGATTCGTATTGATGTGGGCGGGAACGAGCAGAAGTCTTCCGGCCGCATCGACAGCCGTCGCGGTCTGAACCGGGCACACCGAGTATTCTACCACCTCAACCCGACCGGTGACCCGGTTCATGGCGATGATGCCGACCTTCTCAAGCGGATCCACCCGCAAAACGGCAGACATCGTCATGCTGAACCCGCCCCGGGCATGAAAACCGAGCCGCGCGGGCTCAAGCGCCATGGCAGCGACGTTATCGACATTGTGAAGCACGATGCTGCGGACGCCAAGCCCCCGAAGCCAGCCGGCAACCCCGCCATCGCCGTATTCCGGGTCAAGGAGAGCCTTGAACACGCCACCGTGGCCATCCCCGGTGAAAACAAGGGAACCGTCCGCCCTGATAATAAGATGGCCGTCCATGTCCAGCCTGGGATGGTCGGCCTGAACCATGACCTTCACCAGACTCCTGTCAAAACCTTCCGGCAGCGATGTCTCGACCCATTCCAGAAGCGCGTCCCGGGTCGCCCGGCCGGCCATCAGCACCAGCGGGGCCATTCGCCCATGCCGGCGTCCGGATTGAAGCATCTGCTCCGCGAACAGGTCAAGAAAGGATCGCCCTGTGATCGGCGCCACGGGAAACAGCCCCTTGGGAGCGTTCCCGCCATACCTCGACAGGATGGCCCTGGCCTGCGGATGTCCCGACGCTCCGGCCCAGAACCTGGTGGCCGCCCCGCCCGCAAAGATGATGACGCCCCATCGCCCGGCGGCAAGATCGGCCTCGCCGCGTGAAGCCAGATCCGCGGTTCCTGCCCCGGAAAGCTCCGAGTACCGGAATGGCACCAGTTCCGGAACGACACCGGAGCCATCGGACGCGGCGGCAAGGACATCGCTTCGCAACCGCCTCAACCAGGCAAAATCGACCCTCGCAAGATCCAGAAACAGTCTTTCGAAAACTGCCGGCGGGGCCGACATGGGAACCCATCGTCCAATCGAGGCACCGAAACCTTCGTCACAAAGGATTCGAAGCAGCTCGCAATCACGCGGAACCGCTTCAAGATGGGCCCGCAGCCCCTCAAACGCCCTCACAGCGCCATCGAATTCCGAATCTCGTGTCATCTGGATACCCGCCTGATAAATGGTCGATCCAACCGATTTCCGCCGTCAGAACCGACCGGAAAGCAGCCCGCTGGCCGGACGAACCACCCTGACCACCGACTCGATCCCGGTCGCGCCCCTGTATTCGACCGCAAGCCGATCGCAGAAATCGACCGCCGCATCCTGGCGCACCAGGTTGACCGTATTCCCGCCGAATCCGGCGCCGGTCAGCCTTGCTCCCGCGCAGCCATCGATGCGCGACGCGATTTCGACCAGGCGGTCGAGCTCGGCACATGAGACCTCGTAATCAAGGGCCAGGCTCCTGTGGGAGCCGTGCATCAGCAACCCGACCTCCGCCACGTCGCCCGCCTGCAGGGCTGCTGCGGCCCTCACGGTACGGTCGTTTTCGCTTACCGCGTGACGAAGCCTTCTGAAAGAGACTTCGGACATCCCCTGCCTGACCGACTCCAGCATCTCCATGGACACGTCCCTGGCCGCGCGCACCGTGGGGAAGGAATTCACGACAAAGCTCATGCCGTCGGCGCATTCCTTCTGGCGCCTGGCGTATTCGCCACCGGCCAGTGAATGCCTGACGCCGGAATCGGCAACAACCAGAACCCATCCGGCCGGAACATCGACAAGCGTTGCCTGAAGAGTCCGGCAGTCCAGAAGCAGCGCCTTTCCCTCATGTCCGCAGGCGCTCGCCATCTGATCCATTATCCCGCACGGTACACGGCAGAAAAGGTTCTCGGCCGTCCTTGCGATCGCCGCGACATCGGGGCAGGGTGGGGCGGAAAGCGACAGCCCGGCCGCAATCCCGACCAGCGAAACCTCGACGGAGGCCGACGAGGAAAGTCCGCCGCCGGACGGCACATCCCCGCCGACCGCCACGTCGGCGCCGGAAAACGGCCTGCCGGAACGAATCCAGGCCCAGAACGGCCCGCACGTGTATGACCGCCAGTCGATCCGGTCAAACGGCTTAAGGCCATCCAGGGCGACCTCGACGGTACCGCCGAAATCGACCGCATGAATACGCAGGATGCCATCGTCACGACCGGCCGCCACGGCACACGTACGAAGATCAATCGCCGCCGGCAGCACGAAGCCGTCATGATAGTCGGTGTGTTCGCCGATGATATTGACGCGGCCGCCAGCGTCGGCCCAGACCTCGGGAACTCTGGAAAACTCGTTCCTGAAGCTTTCGCGGATCCTGTCCATCAATTGGGATTGAATCATCTTGTGCCTCTTGTTTCAGTTCAGCGCCAGTCGGCGGGCAGGCGGTATTCGGTATCGAATTCGTCCCGCTCGACAACAAGGCATGTGCCGGAAAACGGACCGTCGGGACAATACGCCGAGTGCGGGGAAGTGACCAGGACCGGCTTCATCGGCTGCAACGGCAGTTCGGTGACGCCACCGTTCATGTCGGAAATCACAAGTGTCACGGAACCCGAAATCAGCAGGAACAGTTCCGGACAATCGTGAATCTCCAGTTCGCCGACCTCGGCCGCCGAACATTCCGGTGGACTGAACGCACCGACCCGCCAATGGCCCGCATCACCGCAAAGCACGTTCCAACGCTCACCTTCCGGAAAGCTGATGGGAAGATCGGCCGCGACCTCGGGAAACGAAGGCCGCCTGGTTGTAACCTTTCTCATGAAGACCACCCCGGGGCCGTCAGCCCTGCCGTTTGTGCGCGACCAGTCCGATTGCGGTGAAGATGACGCCGAAAACGATCATTACCGGGCCCCAGATGAACCCGGGCTTCAACGACTTCAACGCCTGTCCGCCGGGATCCATCGCCTGCCCCACGATCACGAGGATGCCATAGACGAAAAGGATGACGCCGACAAAGAACCAAATCGGGAGCGGCTGCTTTCCTTCGTTGTTCATTTCAGATACCTCCGGTTCACCAGAACAGGATGTTAAGGACTATCAGGACAGCCAGCGAAACCGCGGCCCAGAAGGCCGGCCTGCCGTACCATGCCACCTTCACGGATCCGTCTTCCTCGACGGTCAGGCCCTTCACAAGGCCCACAAGCTCCGAATCGGGCTTCGGCACGGTGAAAAGACTGACAAGGATGGTGCCGCCGAAGCAGACGATCCATCCCCACGTGGCCTGCCAAAGATTCCTGGTCATGTCGCTGGGGTGTTCCGCCAGCGTCAGGATCGTCGCGACCGTCGGCCCGAACAGGTTGAACTTGAAACCCATGTAGATGCCGAAGGAAACCAGCATGCCGGCGATAAGGCCCCAGAAGGCCCCGGCGCTGGTGGTGCGCTTCCAGAACATGCCAAGCAGCATGGTCGCGAAAA
Source organism: Deltaproteobacteria bacterium (assembly GCA_029555025.1). Classification (GTDB taxonomy): domain Bacteria; phylum Myxococcota_A; class UBA9042; order DTJE01; family DTJE01; genus JAGOFO01. The sequence goes on from JAKPTZ010000017.1 coordinate 70,823, forward strand.
GCGGCGCGTTGACCCACGAGAAGATTGCCTGGATGTAATCCATGATCGTGTTGAACTGCATTGCGACATAAGCCGTCGCGACCGACAGCAGGATTCCGACTACCGTCGTGACGCGGCCGACCCATACCAGGTGGGCGTCGGATGCCTTCCGGTTGATGACGGCCTTGTAGATGTCGTAAGTCCAGACCGTGTTGAACGCGCTGACGTTTCCGGCCTGTCCGGCCATGAACCCGGCCAGAAGGGCGGTAATGCCCAGCCCGACCAGGCCGTGCGGATAATACCTGGCAATCAGCATCGGCAACGCCGAGTCATACCATGCCTCGCCGGTCGATGGATGCGGCAGGAGCTCGAATCCCATGTCAGCCCGCCTGGTAAGCTGGAAGGCGACCAGGCCGGCCCCGACCACGATGAACGGAAGGGCCATCTTGAAGAACGAGGCGGTGATCGGGGTCAGGCGTGCCGACCGCAGATCCTTTGACGAGAAGGCGCGCTGGACAACCAGGAAGTCCGTCGTCCAGTATCCGAACGAAAGCACGAATCCCAGGCCCATCACAAGACCCAGCCATGTAACGCCCATGTCGTTGCTGGACGCGGCCCCGGTCGTCTGCCACAGCGTGGTCATCTTGTCTGGCAGGTTGGCGAAGACTTCCGCCGGACCGCCAAGTTCCACAACGCCAAGGATCGTAACCAGGAAAAGCCCGGCCCAGATCAGGAAGAACTGCACAATCTCGGTGAAAATGGCGCTCATAAGGCCGCCCAGCGTGATGTAGCAGCCGATGGCGGCCGCGGACACCCACATCGACACGTGCCAGTCCCACCCCAGAAGGACGTTGAAAACCAGCGCCATCAGGTACAGGTTGATCCCGGACATCAGAAGCGTCATGACGGCGAACGATATGGCGTTCAGGAGCCTGGTGCGCTCGTCGTACCGCAGTTTCAGGTAACCCGGCACCGAATGGATCTTCGAGCTGTAATAAAACGGCATCATGTAAAGGCCCAGGAACAGCATCGCCGGGATGGCCCCAAGCCAGTACCAGTGGGACACGAACATTCCGTACTTCATCGTGCCGCCGGTCCATCCCAGGATCTCCAGCGCACCGAGATTGGCCGACAGGAAGGCAAGGCCGGCAACCCAGGAAGAGTTCTTGCGCCCGCCCATGAAGAAGTCCTCGCCGGTTTTGGTGAACCCGCGAAGGTACAGGCCGATGCCGATGATCGCGACGAAATAAAGCGCGACCACCACCCAGTCGATCACACCCAGGCTCAGGATGGCCTTGTGCTGCCCTTCCTGGGCGGACGCCGCCGCGGCGGCCATCGACAGCACTGCGCCGGAGGTCAGGGCCGCCAGACGCGGCAATGGAATCCTGTCGAACATGATTCACCCCTGGAGTTACAAGAATGCACCACGGACCAGACGGTCCCGAATCCGCGTAAAGATAGCATGTCCACGACCGCCGGGGCCAAGGGAATTTAACGACGATCTTTAAGGCGTGGACATCCGGAACTTTCGGTTTTAATTGCCGACGACAATCTTCGGTCAGAAACTGACACTTTCGCGGCCCGGGATAATTCACCATTCCAGAGACTGCGGCTGTGACCCCGGTGCTCGACCGCAGCGGGTGGATATAATCCGCCCGTACGAGGACAGCGGGGAACACGGGGTATGCCGCTGCATGCGCATAAACACGACCGGAATCAGATTGTGGGACGGATCGGGCCGGTCAACGGCCGCCGAAGCGAACCGTGGTGCTATTCAATCACCCGTCACCGTGACAGTCCGGGAATTACTGTCCACGCCCGCCTTGTGACGTACCACGACCGGCACGTCCATCGGCGTCACGATGTTCGCTGGCAGCTTGGCGGTGACCGACGCATCGGACCACTGATTTGTCGCGTACTCCTGGTAAAACACCACCAGACTGCCCCTGGCAGCCCCGTCGCCGAACCCGCCACCCGTCGCGGTCAGATCAACGGCACTGGCGTAGTGAAACGTGGCCGGCGTGACCTGGTCCAGCGTTGGAACCTCGAACACCACACTCGGATTGCGCGCGTAGTCGCCAGCCGGATGGCCGTTGACGTGGATCACTACCAGCGGATTTACCGTTGTGAACGTCTCGGCGCTGGCCAGCGCGATCCCCTCGGGCGTTCCCAGCCCATCAAGCCGCTCCTTCACCTTTCCCGCACTGTCCAACAACAATGTCCGCTGGAATCCGCCCTTGTGGGACGCCCGCAGCACGCTGCCACTGGCTTCGGCGTAGGACACCGGCGGCTGCGTCCGGGGGTCGGTCGTGGCACGAACGCCAATGATGCTCTCGGGTGGCAGGCCGCGGTCGATCAACAGCGTGGATGGATTCACTAGGGCCCGGGGCGGCAGGAACGCCCTGGAAAGATCCCATCCATTGTACGGGGCGACCTGGCCCCCGAAGTAGGCCAGCGCAAAGCCTTCCAGGAACGCCGGCACATCGCCGACCTCTGTACGCAGCGCGTCGTCCGGCCATGTGAGCGTCCCAACCGCCTGGAGAATGCGGAGCACCGCGCCCTCGTGCTGCTTCTCAAGGTAGTCGAACAGGGCAGCAGACGCATAAGCCTGATCGTCGGATGCACCGCCAAGGCCATCCAGCCCCAGATGCACGAAATCCGATCCCGCCTTCGCATAATCCTTTGCCGAGTTCGAATCGGGTAAAGTGACCATCTCGGCCCAGACAGCCGAGCCCTCCATGAACCATTTCCACTGGGATTTCAACATCCTGGCCGCGTACGACATGTTTTCATACTGTATGATGTGAAAAAGCTCGTGGGCCTGACCGATATGGCTCAATAAACCTTCGTGACAGGACTCTTGCATTCCCAACTCTCTACCGTTTTACTGCGCATCGCTGACACAGCGGAAGCCGAGCGTTCCAGGATGATCCGACGGTAAGTAACTGGAGCGAGCTGACGCTCGAAGGACCTGGCCATAATTCCTGTAGTAGCAGCCGCCGCGCACGACGCTGGAAGGGCCGCTAACCGGACCGGCTGGATTCGACGAAGGGCTGCTCTGGTAGTAATCCGAATTGTACCAGTCGGAAACCCACTCCCAGACGTTTCCGGACATATCGCACAATCCATATGGGCTGTCACCAACAGGTGATTTGCTGCACACATCCCATGTTTCATCGGATCCGCACCCATTGACACCGTTGTACATCACCGCGTAATCACATGTCGCCGATTGATTTCCCCATGGAAACTTCCGGCCATCAGTACCGCGCGCGGCCTTTTCCCATTCCGCTTCGGTCGGTAACCGCTTCCCGATCCACGTGCAATATGCGTCGGCCTGCGCCCAGGTAACACATACAACAGGGCGATTCGATGCAACCGATGGGTCCCATTTGCAAAACGGAACCGTACACAAACCGGCATCGACGCACTTCTTGTACTCACCCTGCGTCACTTCCGTCCTGTCGATGCGATACGCCCGCAATGTGACCTTATGGTAAGGCTTTTCGTCACCCTGACATTCATTGTCCACTGAAGCATTGCAGCCCATCCAGAATGAACCGGCAGGAATCAGGCACATGCCACTGCTGCAGTTAACCGTGTGATTTTCAGGCCGCCAGACACAATCCCCGCTGACGCACTCATCCGTTCCTTGACACACGCCGCAATTCAGGGTTCCGCAGACAGGATCAAAACCGCATTCAACGCCGGTACAATCGGGAATGCATGCGCATTTTCCACCATAACATGTGTGATGATCACCACATGTGCCACAATTCAAGGTTCCGCAGACAGGATCAAAACCGCATTCAACGCCGGTACAATCGGGAATACAAACGCATTTTCCACCAGAGCATGTGTGATGATCAGCACAGCTGCCACAATTCAACGTGCCGCAGATTGGATCAGGACCGCATTTGCTGGTGCCACAATCCGGCTCACACGCGTTTTGAACACACTCGCCATCATGACACGAATACCCTTCATCACAAGAGCCACATTTCAGCGCGCCGCAAACCGGATCAACCCCGCAGACGTAACCTCTGCAATCCGGCAGGCACAAACTCTCAAGGCATTCGCCATCCCGACACGAATACCCTTCATTGCACGTACCGCAGTCCAACGTGCCGCAAACCGGATCATGACCGCATTCTCGGTCACCACAATCCGGCACGCAAGAGCTTCCGTCCTGCCAGACAATGCCGTCGCCCGGACCGATATCCTGACTCCACATATCCAGCGTTCCAGAATAATCTGACCCACCATCGACGTTCTGAGAAATCTCCGTAGGCTCGTCCCTGCCCGTATCTGCACGCCCTTCATCCCGCTGACCGTCATTCATGACGTCAACCAGGCCTGACGCATCTTCGGAGCCCGAGTCATCCGGGACAACGTCCGAATCGACCAAGCCTTCAACAACGCAGGCGCCTCCGCGGCATTCCCAGCCTTCGGGACACAGGTTGAACACGCTGCATCGGGCCGTGCACACCCGCCCGTCGCCGGATTTGCCCGGGTAACCTGCCGGGACGCAGATCTCCAGGCTCGAATCGCAATCATCGATGGACTGGCAGGCAACCGCGGCACACTTCATGTCACGGCATGCAAGGCCCAGTTTACAGTCGATTGAATCAACGCATCGCACGTCGCCGGATCCGCAAGATATCGCAAGCACTGATAATGAAACAACAAGAACTGACCATTTCAATTCACCAAAACGATTCAATCCACAATCCTCGCGCCAGAAATTCCGCCATACCCAGGCACATCGTCCCCGCCATTACAGCAATAATACCCGCAAGCCAGGGCACGGACAATCAGGGCCGACGAGTTGCATCCGCACGGGCGTCTTCTAAATTGAAATAAGGTACCGATATGCTGTACCATACCTTGGATTTTTGTCCCGGCACACACAACGCGCACAGCGTCGCTGCCGGGTTTATGGAGGCGGCCGATGAAGCGTTTCTCCCTTTTCAGTGCACTGCTTTCCCTTGCCTTGATTTCCGTTCAGGCATGCGGCGGCGGTGAAAATCCCGCGGAAGACAGCACTGAACCGTACGATATCCAATGGGATTCATCCCTTGACATTGCCGGGGATCCGGGATCTTCGGACATCGGCTTGGACAATGTCGAACGCGACGCCAATTCGCCGGATACCGGCGATTCAATGTCTGGTGACGCGATGGCGGACTACGAGGAGCCGCCGGAGTGTCCCGGTGGTGCCGGATGCAGTTGCGAAACCGGAAGGGAGTGCCTTTCCGGGCTTTGCTTCCCGACGTTGAACGGATCCGTGTGCTCGACCTATTGTTCCGGCGCGGATAACAACTGCCAGCAGGGCTGGGTCTGCACAAACATCGCATCTGGCGGCGACCCGATTTTCGCGTGTGTCTATCCGTTCGCCAACCTGTGCAAGCCCTGCATGACCGGCGCCGACTGCGTGCTCAAAGAGGGTGGTGGCGAAAACCTTTACCTGTGTGTCGAATTCGGTCCCGAGGGCAGTTTCTGCGGCGCCGAATGCAAGCGCGACACCGACTGTCCCGAAGGATTCCAGTGCGAGGACATCCCGTTCAACGGCGACTTCATCAAGCAGTGCATGCCCGCCGACGACTTCTGCCCGTGCTCGGCCGAATTCGCGACCATGGAATACAAGACTAAGTGTTACAACGAAAACGAATTCGGCACCTGCCGGGGTGAAAGAACCTGCGCGACCGACTGCAGCGCCAAGGTGCCGACGGCCGAAGTCTGCAACGGCAGCGACGACGACTGCGACGACAAGATTGACGAGGAACTGGCGGGCGTCCCGTGCGAACTGAAAAACAGCTTCGGCACATGTCCCGGCAAGAAGTACTGCTCGGGCGGAATCCTGGGTGATTGCCAGGGAACCCCGGCGGCCCCCGAGATCTGCGACGGCATGGATCAGGACTGCAACGGCGTCACCGACGACAACTTCCCGGACGATGACAAGGATGGGATCGCCAACTGCATCGACCCGGATATCGACGGCGACGGCATCGCGAACGCCCTGGACAACTGCCCGTACAAGAAGAACCCGGGCCAGGAAAACAACGACATCGACGACGAGGACGGGCCCGAGGTCATGGGCGACGCCTGCGACCCGGACGACGACAACGACGGCATTCCCGACGTCGGAGACAACTGCCCGCTGGTCAAGAACAGCGACCAGGGAAATATCGACGGCGACGAGCTTGGCGACGCATGCGACTGCGACAAGGACGGCGACGGCAAGGCCAACCCGGCAGTCCTGAACATGCTGGGCGGCCAGTGCACGGTTTCCGAGGACAACTGCGACGCAGTGCACAATCCCGGCCAGGAAAACACCGATGCCGATACGCGCGGCGACGCATGCGACTGCGACATCGATTCCGACGGGATTGCGAACAACAACCCGGGTTGCCCGGTCGTGACGTCCGACAACTGCCTGTACGTCCAGAACCCGGATCAGGCAGACACGAATGCGAACAACAAGGGTGACGCCTGCGACTGCGACGCCGACTCCGACGGCGTTTCGAACAACAACCCGGGCTGCCCGGTTCTGGAAAATCCGGACAACTGCATCCTGGTTCAGAACGTGAACCAGCGCGACGTTGACAAGGACAAGATCGGCGACGCGTGCGACTGCGACATCGATTCCGACACCGTGTTCAACAACAACCCGGGCTGCCCGCTGGTTGATCCGGGCGACAACTGCCCGTACACCCCGAACCCGGATCAGAACGCAATGGACTGCGATGACGACTTCGACGGCGACGGCATCGTCAACGAAGACGACAACTGCCCGTGGGATCCGAACCCGAACCAGGAAGACCAGGATATCGACGGCACCGGCGACGTGTGCGACTGCGACGCGGACGACGACGGCATAATCAATACCGGCGCCGACCCGAACGGCGTCATCTGCGTCCCGGCCGGACTCCCGGACAACTGCCCGCTGATCGCCAACGCGGGACAGGACGACCTTGATACCGACGGAATAGGCGATGCGTGCGACTGCGACATCGACGGCGACGACGACCCCCAGGCCGGGTTTGGCTGCCCGACACCGGCTAAGCCAGACTGCGAGCCGTACAACCCGGAAGTCGGCAAGTACCAGGCCGAACGATGCGGCAACAACATCGATGACAACTGCGACGGGCTGACCGATTCGGGCACCGCCATCGGATGCGCCAGCTTCTACATGGACAACGACAGGGACACCTGGGGAAGCGCCGACTTCAGATGCCTGTGCGCCGGCGAAGGCAAGTACACGGCTGTAAGAACCGGCGACTGCGACGACAACAACCCGGCGCGGCACCCGGGAGCCCAGGAAATCTGCAGCAACGGGCTGGACGACAACTGCAACGGTTCCGAAAACGACGAAAACGCCGCCAACTGCCTGAACTTCTATTACGACAACGACGCCGACAACTACGGCACTAACGACTTCAAGTGCCTGTGCTCGACCTCCGGCCTTTACTCGGCCAGGTTCGGCGGGGACTGCAATGACAACAGCCCGGCAATCAACCCCGGCATCAAGGAAATCTGTTTCGACGGCAAGGACAACGACTGCACCGGCTCCCAGAATGACGTTGGGGCCATCGGCTGCACAAGCTATTACTACGATGGCGACAACGACGGGTTCGGGACGTCCGACAACCTTTGCCTGTGCTTCGCCCTGGACATGTACCGGGCGAACCAGACCGGCGACTGCGACGACAACGACTCGTCGGTCAAGCCCGGTAACAGGGAAGTCTGCAACAACAACAAGGATGACAACTGCGACGGCGTCCAGAACACGGAAAATGCCGACGGCTGCCTGAACTACTTCATCGACGAAGACAGCGATGGTTATGGCGCGACCGGTTCAAGCAAGTGCCTTTGCGCCCCCACCGGACAGTACACGGCGGCGGCTGGCGGCGACTGCAAGGACAAGATCTTCGCCATCAACCCCGGCGTCGAAGAAACGTGTAACAACATCGACGACAACTGCTCGGGCGCGACCGACGAAAACCCGACCGCGCTCTGTCCTTCCGACGATGAAATCCTGCATTCCGGCATGGTTTGCGTCAACGGCTCTTGCCAGGTTTCCGGCTGCGCGGCCGGCTGGTTCGATGTGAACAAATCCCCGACCGACGGTTGCGAATGCGCGCAGGACGCCAACGACAACACGGCCAACCTGTGCGGTCAGGCAATCGACCTTGGAACCATCAACGACACCGGTTCTTCGCCCACAATCACCAGAACCGGCAGGATCGTCCCGGACACCGACGCCGACTGGTATAGAATCCAGGCGACCGACACGGCGGACAGCGGAACGCTGTCCAGTCCCGGTGCCGACAAATTCAACCTGCGCGCCTGGGTTGTCAGGCCTTCCGACGGTTCAATCGGTCTGGAAATCCACGTCGGTTCCTGCTCTCAGCCTTCGGCCTGCGCGGACGGCATCAACGACTACAACTACAACGTATCGGTTATTGACAAGGCTAACACCGTCGGCCAGGGCGCGTGCATCAACCCGACCGGACAGTTCTGGACCTGCTGCGCGCCGGACGCCTGCGGCGGCGGTGCCGGATCCGACCTGAACGCGTGCTGCGGCGCCAACAGCATCTGCACCGGCGTCAGCAACCCGTACAACATCCGCGAATGCGGCGACGACAGCCGGACCTTCTACATCAAGGTCTATCGAACCGGCGCCCCCGCGACAAGCTGTGCCCAGACCGACTACGAAGTCAGATTCTCAAACGGCAAATAATCGATGAAATACTGGTTCGCGGCTTTTCTGGCTGTGTTCGTGGTCATGCCCCCGTCCATTCTGTCGGCGGCCGAGCCCGACTATTCCCGAAGGCCCATCCTGATGATCCACGGTTATTTCCCGGTCAACGCCGGAGACTGGGTCACCTGGGGCAGGTTCAAGGACAAACTGATCGAGGACGGCTGGCCCGAAGAGTACATCATGAATCCCAAGTTCAACGACCCGACCGGCTGTGATCCCGACCACGCAAGGGAAATATCGGCATGGGTCGATGAACTTCTGGAAAAGACCGGGTGGGACAAGGTCGATATCATCGCCCATTCCGAGGGCGGCCTGAACACCATGTACTACCTGCGGCACTTCTGCGGAGTGCACAAGATCCGCAATTTCGTGGGCCTCGCCATCGCGGTTCACGGCACGCGCGTGGCCTGTGTCGATTTCGTTTCGTGCGGTGCCGACGAGATGTGCATTCCGTCCGAAAAGGACGGAGGCTGGCAAAAAAACGACGTCCTGGCCGCCGTCAACGCCTGCGACGAAACGCTTGGCGACATCCGTTACACATCGATCTGGAGCGATTACGACGAAATCATCATCCCGCAGGAAGGCTCCATCATTTACGGCGCTCGGAACATTGAACTTGAAACGCCTATGGTCGAGCACGGACTTATCTTCCTGGTTGACGAGTCCCTGAACTACATCAAGGACGCCCTGAAGAACAAGAGCGGATACAACACCGACGGACCTGGATGGGACTGCATCCCGCAGTGCATCCTTCCGGATCAGGCGGAGCAGGCCGATCAGCCGGAACAGGCGGACGTTCCGACGATCCCCGAAGCGGTTGAAGTTAATGAAGGCGTGGTTGAGGAACCGTCCGGCGACGTGATTGGCGATGTCGCCTCGGACGTGACATCCAGGGATGTGGAAGAGGCCGACGGCGTCATCGTTGTTCCGTACGATGCCGGCCCGAAGGATCGCGGAACCTCGGATCCCGACGACATCCTGGTCACGCGGGATCTGTCTTCGCCTGCCGACGAAGGCACCCAGGTGCCCGAGCAGACGGACTCCTTGAAAGGAGGCTGTTCTTCCACGGGACATGGCAACCCGTGGTCGGCCTTGCTTGTGATTCTTTCGGCGGTCGCCATGCATGCCTGCGGTCGCCTGGTTCGACGACGCGGCTGAAGGTCAGGCTGGATTGATTGACAGTATCCGGCGTGCCTCTGCCGGCGTGGCAAGCGTTACACCAGCCTGTTCGGCCATTTTCCGAACCTCTCGCACAAGTTCCCAGGAACCCTTCGCCAGCACGCCCCTGCTTATATAGCTGTTGTCTTCAAGCCCAACCCTGACATGGCCGCCGCGCGCGATTGCGGCCGACGCCAGCGGCAGTTCGAAACGACCGACGCCGGCGACCATCCACGTCGAATCTGCCGGGATGATGGATCGCATGAAATCCAGGCGATCCTCGGTTCCGGTCATCGCACCCGGAACGCCAAGCACGAAATCGAAGTGCAGGGGGGCTGGAATGACGCCTTCGCGATGCAGGCGAAGGGCATTATCGACAAACCCCGCGTCAAAGGCCTCTATCTCCATCCTGACGCCGTTTGCGACCGCCCTGGCCGCAATCTCCCGGATCATCGGGAACGTATTCTCGAAGACCTCGTCGCCGAAATTGCACGTCCCGGTCGTCAGGGTGCAGAACTCGGGCTTCAGATCCAGCGGCTGGGTTCGCTCCTGCACGGTCATGCCGACAGCGCCGCCGGTCGATGTCTGGATGATGATGTCCGGCGCGGCCTGCCTGATTGCATCAATCGCCTCGCCAAAAGTCCGGCGATCCTGGGTCGGCGACCCGTCCGGCCTTCGAACATGCAGATGTATGACGGATGCACCCTCGGCGCGACACAATTCGGCCTCGCGGGCAAGTTCCCGCGCGGTATATGGGACCGCCGGATTGTGATCCTTCATGGTCTCGGCGCCGCATATTGCCGCCGTGATTATCAACGGATCGCGTTGCCGCATGTTCAAACCTCCTTCGGGGCGAATCTCTGGAATTCAATCGGAACGACGCACGTTCCGGTCGCGCGGCAGACCAGAACCGGCTGCTTCAGCACGTCGGCCGCGCTCGGGGTTTCCGGATCCCTGGATGCCTCGATTACCTTGAAGGCCGAAAACTCCATGACCCTGGACGTGCGCCCGACCCTGGTTATCCGACCGCGAGCCTCGATATAGTCCCCTGCATAGACCGGGGCAAGAAATTCGACCATGTCGTAGGCCCGGAACAGGCCTTCATCGCCGTCGTGACGGATCAGGAGTTCGGTCGCCACGTCGCCGAAAAGCCCCAGCATCCTCGCCCCGTCAACAAGATTTCCACCGTAATGCGCGTCGTGCGCGCTCATGCGGAGACGAATCGTCACATCATTTGAAGAAACATCGCCATCCATCCTGAATCACCAGTTACAAGACCGGACAACAATGCCGCAAAAAGACAATCCTGCCAAGACGGTTTGACCGGTGCGGGTAAACGGATCACGGACGCGACGGAGTGGCGACACAGACGATTGAAAGCCCCAGCGGGCGCTTCGGGATTCTCTTTTCCAGGCCGAGAAGGACCGGGGAAAGAAGTTCGTAAAGGCCGAGCTGGGCCGTGGGAAGCCGCTGGCGCTTCAGGATCGGGCCGTTAATGAACCAGCCCAGCACCCCGGCCATGTTCAGCCGGAAGCTCTCTTCAACCTTCCAGCCGGTCTTTTCAAGCAGCGCCTTCAATTCTTCCGACTCATACCTGCGGAAATGGCCCAGGTTCCTGTCCAGATCCGAATACAGGCCCTGGTAGGAAGGAACAAGCAGCAGAAGCCGGCCCTGACGGGATTCAAGAATCCTGCGCATGTTGACAAGGGCCTGCTCGTGGTCATCGACATGCTCGAGAACGTTCAGGCAAACAATGGTGTCGAACCCGTGTTCGACCATCCACGAGGGTGGCTCGGATGCGACGTCCCATGCCTCGGCCCGGAATCCCTCGAGGGCGCCGAACTGTGCCTTCAGACGATCCACGCTGTCCGGATTGTAGTCCGTGGCCGTAACCTCGCCCCTGGCCGTCAGAAAACGCGTGATATTGCCGGTTCCGGCGCCGACCTCCAGAATCCTGTTACCGCACCACTTCGAAATTGAATCAAAAAGGTACTGATTGAACTTCTCCAGCGCGTTCATCTTGGACAGAGTCTCCTCGACGACGCCGCCCTTGACATAGTCGCTGTCGAACATCGAGAACCTGATGATGCTGTAAAGCGCCTCGAAACCGTCCTTCATGCCGATCTTCTTGCCTTCGGCGTACGAACGGCCGCTGTAAGTGATGGGCACCTCGTAAATGCGGTAACGCATCTTGGCCAGCTTCGCGGTCATCTCGGGTTCGATGCCGAAGCGCTCGGACTTCAGGTTCAGTCCCTTGATCACGTCGGCCCTGAAAACCTTGTAGCAGGTTTCCATGTCCGTCAGGTTCAGGTCAGTCAGCATGTTTGAAAGGAAAGTCAGGAACTGGTTGCCGACCGAATGCCAGAAGAGCAGTACCCGCCTGGTCTCGCCCGCAAAGCGCGACCCATAGACGACATCTGCACGACCGTCCAGAAGCGGTACCAGAAGCTTCGGATACTCGTTCGGGTCATATTCCAGATCGGCGTCCTGGATGATGACGAAGTCCCCCGACACGGCCGCGAACCCCGTCCTGAGGGCGGCACCCTTGCCCCGATTGACCTGGTGGTAAAGCATCTTGATCGACGCTTCGCGCAACCGGGCCGACGGAACCCCCATGGAAGCCATCCTTTCCCGCCAGACATCGTTTTCAAGACTTCTTACGAGATCGGTTGTTCCGTCCTTCGAACAGTCATCGACAAGCACCAGTTCCTTGCGCATGCCCTTCAGATCGACCGAAAGAACCCTGGAAAGCAGGGTCAGAAGAGTCCTGCGCTCGTTATAGACCGGAATGACTATCGAAAGCGTGTTCATACTCCCCCCTTCTACTTCGGGCCCGCCTGACGGCGGCCGCCCTGCCCCCCCCTGTTGGGCCGCTGCTGAGGTCTGCCGCCGCCCGGTTGCCTCTGCTGACCCCTTCTCTGATCGCCTGCCTGCGGACCATGCCCCCCCGTTCTTGAAGCGGGCCGACCGCCGGGCAAATGTCCGTGCTGGGCCTCTGCCTGAGGCTGCCGCCTCTGGCCGCCACACTGATGGCCGCCCTGATGCTCCCGGTGACCGTCATCGCCGCCATCCTCGCCGAACTGCGAGGCATCCGAAAGGAACTCGACCGCCCACAGGTCATCCCTGCCAAGCTGGGCGACCAGATCCGCCTGTGACTGCGCGTCATCAAGTATCAGCGTCGCCGCCGAGCCGATCTCAGCCGCGCCGGCCTCGTGCCGCCCCGTGCCGCCGAACCCCTTCAGCTTCAACTGAACGACCGCGTCCTGGGCCATGTTGTTCTTCCAGGGATCGCGCCCGGCGTTGGCCACCTCGATTCCGCTGATGTCGTCAAGGTCGTATATCCCATCGGAAAATGCGGGGCCGTCGCTGCGATCGTATGGATGCGCGGCAAACATCACGCCGCCTTCGGCCTTGAAAAAGGCGACCATCTCCTCCAGGCTCCGCCCGAATGGAAGGGCAAGGCCAAGGTGGGAAACATCGGTTGGAATCCAGACGAGCCTTCCACGGGGAAGCGAGAATTCGACCCCGAAAAAGACCGCCAGGTCACCGGCAAGCTCCCTGATGCGTTCGACTGGCGGCACCGAGTCGATCCCGACCAGGCAGGCGCCGTCGAGGCCGGCACGCCGGCATGAATCAAGAACGCTTTCAATCACTTCGTCCGTCATCGACGGCGGAATGCACACATGCAGGTCAACAATCATCGATAAGCCCCCGGACAGCGCGAAATGCGCTGAACAATCGCGTCAACCGGCAACAATGTTGACCACACGGTTGCCGACGACGATAACCTTCCTCACCGTCATTCCCTGAAGATGCCTGGCCACGTTTTCGTTGCCCAGGGCCATCTGCTTCAGGCTTTCCTGGTCTATGTCGCTTGCCGCAACGACCGTTCCGCGAACCTTTCCGTTTATCTGCACGGCCACTTCAACCGTATCCTGCACGCAAAGATCGGGATCGAATCCGGGCCACGCAACGTCAACGATGGACGGCCGATGTCCCATCCTTTCCCACAGTTCCTCGCACACGTGCGGCGCGAACGGGGACAGCATCAGAACCATCGCCTCGGCCACCTGCCGATACTTCAGGGGCGCCTTGCCCGCTTCGTTCTGCAGGGTCATCATCTGGGCCAGCGCGGTGTTGTACCTAATCTTCTCGATGTCCTCGGTCACCTTCCGGATGGTCTGGTGCAGAACCCTCTGCAAGTCCCTGGGCGGCGTTTCGTCCGACAACCTGTCGGAACAATAACGCCAGATTCGGTCGATGAACCGCTTTGTCCCGACGACGCCCCGGGTAGTCCACGGCTTGACCACCTCGAGAGGACCCATGAACATCTCGTACAGGCGCATCGCGTCCGCGCCGAACTCGCGCACCACATCGTCGGGATTGACCACGTTGCCGCGCGACTTCGACATCTTCTGGCCGTCCTCGCCCAGGATCAGCCCCTGGTTGACCAGCTTCCTGAAGGGCTCCTTCGTGCTGACCGCCCCGATGTCGTACAGGAAGTGATGCCAGAACCTTGCGTACAGCAGGTGGAGCACCGCGTGCTCGGCGCCGCCCACGTACAGATCGACCGGCATCCACTTCCTTTCCTTTTCCGGATCGACCAGGCACGTGTCGTTGTGCGGATCAAGGTAACGAAGGTAATACCAGCACGAACCGGCCCACTGCGGCATGGTGTGGGTCTCGCGGCGGCCCCTGGCGCCGTTCCGGGGATCCGTCCAGGACACCCAGTCCTCGATGGTCGCCAGCGGCGATTCCCCGGTTCCGGCGACCTCGTAAGAGGTAACCGGCGGCAGCGTTACCGGAAGTTCGTCGGCGGAAAGCGCCCTGATGGAGCCGTCTTCCATGTGTACCAGCGGGAAAGGCTCGCCCCAGTAACGCTGACGGGAGAATACCCAGTCGCGCAGGCGGTACTGGACCGAAGCCTTGCCGATGCCGCTGGCCTGGAGATCGGCGATGACCGCCGACTGCATCTGGGCCGTCGCCATGCCGGAATACCTTCCGGAATTGACGGCAACGCCGTAATCGGTGAATGCCTCTTCGCCACGTCCGTGAAGCTGGCCATCTGGCGAAACGACCTCGATGACCGGAAGGCCGAACTTCCGGGCGAACGCGTAATCCCGGTCGTCGTGTCCCGGAACTGCCATGATGGCGCCGGTGCCATAGGTCGAAAGCACGTAATCGGCAACCCAGATCGGAACCTTGTCGCCACTGACCGGATTGACCGCATACGCGCCGGTAAACACGCCCGTCTTTTCCCTGGTCGCATCCGTTCTGTCGATATCCGACATCGAACGGGCCTTCGCCACATATTCCCCGACCGACTTCACCCTGTCTTCAGTCGTTATCTTCTGCACCAGCGGATGTTCCGGCGCAAGCACCATGAAAGTCACGCCGAAAAGGGTATCGACGCGCGTCGTGAATATCCTGAACACGTCACCGGTTCCATCGACCGTGAAATCGACCTCGGCCCCCTCTGAACGCCCGATCCAGTTCCGCTGCATCTCCTTGATGGAATCCGGCCAGTCAAGATCGTCCAGCCCATCGAGCAGCTTGTCGGCATAGGCGGTTATCTTCAGCATCCACTGCCGCATCGGACGACGTTCGACCGGATGGCCGCCACGCTCAGACCTCCCGTCAATAACTTCCTCGTCAGCCAGGACCGTTCCCAGGGCGGGGCAGAAATTTACGGGGATCTCGGTCTGGTAAGCCAGCCCGTGCTCAAAGAGCTTGAGGAAAATCCACTGGGTCCATCGATAATAGGAACTGTCCGAAGTCGCGATTTCCCTTTCCCAGTCGTATCCCAGGCCGAGCATCCGTATCTGCCGCCTGAAATTGTCGATGTTCTTCTTCGTCGTGATTTCCGGATGAATCCCCGTTTTAAGGGCATACTGCTCGGCCGGCAGGCCGAAAGAGTCCCAGCCCATCGGATGCAGGACCTCGAAACCCCTCATCCTCTTGTACCGCGCCAGTATGTCGGTCGCCGTGTATCCTTCGGGATGGCCGACGTGCAGACCGGCGCCGGACGGATAGGGAAACATGTCCAGGATATAAAACTTCGGCCGATCCGAGTCGTCATCGGCCCGAAACGTCCGATTGTCCAGCCAGAACTTCTGCCACCTGGCCTCAACTTCCGCAAAATCGTAAACACTGTCTTCAGGCGCCATGGAATGTACCTTCAAAAAGAAAAACCGATCGCGCGGCGATTATAAACGAAACATGCGAATTTGCCTTGTTCGGCGGTTCCAATCCGCCCGGCGCCGCCGGGATTTTGGAATGGATGAGCCGGACAGTCTGGATTTGTCGCGTGGATTCATATACTTTTCTTCAGGGTCGCGCAATAATTGTCAGGGGCTGACAGATTGGCGGACGGCCCCTGCTTGATGGTGGTGTGCCATGAAAAAGATGCTGATGATGCTGTCCCTTGTGACTCTCCTTGTTCCAGCTGCCGCCTGGGCAGGGAACGAAACCGCGCTGACCGGACTTCCCGGCTGGTATTCCAGGGTTCCTACAGGCGCTCTGAATACGCACATGTACTTCGCGGTCGATGCCCTGGACAGCAACAATCTTTACATCGGCGGCATGAACATCGCTTCCGGAAGCATGCAGGACATATTCCTGAAAACCAAGGGACTGGCTTTCATCAGCTATGACGCCGGCGAGGTCATAAGGGACATCGCGAACGTCATCGGCGCAGGGATGGCCGGAAGCGTCCTCAATCCGGATGAAAGCAGCATGTGCACCATGTCGGATCTCGAATCCTGGCAGACCGAGGACGACACCGGGCACAAGACGCGATACACGTGGGCCGCGTGCGGCAACTACATCGGCCTGGCCAGGCAGACCGGAAAATTCGACGTCAAGTTCGACGCGCCGACCATCGGCGACAAAAAGGAAACCTTCACCGTCATGCACTCGTTTGACGGAAAATCCGGCGTCATCGGAACGGCCAGCGGATCGATATACCGCTTCGAACTGTCCGATGACGAAAAGGACGTCACGTTCACCGAAGCCAGCGTTCCTTACATGGGAAACCCGGAACACCCGGATTCAAGCCCGTCCATTGTCGCCATGCACTTCATCGACGGCAGGAACGGCTGGGTCGCCGCGACCGAGGCCGAGGTAATCGAGGTCGAGGAATACGACCGGCCGCCGGTTGAAGAGCAGTATTACTACCGCACGCACATCCTGGTCACCTCCGATGGCGGCGGGAACTGGACAGAGGCCTCGACAATCGACATGCCGAACGAAGATCCGGTTCACACCGTATCGATGCTTTCATACACCGGACCGCTTACCTTCGAAGGGGGGTGGATCGCCCAGGAGATCGAGATGATTGACCGCGACGAGGGCTTCCTGGCCCTTTCCGCGTACGACAACACGGAACAGCAGGGCAAGGTTGCCAAACTGCTGCGCACCATCGATGGCGGAAAGAACTGGTCCGACTGCATGATCAACATGCAGGTGGGCACAATCAGTTCGATGTTCGGAGACACGCAGATATTCATCTCCGAAGTTGCTGCCATGCATTTCTGGCGCGGCCAGGACGACGTCATCAGGGGCAGGGTGGCCGCATCCGCCTTTGTCACCAAGGGCGGCAGCGGCAGCGGCGGAAACCCGCCAAAGTACTTCGCCGTGGCGATGTTCGGCACCGAGGATGGGGGCGCGACCTGGAACAAGGCCCCGGAACTGGGGAAAGTGGAGTATGACATGATGAGCCAGTCCGCCCCGGCCTGCGCGACCGGAAGACTGTTCGACGCGGACTTCATCGACCGCTATACCGGATTCGGGGTCGGCGAGAAGGGAACCGTGTTCCGGTTCCAGCACAAATGCACCAAACAGTCCGACTGCGAATTCGGCTATTTCTGCAGCGTGGAGGAAGCGACCAAACTGCAGTGCGTCCCGTGTTCCGACATCGGCCTTACGACACACCCCGGTTCAATCGACAAGTGCGGCGGATGGGAACCGCCTCCGGAGCCTGATCCCGATCTTGGGGGACGCGACGCCATCGAAAGAACCGACAGCGGTTCCGACTCCCAGGGATTTTCAGATGTCATTTCAGGCAACGACTTACGCGACGAAACGGAAACCTCAGGTAGTGGTTGCAGCGGTTCCGCCGGAAAATCCGGCACGACGGGCGCCACCCTGCTCTTGATGCTCGCACTGATTGGAATCATTCAACTTCGCCGCCGCACGACCTGAAATCGGTTGAAAAACAGGCGAAACCCCGTATTTGGATTAAGAAATCGTTGACATTGACACCTGTCCTGCCGCATACTGTATGCCCTTGTCCCCGCCTTCGCGGGGCACTCGATTCCGCCGGAGCGGAATCCGGAGGTGACTTATGAACCTGGGGCCGGAACGCTGACGCACCGGCCTCGTGTCAGATCGGAGGACAAAGAATTGAACGCGCTTGGACGTCATCTGGTGGCTGATTTTCATGACTGCACCGCTGACCTTAACGATCCGGTGCTGATCCTTGAAACACTCGAGAAAGCTTGCGAAATTTCCGGCGCCACGATCGTTAGCCGGACCAGGCACCACTTCAGCCCGTATGGCGTGACGGCCGTCTTTGTCATTGCCGAGTCACATCTTGCCGTTCACACATGGCCGGAATACGGATACGCCGCGGTCGATCTGTTCACATGCGGAAGCACCGTCGATACCTGGAAGGCGTTCGAGCACTGCAAGACTGCATTCGGTGCCGGAAGGGTGGAAGTCAAGGAAATCGCGCGCGGAATTCTTCCGGAAGCAAGCCAGGCCCCGGCCCAGGGCTTTGCGTCCAGCGGTAACGCAGCCTGATAGCGGCTATACGACCTCGCCCCGATCATCGTCCGCCGATACACCGGGCCCATCGCCGACATCGGTCGCAATGTCTTCGGTGACGGTCGACGCCACGACCGGCGAGGCTTCGGAATCGGTTTTTGCGACGGCCGACGCTTCGGTGCCGCCAGCCGACCTGCGCCGCCGCACAACGATCATGAACGCCAGCCCAAGCACCACCAGAACGGAGGAAACCACCAGGATTATCATTGGCAGGCGCGTGCGGCCGCTCAGCTTGTTGTCGAGTTCGGTCTGTTCCTTCCACCAGGCCTTCATCACGTCAGAAACCGCCGCGGCCTCGGGTTTCTGTTCCCTTATCAGTTCGGGACATGCGCGAAATTCTGGATCCGGATGAAGCTTCGAAAAAAGTCCGGAAAGCCACTTCGACTCATCGGCGCCGACGTCCGAGGCGTTATCCCGCCCGAACACCGTCTGGGAAGTCACCAGATCCAGGCCGACGACCGTCATGCCGACGACCACGAGCCCCTTCTTCCCAGGGGAGGAAAATGACGCCAGTACTCCCGTCTCGACCGGCACGACCTTATCGACCTTCATGGTTCCCAGTTCACCGGCCCGAGCGCGAATGAAGCGCTCTGCACAGGTCTCGGCGCCGCTGGCGCCGGACGCGGCGACATGAACAGCGAAGATGGCCAGGACAACCGCCGGAATCCTTTCAGAAAATGACTTCATGTTGTTCAACCCCACGTTCATGCCACTTCAAGGCCCGCGTTCCGGGCCGCACAAATATAGTTCATCAGACGCGTTACGTTCAACAAGCCGGCAGTGTCGCGAAAGCCATTCGCAATCCCAGGCCGACCATGTCATCCCCTGGCCGGTCGCGCAGTTCGCCTGCATCCTTGCGTACCAGAAGCTGCCGGATGACCGTAGGAATCGGGATAGTTCGGGCCACTGGCCCAGGCGCCAGGACCAGTACCGCTCGAATCCGATGACATGATACCAGCCTTTCGGTCCGGAAAACGACATGCGATCGAAGTTCCTGACTATGACAGGTTCGACCCCTGCTTCCGAAGCCGTCGCCGGCCCCAGGTGATAAAGGAACGATTCCGCCTCGAAAGCCGGCGTGACGAGTACGGTGGCCGGCCGCGTTGAAGCGGGCTGCTTCCCGGAGGAAATGATCCCGGAGAATTCTTCGACCGATGCGGATCTCCAGAGGTAGGGGCGCGAAACTCGCGCCATGACAGGGCTGTCGGAAGGTTCGCGGGCAACGATTATCGAAGCTGCAAGAAATCCGGCGAGCACGACGGCCGTGCCGACACGGGCAAACCGCATGCGGTCGATGCAACCTGCAAGCAGAATCATGACCGGGGCCGCCACGCCCACGGAGTACGACACTTCCCAGAAGATGAATGGACTTGTCGCCAGGCAGAGGCCGACGTATCCGGAAATCGCTGCGGCAAGCGCCGTCGCCGGCCGGCTGCGCCAGAACCTTCCGGCAACAATGATGGCGACAACGGCAATGCCGGAAACATGGGGCATGCCCGACAGCAGCGCCACGGTATCGACCGCCCATGATTCCGGCAGCATCGATCCCTGCTTCGAGCCGAAATCAAAGAAGAAGAACGGCACCAGCGGAAGGAAGGAGACCAGGACGAACAAGGCCGAAATCGCGGGCTTTAACAGCCTGCGCGGATGAAGGACAAGTGTCGCCAGCATCACGGCGCCCAGAAGGGCCAGCCAGATCCACGCGATGTAATGCGTCCAGACCGCAAGGGCGCAGAAGATGGCAAGCCGGACCGCGTCGCCGTCCCTGTCATCGCCGCGCGCCAGCCTGAAGGCCGGGGGAATGGCCGCCACAAGAAAAGCCGCCATCGGCAGGTATGCGCGCATGGTGGCCGACCAGATGACCAGGCCGGGATGAAGGGCGACCAGGAAGGCGGCCAGAATACCTGCGCGACGGCCGAACATCAGTCGGGCCGAGGTTCGCGAAGACCATATCATCCAGACTCCGGCCAGGACAATCGGAAGCCGGAAACAGAACGGGTGGTGACAGACCAGGAATACGAAGTGCTCGACCAGGTTGAGCAGCGGCGGGTTGGTCAACACCTCGTAACCGGAAAAGGCGATGTCGGGAATGGCAGAAAAAGGCTTGTGTTCGACCGTTCCCCATTCGGATCCGTGAAGGGGAAGAAGCGCGGCGGCGACAAGCCGGACGACGGCGCCAAGCCCGATGGCCACCAGGATCGGCACGAGATCGTCGGGAACGCCGGCATCGGACGCAGCCGGCGGACTTGCCCCGGAACGTCGCGACCTCCGGAAATGCCACAGGACGAACACCACGAACAAAGGTACGGCAACCAGCCAGGAAACCAGAAAAACATGGAAATGCGGAGGCCTGTCCGACGGCTTCAGTCGTTCAAAAGCCGGCTTTGCGTGGGGGGGAATCCGTTCGAAATCAAAGACTGAAAAGACCTGGCGGGAAAGTTCGTCACCGTCGGGATCCCAATGGCCGCCTCCTGGCTTGACGGTGTCGTCGGCCACGACCGGGGTGCCGGGATTGCCTGCGCCCGCGCCCGACGCGGCCAAAGCCGGCCAGGACGACGGCAGAGCGACCATCACGGCAACCAAAGCGGACAGTCTCATCAATAATCCCCGGAAAATCACCGAAGGAAGGCAAAATCGACCTGTTGAGGTTATCATATGACCGCAATCAGGTGCGGCCCAAAGATGCCCGGACAGACCCGCAACATCAGGCTCCTTATCCAGTTCGACGGAACCGGCTTCTGCGGATGGCAGATGCAGGCTTCCGACAGGACGGTTCAGGGTGTCCTGGCCGAGGCGCTGAACAGACTGACCGGACAGCCGGTTCGCCTTTATTCCTCGTCAAGAACCGATGCCGGGGTTCACGCGGTCGGAATGGTCGTCAACTTCAAGCTCGATACCACGCTTCCCCTGGTTGCGTTCCATTTCGGCCTCAACAGCCTGCTTCCACGCGACCTTCAGGTGGTAATGGCCGACGAGGCCCCGGACAACTTCAACGCAAGGTTTTCCGCAAGGGGTAAGACCTACGTCTATCGAATACAACCGGGACACACACGGCTTCCGCTGGAGGCGTCAAGGGCCTGGCACGTCCGGGGATCGCTGGATGTCGAAGCGATGCAAAGGGCGGCGGCCATGATGCTGGGGCGACACGACTTCAACGCGTTCCGTTCGGCCCAGTGCGATTCGGACAACCCGGTCAGGACGGTCGATCAACTGACGGTGGAGCAGGGCGCCGACGGCATCGTCACAATCACCATCAGGGCAAGGGCGTTTCTTCGAAACATGGTACGTATCATTGCGGGCACGCTGGTCGAAATCGGGCGCGGCAGGAAAAACCCGGAATGGGTCATTGAACTGCTGGAGTCGGGCGATCGGACGAAGGCCGGCATGACCGCCCCGCCGCAGGGACTTTTCCTGGTCAAGGTGCACTACCCGGAAGACATCAGCCAGCCCGCCTGACCCGCCTGGACATCACCCTTCTAAGGACGCCGAGATCGGCCCGACCGATGCCGCCGGTCAATGCGAGAACCGCCAGGAATACGGCCAGCGCGACAACCGGAAGAACCGGCCAGGGGCATGCCCCGCGAAGGAGCCTCGCGGCGATCAGGGCCGCGACTGCCGATACCGCGGCGGACAAGGCCGAGCGCACCCACCCGGAAAAGCCGAACACGCGGCCGCAGAGGATGCCGGCAACAATGGCCCCGGACGCCGAACCGCACAACGTCGATACAGCGGCAAGCCATGTGGCGTCGGCGGCAGATGCGCCGGGAAGCAGAATCCCCAGCATGACTATCTGGACGACGGCAGCGCCGACGCCACCGAGCACCGAAACGATCGGGCGCCCGGAAGACGCAAGAACCGCGTTGCCCACATGCATGAACGCCAGCATGGCCCCAGCGCCCAGCAGAATCACCAGACCGGGTGCGCCTGACGAATATGACGCGCCGAAAAGCAGGCCAAGCGTTTCCGCGGGGGCCGAGCCGAAAACGGCGACAGCGCACCAGGACAGGAGCGAAGCCAGCCTGAAGGCGCCCGAAACCACCCGGGACGCCCTTTCGCTGTCACCGCGGCTTGACGCCGAGGAAACGATTGGAAAAACGACGAAGGCCAGCGAAATCACCGCCTGGTATGGAAGCAGCGCCACATTCTTCGCGGCGCCATAGACGCCGGCGGCGGCGGAGGCCGCGTCGGCGGCGCCAATCGAACCACCATGGCCTGACAGACGCCCCAGGAAGCCCTTGAGCGCTATGACGTCGGCCTGAAGCAACAGATTCAGGACAAGTGCGTAGCCGGCAAGCGGCAGCAGATACGACAGGTATTCCTTCAGGTCGATCCCGCCGCGGGATGAACGCCCGACGCCGGAAAAGACCCTGCCCGAAACGAACGCGGCGACAATCAGCACCGTCCAGGCGGCCGCGGCGAAGGCACCGTAGGAAAGCGCCACCGACCCGGAAAAGACGACCGCCGCAATCATCAGCCCCGTCTTCAGCGTCGAAAACAGGATGTCCATGGAGGCCTGCCGCCCGAAATGACAGGTACCGTTCAGGAGTCCGATGATGGCCGCGTAGTACATGTAGGCCAATACAATCAGACCCGAAACGAGAAGCGGCCGGGCAATTCCCGGATCGGACAGCAGGTTTGACGCGATGAATCCGTGAAACGCAATGAAGGCAAGGAATACCGGCCCGAATACCAGGGTCTGGCCGACCATGGCGGTGCGCCGAACCCTTGAAAGGTCGGCACCGGACTGACTCGCAAGCTTGCTTACCGCCTGAACCGAGGCCGTGATCACGACCATCGTCACGACGTTGAGCAGGCCCGACACCACCCGGTACTGACCGAACAAGACCTGATCGCCGAAAAGCCTTGGAAAGGCCAGGCTGGTGAACGTCGCGGTAAGCAGGAACCACAGCTTGGCGCCGGTTATCAGGAAGAAACCGCGCCCGGCCTGTCTGATCGAACCATCCGAATCCATCGGGACGCCCCCGGATCGACAGGCATCTTCTTACCACCTGGCAGTCAAAACCGCAAAGATGGCGTTCTCGGTCATCCAACTTCGACCTTCCTTTCCGACTGCCGCGCGCCGGATGCTATAATGCCGCACGGAAACTGGCAGGCTCGGGCACCATGCTGAACGAAGGCGCGCGCGGAACCGTGATCGAGATAAGCGTCCGTCCCAGAGCCGGAAAGTGCCGCATCGTCGAAGTCGGTCCGGACAGGGTTCGAATCGAGGTCACGGCGGCTCCGGAGGGAGGAAAGGCGACCGAACAGGCCCTGCGCACCCTTGCCGATGCCCTCGGCGTCATGGCTTCGGGACTGAAACTCCTGACAGGAAAGACCGCCAGGCACAAAACGATCCTGGTTTGCGGGGCCACCGCGGCCGACTGCGAATCAAGACTGAAACAGGCCGTTGCAGGACACTGAGGGCCGACATCAGGAATTGAGATGGCACGAAAGAACCCTTCCGCCAAAAAGACGACTTCCGGTATCGGGCCGATTGTGCCGATCTGGCTGGCAATCCTGCTGGCAATCTTCGGCGGGTGCCTGATCTTCTTGAGCTTCCCGACGTTCGACATCTTCCCGCTGTCGTTCTTCGGCGTCGCCATGATGCTCCTGGCAATCCGTGGGCGTGGGGCCGCCGCCGGCTTCTGGCTTGGACTCCTGACAGGTTTTGTCACGAACCTGGGCGGGTTTTACTGGATATCTTACATGCTGCGGGAATTCGCCCACATGACCGTCTGGCTGTCGTGGGTAATCACCTGCATGATGGTGGCGGTCCAGGGCCTTGTCTATGCGATTCCTGCCGCAATATCCTCAGGCTTTGCCAACAGGTTCCCGAAGCTGCCCTGGATGCTGTTCTTCCCCGTGATCTTCACGGCCGTCGAATACCTGTTTCCACTGATATTCCCATGGTATCTGGCAAACGGGCAGCAGAAGTTCACGGCGCTGATTCAGATGGCCGACATCACCGGGGCCGCCGGCATCACATTCCTGATAATCCTTGTCAACTGCTCGATAGCGGACATCGCCGCACGTCGGATTTCGGGGGCTGGATTTCCCGCAGTCAGCGTCGCAGTTGCTTCCGTTGCTCTGGTTGCCGCCCTGGCATACGGGATGTTCAGGATCGACCAGATTGACCAAAGGATGGAAGCGGCCCCAAAACTGAAGGTTGGAATGGTCGAGGCCGACATCGGGATCTGGGAAAAGGAAGCCCGGAACCAGGACGGATCTCCGCTGGACGGGGCCGGCCAGATGGCGATGCTGTACTCAAACCTGTTGAAACACCAGTATCTTTCGCAGACCCTGGAAAGGGAACACAAACCGGATCTCATCGTCTGGCCGGAATCTTCCTACTTCCCGCTCTACCAGGTCTTTTCCAGGCGCAACCCTGCCAGCCTGCTGGCCGTGACGGCCGGAGGAAGCCTTGTCGGCGTGACGGACAGTTCCGCCACTGTTGATGCGGAGTCGTCAAAGGTATTCCGGGACTCCGGCCTTACGGCGATTTCCGCGCAGAATGAGGAAAACATCCTGGCTGTCGGGCCGCGGGGCGCGATCTACAAGTTCGACGGCGTGAAATATTTAAGGGAAGAATCCGGCACGGATCGCAACCTGAACGCTGTAGCGTGGTCCTTCGATGACGGCTCCGCTATGGCGGTCGGAGATAACGGGGTAGTGCTGCTGAGGGAGCTGGATCAGGACTCAAAGGCTTCATGGAAGGTGGTCGATACCGGACGAAACTTCACGCTGCGCGGTGTCGTCAAGACACCGAAGTATGGATGGGTGGCTTGCGGGGACAATGGCAGCCTGATCTCGATTGACGAGGGACGTGTGCGCAGCCTTGTCCCGGATGGACTTCCTGACCTTACCGCCGTCACCTGGTCCGACAAGCTTGGCGTGGTGGCCGTGGGGCACCAGGGTGCAATCGTCACGATAAGCGGGCCGAACGAAGTGAAAATGGAGCAGCCCTCAAAGAAGACGCTGCGCGCCGTATGGGCCGATTCCCTCATATGGGCGGTCGGGGACGACGGCCTGGTCGTGCTGTGCGACTCGACCTGCCACACGGTCAAATCTGGCGTCAGGCGCACGCTGAACGCCATCGGCTACATGGGCAGGGGTTCCGTGGTGGCCGGTGGCCTTGACGGCATCCTGCTGGAACTGTCCCAGGACAAGGGGCCTCGAAGGATTGAAGGCGCCTCGGGACGAATCACCGGCATCACCGACCTGCCTTTCGTCGAAGGTTATCCATTCCCGACGGACGTGAAAAAGATCTATGTTTCACGGACTCCGCTGCCGCAGGAAGGTTCGGCCGGGGATCTTCTTCCGGCCTACGAGTCCGACAGGAAAAGGCCGCCGGCCGAACGCAATTCGGTAATGCGCGGGTTTTCAACTCCGATGATATTCGGGGCCGCGACCCAGGAGAGGTTCCCCGCCCCCGGCAAGGCGCCCGTTCGACACAATACGGCGATAATGATGGACGGCTCGGGGCAGGTGCTTGGCACGTACTTCAAAAACCGCCTGCTCATCTTCGGCGAATACATTCCGCTGGAAGGACTTTTCCCGATTTTCAGGAAATGGCTGCCCGAGGCGGGAGACTGGACGCCTGGCGACGGACCGGCCCTGTTCGCGCTGGGCGACGCAAAGATCGGCATATCCATCTGCTATGAAGGTCTTCTGGCCGGTTTCCACAGGAAGCTGGCGGCGCTGGAACCCAACGTTTACGTGAACATAACGAACGACGCCTGGTTCGGGCGTACCCATGAACCATGGCTGCACCTGCAACTGGCCGAACTCAGGGCGGTTGAGGCCAGGACGCCCATGGTGCGTTCGACAAACACCGGGATTAGCGCCTTTGTCGATGCCGTCGGCAGACGGACGGCACACACAGCGATTGAGGGTGCCGAAGTCCTGGTCGGTGAAGTGGCCCTGACCAGCGAAAAAACAATATACGTGCGATACGGCGATGTTTTCGCCTGGGCGTGCTGCGGCATCGCCGCAATCATGATTCTTGCGCTTGCCGCCGGCCGGCGCCGCCGCGCATGACAAGCGCCGGCAGATTGACCGCATCAACGATTACGTGCATCGCGACAGGCGCGACAAGCGATCCGGTCATCATGTAAAGGCCCCCGGCCGCCAGCCCGCCAGCCAGGGCGAACAACCCCCACAGAACCAGCCCGCGCCTGAACAGGCCGTGAACGGCGGCAAACAGGACGGAAGTCACGCCAAAAGCCCACCACCTGCCAACCATCGATTCCACGAGGGACCAGAGTGCGCCACGGAAGACAAGCTCCTCGGAAACACCTGCCATCACGGCCAGGACAAGCGCGCCGGCGGGCGAAAGTTCCTTTGTGGCGGAAGCAAGGACGGATGCCATTCGCCGGCCCGAGGCGGAAAAAAATACCAGAAGCCATGAAGCAATGATCAGAATTGCGGCAACCGCCGCGCCGGCAAGAACGGACACGGCCCAGGATCGGGCATCGGCGGGAAACGCCGCAAAGCCGAAAATCCGGGGAAAAGCCCGGGCGGCGGCGGCCGATAGAATGCCCGCGACGGCATAAAAGACCAGCCCCGCGACGAGCAGCCGCCAACGACCCGGCCTGTTCCCGGATTCACCCATTGTTCTTAACCGGCCCATCGGGAAGGGCAATACCAGAGAACTTGCCGGATACCACCGCACCTGCCATCACAACGGCATTGCCGACATCCGAACCCGGCATTATCCGGCCGCTGCAAGTGACGTTCGGGCCGATCGTCGCGCCGGTTCCAACCCATGCGCCATCGGAAACGAAGGCCGGACCGTGAAACACAACGTCCGAATCGATCCGGGCCCGACCGGATACGAATACCGACGGGCCAATTTCGGGAGGCACGGGGAATCCCCTTCGGGAAAGCAGCATCGGGGCCGCCGGTATTGCCCTTGAACACAGATCGAGATAGCTGCCGATTGTCCCGATGTCGCAATACCACGTGTCGTCGAATTCAACGGAGGCAGGCCTTATTCCAAGCCTCAAGGCCGGGATCAATCCGTCACCGACCAGGCACGGACTGAAAGAGTCGTCGCCGCGCCTGGCAACGGTGTCACGGAGAATCTCCAGAATCTGCGGGCCAACGACTGAAACGCCACCATAAACGACCTTCCTGCCGCCGCCGGGCGCCGGCAGTCCACGAAGGGCCGACACGGAACCGTCGGGCGCCAGTTCAACCCTTCGTTCCGACGGGTCAAGGCGCGAGCCGTCCAGCACCCCAAGCACCGTCCGGGCCGATGCCCCGACAAGCCGCCCGATGTCCCAGTCGCTGAAGATGTCGCCGTTGTGGA
The DNA here is from genome assembly GCA_029555025.1 of Deltaproteobacteria bacterium. Taxonomy (GTDB): domain Bacteria; phylum Myxococcota_A; class UBA9042; order DTJE01; family DTJE01; genus JAGOFO01. The sequence continues at coordinate 98,860 of JAKPTZ010000017.1, forward strand.
CAAGAACGCCATCCGAATCGCCAATCAAGTCAAGGGCCCTGACCAGCGCACCTCCGGTTCCGAGAACCCTTTCCTCGTGCGAATAGGTGATCCCGACACCCAGCCGCGAACCGTCCCCGAGCACGCCGACCACGGATTCGGGAATATGGTGAAGGTTGACAACCAGCTCGGTCACGCCGGCATTTCGCAACCCGGCAACCACCCACTCGACAAGCGGCATTCCAAGCACTGGAAATGCCGGCTTCGCGATTCGGGCGGAATAGGGGAGCAGCCTTGTGCCGAGCCCGGCCGCCAGTATGAACCCCTTCATCTTCAGAAATGCTCCGGAAGGTACCTTTTCAGAACCGCCCTGGCCTGAGCGTACTCGGGAAGATGATCGAACGCCTCGGCCACGTACGCAAGCGACTGCGGTATGTTTGGAAGGAACTTGGGATTTCCCTTGACCCGGTCTATGAACACGAACCGCCCCGCATCCTTCAACTTGCGCTGCAAGGCCTGCAGGTGGAAAAGGCGCCGGATTTCTTTAATATCGGGAATCCATGGCATCAACGGCCTGCCGACCTCGTGATAATACGAAAGAAAATCGTCAACTTCCGAAGGACTGAATTTCACGTAGGAATCACGGAGCAGGGCCACCAGGTCATAAATAAAGGGGCCGACAAGCGCGTCCTGAAAATCGATGACCCTCATCCGGCCATCCTTGATCATCAGATTTCGACTCTGGTAATCCCGATGCACGAACCCCTGGCGCATCGCCGTCAACCTGGATGTTACATCCTGGAAGAACGCCTTCAATAACGCCGAGTCGGCCGCATCCGGCTCTCGCCCGCACATCTCGACCAATCCCCACTCGCGGAAGTGATCGAATTCCCACATCAGCAGATCGGCATCGAACGACCGCTTGAAGGCAACATTCGAAGGGTCGGGATTGAGAAAGGCCCAGTACTGCATGTCAACAAGCACGTCGATGGCCCATCGGTACAGGTCACGACGGTTTCCGCCCGCCGCAAGAGCCCGTTCGAGCGTGACGTCGCCAAGATCCTCGAGCACCAGGAAACCGGCATCAAGGTCTGTAACCAGGATTTCCGGAACCGCGACATTGCCCCGCGAAAGATAATCGGCCACGTCACAGAAAGGAAGTCGCCTTGAAGCCCCCCCCGACGGCCCTTCCTCGCTTGAAAAGGGCTCGGCGGCAAGCTTCATGACCATGAACCGGCCGGGGCCGGAAAGCCTGAAATATGACCTGTTTGAAGCGTCGCCGGGAAGCCTCGTCACTTCCCAGCCGACGGGAACGGTTCCGCCTGAAAAATCCCGAAATGCACGCGCCGCATCTTCACCGGATCCCGACATCATCCAAACCCCGAAAGATTCACGCAGAGCATAACGCATTCGGGCCGCGACCGGAAAACGCATGGCGCCCGGGGACACGAAGCTGTGCCTGCAATGAAGTGTTACGTCAGGCTGTCGGGGGTAATATCAGCGTCAGTTAAAAAGGCCGGCGTCGGCGATCGCCTGTTCCATGATGGCGATGCGGTCTTCAAGATCACGGATGGTTTCCGCCTGACGATTGATCTTGTCGTCAAGGTACTTGCTGGCAACCAGCAGGAAACCGACCGAGTCGTTGGCGTACCATCCATCACCGCCGTTGGTGATGATTTCCGGCATTTCGTCGAGAATCAGACCGATGTGCGGGACGTTACGGATGAACATCTTATCGGTGCTCTCGTTGGCCTCGGCCGCGGCGACTTCGTGATTGTAGAGGAAGGTTGCCGGCTTAATCTGCTGCAGCGCCTTGCCGATGGAATCCATGTCGCGCTTGTTCAGATAACGGATGTCCTTCTTCAGCTCACGATTCGACGTCCAGACGCTGTTGATCGAGTACATGAACGCGAAGCGCTTTCCGGACATGCCGACCGCGCCCTGGCCGTCGGTATGCGGAATGATGCTCGTATTTCCGTACATGCGGATACCGGTGCCCCAGTCGCCGTTACCGACGACGAACAGGCCGTTCGTTCCATCGATGCGCAGACCCTGATGGACACGCAGGTAATACGTCGAGATGTACTGGGAGTAGATCTCGTAGGCGTTGGAAGTGTTACCGGCGTCCATGACGCAGGTCGGGCTGACGCTGTCAACCATCGACGGCGCCTTGAAGGTGCCGACGACTTCGGTCGTGCCGCCGCTCTGATCCCAGTTCAGCAGCAGGCGCTTGTCGGTGGAACCGGAGTTGATCACCAGGTATCCGCCGTTGGTCCGGAAGGACGGGATGCCGGCCGAAACGTTGCCGTTAAGGCTGAAGACCATCCTGTCGTTTCCGGCAAAGCGCATCAGAACGAAAGCCGACCCGTTCGGTGCCGGGCTGATGTAAAGGTTCGTGCCGGAGGATGCGAACTGGCCGTAACCGTTGGGCGGGTCACCCTGCCAGGAACCGGTGGTTCTGAAGCTGTTGCCGTAATGAACATTGAAGTAAGACGCGCTGCTGGGATCCAGGTAGTATCCCGTCGCACCGTCGTTCCACTGGGTATCGAAAGCGTACGTTGTTCCGTTGATGTAGTTGGTCGTCGTGCCGGTCGCGGGAAGCTGAACGGTGTTCGTTTCCAGGGTCGCGATCTTGCTGTGGGAAGCGGGATCGACCACATACGCGCCGGAATCTTCATCAACCAGGGACTTTGCCTTCAACGTTCCGTGGATCGTCATGATGTTCGATCCGCAGGTCGTTCCATAGACATCGATAAGACCGCAGGCGTTCTTGGCGATGTAAAGGGTCTCGCCGTTGGCCGCGTCGATGCTGCTGGTGTAAAGCGACATCGTCCCGCCGCCGTTCGTCTTCAAACCATAGTAGTTATTGGTTCGAAGCTGGAAGTTGGACGCGTTGATAGTGTTCATCACAGAGGTCGCCTGGGGATCCGCGTACCAGTTCGGCGAACCGGTGACATCGACGAACTTCTGGGCCCAGACTTCACCCGCGGTCACCTTGCCGGTGGTCGTGAGCTGGAGGGCCGGGTTCAGGTCAGCGCCGGTGATGGTGCCGTCATAAATGTCGTTGGTCGTGACCGTTCCGTCGGCAATATCCGTGGTGTCAACGCAGCCGGTGCAGGAAAGCGCGCCGTCCATCTGGACGGAGCCGGCGTGATACGCGTTGCCGTTCGCGAACAGGCGGTGCCTGGCGCCGGTGTAGGCGCCGGTGCCTTCGATTTCGAAGTACGAACCGGAACCGGCCGCGGCCTGGCCGAGGGAAAGCCTGATCTGGGCATTGCCGTCGCCGCCGGTCGAAACTTCCTGCAGGCGGGCCGGATACGAACCGGGATTGTCGCTGCCGTCGAGGAAGTCGATGTACTTGCCGTCGCCGAGGGTCAGGTGATCAATGCCCTGCTCGAAGTACTGATCTCCGTGGTTGTGATCCTTCTGGGCAACCTGGGTCCAGTCGGGCGTGATCGAACCGGATGAAATCGCGATGCCGGAGCCGATTTTCACGACGCCGAGGTCGGTCGTGGTCGCGGTGGTGATCTTCGAGCCCGTGATCGGGCCGGTGATGTCGGCATTGACAATCGTGCCGTCGCTGATGTCGCCGCTGTCAACGCAGCCGACGCACAGCAGGTCGTTGGCCGGGCCACCCTTGGTGGCGGAAGCGGCCCAGTTGAAATCGACTTCGTTGGTGCTGACGCAGGCGCTGCCGCAGGCAAGGCCGGTCGCGTCGCCACCCCGGGAGGTCGAATTCGCGTAATTGAAGTTGACTTCGGTTGATGCGATGCAGTTCGTGCAGGCCACGTCCGATGCCGGACCGCCCTCGCTGGTCGAGCCAGCGTAGTTGAACTGCACTTCACCGGAGCCGACGCAGTCGGTGCAGGCCAGATCGACGGCAGCGCCGCCCTTCGTGGCGCCGGCCGCGTACTGGAACGATACTTCGCCGGCCTCGACGCAGCCGCCGGGAATCGCAAGGCAGTCCAGGTTTGCCGACGGGCCGCCCTTCGTGGTGCCAAGCGCGTAATTGAAACCGGCTTCAAGGTCGGAAACGCACGGCCCCGAGCAGTTCAGATCCGCGGCAGGCCCGCCCTTCGACGTACCGAGCGCGTAGTTCACGCCGAGCTGGGTGTCGCCGACCGCGCCGGTGCCGATCTTTACCGTTGTCACGGCGCCGGTGGCCAGGTCGTTCGTCGTTACCTGTCCGTCCTCGATGTTACCGGTCTTGACCGAATTCGCGCCCAGCTTCGAATTGCTGATCGCGCCATCGGCGATGTTGCCGTTCTGAACCTGGCCGGCGCCGATGTTATTGGTCGTGATGGATCCGGCGGCGATGTCGCCGGGTGCCCCGCCCGAAACGCAGCCGTTGCAGTTCACGTCGGTGGCGGGACCGCCACGCGTCGTACTGCCCGCGTACGGGAACGATACTTCATTGTCGCCGATGCAGCCGACGCAGTTCACGTCGGTCGCGGCGCCAAGAAGTTCGTCCGCCTGTTCCGCGTGTTCGGCCTGGATGGCGAACCCGACGGATGTCAGCGGGATGCGGGCCAGTTCGGCGTCACTGCCGACCTGGATGCCCAGATAGGCGGCCGTCCTGTTGACGAATGCCGTTGCCGGGCAGGTGACCGACGTGTTGAACACGCCGCCGGTCACGGAGATGCTGGTGATGTTCTGACACAGAACAGCACCGCCTCCGATCGCATCGTAAATCGTGAACTTGACCGAATACGTTCCGGTTACAACTTCACCGCCCACGTTTCTCAAGACACCCTGGATATTGATGCCGTGAGGAACGGCATCAAGGGCCAGCGCGCCTGGGACGTACAGTCCGGCAAAAAGCACGGCTGCAGCCACGTACTTGAGAAGCGACTTCATCTGGGTCACCTCCAGTCCTGAAACTTCATTGTCATCAACGTACCACCGTCGGCATGCCAGCCGGCAGCAACCCCCGGGAGACCATTTTTCGCCAATTATCGCCACGTGGTATGCATTATTTTCATAACAACGCACGCCACATCCACGTCCTGAAAAACCAAAAAACCGAGATTTCAAGGCTTTACAGGGCGCGGGACGACTCAAGCGAAAGTCGACCCCACACCGAGTTCATATTTTAGCACTCTTCGTGCCATGCTGCACCAGATCTTTTTTATTTCGCACGGATTTGCCAAAACGTTTCTACAGGTCGGCCCGTCCAACCGGATTTGACATCATTTGACATAAGGGGGCCGTCAAATCTATCCTCGCGACAGGCTTTCGGGGAGGTGCCCATGCGCCGATTTCTTCAGGTTGCGGCGGGAAACACGGGGACGTTGGCCATGATTGCCGCGTTGGCGGCCCTGAGTATAGGGTGCGGCGGGGATCGCCGGCCGGAAAAGACGCCACCGGCCCAGGCCGGCGAAGGCCCTGCGGAAAAGGCTCCCGCCCCGGACGACGACGCGAAGCCCGACAGCAGGCAGAACAAGGCAGGCCCCAGGGTATCGGCAAAAGCGGATCAGAAGGCGGATAAGCCGACGGCCACGGATTCTCAGGCGGTTCCCGGCCCGGCAGACATGGCGGCGAAGCCGGAAATCCGCGTCGAGCAGCCGCAAGCGGCCAGGAATCCCGGACAGGTTCAGGCCGCGGAACCAGTTTCCGCGACAACCGCCCCGGCCGCACAGACTGCCGCCGCTGGTCAGGCGCCCGCGCCGGGAGCCTCGAACCCGGCCGATTCCCCCCAGCCCGTGCCGAAGCCTGATCCCTCCAGGCCGCCACTGCCAGATCCAAGACTTCTGCTGACGATGACCGACGTGGCGGCAATCGCCCCTGCCAGGGCCAGATTCCAGCGCGCCCCGCTTGCCGGTGCTCCGCGGACGGAAGACTCCGACGCGATCCTTTACCGGCCCGAAAAGGGAAACGGCTTCGGATTCTCGCTTCAGATATTCCGCAGCCGAAACGCGCTGGAAACCAGGAAGCGCTTCGATTCGCTCCTGGCGTCATATCCTTCGGCCCAGGAAATCGCTTCCGTATCCGGGAAGACTTTCTTTTCCTACTGGGGCGACACGATTCACATCGGGTTCGTCCAGCCCTCGCGCAACCTGACAGCCATCGTATCCTGCGGCAGGGATTTCTGTGACAGCGACAAGTTGATGGAACTATCGACGAAAATCGCCGAACGCCTGCGCTAGGGCTGCCTGCACTCACGCAACCTGGAAGCCAGGAGCGTGTTGCGGCCCTCTTCCATGGTATTCCCGGCCGCCATCCCGATTGCCTTCCGGCTGCCCACCAGAACCACGACGCGTCGCCCCCTCGTGACGGCCGTATAAAGCAGATTCCTGCGAAGCATGACGAAGTGCTGATTGTGCATGCAGACTACCACCGCAGGAAACTCGCTTCCCTGGGATTTGTGAACGGTGACGGCAAAGGCCTGGCAGAGGTCGTCCATGTCAGCCGCAGGAATACGCACGATTCTCCTGTCGAACCTGACGAGCAGACCGTTGTCGCCGGAAGGGCCCGCAACGGTACCGATATCCCCGTTGAAGACATCCAGGTCATAATTGTTTCTGGTCTGCATGACCCTGTCTCCTGGAAGGAAGGGCGTCTGGGCCGCCAGTTCATCATCCACGCCTGGATTGAGCCTGCGACGGATGCGTTCATTCAATTCGTCCGTCCCGCAGGATCCCTTTTTCATCGGTGCCAGGACCTGGATATCCTGCCGGGGATCAAGCCCGAAGCGGGCCGGGATGCGTTCGGTCACGAGCGCGACGGCAAGGTCGGCGGCCTCCTCGGCCGATTCCCTGAACACCACGTGGAAATCGCCCGGGTCGGATCCGGATGACCTGTCGGACGAAGGAACCCGGCCGGCCATGATTTCATGCGCCGCGGAAACGATCGAACTGCCGTCGCCCTGACGGAATACCTGGGTCAGCCTTGCGACCGGGACAGATCCAGACCGGATCGCTTCCCTGAAAGGATCGCCTGGCCCAACGGGTGGAAGCTGATCCGCGTCCCCGACAAGGGTCAGCCTGGTGCCCGGCCTGATGGCTGCAACAAGGGCATGAAACATGAACATGTCGATCATCGACGACTCGTCAACCACCACCCAGTCCGCCTCCAGCGGGTTGTCAGGCCCGCGGACGAACCGGTCGGTGGCCGGGTTGTACTCAAGCAGCCGGTGCAGCGTAAGCGCCTCCACTCCTGAAGCCTCGCGCATGCGCATGGCCGCTCGGCCGGTGGGCGCGGCCAGCGACACCCGGATTCCGGATTTCCGGCAGATGGTCATCAACCTTCCGACAACGGTAGTCTTCCCGGTTCCCGGTCCACCGGTCAGGATGGAAACCGGAAAGGAACACAGTGTTCGAAGCGCTTCCATCTGCGACGGCGCAAGATCGGACTCCCCGGGACAGGCGACGACAGGAATCGGGGCCGGCGCCCCGCTGCACAGGGCGGCAAGCCCGACCGCCGCGCCAAGTTCAGCTTGGTGCGCACCGGACGCATAGACTACAGCCCCTTCGCCGGCCCTGTCTTCCCGCACCACTTCGCCGGCCGACACCAGAGCTTCCAGCCCTGGCACGACCTGCCGAGGCGTGAGATCAACCAGGCCGGACGCCGACTCCAGAAGGACGTCCTCGCGAAGGAACATGTGTCCGGAATCCTGGGCTCCGGCCAGCGCATGGGCGACTGCGGCCTTCAGCCTGGCGGGAGCAAGCGGATCCGTCCCGATCCGGGAAGCAACGCGATCCGCGGACTTGAACCCGTACCCGCGAAGATGCCTCTGCAACGACCAGGGATCCGAAGCCACGATCGAGGGAGCCGACGCACCCCAGAGGCCCGCGATCCTCGACGCCTGGGCCGGCAGAAGTCCCATGTCGCAAAGGACTATCACCGCCTCGCGGGCCTCGATACCCTTCTTCCATGCCTTCCAGATGGCTGCGGCCCGCCCGGAACCAATTCCCGGACAGGAAGTCAACTTTTCCGGCCCGGTGTCAAGCGCCAGGCGCAGGCCTTCCCCGAAATGATCAAAGAGCCGTCTGGCAAGGATCTTTCCAACCCCCTCCACCGCGCCTGACGATAGAAAGGCCATTATTCCCCGGCCGGAAGACGGGGGCACCTGCATGCCCGACCCGAAACGGAACTGAACCCCGAAGCGCGGATGATTCCTGAAATCCCCGCTCAGCCGGACTTCCATGCCGCCGGTCACGCCGGGGAGGGGACCCACCGCGGTGACGGTGGTGCCAGAGATGTCTTCGGGAAGGGAAACGATGACGTCGAACACGGAAAAACCGCGTTCCTCGTCAAAGTACCGAAGTTTTGATACCTCACCGGAAAGGGTTGTCACTTCAGACGTCTTGGTGCTGCCCTGGCCAAGTATAGTCCAAATCTCCGGGATCTGGCCGACGTCGGGCTCATAACTTAGAATACCCGCGGCAGTTTTTCCGTTATGAACGTGGGCGTTGTCTTTCGCGGTCACGCCCCGGAAGTTTTATTGCAGGAGCCGGAATGAAAAACCTGGTATCGACACTGCTTGTTGTCCTGTCTGCCCTGGCGCCCATGGCGCTTGATGCCGAACCACTGCCGCTCGTGTACGAGGCCGTCACTCTGGCGACAACGGACGGCAAGCCCAGAATCGCGGTGTTTCCCAGATCAGTGCCGCTGCAGATGGCGCAGGGACGCACGGCCGACACTCCATCGGTTCAAAGAATCTTTGAAACGATGAAGGCCCGCTTTCCGGCCGCGTACGGAACGACCACGCTGTCGATATCCGGGGGCCGGGAGCCCGTGGCCACGATTAACCTGGATCCTTCGAGAAAGGAAACCTGGGGGCTCGTGACGGCGGAAATCTTCTATACGCTCAAGTCCTTCGGTTTCGAAAACATCGTCGCGCCGCTCTATCTGCAGGATCCGCTGAACCCATCGCTGATAGATGCCGTCGTCATGGTGCCGGTTCAGCCCTGGTTCAATGCAGCCGGGGAAGACTTTCCTTCGACAATTGCAGTATCGCTGGACGGCAGCAGGATGATCTCGACAAGCCTTTTCCGCCAGCTCCTGACGACCGGAAACCCCGACGTCGCAAGGATAGTGCAGGCCGCACTGTCGGCGCCCCTTGAAGCGCAGAGGCTTGCCGCGGTCAGGGCGCTGGCCGCCCAGAAGCCGGTATCCGCCGACCTCGTCGCAAGGATTTCATCCCTTCTGACAGATCCATCGCCGGCAATTCGCGGGGCAATCCTGGAACTGGCGGAGGCCAGGAAGATCCAGGTTGCCCTGGAGGATCTCCGCAAGGTGGCTGACGCCGATCAGGATCCGGCGCTGCGGCTGGCCGCGGCGAAGCTGCTTTCGGCCGCCGGCGTCAGGGACTACGACCACATCCTCGAGGTGCGAAACCTTCGAAGCGGCAACCCGACCGATATCGCGCAGTCGCTTCGGCGCCTGAAGACATCGGGCAAGTCCGACATCGCTCCAGCGGTCGCGGAAACACTTGAATCCCCGGACGAGACGGTCCGCAACCTGGCGGTGGAGGTACTGCTGTCGATGAAGGCCGCCACCGTGGTCGCGGCGGCGCTCCAGAACCCGAAGGTTCAGCCCGCACAGAAAACGGTCCTGGCTTCGGGCCTGCTTTCAATGTGTCCCGGCGACGATTCGGCGATCGCCTGGATGGCGGGACAGCCTGCCATGGCCGGCCGCGCCCTCGCCGCCCTGTGCGGGACACCCGCGCAGCCCCCCGCTTACTGTCGCAGGTCATCCGGCGTCCTTCCCGTGATCCCGTTGTTCCTGAAAAGACCCGAAACCGAAATCCGCCTGAAGGCGATTGAATGCCTTTCGACACGAAACGAACAGGAAGTCCTGGATCTCCTGATCCCGATGACGACGACAGCGGGCACCGAGCAGGCTGCCACGGCGGCAGCGTCCGCCGTATTGTCCAGGCAGCCGCAGGCGGTTCTTCTCGGGATTATCTCCGAAAGGGGCGTGCCGGCAGCGCGGGCCACGAGACAGTTTCGCCTGCTCGCGCTGAACGGCCTTGCATCACAGGCACAGTCAACAGCCCTTGAACCGTCGGCCCTGGCCATCCTGAAAGGTCTGATGAAGGATCCCGACATAGAGATCCGCAGGGCGGCGACCGGCGTGATGGCAAGATCGCGCGACGCGGCCGTCGCGGCGCTGGTGCTTGACGGCATCAACGATCAGGACGAGGGAATCAGGACGGCGGCCGTGATAGCTGCCGGGCGTATCCCCGGACCGGCTTCGGATGCCGCCATCAGGAAGTCCCTGGAAGATCTGTCGGTCCAGGTTCGGGCGGCCGGACTTGAAATTCTGGCATCAAGGCCGCTTGAAGGGACAAGACCGAAACTTCAGATGCTGGCCCAGAACCAGAGACCCGAGATCAGGCGGCCGGCAGTCGCGGCCTTCCTGAAGACGCTCGGCCCCGGTGATGATGCCGTCAGAACGCAGTTCGTATCGACCCTTCTTTATGACAATTCGGAAGAAATCCGGATCATTGCCGTGCGGGCCATGGAAGAGATGACGGACACCCAGTCGGCGCGGGCGGTCGGTTCACTTGTCATAGACCGCTCGGTGCCCGTCCGGGTTGAGGTTGCAAGGGTTCTTGGACAGATGCGCAACGACGTATCGCTGGATTACCTGAAGAAAATGGCCAGGGATCAGGACTTCCAGGTCAGGAAGACTGTAATAGAGGCCGTCGGACGCTTCCCCGTCGCATCTTCCACGCCGGCATTCCGGGAAATGCTGGGAACCGAATCCGATGGTACCCTGAAAGCGCTGATCGAGCAGAAACTTGCGAGATAGGACTGTCCGGAAAGAAACGTCGGACAGAACCGGTGAATCAAGGGATACCGGTCAAAAGAAGGCGTACCCGAATCCAAATTCCACGACGAATGGAAAGTTCAGATCCACCAGGGCGCTGTTGGAAACGAAGTAACCGGAGATCCCCGCCTGAACCATGACGAAAACGCTTCTTGAAACGAACACGTTGACGCCCAGCAAACCTACCGCCCCGAAAAGGAAGGACGGTTCGGTGACCTGGGACGACGGACACAGATCCGGATCATCCGGCCACAGCTTGCATCTTGGTTCGGTGGATGACTTGAATCCACTCAGGTAGTCCATCTCGAAACCGAAATGCGTGAAGACGCGGCCCCAGTTGAAAACCGCCGAATACCCGACACCGATTGAGGCCCGGAAGCTGAAGAAGTCGTCCAGCAGGTCGCCGTAGGAATCCTCTCGGGCCTGATAGAAGGAAAGCCGGAGGAATGTGTCGAGGCCCGGCTGAATCTGGTATGCGGTGCCGATTGACAGGCCGATATTGTGAAAACCGGTCCTGGTGGAATTGTCCTGGGCAAACATGGAATAGGAAAATCCGGTGTCCAGGAAAACCCTGGGGAGCCTTTTCAAGGTGTCGGTGCGGGACGGGAGATCAGCGCACGCAAGCCAGGAAGATATCGCCATCGACACCGACTCGACGCCGCGGTACGGCCTGCTGTCCCTCATCACCTCCACCGAACCGGCATCCTTCCGAGAAACCTCGAAAACCCTCGTTTCCAGGCGATCGCCGCCTTCCGGATCGCTTTCCAGAAAAACATAAACCAGTGCGTCGGCACCGCGTTCACGAAGGAATCCAAGCGCGCGTTCGGTCGATTCGAACGGATTCTCGCGCGCCGGCGACTTTACGAAATCAAGCGCCGCCGCCCGAAGAGCCCTTTCCTCCCTTGCCGGAAACCATCCCTGCCGGAATCTGCGTTCCGGCATATGACCGAACATCTGTTTCAGGGCAATGTGGGCCAGATCCGGTTCCGACGTCTCCAGGCGGGACAGCCCAAGGTACAGGTAAAGATCCGAGACGACGGCAGGAACCAGGACATCCGAGTCCGACGCAAGCGCCGCCGATATGCCGTCCTCCAGCGAGGAGATCGCTTCCGGCAGGCGGATATCCCTGTACCTCTCGATTCCCAGATGCAGCATGCCCATCACGACCAGGTGACGGCTGGCGGTTCCCTGGGGGGCCGAAACCGGCTGGCCCGACGACAGGTCAACGAGTTCGATCTCCGGTTCCGCGGCGAGAACGGCGGAAGCCTCCCTTATCAATTGCGGCATCTCCTGCAATCTCGGGGGTGGTTCCGAAGGATCGAAAAACAGCTTGTCCGGATCGATTCGAAAGTCCCTTCCCGGTATCAGAATCACCTTCTTTGATGCCGGGCGCACGACCTCGGAACCTGTTACCGGAACTGCCGTGATCAGCCCGGCCAGGCAGACGAGGATTCCCACGAATGCTGCCCTGCAAGTCATCCGGCATCTCCGGTTTCAGGCGGGTCGTCGGCGTACAGAAGCGGATCCCCGCACTTCAAATCGGCTTCGCCGACCTGCCTCCAGGTTCTTGCCCTTCGAAAAGTCACATCGACCTGACCTGGCTCGCCGGCATCCTGAAGCTCAAGCGTTCCGGAAAGCAGTTCACCGGCTTCGTCATCGACGACCACGGGTTCCTTGAACGTGAACCTGCCGATTATCAATGGCGTCCCGGACGAACCGGGGCAGTCTCCATGGCTCCTGAACGACAGCGCCATGCTGCTTGACTCGACTTTCCCGTTCTCGACGAACCGACACGGGCAGACTTCGGAAGACGGGACAAGGAAATCGGCATCGTCATAAACACGGACGATACCGGTGATGTCGGGACCGAACTGGGCAAGCATCATCTCGAAGTATCGGGGCGTATCAAGGCCGGGAACCCCGTCAATCACCACTGGCAGATCGGACTGATAAATGCCCGAAATCATGCGGCTTGAATCACATGAGACCAACCCGGCCAGGAAGAGCGCAGCGGATAAGGCGGGACAAACTGCCGAAAGGCGAACGGACATCGGGAAACCCCCACTCCGGGGAACATTCACCCGGGAAGGCCTGACCCCCCGGCGTCCCCGGGTTCATCGCCGTGATCGGACGGCGAAGGCGTGGGCGTGGGTTCTGAAACGACGGCGGCCCCGGGTTCATCTTCAACGTCCTCGGCCTCGATGATCTCGCCTTCACCGACCTCGACCGATAACCTGGACTCAAGGACGGGTCTGGGCTTTCCGGTCGTCAAAAGGCACAGTCGATCTTCCGCCAGGTCAAGCTGCATCTGGGTGACAAGCCAGGCCCGCCGGTTGTGCTCGGCCTTGCGCAGGGCGACCCGGCGCATCTCCTCGGCTTCGGCGACCCTTCTTCGCATGGTCTCAAGTTCGGCCTTCAGCAGCCTGGCATCGCCACCGTCAGGCACTTCTTCGACCGGTCGCGGAGCGGCCTTTGCCGCACCCGACTCCTCGAGCCTGGCAAGGCGTGCCTTCAGTCTCTCGTTTTCGGCCATGCTGGCGGCAAGTCGGGCCTTAAGGGACTCTGACTCTTCGGATGCCGCCCCGGCAGCGATCCTGGCTTCCTGCGCGGCCGCCGCATGCATGTCGATCTCGCGCTTCAGGGTTTCGTATTTTTCCTCGTAGAAGGCCGCCGCCTTGTCGGCACGCTCACGACAGTCGGCCAGTCTCAAGGCCTCGGCCTTTGCCGCGGCCACTTCCGATTGCAGCGCCGACGCGTCCCGCGCGGCGTTCTTCAGGTCTGCGTCCACCGAAGCAAGCCTGGCGCGCATCTGGCCAATCTCATTCTGGCAGGCTTCCGCCCGCTGAAGGGCAAGGTCGAGTTCCCTGCGGACATCCTGAAGTTCTTTATTTCCAAACAAGCCCACAAATACCTCCCCAAGGACGGACGGCGGACGCCTTCGTCAGATGCCGCAGCGTCGTCACGCCGGGTCCAGATCGACAATCTCAAAATTTCCGGCGACCAGATCGGCGCGGTATTCCATCATCCGGAAGGACAGGTTGCCCTCGCCCGGAACAACCACCGGAACCACGTGCGCACCGAGCTCGCTTGAATCCAGCGTGGCCCAGGCGGCGATGATCACCTTGTCGCCCCTGTGTGCCAGATGAGCCGCCGCGCCGTTGATCTGGACGACCCCCGAACCGCGAGGCCCCGGAATGCAGTAGGTAGAAAAGCGCGAGCCGGTTGTAACGTTCCAGACCTCGACTTCCTCGACCGGAGCAAGCCGGGCGGCGTCCATCAGGTCGCTGTCGATTGTGATCGACCCTACGTAGTTGACGTCGGCATCGGTGACGGTCGCGCGATGAATCTTCGATCTCAGGAATCTGCGAAACAACATGATTGCCTCCCCTGGGTCAATCTGTCGGCGGAATGCTACCGTATCAAGGCGTCGAAGTACAGGATCATATTAGTCTGTTGTTGTTGCGAAGCCCTGATTTGATCGATACAATACCGCATGTGCGCCTTTTCCATGGAGATCCGGTTATTCCGGGGGCCTTGGGCCGGACGTTCCGGCAAGGACGAATGACGATGAACAGATCCTTACTGCAAGCCATCGCGGTGGCCGGGATCGTGCTGGTCGCCGGTTGCGGCGGTCAGCCGGAAACCCACGACGTGCCGGTCGTCGATATCCAGATTGACAGCATCACGGAACAGGACACCGCCGTCCCGGACGAGGGCGTGCAGCGCCCCGACAACGGAACCGATGAAGAGGTCGCGTGCGTCTCGGGCTTCGGCCTGGTCGGGGAACCGGAAGATCCGCTTCTGGACGCCGACATCGTGCTCAGCGGCAACCAGCTTCGAAATGTCGAGATCTTCTACCGCGACTGCCTCGGGGACGATGCCGACAGGCTTGTAACATTCAAGCAGATCGACGGCGAGGATGTCTGTTCGCTTCAAGTCCAGATGGACTACACGGACAAGAACGGAATTGCCCTGATGCCCGTCCAGAGCGATGTGACGTCGGGCTTCTGCCACATCGAGGCGTGCCCTGACGGGGCCGCCGATCAGTGCATCACGGTCACCATCTACGTCGAACCGAAAAAGATCCCGCCTCTGCGGGTCAGATTCGATCAGTACGACGGCCGCTTCAACGTGACCAACGGCAGCGGCACAGTGCGTCTTTACAAGAAAACCCCGGAAAACCAGTACCCCTGTTCCGCCATGGATCCGCGGAACCTGCCCAGCCCGGCTACCGTGGAGAAGGCCGACGTCGCCATCATCGGCGGACTGGCGGTCTTCTCCAGGCTTGAAGGCCTTGGAAACGAAGCGGGCCAGGTGCTTTCCCAAGACTACACCATCGTCGGACTTGCGTACGAGGCACAGGACAACCGGAACATCCGGGCATGGGCCTGCGACGACACCGGCGGCCACGTCGAATTCGGCGACATGACCACGGTAATCCTGAAGCTGTACGACGTGGTGCCGTCCATCTTCGGCGAATGGGACATCGACAGCAATTTCGACCTGATCTCCGGCCTGCCGCCGACGGTCGAAAAGATTATCAACATCCTCATCGGGCTTTTCGTTTCCCCGACCGGCCAGATCCTGCTCCTGATGTGCGACGAATCGCTCCTGGGATTCACCGTGGGAGAAACCTTCTGCGGCTACATCTTTGCCGATCCGAAAAATCCGAAACTCGGCGAATACGGAACCATCGGTTCATTCGTCATCAACATCGTCGACCAGATCATCGTGAACCTTCTGAAGAACAACTGTCCTTACGAGGACGACCCCGATTTGTGCTCGAAGATCTACTTCACCGGGCGTGATGTCGGCATGATTCTCCAGAAGTTCCGAATCCTTTCGACGATGAACTGCACGAAGGAGCCGGTCATGGACTGGTCCGATCCCGACGCCGGCGCCATCATCTCGAAGGGCGACTGCACCGAGAACTGGCACACCGTAGTCTTCAGGTGGTCGCTGGGCGAGGACTGCGACCCGGCCGACATGGAATGCGGGGCCAAATACTTCTCGATGTCGTCCATTCCCGGCATCGGAAAGGCGATCAGCGCCGAGATCAGCGGCAGGATCACCGAAGGTCAGTACCTTCACATCGACCAGCACGCCGTCAACCTGAAGTACGGCGCCCTTATCAACTTCGCGCTGGAAAAGATCCTGCTTCCGCAGGTTTTCGGCGACGGTTCCGACGGACTTCCCGCGGTCGATACGTACGAAAAACTTGTCGGATCCCTGCTTGCCGGACGCCAGTGCTTAAGAACCATGTCGTGCTGCGCGGACTTCGACGCGACACTTACACAGAAATACACCTGGCTGCCGGCCGGGCTGGCGGGCGGGGCCTGCGAGGCTCTTCTGGACACTGCTGTCGGCTTCATCAGGGATCAGTTGAACCTGCTTGACGCGACGCCGGAAAACTTCACGCTCGGGACCCCGGAGGACGATCCGGCACAAATGTTCGACACGAACAACGACATGAAGTTCGACACCATTGGCAACCAGCTTGACCTTGCCAACTGGGAAGCCAGGCTCCAGATCGGATCTTCCGTCTATGACCCGATCGGCCTGTTCTGGGGCATCCGGAACTGACATTCCCGCCGACATTGAATATATGCATTCAGATATGAACCCGATACGGCTGGGGGTAATAACCAACCCCGCGGCCATGCACAACGAAAGATTCCCATACACCCACAAGCGCCTTGAAAAGCGCCTGGCCCAGGCCGGCGACGCGGTCCTTACGGCAAGCCTGGGCGAAATCGACGATGCGGTGCGAACGTTGCTGGTTGATCGCGGAATCAACGTGCTTGGGATAAACGGGGGCGACGGCACCATCCACAGCACCATCGGCGCGGTCATCGGGCTGCTTCAGGCCAACCCCGGAATCGCCAGGCCGACACTGCTGCTGCTCAACGGAGGCACATACAACATCGCCAGCCGCGCGATGCGCACCAACCACAACCCGGTTGATACGCTCAGGCGTTTCCAGGCCAGGTGGGGCGGCCAGCCGGTGGAAAAGGTCTCGACAAGGGAACTTGGACTCCTTGAGGTGCGGACAGAAGAGGGCCGGACCCTGACCGGCATGGTTTTCGGTTCCCAGGTGATCGCAAACGCCCTTGAACTGTGCGACGAAATCGGGGGCGGATACTCGGGATTCTCCAGGTTCCTTCTAAGGGGCGTCGCGGGTTACGCATTCAAGACCCCGTTCTTCCGGGAAAACAAATGGCGGCTTCAGCACCGGGCCGACCCGATTATCGTCGATTCCACGGCGGGTAACCGGACGGTCGGCGTGGTCGCGTCGACGGTTGACGTCAAGCTGGCGCGGGGGCTTGTGTGGGCACTTTCCGCCTCGTCGCCCGAGGAAGGCTTCCACAGCAAGACCATCTCGGCCGGAAACCCGTCCGACGTCGTGCGCCTTGTTCCATTCCTGCTGTGGGAACTTCCCCATCCCATGATCGTCGCAAGACCGCGCACGAAGATGATCAGGACTTCCGGCAATTTCACCCTCGACGGGGAGCTGTATCCCGACATGGGCCCGATCACGGTTACAATAAGCCCGTGGCGTTTCAACGTGGTCGCCGGGGAGGACCTGTGATGGATCGGCTTGCGGAAGGCACGGTGCCCCATCTTGACCTTCCGAACGACAATCCTGCCTTGAAGGGTGCGCGCAGGATTGCCCGGATGCTGTCGGCCGCGGGCTTCGAGGCCTGGCTGGCCGGAGGTTCGGTTCGCGACCTGCTGATGGGCAGGACTCCCATGGACTTCGACATCGCGACATCCGCCAGGCCGGAACAGGTCATCGCCATATTCGACCGGACCATTCCGGTCGGGGTTCGTTTCGGGGTCGTGATTGTCAGGATGTACGGCTTCGACTATGAAGTCGCGACCTTCAGGTCCGACATCGGCCACTCCGACGGTCGCAGGCCGGACGACGTTCGCTTCACTGATCTGCACGAGGACGTGAAGCGCCGCGACTTCACGATGAACGGCATAGTCTGCGACCCGGTAAGCGGATGCGTCGTTGACCTGGTCGGCGGGATTGACGACATCCGGAACGGTGTAATCAGGGCCATCGGGGATCCTGCCGAGCGGTTCCGGGAAGACCGCCTGCGCCAGATGCGGGCAATCCGTTTCGCGGCCCAGACCGGTTTTTCGATCGAGCCGGCAACCCTTGCGGCGGTCGCTGAAAATGCACCGTTCATCGTCAAGGTCAGCGCGGAAAGGATCGCCGAGGAATACAGGAAGCTGCTGGAATCAGGGGATCCGGCCCGCGGGCTTGAACTGGCCGCGCGCACGGGAACCCTGAATCACACCATACCGGAACTTTCCGCGGATGCGGCGGGCTCGGCCGTCGAGCTTGCCCGCCGGTTAAGCGGTGGGCCCATTGAACTGATGTGGGCGGCCGTGCTCCAGTCGCTGGACCCGCAGAAGGCCGGCGACGTTCTCCGGAGGCTGCGACGAAGCAACGCGATGATCGATTCGGTCGTCGCCATCCTGTCCGATGCCCGCGAAGCAGAAGCCGGCCCATCGGGAGACGTGGCGGCCGAAAAGAGGATGATACGGCGCAAATCCTTCGCTGACGGCCTGCTGCTGCTTCAGGCGGTGCTGGAAGCGACCGGGCGTTCAATCGATCCCGTCCTGGCGTGGCGCGAGCGTGCCGCTCAATGGAAGCAGGACGAACTGTTCCCCGAACCGCTGGTTTCCGGCAACGACATAATCGCGGCAGGGGTTGCAAGGGGCCCGGCGATTGCCGCGCTTCTGGACGACGTGGAAAGCCAGCAGCTTCGAAACGAGCTGGTGACACGAAACGATGCCCTGAATTATCTTGCCGGACTTCCGAAGATACGCTGAAACGGAATTTCACCTGACGCCAAGGAGTTCCACATCGAAAACCAGGGTGGCGTTCGGGGGAATTACACCGCCGGCTCCGCGCGCTCCGTATCCAAGCTCCGGCGGGATGATCAGCTTGCGCTTTCCACCAATCTTCATCGTTGAAAGACCTTCGTCCCAACCCTTGATCACGCGCCCCTGGCCAAGCGGGAAGGTAAACGGCTGTCCACGATCGACCGAACTGTCAAACTTCCTGCCATCCGTCAGCGTGCCGGTGTAATGCACGATCACAGTCTGTCCCGCCTGGGGAACGGCACCCTCGCCCACCTTGATGTCAACGTACTTCAGACCGCTCGGGGTCGTGACTTCCGCACTTTCAGCCTTTTCCACCTTTGCCTCCTTCGCCGGTTCTTCCTTGCAACCGGCCGCAAACGAAACCACAAGTACCGACGACAGAGCCACCAGGAAATACGACCTCATGTGAACCTCCACCGGGGCACGATCCCCGAAAAACAGACCGCCGCGTTCGTCAGCGGCCCAGCCTTGCCATCGCCACGATACGCTCCGCGAATTCACGCGCCGCGAAAGGCCCGGCCGCCGTCACGATCCTTTCCGAAACGACCACCGGGCTGTCAACAATTACTGCCCCGCCCATGGCCAGTTCATCCGCGGCCACCGGATGCGCCGTTGCCGGCCGCATGCTCAGCAGTCCCGCGCGGGCCAGGATGCCGGGGGCCGCGCAAAGGGCCCCGACGACGCAACCGGCATCGACAGCCGCCCGGGCAAGCTTAAGGATAAAACGACTGTTCAGGCACGCGGACACGCCGGAACCGCCAATGAAAACAACAGCGGCACACGACCGCAAATCGACTTCGAACAACGCCAGTTCAACATCGACCCATAGTCCGAAACTTCCACGGACAAGGCCCTTCTTCAGGCCGCAGACCCTCACATCCAGGCTTGTCCCCGGAACCAGACCGGTCGCGATGCCTCCGGATGCAGCCGCATCGAAAACTTCGCGGCAGATTGAATACTCGTCGTCGTTGAAGTCGCCGGGGGCCAGAACCATCATTATGGTCATCGGGTTTCCAGGCGTTCCGGGATTACCCGGGACATCCCCGGTTTCTTCGATTCCAGCCGGCAGGAAATCCATCCGAACCTCAATCCGCGAAGCCTGGCCAGCCGAAATCCCGGATGGCGGCGCCAATCATGTAAAGGGAGCCCGTTACAAGGACAGTCCCGGATTTTCCCGCAAGTGCCACTGCCTTTGCAACAGCATCGGACAGGCACGGCTCGACCATGACCGCCACGCCAGGTCGCACGTGCGCCACCGAAACGGCCGCCACGGAATGGGGGTCGGCGCCGCCTTCAAACCCGGCATGCACAATCGCATCCGCTTCCGGCGCAAGCAGCGCCAGAACGCCGTCATAATCCTTTTCGGGCCTGGTGCCATGAACCATGACCAGCGGACGCGACAGCGATGAAAGCTCGTTCTTCAGAGCCCGCGCCCCGTGGACGTTGTGACAGCCGTCAAGAATCACGACCGGGTCGCGGGCAACCATCTGAAAACGCCCCGGCCAGAAGGCATCTCGCGCACCTTTTACATACGCGGATTCATTCGCCGTCCGTCCCGAAACGGCCAGGAAGGCCTCGACCGCGGCCACGGCCAGGCACAGGTTGAACGACTGGTACCTGCCGGAAAGACCGGGAACCAGGGCGCGGTGAACGCGACCGCCAGATTCCCAGTCAAGTCCGTCAACACCTTCGCGACACGTGAAATCCAGCCCGTATCGAACCGGGCGGGCGCCGATTCTTTCAAGCTCCGGGCCGACGGTTGAACCGTAGAGCCCGTCTTCGACACCGGTTATGAAAGGCCGCCCCGGCCTTGCCACGCCAGTCTTCTCAAGGGCTATGGCTTCGACGGTCGAACCAAGGAACGACGTATGATCCAGTCCGACCGATGTCAGGACGGAAACCACCGGGTCGGAAACATTCGTGGAATCCAGCCTTCCGCCCATTCCGACCTCGACGACTGCGACATCGACGCCAGCCTCGGCAAACGCCATGAAACCAATCGCCGAAAGCGCCTCGAAGAATGTGACCTCAAGCGATTCCTTCTGCAGCACCCGCCTGAGTTCCTCGCCGAGCCTCGCGAAAGTCCCGGCGTCAACCATCCTGCCGTCGATGAAGACCCGCTCCCGTACATCGACCAGGTGCGGCGAGGTGAATCGCCCAGTCCTGAAGCCGGCCGCCCGCAGGATTGAATCGATGAAACAGGTGGTTGAGCCCTTTCCGTTTGTGCCCGTGACAATGATGACGGGGTAGCGCGACTGCGGGTGTCCAAGACGCTCGACCAGCGCGCGCATCCGATCCAGACCGGGGACGATGCCGGCACGCTGCAGGCCGCCCAGGAATCCGAGCTTCAGGACATCATCCATGATGTGTCAGGATCCTCTTGGCTACTCAAGGAAAGTCTTGAGCTTCTTCGAACGGGACGGATGGCGGAGCTTGCGCAGGGCCTTCGCCTCGATCTGGCGGATACGCTCGCGGGTAACCTTGAACTCCTGGCCGACTTCCTCGAGGGTGTGGTCGCTGCGTTCCCCAATCCCGAAGCGCATGCGAAGCACCTTTTCCTCGCGGGTGGCAAGTCCGCACAGAACCTTCCTCATCTGTTCGGCAAGATTGGCCTTCACGACCGAATCGGCGGGAGACGGCGTCTTCTTGTCCTCGATGAAATCCCCGAGCCTGGAGTCGTCTTCCTCGCCGATGGGCGTTTCCAGCGAAATCGGTTCCCTGGCGATCTTCATCACCTTGCGAACCTTCTCGACCGGAATTTCCATCTTCTCGCTGATCTCCTCGGGAGTCGGCTCGCGGCCGTACTCCTGGACCAGGTATCGGCTTGTCCGGACCAGCTTGTTGATGGTCTCGATCATGTGAACCGGGATTCTGATCGTTCTTGCCTGATCCGCGATTGCCCTGGTGATCGCCTGGCGTATCCACCATGTCGCGTACGTCGAGAACTTGTAGCCGCGGCGGTACTCGAACTTCTCGACCGCCTTCATCAGTCCGATATTACCTTCCTGGATCAGGTCAAGGAACTGCAACCCGCGATTCGTGTACTTCTTGGCAATGGACACGACCAGCCTCAGGTTGGCCTCGACCAGTTCCCATTTGGCCTTCTCGGTCCGCTTCTCGGCCGACATGATCGCCTGCTGTGTGCACAGAAGCTGATCCGCGCTCAGGTTGGCCTTCTGCTCGACTGCCCGGATCCTCTTCCTGGCGTTCTGGACCTTGTGATCCATCTCCTCGAGCTGCTCGATGGAGAAGGTTCGTCCAGAGTCCGAACAAGCCACGCGATCCGGGGACAGTTTCGAGTCGCGCAGCATCCGGCGAAGGGCCGGCAGATCCCCGACCTCCCTTTCCACGGCGCGAATCTCGCATCTGGCCATGTTGATCTTCCTGACGCAGTCCTTCAGGATTTCAACAATCTCGTTAATCTGGGACTGGTTCAGGCGCATCGCCGCCAGGGCCATTTTCATGTCTTCCTTGTGGCCGGCAAGCTGAGCCAGAAGCTGCTGTTTTGCCCGCGCCGACTGATTCGGCTTCTCAAGCAGCATCATTTCGCGATGAATCACCTTGTCCAGTTCACGAAGCTGATCGAGCAGATCCAGGACGCGCTTGCGCGTGGCAACCTCGTCCCCGACTTCCTCGTCCTCGTCCAGATCCTTGACGATCTGCTTGATGCTGACGCGCCCGCGCCGAAGGCTTTCCTCGAGCTTCAGTATCTCGGCGATGGCGATGTCGGTCTCCATTATCAGACCGAAGACCTCGAGTTCGCCCTCCTCGATCCTGCGGGCGATTTCGACCTCGCCCTCACGATTCAGAAGCGGAACCTCGCCCATGCGGCGCAGGTACATCCTGACCGGGTCATTCGACTTGCCGTAAGCTTCCGAATAGGAATCTTCATCTATGGGAATGGAGACCGAATCCTTCATCTTCGAGGAACCCTTCGAAGCGCCCCCCTCGACCACCTCGACGCCGGCCGTCCTGAGTTCAACCAGAACGTCGTCGATGTCCTCGACCGGTACATTGCCCCGGGACATGGCGACATTGACCTCGTCGAACGTCAGGTGGCCACCACGCTTCTTCCCCATGTCAACAAGGCGCTTGATCTCGTTCTTTTCCATTCCCCACCTCGATCAACCCGTGCGACTGCCGCACGTTTTTATCACAAAGTGCCCCTGAATCTCCATAAGGAAGGACCGGCTTCCTTCAACTGACGTTCGACGGCGGTCACATCGACAAGCAGACGCATCTTGGCATCCTCGTCGACGGCCCCGCGCATGGCCTGCTTCAATTCATTAAGGCGCCGATTCAGAAACGCAATCCTCAACTGAAGAAATGTCTCGTCAAAGGCGGCCTGCACATCAGAAATACCGGTCGGCATCGTGATCACCGAAGCAACCGCCGACATCACGGACCCCTGCTCGGACACCGCCGCAAGCAGTTCACCCTCAAGGTCGCCGCCGGAAGCATACAGGTCAAACATCCGGTTCAACACCGCAATCGCTTCCTCGGACTGGAAGTACTCCCTTCCGCCCCGATCCAGCAGCGTGTCAATCAACGCCGGACTCAAGGCCAGCAGCTTCAGCATGCTTACTTCAACGGAATTGGGAACTTCCGGCCCACGACCGGGAACATCAGTCTGACGACCTCCAAGAATTCCCTTCAGTTCACGGACATCCATCCCAAGGATCCTGGCGACCTCCTCCCGGTAAAGTCCGTACCTGATTCGATCCTTTTCGGCGGCAAGAACCCCCGATACTTCCTCGATAACCTGCCTTATTCCATGAGGGCTCCTTCCGAAGACTCCCACAAGCGAATCGACAAGCCAGGTAACCATTGGACGCGCATCGGCGACGGCAGCTTCGATTGCCTGCCGACCACCCCTTCGCGCCATGGAATCCGGATCCTCGCCGGAAGGCGTGGAAACGATGTAACCCTCGACGCCCTCCTCAAGAAGAATTGAGACCGAACGTCTTGAAGCCTTGTAGCCGGCCTCGTCGCCGTCGAAAAAGAGCGTAACCCTGCCGGCGAACCTTGCCAGTTGCCTGACCTGCTGTGGCGTCAGTGCCGTGCCGAGCGGCGCCACCACGTTCAGGACTCCCGACGCGGCCAGGGATATCACGTCGAAGTTGCCCTCGACGACGATTGCATGCCTCGACTGCCTTATCGCCTGCCTGGCCTGATAGAGCCCGAATACCATCGAGCCCTTGCGGAACACGGCCGTCTCCGGACTGTTCAGATACTTGGGTCCGTCGTCGTCCCCCGGCAGAATCCTGGCGGAAAAGGCGACCGCCGCGCCATCATTGTTGAATACCGGACAAATCACCCGGCCCCTGAACCTTTCGTAGTAGCCGGTTCCCCTGGTCGAAGGCAGCACCAGGCCGGCTGACTCCGCGATCTGCATCGGGACGCCACGTTTCTCAAGCATCCGTATGAGTCCGCCGCCGACGCCACCGAAACCAAGGCCATAGGCGGCCGCGGTCTGCTCATCCACCCCGCGATCGGAAAGATAGTCCCTTGCCCTTTCGCCTTCGGGTGCATAAAGGGAGGAAACGAAGTACTCCTGCGCAACGACCAGGGCCTTCATTATCTCGGAACGCTCCCGCGCCGCGGCTTCCTCGGCAGGATCGGAAGGCCTCTGCTGCGGGAGCTGAACCCCCGTCTCGGCTGCCAGCCGTTCAATCGCTTCCCGTTTGGTAAGGCCGGCAACTTCCGAGAGGAACGTAATCGCATTCCCACCGCGGTGGCATCCGAAGCAGTAATACATGCGCCTGGACGGGTTCACCGAAAACGACGGCGTCTTTTCGGCATGCATCGGACAGAGTCCCCATAGGTGCTGGCCGTTCTTGCGAAGCTGGACGTACTCCGATACCAGCCTGACGATGTCGGCGCGATTCAGGATTTCCCGGACGGCCTGGTCGAATTCCATGGACAAGGGATCACCAACGCGACACGAAAAGCGCCAACCCGATCCTTCCGCGGCGCGGGCAGGAAGCACGGGCGCGGTAGCATACAGGATATCCGCAAACTATGAAAGCGGGAATTTTGTTCGATAATCTCAGGTGCCGGAGAAGGGATACAGGCCGTTGCTGATCTCGAATTCGTACTGTTCGCAGGTGGGTGTCTTCAGCGGATCCCTGAATATCTTGATGAAAACGTCGGCGGTGTTGTTGCTGCACACGTTGGTGTTGACGGCACCGTATCCCGGACAGCTTCCGCACTTGTGCGGGTTCGATTCGACCCTCATGCACTCGGCATAGCTGGCCGGAGTATCACACCCGGGGGCCGTTGCGGTCGAACACGGGCATTCGCCCTTCCTGTCGCCGCCGGTTCCGGACGTGAAGTTGACGGCCCACTCGTGGTTGGAAGTTCCGCCGCAGATCTGGTTGGCAGCGGCGCAAGATCCGCGATACACGTCGAACATGAACTGGCTTCCGGGATTCTTTATGAACTTGACGCGGACATTGTAATTGTCGCAGCTTCCAGGCTCGCCGTTCCAGGTCGGATCCGAAGCCCGGAACTTGTACCAGTCAACGTCGGATGAAGGAACCACGGAACCCTTGCTGCTGTCTGAAGCGACCCGGAAACCGCTGTCGGGAACGATCCCGAGATCCACGGCCGAGTTGCAGGTCTGGCCGCCGACAGCCTCGACCTTGTCGGCCTGGCATTCACAACCGTCCGTGATGTTCTCGTTAACGTCGTACCAGGCCGGGACGTAATTTCCGAGTCCATCGACAGTCGCGCCGTCGCAGGCGCCAACCTTGCAGACCTTGTCGCACACGGTGGTTCCATGAAGCTCGACGCCGGGCGGCACCGGACAGAGCGAGGCCACATCGCCCTCGTCGGTCTTTCCGTTGCAGTTGTCATCGATTCCGTTGCAGATTTCATCGCCGGTCGAGTTGATTTCCGGGTCGGTATCGACACAGTCGCCGGCGCGGGTCGCGGTGTAGAGTCCCGTCGGCGCGCAGAGGCACTTGAACTTGCTGGGCAACCCGTAAGTATCCTGATCCGCGTCGAAATAGTACGGGGTGCACAGGAGCGCGTTTTCGCCGTCCGTCACGTCGTCGCAGTCGTTGTCGATGCCGTCGCACTTTTCCTTGCACTTGTTCGAATCCGGGCAGATCGCCGCATTGGCGTCGTCGCAGTCGCCAACCACGGTTCCGGTGAAGGGGGGCGTCGGATTGCACAGACACCTGCGTTCCCCCGGCTGGCCGAATCCATCGCCGTCGTTGTCGAGGGAATACTCCCTGCAGCCAATCGAGCCGTATTCGTCGGTGACCCCGTCGCAGTCGTCGTCCATTCCGTTGCAGACCTCGGCGACCGCCGGATTCATTCCGAAAGAGGAGTCGTTGCAGTCGCCGTCCTTGCTGGCGTACCCGAGCGGAGCTTCGTCGCCGCACACGCAGTGCTGGATTCCGATACCCCAGCCATCCTGGTCGTTATCGATGTAATAGGACTTGCATCCGACCGAGCCGGGATTGTCGGTTACGCCGTCGCAATCGTCGTCAACCTTGTTGCATGCCTCGACGGCCGGATTGCGGGCATCGCAGTTGGTCAGCCCGCCCGGGAGGCATTCGCGGGCGCCGGAGCACAGGCCGTTCGCGTTCGATATGAAACAGGAAGTCGAGGCGCCAAGATCTATCGCAAGCTGTGAACAGGTGCACTCGCCGGTCTGCGGCACGCACTGAAGGGCCGTCGATCCCCCAACTACCGAAACCTCTTCGCAGGAATATCCTTCCGGACACGGAACGTCATCCTTTCCACCGCACTGGGTTCCGCAGAAACTGCCAATCGACCCGAAGGCCACGCACTTGTCGCCTGAAACATCTATCGAAGTCGTGCATTCGGCGTTTGTCGTGCACGGACGGCACAGGAATACGTTCTGGGGGACGCAGATGTAAACGGGGTCGCCGGCAACAAGAACCTGGCGGCAGTCCCAGGAATCGGGACAACCGGTGCCGGCGCAGTTCTTCGAACAGACCATGCCCTCGGAAGACTGCACGCAGAAATTCGAATAACACTGACGATCACTGGTGCACGGGTACAGGAATCCGCCCGGAACGACGCCGGTATCTTCTTCCCCGGAGCCTTCGTCCACCGCCATCATGTCGGTGGCCTCCTCGACGGGGATGTCGCGCGGCTGGTTGAGATCCTCCTGAACGCCGTAGTCGATGATGATCACGGTGTCCCTTCCGGTGTCGGGCAGAACATCGGTTCCGCCTTCGTCAAGCGTGTCCGGGCCGCCGCCGCAGGAAACAAGGAGAACGGTCAACAGGAACCACATCGGCCGCTTCATCGGACGACCTCCAGCAAGCTTCAAGGATTAATCACCCTTAACCAGTACCACCGTGATGTTGTCACGACCGCCTTTCGTGTTGGCACGGCCGATAAGTTCGGAGCAGCAGCGATCAAGGTCGTCCCGAAACTCGTTGCACGTGTCCAGGATCTCTTCGTCGTCCAGTTCGCCCGAAAGACCGTCGCAACACAGAAGGTAGCAATCACCGGGCCGGAAATCCTCGAGACGGGTATCGACGACAACCGTCTCCTTCATGCCCAGTGCACGTACTATAATGTTTTTGTAGGGAAAATTCTTGATCTCTTCATCGGAGATCTTGGCGAGTTGCTTGTACTGTTCCAGAAGCGAATGATCCGTTGTCAGTTGTTCAATCCTGCCGTCGCGAATCCTGTAGGCACGGGAATCGCCGACATGGGCGACCGAGATCTTGTCCCCGTCAACGTGGAACGCGACGCAGGTGGTTCCCATACCCTTCTTCTCGCCGGATCCCGAAGCTGTTTCGAAGACCTTGAAGTTGGCCCACTTGATCCCGGCGACAAGACGGTTTTCCGCCATGGAGATGCGGCCGTCCGGCCTGTAGGGCCAGGTGGCCTCTGCGTCGCCGGACGACTGCCGGAAGAAATAGGCGATCTCCTCGACCGCAATCTGGGAAGCCACCTCGCCGCAGGCGTGGCCACCCATTCCGTCGCACACAACAAACAGGTTGTTTTCGGGAACCACCAGGAAATTGTCTTCGTTGTGATCCCTCTTGCGGCCGACGTCGGTCAACCCCGCGTATCGCAATTCCATCAGGCGCCTCCAGATACCGCGTTCACCCCAGAGCGGTGATGGTACCACTCATTGGACT
This sequence comes from Deltaproteobacteria bacterium, assembly GCA_029555025.1. GTDB lineage: Bacteria > Myxococcota_A > UBA9042 > DTJE01 > DTJE01 > JAGOFO01. Next base: position 126,648 of record JAKPTZ010000017.1, read on the forward strand.
ATGCGGGCAATCACATACTAAGTCAACGATTACTCAACAAAACAACGCCTTACGATCCAGGCCGGCGCAAAAGGACGGGTCGGGACGAATCGAATCAGACTGCCCCGTAAGTCCGCCACTTTTTCACGCGGCAGTGGAATCGGACGACGCGCTGGCTATAATCCCGTCTGCTGCCGGGGAGGGAGCATCTCGATGGATCGAATCGTCGTCAAGGGTGCAAGGGAACACAACCTCAGGAACGTCACCGTTGGGATTCCCAAACTGCGGATGGTGGTGTTTTCCGGCGTCAGCGGTTCGGGCAAGACATCGCTGGCTTTCGACACTGTTTTCGCGGAAGGCCAGAGAAGATACATCGAATCGCTCTCCTCCTATGCCCGGCTCTTCCTGGGGCAGCTTGAAAAGCCGAAGTACGACAGCATCCAGGGGCTGACGCCGACAATTGCCATCGAACAGAAAAGCGCTTCGTCAAACCCGAGATCGACCGTCGGCACCATCACCGAGATACATGACTACCTGAGGGTGCTGTTCGCAAGGACGGGAACGCAGCACTGCCACATGTGCGGCAGACCGGTCTCCCGACAGGAACCAGCGCAGATTCTTCGGGAAATCATGGAAATGACCGGCGGATCTAGCGACGGGACGAAGGTGACCATCCTGGCGCCGGTGGCCCGCAACAGGAAGGGAGAGTACAGGGATCTTTTCAAATCACTGGAGGCCGACGGATTCGTCCGGGTCCGCATAGACGGCGGCCTCTATCGCCTGGACGAGGTTCCGCAACTCGACAGAAACAAAAAGCACGACATCGACGTGGTTGTGGACCGAATCATCGTCAGGCCGGGCGGCGAGGCCCGCTTGACAGATTCCATCGAGACCGCCCTGAAGACTGGCCGCGGACGCGTCATCATTATTCCGGAAGCCGGCGCGGAAAGGATTTTTTCGGAACACCTGGCCTGCGAGGAATGCGGCGTTTCCTTCCCGGAACTTTCGCCCCAGCTCTTTTCATTCAACAACCCTTCCGGCGCATGTCCTTCCTGCAACGGACTGGGTTCCTCGCTGTCGATCGACCCGGCAAAGGTCATTCCCGACCCCGGTCTTTCAATTGCCGAGGGCGCAATCGAACCATGGGCCAGGGCAATCGAGGACGGCGGCCTGACCGGGGAAATCCTGCAGAGCCTCGCCCGGCAGCACGGAATCGATCTGGACAGGCCTTTCAGGGATCTTTCGGCCGAACACCGCGACATCATATTGTTCGGGGATCTCGACCGCATTCCGGTCAAGTGGAATTCGCGAAGCTTCAACGGTTCGCTGACCGTCAGGTTCGAAGGCGTCGCCAGCATGCTTCTGCGACGGCTTCGCGAAACCAAGTCCGATGAAATGCGTTCGTACTACCAGCAGTACCTGACCGACAGCCCCTGCGAGGCCTGCCATGGCAGGCGCCTTCGGCCCGAGGCCCTTGCCGTAAAGGTGAACGGGATGACCATCGACCAGATGTCGATGATGCCGGTGGAACGCCTGATCCCGGCGATGACCGACAGGTCGGGGCCATCCGAAGCCGCCGCCGTGACCGACGAACTCAACAGGGAAATCCTTTCGCGGTTGTCGCTGCTGAAGAACCTGGGCCTGGGATATCTTGACCTTGCAAGGTCGGGCGCCACCCTGTCCGGCGGGGAGGCCCAGCGCATCAGGCTTGCCAGCCAGCTTGGAAGCGAATTGACGGGTGTAACCTACATTCTGGACGAACCGTCGATCGGGCTTCATCCACGGGATAACCAGAAGCTTATAAACACGCTCTGCCGACTGCGCGATCTGGGCAACACGGTAATCGTCGTGGAACATGACCGCGATGCCATCATGGCCGCCGACCATGTGATCGAATTCGGTCCGGGAGCGGGACGTCACGGTGGAGAGGTAACGTTCGAGGGCACTCCGTCCGCCATGCTCGAATCGGAGACGTCGCTTACCGGGGCGTACCTTTCGGGCAGGAAACAGATTCCGGTTCCGGCGTCGCGCCGGCCGGCAAGTGGCTTCCTGACTCTGCGCGGCGCCTCAGGCCACAACCTGAAGGAGATCGACGTCGATTTTCCGCTTGGAACATTCACGGTCGTATCGGGCGTGTCCGGTGCGGGAAAGTCATCGCTGGTCACCCACACGCTGAGCCCGGCCATGCAGAACAGGCTCAACGGCTCTCGACTTTCCTGCCTGCCGTTTGCGGGAATCGAAGGAGTCGAACTCCTGGACAAGATCATCGTCGTCAACCAGGAACCGATTGGACGAACCCCAAGATCCAACCCCGCAACATACACGAAGCTGTTTGACCATATCCGACGCCTGTTCGCCGAAACCAGGGAAGCCCGCGTATATGGCTACCAGCCCGGCAGGTTCTCCTTCAACGTCAAGGGTGGACGGTGCGAAAAATGCCAGGGCGCCGGTTCGATACGTGTCGAGATGCACTTCCTTCCCGACGTCTTCGTGACGTGCGGGGAATGCGGTGGAAAAAGGTTCAACGAGGCAACCCTGAGGGTTCGCTTCCGCGACCTGTCGATAGCGGAAGTCCTGGAACTTCCGGTCGATGAGGCCGCCGCCGTATTCAAGAATTCCGGACCGATCTCGCGGATTCTATCGACGCTTCAGGAAGTCGGCCTGGGATACATCACGCTCGGGCAGCCTTCGACGACCCTGTCCGGGGGCGAGGCGCAACGCATCAAGCTGTCGAGGGAACTTGCACGGATGGCGACCGGAAGGACGCTTTACATAATGGACGAGCCAAGCACGGGCCTGCACTTCGACGACGTCGCAAAGCTGCTGAAGGTTGTTGACAGCCTGGTTGATCGTGGAAACACCGTGCTGATGATTGAACACAACCTGGAAATCCTGAAGGTGGCCGACCACATAATAGATCTGGGGCCTGAAGGCGGCGAAAGGGGCGGAATGGTGATTGGATGCGGAACTCCGGAACAGCTGGCGTCAAACCCGCAATCCTTCACCGGAAAGTCTTTGCTGGAACTGCTTGGGGCATGATCAGAAAACGACGGTCGCGTTGACCCGCAGTGACGCGGCGGGCGAAGGGGCGTCCTGTCCCGGGTATCTCATGCCGGCAAGCGGAAAGAGAACCGCTGCGTCGGCACCGAGGAAAATGGTTTCCTTCCAGGAAGCGGCCAGCCTTAAGGCCGGTTCAACCCCCAGGGGCATGCGGCCGCCGGGAGTGCCTTCCTTGATGCAGGCGAACGAGGCAACCAGCGAGGCGCCGCCGCCGAGATTCCAGTCCCTTTCCTTCAGGAAAGTCCTGAAATATGATGGCTTGAAGTAAAAAGCGTTCGTAACCGATCCGATGATCTCGCGGAAAAGGATGGAATCGATCCTGTAATCCCTGTTGAACACGAAGTGATGAATGTTCCTGGTAAGGAATACTTCACTGTTCGTCAGGTTGTAGCAATTGCCGTCGGGACACGCCAAGGTGTGCCTGTCGTTGATGCCGAAATATCCGAGTGTGTTTCCGCCGCTTGCTGCGCCGGCGAGCAGGCCAACCTGATTCAAGCCGATGTCTATCAGGAATTCCAGCGCGCCGCCGAAAGACAGGAAGTCCTTGGATGTTTCCGTTTCCTCAAGGTTGCTCTGCAGGTGATCGACCTTGCCGTATGTCATGGCAAGCTCGGCCTCGAGCCTGAAACGAAGATCAGTCCTTGGTTTGTACTCAACCCTGGCCCAGAGGCTGGGCGTCCAGAAAAGGGCCCCGCGGGGAACGGTGGTGTACTTGTCCCATTCGTAACCCTTGGGATCGACATCGAGACCGCCTTCGGCCAGGTTCGAGTTCAGTATCCGGTCGGAGGAGAGATCCTGTACGGTGATGGCGTTATACATCCCCCAGTTGACCAGCGGTTTTCCCGCCTCCAGCCTTTCCTTCTGCTGCCTGCGGTCTTCCGGGGTCACCGGCGAGGAATCCAGTCCGAACGTCCAGCGCAGGGTATCGTCCATCGTCGAGTAGTCCGCCGGATACACGAAGTACCCGAAGGGCGAATCGGACGAGACACCCTGCCCGACGATCTCCAGGCCGGCCTTGATATACGTGATTCCGATCTTGGCCTTCAGGAAAAGGCCGTCAACGTAATCGCCGTAGTCGGAGTCGAGGTGGAAACCACCACTTCTGACAAGACCAAGGCCGAAATGCTCCGGCACCCGTCCACCGGTGACATGGAGCACGCCAAAAAGAAAAAGATCGGCCCAGACGGCCTTGATCCTTACCGAATCCTTGAAGCCGGAAATGCCGGTTGAAGGCCATGACTGGGTTCTGGCCTGAAATGCCATCGGGTACCCGGCATCACCGGTGAAAGGCGTTTCGCCCATCACAAGGTTGTCCAGGAAATCAAGCGTGGTTCCGATGGTCAGCAGTTCCCCGATTCTGGCCGAAGGCGTCCACCTGAACCGGATGTTCGCCGACACGGCGGTTCCGGCCACGTTGCCGAGCACCCCGGAAGCCCCTTTCGAGGCGGCTGTCGGCGGCGTGCACGGGTCGTCCCCGTCCGGGGGCGTCATGCCGAGCGCGAAATTGTGAAGAGTATTCAGCCTGAACCTGAAGTATCCGTGATTCTCGAATGTCACGAACGGTTTCGCGACCACGTCCGTATCGTCCGATGTGGGGACGACCTTGATTTCCTCGGCTGCGGGCTGGGCCTGTTCCTCGACGGGCGACACCTGGGAAAAGGCCCGGCCGGCCGCAAGAACCATCAGGGCGGCCGAAAACAGGCCCGCGCACGATGTGATGATTTTGCCGGAATCAAGGGCCATGAGGTACACGCCACCCCTGGAGACAGTCGAAGCATCCTAAGGTGAAACGGCCCTTTCTGTCAATGGAACCGGCGCTCCCGAATCCGTTACCATTTACCTGTCCCGATGCTGTACGATCCCGGACATGGACTTGTCACAAAAAACCCGGGCGTGGTGGGTGCCGCTGGCGCTGGCGACCCTCGCGACGGCCCTGCCGGCCTTCACCGGGCCGGCTGCGGCCCAGTCAACCGGGCCCGGCGTGTCCATCAATGAATTGATGCCGTTGCCCGGGCAGTCAGATCCAGTGGCCGGACAGTGGATTGAGCTGAAGAACCTGTCCGACACCCCCATCAACGTCCAGGGCCTGGTACTGATGACAAGTTCCCTGGACGGCTTTCACACCATCAGCCCGACTTCCGACATGACTCTTGAGCCGGGGGCCCTGCTTGTGATGGGCCCCGCAACCCAGTCAGATCTGAACGGCGGCGCTCCGGTGACGTACGCATACGGAAACGACATCCAGATGAATCCCCAGGCCGACATGGTATTCCTGATGAAGGCAGGCCGGATGATTGATTACGTGACGTGGGGAAGTTCGTCGATTCAGATTGAACAGGGCTTCGCTCTTTCCCGCGAGCCAGGTTCGCCGACAACCGTGAACTGGTGCAGATCCAGGGCGTCATTCGGTGCGGGGGATCATGGCACGCCGGGCGAGGAAAACACCTACTGTGACGACGATCTTGATACGTTCAGCGAGGACGAGGGCGACTGCGACGACACGAACTCCATCATCAGGCCGGGTGGCGTCGAGGCATGCAACGGTCTGGATGAGAACTGCAACGGTTTGACAGATGACGGAGTCACTCCGCCCGATGGAGTCTGCCCTTCAAAGGGAGTCTGCGCCTCCATTGTTCCGGTATGCGTCGGTGCCGCCGGTTTCATCTGCCCGGTCGTGGCGGGGTGGGAGCCTGACGGGGAAACCCTGTGCGACGGGCTCGACAACGACTGCGACGGGCTTACCGATGAACTTCTCCGATTTAACGGACTTACCCTCGGCACGGCCTGCACGTCACCGGGAGAGTGCGGTTCAGGGGCTGTGGTGTGTTCCCCCGACACTCTGCGGGCCACCTGCTCCACGATGCCGGACGGGACGACGCCGAAGTCCTCGGAAGAAATCTGTGATGGCCTGGACAACGATTGCGACGGCTTCACCGACGAAGGATTCCGGGTTGGTGAAAAATGCAGCGCCGGCCTGGGCGCCTGCGCCAGGTCGGGAACTCTCGCTTGCGATGACGACGGCGGGGCAAGGTGCCTGGCGGAACCGGGCAATCCCCAGCCGGAACTGTGCGGCGACAGGATTGACAACAACTGCGACGGGCTGACAGATGAAGGATTCGAAACCGGAGTTCCCTGCCGAATGGGAACCGGCGCCTGCGCCGTATGGAGCCGGTACGTGTGCGCACCCGACATGCTTGACGTAACGTGTCCGGCGGTTCCGCTGGAACCTGCTTCCGAGATTTGCGACGACCTTATCGACAACGACTGCAACGGATTCACTGATGAATCCGGATGCCGCAGACGACATGGCGGATGCTCCGCGACGACCGGTGACGGAACGATGCCGTCACCAGTGCTGCCCCTGTCGATGCTGACCTTTATCCTCATCGGGCTGATCGCCATCAGGGCCGCCACCGGGGGAATGATGACCCGTGATCCCCGCGACAACCGCCTCGACAATCATTGACACGTCGGCCGGACCCGGAGGATCCCCGCCAGCCATCGTGAATACCGGCCTTTCGTATAACCCGGCATCCGGCGATTGACCAAACGAAACCTGGCAGACGCAGCCCCCCGTCGGACGGCAGCACTCCCGACAGGCAAATATCCCGTCCCCGTTAATGGAGAAGGCCGTCTTCGCGAGCCCGCAGAGCGGACATTTTCCGTCAACGGGCGCATGACCCAATTCGCCGGAAAGCGCGAACACCGTTTCAAGCAGAATCATGTGGGCTGCCGCGGATGGAGCCTTTTCCAGTTCCCCGAACGACTCGACAAGCCTGTCAAACATTCCAGGCCCGAACGGGGCATCCCGGGAGACATTCCGGACGGCCTGCAGGATGGACTGCCCAGCCTGAAGCCGCTCAAGCGATTCGTGTATGCCGGGAAAGAAACGCAGCGGTTCGGCCCCGACCAGCACATCGAGCCCGCCCCGTCCAGGGGAACGAACCACATCGAGGACGATGAAGAAATCAAGCACGCCAAAAAAGCGACGCCGGCTGTTGCGGGCGGATCTGGCAATGACCGAGACCGGACCGTCGCCCCTGGTCATCAGGCCCAGGATAAGGTCATTATCCCTGAAGGGAACCCTGGAAATGATAAAAGCCGGGGATGCTCCTGACCCTGTTTCAGGCATTTTCACTCCCAGGCACCCCGGGCGTTCAGCCGCGTCCCGACAGCAAGACGATACCCAGGATGACCGCGGCGACTACGACCATCGCCCCGAAAACCGCGGCCCCAACCGGTAACCGCCTGCCCGAAGGCCTCCTGCGTCCGGTTCCGATCGTGATCCAGGTCGGTTCCGGCGGCCTTGGAAGGTCAACCTCCCGGACACCGGCATCAAGACCGGAACGCTCAAGAGCATCAAGGGCATGACGTTCGTCGATGCCGACCGCGCGCGCCCAGGAAATCACGAAACCCCTGACGAAAACCTTACCCGGAAGTTCCGTGAAGCGCTCGTCCTCGAGCGCGCGCACCGCGGCCGGGCTGAGCCTGATCATCCTGGCAAGTTCGTCCTGACCCAGGCCGGCCGCCTCGCGCCCTTGCCTGAGCATGCTTCCGATACCGTTCATCGCCGGCCCCCCGGCCTTATCACAATGCTGACGCCGGAAGCGGAAGGCGCGATGAAGACGGATCTGTCGGGATCCGGCTTCAGCACGGCAAGCAGAATGGTCGAAAGCAGCCCGGCGCCGGCCGTCACGTAACCGGCGATCGCCGCATCGCCGTATTTCCGTGAAAGAGGTCGATCCGAATCCTCGGTTTTCTGCTGCATAACATTCAGTGCGATTCCCGCGGAGAGAAGTCCGACGGACAAACTGCCAGTGACCCAGGGCCAGGGCCATTTTCGTGCCTTTCCAAGTTCCAGTGGCGATCCCGCCGGTGAAGTGAATGTAACGCCTTCTCCCTCGGGAACAACATCGGCCAGCACCCTCCCCGGGGGCATGCCGAGCCTGTCGTGAAGAAGCACCAGACGGCAGCCTTCGGCCCCGGAAGGAACGATCCCGACCACCGAAGCGTCGAGGGCGCGGCCAATAGCTCCGGCAACGGCCGACGGGTCGCCATCGGTCACGAACGACCATGCCCCCGACTGGGTGAGCCTGACACCGGGAAGCACCGCGAAGGTTGCCGGCAGCCCGTCGAAATCCACCGTGGCGGTCATCCAGAACACCCGGCCGTCTTCAGTGCCTTGAACGTCGATCCTGTGCCTGCCCGCAGGGAGACCGACATCGAAAGCTGTCGTCCTGGAACCGACCGCGACGCCGTCGATGAAGATTTGCGGACAGGCGCCGCCGCAGATGAAACGGACGTTGTCGGCAGCCGCCTGGCGGGCCATGCCCCTGTCGGAGGCGACCTTATGAACAAAAGCCGCGACATCGGGAGGGATGTCCGGGCCGGGAAAAACGGCGGCGCCACAGATGGGCTCGACTCGGGAAACCCATGACGATGCGGACTCGGGCAATCCCTGGATCAGCAACAGGCGGACAAGCAGGGCGGCCGCACCGCACGCCAGGGAGTGCAGATCCGGATTCGCGGCGGAAAAGCATGGGCTTGCAAAATGACGTTCAAGGGCGGCCGTGGTGACGCGCGCTGCCTCCGCCGTGTTCATGCTGTCGAAAAACAGCGAGCTTCCACGGGCCAGTTCATCCGCGACCGAAGATGCCGCGGTTCGTGAAGGTTCCGGAGCGCATTCCGGCACATCCGCCAGAGGCACCCAGACAAGACGGTCTCCGAAAACACCGGGCCGGTCAAACATGTTTGCCAGAAGGTCGGCGGCCCCTTCGACCGTTATCTTTCCGTGGGGAGTCTTTCCGACGGACGCGTGGGAAAGGAATACCGCGGGGGCGGACGCCTTCTGAAGAGCCAGCGCCGGGCTGGCCGACAACGTCAGGGCAAGGATGGCGGAAAGGATTTTTGACAAGGCCTTCCCCCGCAACACCATGATCCGTCACGCCCCGGGCCTTGCGGCCAGCCCGCCTTCAAGCTCGCACGCCGCCGAAAGTGCCATGACGGTAGATAAATCGTCCGGATCCATGAAAAGTGCGATTTCCAGCAGAAGAACGGCCAGGGAAGGTCTGTTTTCAAAGGCCTTTTCCGCCCCGCCCTGCAGCATCGCCACCAGTTCCTTCCTGTCCAGGGCGGTGGAAGCACGCTTTGAAACCGCGCGCAGAGCTTCCACCATTGGCGCCTCCGGCGTGGTCGGAACCGAAAGGATAGCATCGATTCCGCATCTCATCGCTGCCCGGACATCGAGCGCCGAAGCGGAGACCAGAAAGGACGCCGCATCGACCCAGCGGCCGGCGAGCACCGACAGATCCGCGCCCTGCAGAAGCACTTCGAGCATCCCGTCAGTGTCTGCCATGCCTTCAGCGACCGCCATGACGTGCCCGATTGCCGAATCCAGATCCCCGGCGGCGACCGCACTCTCGATCGCCGTGGCGTCAACGGCGACGCCGCCTGCTTTCCTTACGCCGAGATCCTCCAGGGCTTCCCTGACCATAGCCAGCCCCGACACGTCACCGGCCGCCGCAAAAATCTTTTCGCCGGCCATCAGCAAAGTCATGTCGGCCGGATCCATCCTCAGCAGTTCGGTCACCGCGCCGGCCGCGACCTGTATCTGGCCGGAAGCCTGGGCGGAGTCCATCAGAATCTGCAGAAGCCTCCTTCTGTGCCCCGGATCGGAGGCGTGCTCGAGCCTGAGGCGGGCCAGCCCGACCCGATCCGAGAAACGGCCAAGTGACGCCCATATGCCGTCGAGCATGTCAGCGGCCTCGTCGCAGCCGGGATCGGCATCGACCGCCTGAACAAGCAATTCGGCACACCTGCGGCGCAGGCCGAACTTGTCCTTCAGGGCCTTTGCGGCAATCAGAAGGAGTTCACATCTTTTCGAGCCGGAAACCCCGTCCGCCGCAGCCTTGAAAAGTTCAATGGCTTCGGCGATCTGGTGTTTCTCCCTTGCAACTGCCAGCATCATTTCAAGGATTTCCGGATCACCGGGGCTGGAAACAAGCATTTCCCTGAGTGCACCCCATGCGGCCGGCCTGCCGTGCACCGCATCGCGGGCGGCAAGAAGGAGCATCGATGTCCGGTGAACGGCGGAGCTCGCCCCGCCGAACCGGCCACGCGATGCCAGATCAGCGAGATCCTTCAGCCACGAAGCAGCGGGGGCGTCAAACCCGTTGACCTCCATCCTGTCAACCATGGCCCTGATCACGTCCGGAACCATGCGCCCGGGAACGAGTGCAAGCGAACGAAGCCTGGAGGTCGAGGCGTCAAGCGGTCGGCCGAGCCGGTCGAAAGTCAGGGCAACCGCTTCGAGAATTTCCCTGTTTTCCAGGCCCGCCGTTCTGATTTCATTCAGAAGATCCAGCGCCATGGATGGCGCGAACCTGTCGATGACGCGGGAAACAAGAACGGCGCAACGGGCATATTCGCTTCTGGAGCCTTCCATTTCAGCAGCAGCCAGAAGCCTTCTGCAAAAGGCCAGGTACGTCTGGTCGTCAATCCAACCGGGATTTTCATGACCCGTCAGGACAACGGCAAGGAGTGCCGGAACCGATTCAGGATGATCCCCGCCCAGTTCGACCGCACGGGCCATTACTTCAGGCCACAGAACCGGAAAAGCGATGGCGGATTCGATGAACTTCTCAACATCGGAAGGACTCAGTCCAGCCACTGACAATAATTTAAGAATTTCAGAAGGTTCAGCAATTATGGCTGCCGGAGAATCACCGGTCGGCATCTCCCGGCTGTCAACACCCCCGGATGCCTCGACAAACGAAAACTCGATACGATCGTCCAGAACCCTGTATCCGGAAAGCACCAAACCGTCCATCAGGGGAAGCTTGAAACCAAGACCGGACATAAGCGGTTTCAACGCATCCCTGGCCAGCGAAAGCCGACATGTCCGACCATCCGTTCCCGAATCGAACTTTCTCGCAATCTCCAGACCGACCGATTCCCAGGATGCTTCAACAAGTCGAAAAATCCTGGGACTTGATAAAACCATGTCAACCTGGCCGCGTCCTCCGCAATGGAATCCGGCCCTGACGGAATACGGAGCGTCTTCCCTGTATCCCGAGATCACCATGGTCGTCGAATCAGCCCTTTCAATCGTGACTTGATCCCCTCCGAATCCGGCCATGGCCGAAAACATGTCGAATCCGGCCTCGATTCTGACCGATTTCAGAACCGTCAGACTGTTTCGCAACGATCTCGGCCCGGCGGTGTAATCAAAAGGGTACTCAATCCATGGAACCGAAAGCACCAGGCCGGATATTCCGACCGCTCCGCCATTAATCCGGGACATCGCCTGATCAAGACGAAGGGATACCCCGTCCGGCGTCATCTCAAGCGAAAAAAAGCTCCTGGGCGCCTGGACCGCAAGCGCCATGCAGGAGTCAGTCCCTGGAACCATCAAACCCTCCCGTCGTGGCCGGAAATTCAAATCCCAACCGACCATGCGATTCTAGATGCGCCCCGGTCCGTTGTCGATGTCGGCATAAGAGTACCCCGAATCATCATCACTGTCCTTGTGGCCTATTCAAGCAGATAAGGGTATCAAGGTTGTTCAACGATGTTCATCTTCAATCGAAATGATTCGTAATGATTGGATTTTGACACGATAAGCCGCTGTTCATGGTTCTGTGTCATCATCTTCGATTGACGACCTTGTTTGAACAGCCTGCAGCGGCAGGAATGAAACATCCACATGTTTTGAACCGTCGTTCCCGCTTTCACCTTTGATTTTGCTACAGGGTTTTGAACCGGTTTTCCGACAACCCCGTCAGTTTGCCAACACCATCCCTTGAAAGTACAATATGGGCGACCGGCCCCCACGACCGGTTTTTTTTTCAAGGTCGGAATGTGGTTCTGCCATCCCGACGGAGTGTGTGACAGATGGTATTGGACAACGGAACAAAATCCGGAAGGCCGATGTGTTCTTTCTGTGGAAAACCGAAGACTTCCCAGAGACGCCTGGTTTCAGGGCCAGGTGTATTCATCTGCGACGAATGTGTCGATATGTGTTCCTCGCTGCTTTCCACCCAGCAGGAACGTGATGCCTCCATTCCGGCGGCCGAATCGGGAATGGTTCGCCCACGGGACATGGTCAAGGTTCTCGACGAATACGTTATAGGTCAGGAATACGCGAAGAAGGTTCTGGCCGTCGCAGTTTACAATCATTACATGAGGATAAGGAACGGCAGCCGGCGTATCGGGCGGGCAGTCGAGATCCAGAAAAGCAATATACTGATGCTCGGGCCGACCGGAAGCGGCAAAACCCTTCTTGCGCAGACCCTCGCGAAGGTATTGAACGTGCCGTTCACCATCGTGGACGCCACATGCCTGACCGAGGCGGGATATGTCGGGGAGGATGTCGAAAACATCATCCTGGCCCTGCTTCAGGCCGCCGACTGGAACATTGAGCAGGCACAGCAGGGCATCATCTACGTTGACGAAATCGACAAGATTGCCCGCAAGGCGGACAGCCCGTCGATCACCCGCGACGTCTCGGGGGAGGGCGTGCAGCAGGCGCTGCTGAAAATCCTTGAGGGAACCGTTGCCAACGTTCCACCGAAGGGTGGAAGAAAGCATCCGCAGCAGGAATACATCCAGGTGAATACCACCAATATCCTGTTCATCTGCGGCGGCGCATTCGTCGGTCTTGATGAAATTGTGTCCGAGAGGCTGCGCGGCGGAACCATTGGTTTCGGCACCAGGGTCGAGGCAAGAAAGAAGGATTCCATCGGCGACATCCTTCGCGACACCGAACCGGAAGACCTGATCAAGTTCGGCCTGATTCCCGAATTCGTCGGTCGTTTCGCGGTTACGGCCAGCCTTGATTTGCTGGACGAACATGCCCTTGTCAGGATTCTTTCCGAACCGCGAAATGCCTTGATCAAGCAGTACCAGGCGATTTTCGAGATGGAAGGGATACAGCTCGAGTTCTCCGAAGATGCCCTGGGGGCGGTCGCCCGGCAGGCAGTGGCCAGGGGCACCGGGGCTCGAGGACTAAGATCCATTATGGAACGCGTGATGCTTGACCTGATGTTCGATCTTCCCGGAAACAAGGAAGTCTCGCGGGTTCTGATCGGGGAGGACGTTGTTTCCGGCAAGGGCGGTCCCGTCATCGAATACGGCGGCAAGGCAAAGACGGCGTGAAATGATGAAGCCCCTTTTCGCACCCTGGAGAATGGAATACGTCAAGGATGCGGCGGCACCGTGCGACTGCTTCCTGTGTCCGTGCCGTCAGCCGAATCCTGAAGGTGATCTTGTGGTCTTCCGCGGTTCGAAGGCATTCGTGGTGCTTAACAGGTATCCTTATGTCGCCGGGCACGTCATGGTTGTTCCCTACAGGCATCTTTCGAGTCCCCTTGATCTGGAATCTTCCGAAATGGCGGAACTCGGGGTGCTGATCAAGAGGTCGGTTTCAGCCATCTCATCTGTTTATCAGCCCCAGGGATTCAATATCGGGATGAACGTGGGACAGGCGGCGGGCGCGGGCCTGAAGGATCACATACACGTTCACGTGGTTCCCAGATGGAACGGGGACACGAATTTTGTTCCGGTTATCGGCGATGTGAAGATAATTCCAGAGTCGCTCGACGTTACCAGGCGACGCCTGGAGATCGCTTTCTTGGAGCAGGAGGTTCAGACATGAGGACAGGTTTCATCGCGGGTACGCTTGTGCTGGCGCTGTTCGCGGCCCCGTTCGCGGCCGGGGCGTCGCCGGTCGCCGAGAAGTTCTACAAGGATGGAGTCGAGTTGGCGAAGAACAAGCAGATGGGCGAGGCAATCGCCAAATTCCAGAATGCTGTCGCGTTCGAGCCGAAGACTTTCAAGTACCACCTGAACCTGGCGTATGCCTATGACTGGGCCAACCGTCTGCCCGAGGCCCAGGCTGCGTATGAAGTCGCGATGAAGATTGGCAAGAACGCGATTCAGGCGGTCAAGGGACACGCCGATGTCTGCCGTCGCCTGAAACTGTTCAGCCTTGCCGAGAATTCATACCGGCTCGCCCTGAAGAAGGAGCCGAAGGATCTTGATTTGATCATGGGCCTCGGGGCATCCATGGCCGGCCAGGACAAGCTCGATGAGGCGCTGAGCGAGTACCAGAAGGCGATGAAGTTGTTCCCGAAGGAGGTTCAGCCGGCATTCAAGGCGGCCAACGTGTTAAGGAAGAAGGGCGACCTTGATGGAGCGATCGCGCATTATCGGATGGCCATGGAGCGCGACCCGGCATACGCGAAGGCCGAATATGGACTGGGGCTTGTTCTGCGCCAGAAGGAAGACTACCCGGGCGCGAAGAAGGCCCTTGAATCCGCCTGCAAGCGCGGTGTGAAGTCCTCGTGCAAGTTCTATTACAAGATCAAGGATAAGTGATTCGAATCACGCGCCCGTCCTGTCTGGGAAGTCCCCGCGTTACAAGGGCTCGCGCCCTACTGAGTCAGCGGTTCAGTTCCCCGGACCGGAAGCGACCTGAGACGCCCTGTCATCCTTCCGACGTACGCCAGGAAATCATGCCTTTGCGGTTCCCCCATCGACACTCCCGGAAAATCGGAAAGAAGTCGCGGGTGAACAAATTTTCCGTTCTGGGCCACCGCGAAGTGAAGGAACGAGCCCTTCGCCCTCGCCGAAGTTCCAACGGTTCCGATCTGCGTCCTGCGATCGACGACGGAACCCTTTGTCAGGCCCTTCCTGATTGAGTCCAGATTGGCGTAGTAAGTCTGAATCCCGTTGCCGTGCCTGATGACGACCATCCTGCCGTGGTCGCTCTTGTATCCCGCGAAGATCACCTTCCCGTCGGCCACCGCCATCACGGGGGTTCCGGCCGGAGCGGAGTAATCGACGGCCCGCCCCGGAGTATATGCGTGCAGTATCGGGTGCAGCCTGCGCCTTGCCTGGCTGGACGTGTAGCCGTTGTACTTGATGGGCGTCCTTATGAAAGGACGCTCTATCGACGAACCGGCGGCATCCCAGTACGAAACCCGTCCGTCCTCCTCCTCGTGCATGAATACTGCGGCCGAGGCGACCTTGCCTTCATACAGGACTCCTTCTATCCGGCCATACCGCAGGAAGTTGCCGTTGAGGCTTTCCTTGATCGCGACAAGCCTGATCGTGTCGCCGCGGCGCATGTCGGTGAAAAGGTCGAACTGGCTTTCAAGAAGGCCGACGACAAGTGGAACCAGCTCGCGATCCAGGCCGCAGGTTCGGAAGGATTCGTACAGGGAACCGTCGATCCTGCAAGCCGACTCGACGATTTCCTTGTCGGTCGGAAGCTGTTTCTTCTGAACCTGGAACCCTTCGTCGCCGACGGCGGCCTCGAAGTAATCAACCGCGCTGAGGGGATACTTCAACGCCACCACCTTCCCGTCGGCATCGACTTCGGCGATGAACTTCTGGCCAGGTTTGAGCTGACGCATGTCAATCTTTTCGGAAAGGGAAGCCAGGGCAAGTCCGGCGGTCACCGCATCCACGCCGGCCGCGGTCAGGGCCCTGGCCGGGGTCTGGCCGCTTCCGAGCCTGACGTTGACGGTTCTGGTTCCCGACCGGGAGCCACGTCCGCGCTCCGGGCTGAGTCCCGGGAACGGGCCCTCCGGGGTCGCGGGGACCGATTCGATGGCCGCAAGGCGGACATCAAGCGAGGGGCGTGTCGCAGGCCGGTCATACCCGTCAGCGTAGGCGTTGACCAGGGCCAGCAGAAGAATCATGAAGAGCGACGGCCAGGCCGAAATCCTGATGTTCCTGGGACTGTCCAGTCCTTTTATGATAAGAGGATCACGCATGCGGCCCCTTCACGGATGCCAGGTCGGCCAGATTATCCGGCCCGACGCCCGCCGCGTCAATCGCCGTTCATCAACGGGGATGTTCAAAAGCGGCTGCAAGCAAACAGAATCACAGTGAAATCGGTAACCGTTTCAGAATGAATCATTTCTCGAAGCAAAGCGGGATCTCTGGGAATTAAGTCATAAATTTCGGGAAGTTCCGCATCTTTCCCCGGTTTGACAGTTCCTGCTTGAATGTCCGGTGGCAGTTCCATTATAATACCTTGGCTTTGCTATTGTTTCGTTCCAAATTCTGTCAGGAGAAGGAAAATGAAGAAGGCCGCTCTTGTGGTCCTGGTAGCCTCTTTCGCCACTATTTTTGTGGCGTGCGGCGCCGCCGAGGACAATTCCTGTGAGACCAGTGAGAACTGCGTGTTCGGTGAAGTATGCGTCGATCTGCGCTGCATCGAACGTCCGTGCAACGGCAAGGGCGACTGCGTGACTGGCGAAGTCTGCGTCCCCGGTGAACTGGTCGGCAAGGAACCCGGCATGAAGTACTGCTCGGCTCCGTGCAGCGAACTGAAGCCGTGCGAACTGCCCCTGGTCTGTGGCGCCGATGGAATCTGCAAGACCGGCAGCGGCACCGAAGACGTTATCGGCGACACCAGCGAGCCCGAGGATGTCGTGCGCGATGTCGCCCCCGAAGTGGCCGCGGATGTCCCGGCCGAACTTCCGCCGATCGAAGTCGAAGTCGACTGCAAGACCTGCATGACGACCGCCGACTGCGGAACCGGTTACTCCTGTCAGCCGGTCGGTGCCGAAAAGCACTGCCTGCGCGACTGCAACAACGACGGCGACTGCCTGGCGGCTTACACCTGCTACGCCTCCGGCACCCAGAAGAGCTGCCTGCCGGTTTCCTACAACTGCGTGCCTTGCAGCTTTGATTCGCCCTGCCAGGATGGGCAGTGCTGCGACTTCGGAACTGGTCAGTGCAAGAATTGCCGTGATGTGTGCTTCACCTGCACGTACGACTACGACTGCGCTGCCGGCCTGCGCTGCTATAAGGAAACCGGAAGCGCCAACGGCTTCTGCGTCGAGGAATGCAGCGAGACCGAATGCACCGACACGGCCCATTTCCAGTGCAACGACAACGGCAAGGGCGTCGAGATCTGCAAGCCGACGACCGAGGGCTGCGGCGGATGCACCGAGCCGACCCCGTTCCCGTTCGAGGGTGGCTGCGTCGATTGCCGCAACAACGATGACTGCGCCGACAACGAAATGTGCAATACGCTTGAACACAAGTGCATCCCCAGCACCTGCGGCGGCGACACCATCATGTGCGAAGCCGACATGAAGTGCCATCAGTGCTGCACCGACGACGACTGCCTGCGCTTCCCGGAAGCGACCGGCGTGTGCCTTGAAGACGGCACGTGCGACGGCGTGGTTCCGTGCGGCGGCCTGTGCACCCCCGACTTCCCGATCTGCACCGTTGTCCAGGGCGTTGAACAGTGCGTTCAGTGCG
>JAKPTZ010000029.1 GCA_029555025.1 Deltaproteobacteria bacterium
CGGAACTGCTCTTTCTTAAGGTCCTGTTCTTCGTCTGCACATGAATAGGCTCCGATGCCGATCCGCGTGCCGGCGTCGATCTGGCTGCATCCGAAATCGATCAACTCGCGCCGCAGCTTGGCTGGTTCACGCGCCGTAAGGATCATGCCGACGTACGGGACCGACAGGCGCAGTATCGCAATCAGGCGCTTGAAGTCGTGATCGGAAACGGCCCACTGCGGGTCGAACGCGCGGTTGCTGGCATCCTTGATGCGCGGGAAGCTGAAAGTGTGCGGGCCGACGTGATAACGCTCTTCCAGGTGGATGGTGTGCGCCAGCATCCCCAGTGCCTCGAAACGCCAGTCGTAAAGGCCGAAAAGTGCCCCGATGCCGACGTCGTCGCAGCCGCCTTCCATGGCACGATCCTGGCCGTACAGGCGCCACAGGAAATCGGACTTCGGCCCATGCGGGTGCATCACCTTGTATGTCGGCAGATGGTACGTTTCCTGGAAGATCTGGTACGTGCCGATGCCGACCTTTTTCATCTTCCGATAGCCTTCCACGTCCAGCGGGATGCAGTTCATGTTGACGCGCCGGATCTCGCCGTTCTTGTTCTTGGTCGAGTAGATGACCTCGACGGTGTGCGCCAGCACGTCCACGTCGTAATCGGGATGCTCGCCGAAATCGACGACAAGGCGCTTGTGACCCTTGTCAATCAGCGCCGTCACCTCGGCCCGCAGTTCGTCGTCGGTCAACGTACGCCGGACGACATCCTTGTTGGCCGCGCGGAACCCGCAGTACAGGCACGAATTGACACACTTGTTGCCGACATAAAGCGGCGCGAACAGCACAATGCGGTTTCCATACACGGTCTTCTTCAGCGTCCGAGCCGCCTGGAACATCTCTTCCTGAAGGTCGGGATCCGTCACCGAAAGCAGCGCCGCCATCTCGTCAAGTTCCAGGCGCTTCTTGTCCATGGACTTCGCCAGGATGCGGCGGACCTCATCGGCCATGGCCGGGGGTCGCTTCAGCAACTCCTCGATATACTCTGTCGGGATGAAATTTGTCAGGCCGGTACTGTCGGGACGGATCATCATCAATCTCCCTGGAGGCGAGGTTTCGCCATAAGCGACTTCACCTGTACGCCCGGGAGTTTTCCGATTTTGCCGGTCAGGGCGCTCATGCGCTCGACAGAGGTGTCGGTGATAA
The DNA here is from genome assembly GCA_029555025.1 of Deltaproteobacteria bacterium. Lineage (GTDB taxonomy): Bacteria > Myxococcota_A > UBA9042 > DTJE01 > DTJE01 > JAGOFO01. The sequence continues at coordinate 1,189 of JAKPTZ010000029.1, forward strand.
GCGTTATGATGCTTACGCCGCGATCGTGATGGGGCAGGCCCATGCGGCCGATGACCTCGTCGCCGAACTGGGATATCAGTTCATTGATGGTCGCGACCGGCGTAACCTGCGGATCCAGGATGATCGAAACGGTACCGAGCCTCTTTTCCACCGGAAACTCCCGTGAATCAGAAATGCCATGGGAATAGTAGGTCGTTTGCAGGCCAGGCGCAAGCCGCGGCGTGAATCCGCCTTGTTATTCGGCGGGTTCGGAAATGGGCACTTCAATGGTGTGAAGCAGTTCGTTATCGACACTGACGATGCGAATCACCATCCTGTCGCAGCCGGTCTCGACGATCCCGAACGCGTGCTTGCCATACAGCCTGAACCAGGGTTCGAACCAGCCTTCCGGGGCCGGGCAGGCCTGATCATCTTCGGTCGCCGCATCAAGCCCGCCGCCGACGCCGCCGATGATGAACGTGTTGACGCCATCGACCACACCGTACTCGACGCCGTGCATGTGCCCGTGAAACGACGCCTGGACACCGGCGTCGCGAAGCATCGGGATCATCGCCGTCTGAAGGCACTGCTCTCCGTTGTAATCGCAACCCGGCCACTCGATCACCCAGGCCGGCTGATGAATGAAGAACAGCTTCCACGTGGCCGTTCCAAAATCGCGCGACTCAAAGCGCTGGCGGAAGAACCCGACCTCGCCCCAGTCCGAATCCGGCATTGAAATATAGAAATCCCGCACCCATCCGCCCCCAATCCACATGTTGCCGATGCGCCGATCCCAGTATGCCTCGGCCATTCCCGACTTGACGTCGTACGGATCCGTGCTTCCCTGGGGAAGTACGAACGATTCAAAGAACTTGACCACGTTCTTGTCGTCGTGGTTGCCGGGAACGGCCCACAGGTTCACTCGACTCGCAAGAGACCTGACCCCGTCGAAGTACTGGGTGTACTCTTCCGGCAGTGCTTCATGGGCGACATCACCGACACAGATTCCGAACTCCACACCCTCGGCCAACGCAATTTCCGACATCTTTTGAAGGGTTTCCACCGTGTTATGGGCGTCGGCATAGACCAGGAACTTCATCCTGCGCGGCACATCCGGCATAGTCCTGAATGTCAGATCGACGGTTCTTGTTTCACCGACGCCGGCCGAATAGGTGACCTCCGTGTCCGATGGAAGGCCCGACAGCCTTACTTCATACTGCCCGTTCGCGTCGGCCAGGCCACATTCCGTGCCCGACCGGTCGCCCACCGACCAGTTGACGCAACCCTGCTGGTCGGTTCTTTCGGCCACCATCCAGACGATTGTCGCCCCGTCGCGATCAGCCATCTGGATGAACGGGCCGCGCATGAAGGTGTCGTCTTCAATCTTCGTCCATGGCGCGACGGCATCCTGAACCTGGCAACCGTCGGGCCATTCGAATTCATGCACGTCGGCGACAACTTCGGAATCGGCATCGGCCGAATCGCAGTCCATGGCGCAAACATCTTCATCGTCAACGACATCCGCGTCGTGAACGACGGAATCGGAATCACCGCCATCGGGAACGACCGCCGAATCGGGCGCGACATCAATCCCCCGATCATCGGTCGAGTCCTGCCGCGGCACATCGATTCCCGCATCGCCGCCCGCATCGCTGACGATATCGCCGCCCAGGTCCGGAACTGACGATCCACCGCCGCATCCGGGCGTGAAAGGCGCCACAAAAAGCAATCCGACAAGAATCACGAACCGGACTTCAAATTCGCGCAATTTCAAAAACCTCGAAAGGGAAACCAGGCTGAAGCCATTATCCATATCACCACCGGTCTGACAACCGCAGGTTGTTTGCCGGGTGATTGCCTGACACCGGGAGCATGGTATAACTTGATGGACTTTTCAGGTCGTGCAGATGAAGGTTTTTCCAGGAGCGATCGTGCCGACGCTTGCCGGGATCATTGTCATAAGTGGATGCGGGGGCGCGGGCGACACGTCCGATGAACTCCTGCCGCCGGGAACCCAGACGACACATCTGGAAACGTACCGTCCACAGCTTCATTACACGCCGGCGTACGGGTGGATGAACGACCCGAACGGCCTGATATGGCACCGCGGAACCTGGCACATGTACCACCAGTATATTCCGGGCGAGTACGTCATCGACCGGATGAACTGGGGCCATGCCACAAGCACGGATCTGGTCCGCTGGGAATACCGGCCGGTCGCCATATCCACGAACCCCGAACTCGGCATGGCATATTCGGGGTCGGCCATCGCGGATCCGGACAACACAACCGGCCTTTGCACCGGCGACCCGGCCGACTGCATACTGGCCTTTTTCACGCACAGCCTGATGCTGGGCGGCGACCAGAAGCAGAGCCTGGCGGCAAGCAGCGACGGCGGCCTGACGTTCGTGGAATACGGCGACAACCCGATCATGGCGAATCCCGGCAAGACCAATTTCCGTGACCCGAAGGTATTCATGTTTGACGAATCGCAGGCCAGCGCGCGCACAAGCCGCATCGGGCCTGTCGCGACGCAATGGAACATGGTGCTGGCCCAGGGCAAACAGATTGGCCTTTATGTATCGGGGAACCTGATCGAATGGCAGCCCCTTTCGACGTTCGACAACAACCCGGACTGGACAGGCGGAGTCTGGGAGTGTCCGGATTTATTCAGGATGCCGGTTCAGGACGAGCCCGGCGCTTTCAAGTGGGTTCTGATTACAAGCGTGTTCGACGGGGCGCCCTGGGACGGCTCCGGCGTCATGTACTTCACCGGTGATTTCGACGGGACCACGTTCACGCCCGATGACCCGGATCTTATGCCGCGCTGGCTGGATCACGGACCGGACTTCTACGCGGCGCAGACGTTTGCGAACGTGCCCGACAGCGACGGGCGGCGCATCCTGATTGCCTGGATGAACAACTGGAAGTACGCGATGGGCATCCCCGCGATGCCGTGGCAGGGCGCGATGGCGATTCCCAGGCAGTTGAACCTGGTCAGGGACGGCGACGGGACCCTGACACTGACCCAGGCGCCCGTGAGCGAGTTCAAGTCGCTGCGCAGGGGGCGCGTCGTCGAATTGACGGACATCACCTCCGGATCGGCCGCCCTGCCCGTTCATTCTTCGGACACCGGCATGTACGAAATCGATATAACGGCCCCGCGCTGGGACAAGTGGTCGATCGGCATTGCCTCGATGACCGCCCTGATGCAGCCGGACGGCGCCGAAATGGACCCGATGCCGATAACCGAAAACGCCCGGGTCGAGATCGGCATCGACAACGGCATCCTTTCGATTGACCGCACCGGCGCGATTTGCGACGAATGCCCAGCTTCCATGGAGCGGATTTTCACGGCCATTCTGGAAACAGGGTTGTACGGGGACGGTACCGCGCTTTCGCCGCATAAAGCCGGCCTGATTCAGGCTGACTACCTTGTCACTCTGAAGATCATCGTCGATCGTTCAGGCGTCGAGGTCTTCGCGGACGACGGCCGCACGACCATGACCGCCCAGGCGTTCCTTCCCGGCCCCGCGTTCACAGTCACGCTTGAAACACCGGAAGCCACGCCGGATCGCCCGGTCATCTTCGACAGCATCGACTTGTACGAACTGTTTTCGATCTGGGCGGTGCCCTGAGTTCCCGTCATCGGCTGACCGACCCGCAGCCCCCTTGACATCGATGCCGCGCAACCAAACCATGACAAAAGCAGTCCTGATTTGACAACTCTGAAATTGAGGAATTTGAAATGAACAATACAAACGAAAACCCGATTGTTTATGGTGTTGCACCGCTGGTTGGCCGCATTCTGCTTGGCGTGCTTTTCCTGATGGCGGGCATCGGAAAGATATCCGGCTGGGAAGGAACCGCCGGATATATGGCTTCTGTCGGCATGCCCTTTGTCCCGCTGTTCCTGTTCGGCGCGATCGTCCTGGAGGTCGGCGGCGGCCTGAGCCTTCTGCTTGGCTTGAAGGCCCGTCTGGGCGGACTGCTCCTGGCCATGTTCCTGGTTCCCACCACCTTGATTTTCCACGCCTTCTGGAATCTTGAAGGCCAGGAACGGTACATGCAGATGCTGATGTTCAACAAGAACCTGGCGATTATCGGCGGCCTGCTGTACGTCGCGGTATTCGGTGCGGGAAAATTCAGCCTGGACAACCTGGTCTGCCCGTTGCGGAAGAAAAAGTGACCGTCGTCATGCCTTGCGGGCGACGACGACGACAAAGCCGCCCAGACGTCCGAACGGCGTGCGGCTGACGATGGCATCCTGAAACCCAAGTGCCCGATCCAGAACAGGAATCTTCATGAAAACGGCCGCGGGAATAACCGTTCGAATGCCACGGACGCGGATGATTTCCATGCCTTGCGGAAAGTACGATTCTGCTTGGGAAATCGAATCGTAACGGGTGAATACGTCGGTATCGACAACACCCGCCCCGATTTCGGACGGCTTCTTGGCGAACTTGATAAGCGACCTGATGCTGTGGCGGTTGTAAAACTCGGCCGCAACGATTCCACCTGGGCGCACCACCCGGCACATCTCGGACATCGCGGCCTGGATGTTTTCAATGTGGGCAAGCACCTTGAAACTGACCGCCGCGTCGAACGATGCGTCGGCAAAAGGCAACTTCGTCGCATCGGCCTGCATGACGTTCAGTCCGCGTTCGCGTGCCTTTTCCAGCATTCCCGCCGACAGGTCAACACCGGTCACGTGACGTGCAATCGGCGCGATGCGCGTCATCATCAGCCCGGTTCCGCAACCGACTTCCAGCACGTCGCGACCGCGAATCAGGTCCGAGATTGTGTCAATTTCGGCACGATCCAGCCACGCGTGATATCCGTGGTGCCGCTCCTTTTCGTAACCCTTTGACATCACGTCGTAATAACTTTGATTTTCCATTTGCCCCCGTCAGCCCGCCAGCCTTCTGTAGATCACCGCGTGGGCCTGCGCCATGGCCTGGGCACCATGATTGGCAAGCACGTATCGCCGTCCCGCCTTTGCAAGGGTATCGCAGTTGCCGCCGGATCCGAAAACGCCTTCCACGGCATCGGCCAGGGCCCGCGGATCCCCCGGCGTCACCCCGGCCGCCGCCCCGCAGGCCACAAGTTCGTCCATCGGCGTCCCGGTGCCCACGATTGCCGGTACCCCCGCCGACAGTCCTTCAAGCACGACCAGCGGAATGTCGGTCTTCGCGTATGTCGTTTCAACCGGAAGAACCTGGCAATCGACACACGAAAGCAGATCCCGGAAATTGCCGACCTGCCCCATGAAGCGAACCCTGCCCGCCGATGCCTCGACAGCCAGGTCGGCTTCAATCCTCTTAAGCACCCTTGACGCGGCCGGCGTCTTCGGGCGACACGCAAAAACGAAGACGGCCCGCATGCGATCCGCAAGCATCCTTACCGCGGCGGCGGTCACGGTCGCGCCGGTTGAGAATTCCAGATCCCCGGCATAAAGGATTATCCGTCCGTCGGGCGGCAGGCCGAACCCGGTGCGAAGGAACCGACGGTGCGCTTCCCCGATGGGCTCAATCGGCTCGATTCCCGGGCGGATGTGGACGACATCGGACGACAGACCGCGGGCTGCCACGATATCGGCCACCCGACGACGGGCGTGTTCGGACCAGACGACGACCGTATCGGCAAAAATTCCCTCGACCAGATCACGATCCTTCATCGGAAGGCTCATGATCGTCTGGATCATGTGCACCCCGCGATGCCTGCGGGCAACAAGACGGGCCGCCATCGACGTCGGACGGTTGGGCGAAAAGAAGAAATGGACTACCGGGGGCGTCGCGCGGCCCATCAAACGTGCCATCAGCCGCAGCTTGTCACCGCCAGGCACCGAAAATGCCTGGCCGGAGGCATATACCTCCTCGGAGACGACGTTGGGCAGGTCAACCGGCTGCCCGGCAGGCACCATGACCGAAATTCGCAAGTCAGCAAGGTTCTTCGCGACAAGATAGGGAAGCAGGCGGCCTGAATCGGCCCATGGGGCCGCAAGAGGCTTGGTGACAAAGAGGATTCCGGGTGCCTTCAAGAAGTCACCTCGTTTCGCCCCACAAAGTCGCCCCCGCCGCCCTGGCGCCGGCCGTGATGACCTCGATGGCCGACTTGATTTCGTCGTCCGAAAGCGTGCGATCAGCGGCCTGGAACACGATGCGATACGTCATGCTCTTGAAACCGTCCGGAATCGGCTTTCCGACATAGACGTCAACCAGTTCAACGGCAGCCAGGAATGGCCCGCCGCCCTGGACGATGGCGCCTTCCAGCACCGACGCGAACGTCCGTTCCGGGACAATCAGGGAAAGATCAATCTGGCTTGAAGGGAAGCGCGGGATGCTGCTGAACTTCGCGCCCTGACGCGGGCAATCAAGCAGGGCCTCGAGGTCGAAATCCACGTAAACCGCGCCGCCAAGAACGTCAAGGCCACGCATCACGGCCGGGTGCACGCATGTCGCATACCCGACAAACCTGTCCGCAATCCTTATCGCAAGCGATGCCGACGGATGAAGCCACGGGAAGGCCGGCTGGTCCGGAATCCCGGACAACGGCTCGGACATGGTCACCGCCTTGAATCCGTGCATCTGCGTGAACCGCTCGACGACGCCGCGCATCTGGCGGAAAAGATCCTCGAGCTGACGCGGCTTTCTGGCCAGTCGATTGAATGCCAGGATACCGATATGGTAACCCTGGGTCGGAATGCCGTCCTTGTCGTGGGTCGCAGAAAAGACGCGACCAACTTCAAACATCTGGAATTCGTTGAAGTTCTTGGAATTCAGCTCCATCGCATCCAGCATATTCGGCGCCAGTTGGGTACGAAGGGTGGCGAAATCGGCAGAAATCGGGTTCTTGATTCGCACCGGGTCGGCCGGGGAAAAACCGATCCTTTTCAAGATGTCCTGGCTGTCGAACGAATAGCGCTCGATCTCGTCCAGCCCGCAGTCACCGGCAAGAATGTGCTTGCTGCGGTATATGAACGCGCGGCGCTCGACCCGTGGAACCAGGCTTACGACGGCCTTCGGCTGAACCGGCACGATGTTGTCGTACCCGACGAAACGGCCGACCTCTTCAAGCAGGTCCTCGGCGATCGAAACGTCCTTGGTCGCCCTCCATGACGGAACGGTGACCATGAAATTCCCATCGGGCCTGATATCGACGACGAACCCAAGCCTGGTAAGGATGCCCAGGGTCGTGTCGGAGCTGACCGCCGCCCCGAGACGGCGCGAGATGAATGAGGGATCCAGCTTCAACCGGACAGGTTTCGTGCTGAAATTCGCCACATCGTAAAGTCGGGACGACGGGGCCGCGCCAGGACTGACCATGGCAAGCATCTTCACGAACATCGACATCGCCTGGGCTGCCGCCCGCGGATCCAGGCTCTTTTCAAACCGTGCCGACGAATCCGTTCGAATGTTGTGGCGGACCGAAGTCCTGCGAACCCTGCCTGGATGGAAAGTCGCGCATTCGATGAAAAGCGTTGACGTATCGTCAAGGACTTCGCTGTTTTCCCCGCCCATGACACCGGCAAGCGCCACGCCGCGCGAAGCGTCCGCAATCAGCAGATCCTCGGCCGACAGGACGTGATCCTGACCGTCCAGCGTCCTGAAAGGTTCGCCCTCGGCCGCGCGACGGACGATGATGGTGTCGCCGCCGACGTTCCGGCGGTCAAATGCGTGCATCGGCTCGCCGACGGCGCACATGATGTAATTGGTAAGATCGACGACGTTGTTGATCGGACGATGTCCGACCGCCCGCAGCCGATGCCGGATCCAGAATGGCGACCGTGCAATCCCGACGCCGTCGAAGCACATGCCTATGTACCTGGGACAATCAATCGGCTCATCGACACGCACTGTCATCAGATCCGCCTGGCCCTGGGGGATCGTCTCGTCAAGCGGCTTCAGGGTACGGCCAGTCATGGCGGCCACTTCCCTGGCAACGCCGTAGTGTCCCCACAGGTCGGGGCGGTGTGTGATCGACTTGTTATCGACTTCGAAAACGGTGTCCCTGACGGGAATGGTGTCAACCAGCCTGGCACCCGGCACGCTGTCGGCCGGAAGCTCCATGATGCCGCCGTGATCGTCCGAAATGCCCATTTCCTTTTCGGACAGGGCGACCAGGGCACTCGCGACGCCCCGGACTTCAACCGCCCTGACCTCGACTCCGCCTGGAAGGACAACACCAGGAAGGGCAATCGGCACCAGGATGCCGGCCTTGACGTTCGGCGCCCCGGAAACGCCCGAGACCACGCCTCCGGCGGCCCCGACGTCAACATCGATCAGCTTCAGCTTGGCCGAATCGGGGTGATCCGCGACATTAACGATACGGCCGACGACAACGCCTTCAAGACCTTCACCGACCTGTTCGACGCCTTCGAGTTCGGCGACGGTCATGGTGAACCTGCCGGCAACGGTCATCGGATCGATGCCGGACAAATCGACATAATCGGAAAGCCAGTTCCAGGAATACTTCATATTCAGTCCCCACGGGCCGCCGGTGGCCCGGAATCGTTCAGAACTGCCGCACGAAACGCAGATCGCCCGACATCAGCCAGCGGATGTCGTCAATCTCGTAACGCATCATGACAAGGCGCGAAAGACCAAGCCCGAACGCCCAGCCTTCCCATTCGGCCGGATCAAGGCCGCCCGCCCTGATGACGTTGGGATGGATCAGGCCACATGGCATCAGTTCAACCCAGCCGCTGCGCTTGCAGACCGGACAACCGGAACCCCCGCAGACCATGCACTGGATATCCAGTTCGAAGCCCGGTTCGACGAACGGGAAGAAACCGGGCCGCAGACGGACCACCACCTGGCGGCCGAACACGCCGGAAAGCAGCGTCATCATTGACGAAATCAGGTTGGCAACCGAAACCGAACGGTCGATCATGATGCCTTCGACCTGGTTGAAAGTGTGCTCGTGACACGCGTCGGTCGCCTCGCAACGGAATACGCGGCCGGGGAAGATGGCCTTGAATGGCGGCGCAAATTCGCGCATCGCCCGAACCTGGCCGGGTGAAGTGTGCGTCCGCAGCAGGTTGCCGTCCGTCAGGTAGAAAGTGTCCTGGGTGTCGCGCGCCGGATGATCCGACGGGATATTCAGGCCGTCGAAATTGAAGAATTCACTCTCGGCCTCGGGATAATCCAGGGTGAAGAAACCCATCCTCTCGAAGACATCGACAACCTGCTCGGTCACCATCGTCAGCGGGTGCAGGTGGCCGGATCGGGCCCTGATGCCCGGCATGGACGTATCGATGAAAAGCGACGCGGCCTGCTGCTGGATTTCGCTGGCCGCAACGGTGACCGTGCGCTCGGCGATTGCCGTCTGGATCTCGTTCTTCAGGATATTCAGGTCGCGGCCGGCATTCTTGCGTTCTTCCGGCGCCAGGGTTCCAAGGGTCTTCAGTCGTTCGGTGATCAAGCCCTTCTTGCCGAGCCAATGCACCTCGACTTCCTTCAGGGCCGCCGTCGTCGTCGCCTGGGCTATCTGCGCAAGCGCTTCATTTTTCAGTTCTTCCATGGATTTACCAGTCCTTGCACTATCAAGGAAAACCGGCGGCCCTTTTACCACTAAAGGGTCGCTTTGTCGAGACGGGACAAGGATTTTCAGGCCTGAAATCACTCAAGATAATCGGCGGGCGACGACGACGGCGCAAGAAGCTGTTTCATGCGACGCGTCAATCCTGCTATCATCCGCGCGGTCGCTTTTCCCTGTGACAGGCGACTAACCTGATTCCGGCAATTTTGGGGGCAGACAATGAAAAGACTTTTATCTTCAGTGACTTTGATTGCATTCGCAGCCGCCATGGCCACATCGGGCGTCATGGGATGCGGGGATTCCGAAACGCCAGTAAGCGACACCACGGATGATTCGACGATGCCGGAAGACGTTGCCGACGACTCCACGGCGCCGGAAGACGTCGCCGGCGATGTTGCGCATCAGACTGATGCGACGGGCGACGCGGCAACCGACGCCGTGATTCCGCCCGCCGTCACAAGATTCGTCTTCGTTTCCGACATCCACTTCAGAACCGTCGAAGGACAGGAAAAACATTCGAAGGATATCGGCGACCTGATTCCCATGATCAATGCGCTTTCGGGCGACTATGACATCCTGGTCACGGGCGGCGACAATTTCGACCACGTTCTTCCCGCGTGGGACGAAAAACCGCTTGAAAGCCCGATGGCATGGTTCGTCGAGGAAATGGACAAGTTGACGATGCCCTGGGTCGCGGCAATTGGAAACCACGAATTTTACGACTATTTCGGGGACGTTCCGACGCTGACGACCGACGGCGCCAGGCGCGGTCAGGCATTCTCGACGGTAATGGGACACCCGCTTTACTTCACGACCGAAATCAACGGGGTCAAGCTGATCGTGCTGGACTCGATGGAAGACGGTTCGTGGGGCGAGACGCACGGGCTGATGGGAAAATTCTCCCAGACCCAGCTCGACTGGCTGCGTGCCGAACTTGCCCAGGGCAAGCCTTCTTTCCTGTTCTTCCACCATCCGCCGAGTTCGCTGTCACCCAACGCTCCCGGCGGTCAGCTCTGCTCGGTCGTCGAGGAATACCCGGGGGTGGTCAAGTCCATATTCACCGGGCACACCCACGGATTCTGGAGGGGCGATTACTGCGGCGCGCCGTACTACGTTGTCGAGGATTACCACAGCCAGGTGAACCTCTGGTATGAAATCGAATACGACGCCGGAACGGACACCGTGACCATCCGGAACCAGGAATATATCGACTTCCCGGAAATGCCCGAATTCACATGCGAACCTGGCGAAAGCACGATTGCCGACCACGAACTGGCAATCGGAACGGTTCAGAAACTGGACGTCACGAACGGCGTGTCCGACGCCGAAGGCCTTGGCGAGATGCTTGGCGAGGGGCTGGCCCAGATTCCATTCGTGATTTCGTTTGACGGATACGAAGACGGCACCGGTTACGCCAGCAGAATGACCATCGCCTCTCGCTGGGAAATCGACAACTTCCTGACTTACGTCGCGGGCTCCCCATGTGTCGAGATGGGCATCCACTGGAAGGGCGGCGAGCCGTGCTTCGAAGCGGGACCGTTCAACATCCAGGCGCAGTTGATATCTTTCCTTTCGTCCGTGTCGGAAGATCCGGTCAATCCGGATTGGAAGGCCAACCTGGACATCAGGAACATGGTTTTCGAAGGATGCATCAGGAACGACGATAACGGCATCCCGGTGATCGCCGACGGCCTGGTGTACGCGACAATACTGCGCGACCCGACCATAGCCGACCTGTCGAGGATCCTGGTTGATGAATACTGCGCGGGCCGCATCGAAGGATGCACCCCCGGTGCCGATTCGCTGCCTGCCTGTCCGGGAACCCTTGACGTGGGCACGTACGAATCGATCTTTGCCGACATAAGGTACAGTTGCGACGTCCAGGTGATGGGCTTCGGGCTTGTTTCACTGATCGACATGCTTGCGACACTGCCGGACGAGACACACGTAACAGGCCAGATTTCGACGTCCGTGATAACGGTCAGCGACACTCCCGAAGAAGGCGGCCAGGCCAGCAGCGACCTGTTCAACGCCGAACCGGGCCACAACTGCGCCATCACCGACTGAAGTCCACCAGGGACGCCGGACGGGGTTTAACGCAAACGGGCGAATTTTCATTCGCCCGTACAGAATCAAAAGGTGACATACGCCCGGTTCGGGTTTTGCATCGGCGGGTTGAATGCACCAGCGAATTTTTGACGCACTTTGACACTACACAGCAATCAAGCTTCTGCCTACAATGCCGCGGTCTCTTTTGTGGTTCTGTTTCATGAACTGCCGAACAAGAATTGCGATACCGACGATTGCGACACTGATTCTTGCGGCCGGGTGCGCCGAAACGCCCGCGCCCTGCCCCGAATGCGCCGTGCCGGTCGAGTGGACCGTGGCGATTTCACCGACGGCGCCCGAGGCGGTGAAGCTGGCCGCCGACGACGTGGTCAAGTACCTTGGCCTGATGGGACGCAGCGCGGTCCTGGACGACGCGAACGACAGCACGAAATGCCGCGACGGCGTGGGTCGCGTCGTATTCATTGGCGATGGCATCGGTGAAGCGGTTTTCGACACGGAAGCGCCGACCGACCAGACCTTCCGCTTTCAGGAAACGTGGTGCGGCAGCGGCATCCTGATCGAACTGTCCGGCGGCGGGCTGCTTGGACGCCAGTACGCGGCGTACGACTGGCTGCACGGCCTTGGCATCAGGTTCTTCCACCCCGAACAGGAGTACGTTCCGGCCGAAATGGCAAAGCCGGCAGAACCGGCCTTCCGCGAATTCACGCCGGCGTTCAAGTACCGCAGCGTTTCGCTTCACCTGACCCACCCGCTTGAGATGGGCGACATCTTCACGCTTGGCAAGGCGGAGCATCTTTCCGACGGCATCAACTATATCGACTGGTGCGTGAAGAACCTGGCTTCCGACGGTCGCGGCGGCATCCCGGTTGAAGGGTACGAACAGTACGGGATCATGCGCGGGTTCACGACCAGCGCCGGATTCCGCCTTTACGGCATGCAGCAGGGAAACCACGGACTGATCGACCCGGACGACCCTCGCCCGGCCGACCAGCAGATAACGGACAAGATTACGGAATTGATGGGCACCGACCCGGACAACTACCCGGACTTCTTCAGCTTCAACTTCGACCCGACCGAATTCACCGAGATGGACGACCAGCTTGTTGTTCACCAGATGACGGTGATCGCCGACTTCATCGACCAGAACTACCCGGGCGTCCAGATCGTCACGACGAACCACGGCACGTACGGCGAACCGACCGCCCATTACGGGGTCAGGTACTTCAACCTGCCGCAGTTCGCCCCGGAATCGATTGGCGTAAAGTGCCACACCTTGATGTTCTATGACCTGGAAAGACCTGCCCCCGTTTATGGGAACACCGACTTCCATTTCCTGTATGACTTCATGGAGCAGGAATACCAGAAGCGGCAGTTGTGGTACTTCCCCGAGTCAGCCTGGTGGCTGACTTTCGACAACCAGCTTCCGCTGTACCTGCCGATCACGATCGAGGCGCGCGACCGCGACATCCAGAAGCTGAAGCACATGCTGTCGGGCAAGCTGGTCGGCCACCACGTGTTCGGGACCGGCCACGAATGGGGCTACTGGCAGAACGAATACTGCAGTTTCAGGATGTCCGCTGACACCGACTACCGCTGGACCGACTGCCTTGAAGACATCACGATGCCGATGGGCACGGCCGCGGGCGAAGTCCGGGCCGTCATGGAAGACGTCGTGGCCATGCAGGAAAACGAGATGATCTATGGCCACATCCTGCGTTACCTGGTCGGGACCGACCCGGAAACCGAGGCCGCCGCTTCGATTGGGGTCGTTTTCCACGAGCTTCCGCCGCCACCGAAGGCGATCATGAACTGGACGAAGGAAGAAGCCGAATCGTGGCAGGCGGTCGAGGCTGCCGAACTGGCAACCATGGTTGCCGGCTATGAAGCGCTGGTCGCAAGGCTCGAAGCGGTTCGGGCGGACGTGCCCGGGCCGGCGGCGCCCTTCTTCGACGAGATCCTTGACGGAATCAAGGTCACCGGCCTGCGCGCGAAGCACCAGTTGCTGGTTTACGGCGCCGTCGTGAAGTTCCGCCTTGCGCAGTTGAACCTTGACGAAGCGATGCAGACGGCCGCCAGGGCCGACCTTGAAGCCGCCATACAGGTCACCGCGGACGCAAAGGCGGTGATCGCCGCCCGCGAGCAGCAGTTCAGGTACCAGCCGCTTGCTCGTTCAATCGGCGGCGGGGAAAACTGCGACCAGGACGAAAACTGGACGACTTACGGCTTCCGCGTCCACTGCCGCACGCACAACGCTTACTACTGGACCCGCATCGACGAACTGGCGGCCGAGGTCATCCTGAGCACCAGCCAGGCCGTGTCGCTGCAGGACGCGTTCCTGACGGTCAACCAGAATTTCCAGGTCGCCGTGACCGATGCGGCGGTCGGCGCCGTCGATATCGATTTCGGCGACGGATCGGCAGTCCAGAACGGCACTTCCTTCACCCACGCCTATGCGACGACCGGGACATACAGAATTCATGTTTCGGGCAGCAGGGACGGGACCGAATTCACATGGTCGGCCGACGTTGTTGCCGTCGAATCGAAGACGATGACCGAATTCACCGGCGAAATCCTGAAGCCGACCGGCATGGAAATCGTGACGTCCGTCATGCCCAACATCGTTTTCGGTCGCATCGACGCGGACACCGTCGCGGTCGGATACAGCGCCTTCCACGAAGGGTATGTCGAGTCGGGCAGGTTCTCGATCCTTGCCGGCAACGCGGATCCGATCTTTGGCGGTGTGGCGGAAACCCTGCTGGTGCCCATCATCACGAAGTCGGACAACTCGGTTCTGGCCGAACTGACGGTCAAGGCCGGCTCGGTCGGCACCGCGGACGAAGGCGCCACGCTGGTCATCCAGGGCCAGATGGTGACGCAGTCGGTCGTCAACGCCATCATCGCCGTGGCCGGCGGCGGGTTCGACGAGGCCGGCGCCCGCGAGGTCGTGGCCTCGACCATCGGCTACACCCCGGACACCCTGCCGGAATCGGTCGAATTCATCATCCACTATGAAATTCCCACCGAATAGTCGTTGCGTCCTTGTACGGGCGAATTACATCGGCCCGCTCCCTGATTGACCACCCTGCCCCTTTCTGCAATCATTTGGCCATCCTGCGTTTTCCCGTTTGGAGGACCAATGAAGAAACTTCTTGAAACGGCCGATGCGGCGGTTGCCGACATCAACGACGGCGCGGTCGTCGCCGTTGCCGGGTTCGGGCTGTGCGGAATCCCGGAAAATCTTATCGACGCACTGGTCAGGAAGGGCTCGAAGCACCTGACACTTATCAGCAACACCTGCGGCACCGACAACCAGGGCGTCGGCCTGCTGATCGCCAACGGCCAGGTCGACCACGTAATCGCCAGCTATGTGGGCGAAAACGCCGTCGTCGAGCGCATGGCCGCCGAAGGCACCCTGACATACGACCTGATGCCCCAGGGGTCGATCGCCGAGGCCCTTCGCTGCGGCGGCATGGGCATCCCCGTGTTCTTCACCCCGGCGGGCGTCGGCACCGTGCGCGCCGAGGGCCGCGAGACCAGGACGTTCGACGGACGAGACTACCTGATGGAAAAGGCGCTGAAGCCGGACTTCAGCCTGGTGAAAGCATACCGCGGCGACCCGACCGGCAACCTGCGCTTCCGCTACACGGCGCGCAACTTCAACCCGTGCATGGCGATGGCGGGCAAGGTCAGCATCGCCGAAGTCGAAATCATGGAAGCGGTTGGCGGAATCGAGCCCGACGACATCCACCTGGCTGGCATCTACGTCGATCGGATCGTCTTGGGCACCGAATACCGGAAGCCGATCGAAAGGCTTACAACAAGGCCGCGGCAGGCCTGCTGACGGGACGGAGGAATATCATGCTGACTCGTGAACAGATTGCCATGCGCGTCGCCCAGGAAGTGAAGGACGGCTACTACGTCAACCTTGGAATCGGCCTGCCGACGCTTGTTTCAAACTACATCCCTGAAAACATCCAGGTCGTGTTCCAGGCCGAAAACGGCCTGATCGGCGTCGGTCCGTTCCCGTACGAGGGCGACCAGGACGCCGACCTTATCAACGCCGGCAAGCAGACCGTCACGGCGATGCCCGGCGCGGCGTTCGTTGACAGTTGCGAATGCTTCGGAATGATTCGTGGCGGCCACATAGACATGACGGTGCTGGGCGCGATGCAGGTCGGCGCCAACGGCGACCTGGCGAACTGGGCGGTGCCCGGCAAGCTGGTCAAGGGCATGGGCGGCGCCATGGACCTGGTCAGCGGCGTCAAGCACGTGGTCGTCGCGATGGAACACACGGCAAAGGGGGCGCACAAGATCGTCGAAAAGTGCACCCTGCCCCTGACCGGCGTCCGCTGCGTCAACAAGATCATCACGGACATGGCCGTGATGGAAGTGACGCCTGACGGACTGGTGCTGCAGGAAACGGCCCCCGGCGTGACGGTCGATGAAATCCGCGCGGCAACCGGCGCATCCTTCAAGGTCGCCCCGGATCTGAAGGAAATGGCCTTATGAGGGTGATGGCGGTCGATCCCGGAACGGTCCGCTGCGGCATAGCCGTGTGCGACTGGCTTGGGATGCTGGCGTCGCCCGTCGGAATCATCCGCGTGAAGGACGGTCGGGAACTGGCCGCAGCCATCGCCGCGAAGGCAGTCGAACTCGAAGCCGGCCTGATAATCGTCGGGTACCCGATACAGATGGACGGAACAGCCGGTCACCGCGCACTGGCCGCGGAACGGCTTGCCGAACAGATTCGCCGGCACACCGACCTTGAAGTACGGCTTTTCGACGAACGTCTGACGTCGGCCGAGGCCGAGGACCTGTTAAAGGAAGC
>JAKPTZ010000043.1 GCA_029555025.1 Deltaproteobacteria bacterium
CGGAACCCTGGAGGGGCTCCGCATTCCCTGCTGGAACGAAAATCTTGGCGTCTGAACCGTCGCACCTTCAAGCAGGCCCTGAAGGTGCTCGTTCAACAGATCCAGGTCGATCGCCTCGATATGTTCGAAGTCGAGTTCACCATTTTCATCCCGGGGCGTGTCCGAACGGTTACGGTAGTAGTCGTCAAGCGAAAGGGCCTTCGGCCGCAGGCCCAGGGCCCTCATCTGCATCCCAAGGCGCCGGATTGTCGTTGTCTTGCCCGACGACGACGGGCCGGCGACGGCAACCAGCCTGACCTTCCTTGCCGCAATATCGTCGGCGATCGCGGCAAGCTTCCGTTCATGAAGCGCCTCGGACACCCTTATGACGTCGCCGATGCTTCCATCGAGCACCGTCGCGTTCAAGTCGGAGACCGACTCCACCCCCACAAGCGCGTTCCAATCCCTTGTCTCGCGGAAGGATCTGAAAAGACTTGGCGGACAATCCACCGGCTCCGGCGCCCTTGACGGATTGCCGCGACGCGGAATGTTCAGGACAAGGCCCGGGCCCAGGGGATCCAGCCGAAACTGCCTGATGTATCCGGCAGTCGGCGTGACGGGATTCATGCACAGATCGACCCGCACACCCATCGAAACAAGGGGAACCCATTTGCGCACGACGACCTTCAGCAACTCGGCGGAATGCTTCCGGCCCGCGGCCTTGAATATCTTCATGGCCTTGCCCCTGGGCAGTCTCGTGACCTGCAGGGGTTCATTGCGGGCAACCATGGCCTTCATTTCTGACTCGATTGCCGCGATATCGTCAGCCGAAACGCCGCCTTCCCGGATGACGTCATAATAGAACGAACGCCCGAACGACTGTCCGATGCGAACCGAGGCCGACGGAAACAGCCTGGCGACCGCCTCGCCAAGCATGATCGACAGGGTCGAACGATATATCCTGACGCCATGCGGGCTGTCATAGGTCACCGGGATCAGTTCGCAGTCGTCGGCCAGCGGATACTCGATATAAACCAGTCGGTTATCCACAATAGCGCCAAGGCAGTCGGGCTCGACTTCGGGAAGATAACGCCGAAGGAAGTTCTTGACCCTGGTACCCCGGCTTGTCGAATAGCCTGTGCCATTAACCGTGACGATTATCTCGGGCGACAGATCAAGCGCCGTCAATGCCATTTCAGCCTCCCGCGGCGGCCGCCCTGCGATTCCCGACGGCCAGTACGAACGCCCCCAGCAGCACGATGACGATTCCGGCCCCGTGCATCGGCCGAACCTTTTCACCGAATATGGTAATCGCGGCCACGATCGGCACCGTGTTGCCCACAATCGTGCAAATCGCGGCGACGATGCTGGCACGCCCGTTCGCGAATGCCGTCTGATAAAAAATCGAGCCGAGGATGTTGGTGACGGCGACCAGGACGATCGGATAGTCGGTCAGGATACTGACCACGGCCGCCATCTGAAACAGGTTGGGGCTGCCGATCTCGGCCTCGAAGCGCATGGACATCAACTTGGCGGCGACGTTGGCCAGACCGAAGACCAGGCCGGCCGAAACCGCCAGCGAAAACTCGATGCTGATGCCGATCCTGCCAAGCAGGAAGGCGGCCGCGGCAAGCGAGGCAATGGCGGCGAAAAAGACGGCCAGCCCGAATCCTTCCGGAAGCACCGCGGTCTTCCCGCCACCGGCAACGCTGACCAGAATCACGCCTGCAAGCACCAGCACAATCCCGGCCCACTCGATCCCGCTGACCCTTTCCTTCAGCCAGACGACCCCGACCACTGCCGACACGGCAACCGTCAGACAGAGGATCGGCTGAACGATCGTCACGTCGCCGTATCCCAGGGCCACGAAGTACAGACCGGCACCAGTGGCCATCATCACGGTTCCGACCAGCCAGAGCCAGTTCGTAAACAGCGTCTTCACAATCGGAAAGATCTGACGCAGCACGTTCTTCAACGAAAT
>JAKPTZ010000083.1 GCA_029555025.1 Deltaproteobacteria bacterium
CAGATGCTTGTTCTTCCCCAGGCGCCGAAAGTGCCGCCCGCCGGGATTGCCGATATGCCCGGGATCATGTCCGCGGGCGTGCCGGTTGTGCCGGCATGGCCGATGAAGAACGTGGTGGCCGTAACCATCATCCTTCCGGAAAGCGATGGAACGATCGACACGAATCGAGAAGACTGGACGAAGACGCTTGAGGATCAGGTTTATAACGAAGTGGTCGCGGGCATGGCCTGGTGGCCCGAGAAGGCCGAATCGTACGACGTTGACCTGTCGTTCAAGGTTTATATTTTCAAGCCCAGCGTCCACGATGAAGTAAAAACCGGGTACGAACCGATAACGCACAATTCGCAGGACGAAGGTGTCTGGATTGCGGATGTCCTGAATAACCTTGGCTATTCGGAAGGCTATTACACCGCCTCGGTCGATGCCTTGAATGCCTATATGAAGGGATACGCCGAGGCCGACCATGCGATTACGATTTTTGTCGTCAACAGCCAGAACGACCGTGACGACATGTTCCCGGACGGGTATTTCGCCTATGCGCACTGGGGCGGCCCCCTGATCATGATGACGACCGGCAACGGCGGCTATGGCCTGTCGATGATGGATACGGTCGCGACCCATGAAATGGGGCACAGTTTTTACGCCGTCGATGAATACGACAGCCCCGGATATGCGGAATGCTCGTGCAACGACGGATACAACGGCTGCAAGAACCGCAACTGCATGAAGGGCTGTGGCCTGAACATGCCGTGCATGATGCGGCATAACGAGGATGGTCTCTGCACGGATACCGTCTGCCACGTCGGGTGGAAGTGCCAGTGCAGCACCGGGGCATGTTGCGACGGTTGCGGATACAGGCCGGGGTCCTTCGTCTGTCGCGCCAAGGCGGGCGATTGCGACCTGGCGGAGTTCTGCACCGGCGGCAGCACCTCATGTCCAGCGGACAAGTTCAAGGATACTTCATATACCTGCCGGTCAGTCCGTGGCGAGTGCGATATCGCGGAAAAGTGCGGCGGCACTTCGCCCCAGTGTCCGACAGATACCTTCCTGAAGGCCTCGACCGTTTGCCGTGAATCGAATGGTGTCTGCGACGTCGCCGAATCCTGCACCGGCAGTTCGGCCGAATGCCCGGCAAACGCCTTTTCGGGTAAGGATGTGCAGTGCCGGAAGTCGGACGGCGACTGCGATCCCGCCGAATTCTGCACCGGCAAGGGTGCCGATTGTCCGTCGGATAAGCTTTCCGATCAGAACCACGTCTGTCGTGAATCGACGGACCTTTGCGACGCGGCCGAAACGTGTGACGGCAAGCGAACCGACTGTCCGCCGGACAAGGCGGCTTCAGCCTCAACAGTTTGTCGCAAGGCTGCGGGCGGCTGCGATCAGGAAGAGTATTGCGACGGAAGCTCGATGTCCTGTCCCGCGGACCAGGTGAAGCGAAGCGGTTCGGTCTGTCGCGAGGCCTCCGGTGGTTGCGATCGGGAAGAAATTTGTGACGGGTTGTCGGCAACATGTCCGCCGGATTACATTCAGGGCAAGGGATTCGTCTGCCGCGAGGCGGCCGTGGATGCGACGTTGCCGAAAAGTGCGCCGGAACCGGCGTGGATTGTCCCGTTGACCTGATTCGCGGTGCCGGTTTTGTCTGTCGTGCCGCGGCCAGTCAGTGCGATCGCGAGGAAAAGTGTTCCGGCACCAGCGTGCAGTGTCCCGAAGACCTGTTTGCCGAGTCCGGCGCCACGTGCAGCGACGGCAATCCGGAAACCGTCGATGACCAATGCGGAAAGGACGGCACCTGCCAGGGTGACGTTCCCATGCCGATCGCCGGGTGCAGCGGGGCTTCCGGCGGGTCTGGCGCGTCGTCCGGCCTTGCGCTGCTGCTGGCGACCCTGGTGCTTGCCCTTGTTTCGTTCCGTCGCCGTCGTTTTCCCGCCTGAAATCAGGAGGTTGCCCGTGCATCACCAGTCGATCGCCCTGTCGGGGATTTGCCTGACCCTGGCCGCCTTGTGCGGTTGCGCGCCGGATGCCGCAGAACCGGTTCACCGGCAGACCTGGTGCGTGACCGATTCGGCCATGGATCGCCAGACCAGGCACAGGGCCGTCACGGGCGTGATGGATCTGATGAAGACGACCGTCATCGAAGACGGTTCAATCGTGCTTCTTAACAGGTTCACGCTTACCGACGCCGACAGGAATCTTTTCCAGATCCGGCCGGACGGCCATGTCGCGAAGTGGGAATTTTCGTGTTCGGATCCGTTCGATGTCCGCAAGGTCATGACGTTTTCGGAAGGTGGCATCGAATATGTGGTCGAAACGTTTTCGACCGTCGAACGAAGCAATGTCGCGCAGCGCGCGCAGATGGTGCGGGTCACGGTTTTTGGCGACAACGGTGCCGGCGGCCGATTTCACGTCATGAACAAGGTTGACGGCGAGCCGGTCGATCTGCTGGCCGATCTGTCGGCCCGATCCGCCCGGCTGGGTGTTCCACCAGAAAACCCCGCGGCTTTTCAGGCAGCCAAAGGTTCGTTCATCGTCCCTGCATCGGCCGCGGCGCAGGACTGCGAACTGTCGGGCGGTGTTCTTGAATGCCGGTTCCAGGTTGGGCCGGATCAGTCCGTGGTGTTTGATCTTCAGATCGTTCCGGGCACCGAGGAGGATCTTCCCCGTGATCAGCAGGATCGCGTCACCTTCGACAGGGACGCCGCGCTTGCCGGCGAACAGGCGGTGCTTAAGGCGTTCATGGATCGGTTGCCGAATCTTTCGCTTCCGGATCAGTGGCATGTGTTCGCCTTCTACTCTTCCGCTTGGCTCATCAACATCTTCCGCGACAGCTTCGACGACCTCTTCCTGGTCAAGCCAGGCGCCTTTGAATACAACTCGTTCTGGAACCGCGACGCGGCGTTCATCACAAGGACGATGGACCTTCTGGGGCTTCATGAAAGGGCCGGGGAGAGCATGCGTGTCTTCTGGCGGCGACCACTGCCGGATGTCGTAAACGACCAGGGAACGTGGGGGGGAACGATCGAGCAGAAGTCCGACGGCCGCTGGGAATGCCCCGATCACGAGTGGGACGGGCAGGGCCAGGTGACCTGGGCACTGGTAACCCATTACAGGTTTACCAGGGATCCGGAATTCCTTGAAAATGCGTATCCCGCGATTTCACTGGCCATGGACTGGATGATTGATAACATCGAACCCAGGCCGAGCGGTCACAACCTGCTGCCTTCCGGATACGGCGAGACGCTTGACACCTGGAATTACGTGCTTCTTCACAACTACTGGGGCGTGCTTGGACTTGACGAGGCCGCGTGGCTGGCAGCCGAGGCCGGCAGGCCCGAGGATTCCGCCCTGTGGGGTGCCCAGGCCGACCAGTTCAGGATGTGGGTGCGGCAGGCGGCGCTGGATGCATACGTGGGGGATTCGGAATCCGGGTACATCGCGTCCGCGGTTGGAACGGAATCGAAGCGGGCCTGGGGTTCGATCAGGACGGTCTTTCCACCAAGAATAATGGATCCGTTAA
>JAKPTZ010000093.1 GCA_029555025.1 Deltaproteobacteria bacterium
TCCGTCAGTACCGCTGCTGCCGTTCGCACCGGCTCCGCCAAAACCGCCGTAAATGATGTTGTCACGGACAACAAGGGCGGACGTGCAGTTCACGATGTAAAGGCCATAGGAGTTTCCACCGGGATTGAAGTTCGCCGGTCCATGAACCAGGAATCCTTCAAACAGCGTTGACGTCGAAATGTTCTGCGCCGTTACAGACATCAGGTGACCGGCGCCCGAGGACGGTCCGCGAATCGTCGTCAAGGTCGTTTCGACATCACGCTCCCAGGTATCTGCGCGGTAGCCGCCCTTCATGTTGATTCCAGCCGTAATCGTCACCGCCTCGGCATACTCGCCGTTCGAAACCAGAACGTTGGTCCTGCCAAGCGTGCCCGCGCGGGTAATACCGTACTGAATCGTCAGGCACGGATACTGACCGATCCCAAGCACCGACGGCGCAAGTCCGCAACCGGCGTTGTCCGCCGCCATCGGGTCGTTGTGGGATACATACACCGCCGTCTCGTCAAGGAAGAACTCGCAGCCGTCGTCCGGAATCTCGTTCAGGTCATACCATCCCGCATCGCAAACCATGTTGCACTTCGGAACCCCGGAAGAATCGCATTCGCCGGACGCATTCGGCAGGTCGTAAATCTGCGTGCAGTCCGTGAAGCAGTTCCCGCACGCTTCGTCCATCACGTAATACACGCCACTCTTGAACGTTTCGTCCGTCTGACCGTCGCAGTCGTTATCCAGGTAATCGCACGTCTCGGCAGACGGCGTTCCCTGGGTGGCGTTGCATTCAACGCCGGTCTGCGCAACGGTGCACTGCCATGTCCCGGTCGCCTGGCACTGGCCGACGCCCGCGCTGCAAACCTGGCCCTTGGTCGGGAAATCTTCGTCGGTAAGGCTGTCACAGTCGTTGTCAAGGCCGTCGCACAGTTCGGCAACCGGGGAACCCGGAGAGGCATTGCACTGGACATTGGTCTTGTCGACCGTACACACATAGACGCCACTGGCAACGCATTCACCGACACCGGCCTGGCACGCGGTTCCCTTGTTCAGCCAGGTTTCGTCGGTGTCGCCGTCGCAGTCGTTATCCAGGTTGTCGCACTGTTCCGCCGTCGGACTGCCCACCACCGCATTGCATTCGACATCAAGCTGATCCGCGCTGCAGACATACACGCCGTTCGCCTGACAGGCCCCGACTCCAGCCTCGCAGGCAGTTCCCTTGTTCGTCCATGTCTCGTCGATGCTGCCGTCGCAGTCGTTGTCCTTGCCGTCGCACAGTTCCGCAACCGGCGAACCTTCAACTGCGTTGCATTCCACGCCCGTCATGTCCCCGGTACATACATAAACACCGTTTGACAGACATTCGCCAATACCCGACTGACATGAGCGTCCCTTGTTGGTCCAGTCTTCATCGATGCTGCCGTCGCAGTCGTTATCCAGGCCATCGCACTGTTCCGCGACAGGCAGGCCAGGTTCCGCATCGCACTCGACACCAGTCTGGGCGACGTTGCACACATAGACACCGGCATCAAGGCATTCACCAACGCCTTCCTGACAGGCTCGACCCTTGTTCGTCCAGGTCTCGTCGATGCTGCCGTTGCAATTGTTATCAAGGCCGTCGCAAAGTTCCGCGACCGGAGTCCCCGGGTTCGCGTTGCATTCCACGCCACTGAGATCGGCCGTGCAGACGATGACGCCCGTGTCAAGGCATTCGCCAACGCCTTCCTGGCAGGCAAAGCCCTTGTTCGTCCAGGTCTCGTCGATGCTGCCGTCACAGTCGTTATCCTTGCCGTCGCACAGTTCGGCAACAGGCGTTCCCGGGTTGGCGCTGCATTCGACGCCAGCCAGATCCGCCGTGCAAACCCAGACGCCGCTGGCAAGGCACTCGCCAACGCCTTCCTGGCAAGCGGTGCCCTTATTGGTCCAGTCTTCGTCGATGTTGCCGTCGCAGTCGTTGTCAAGGCCGTCACACTGTTCCGCGATCGGCAGGCCCGGTTCCGCGTCGCACTCGATTCCGGTCTGATCCGCCGTGCAAACCCAGACGCCGGCATCAAGGCATTCGCCAATGCCTTCCTGACACGCACGCCCCTTGTTCGCCCAGGTCTCGTCGATGCTGCCGTCGCAGTCGTTATCAAGGCCGTCGCAAAGTTCCGCGACCGGGGTTCCGGGATTCGCGTTGCATTCCACGCTGCTCAGATCCGCCGTGCAGACCCAGACACCCGTATCAAGGCATTCGCCGACGCCTTCCTGACAGGCCGTGCCCTTGTTCGTCCAAGTCTCGTCGATGCTGCCGTTACAGTTGTTATCCTTGCCATCGCACAGTTCAGCGACCGGTGTCCCCGGATTCGCGTTGCACTCGACGCCGCTCAAATCCGCCGTGCAGACCCAGACACCCGTATCAAGGCATTCGCCGACGCCTTCCTGACAGGCCGTGCCCTTGTTCGTCCAAGTCTCGTCGATGCTGCCGTTACAGTTGTTATCCTTGCCATCGCACAGTTCAGCAACCGGTGTCCCCGGATTCGCGTTGCACTCGACGCCGCTCAGATCCGCCGTGCACACGATTACGCCCGTATCAAGGCATTCGCCAACGCCTTCCTGGCAGGCAAAGCCCTTGTTCGCCCAGGTCTCGTCGATGCTGCCGTTGCAGTCGTTGTCCTTGCCATCGCAAAGTTCCGCAACCGGAGTGCCGGGATTCGCGCTGCATTCCACGCCGCTCAGGTCCGCCGTGCACGTCCAGACGCCGTTGGCGAGGCATTCGCCAACGCCTTCCTGGCAGGCCGTTCCCTTGTTCGTCCAGTCTTCATCGATGCTGCCGTCGCAGTCGTTGTCAAGGCCGTCGCAAAGTTCCGCCACCGGAGTGCCGGGATTCGCGCTGCATTCGACATCACTCAGGTCCGCCGTGCACGTCCAGACGCCGTTCGCAAGGCATTCGCCAACGCCTTCCTGACAGGCTCGACCCAGATTGACCCAATCCTCGTCGATGCTGCCGTCGCAGTCGTTGTCAATGTCGTCGCACTGTTCACCGACGGGCAAGCCAGGTTCGGCGCTGCATTCGACCCCGCTGAGATCGGCCGTGCACACCCAGACGCCGGTGTCCGAACAAGCACCAACACCTTCCCTGCAGTCCGTGCCCTTGTTCGTCCATGTCTCGTCGATGCTGCCATTACAATTGTTGTCAAGGCCGTCGCACAGTTCGGCAACCGGCGTTCCAGGATTCGCGTTGCATTCCACGCCGCTCAAATCCGCCGTGCAGACCCAGACGCCGGTATCAAGGCATTCGCCGACGCCTTCCTGACAGGCCGTGCCCTTGTTCGTCCAGGTCTCGTCAATGGAGCCATTACAGTCGTTATCCTTGCCATCGCACAGTTCCGCGACCGGTGTCCCCGGATTCGCGTTGCACTCGACGCCGCTCAGATCCGCCGTGCACACGATTACGCCCGTATCAAGGCATTCGCCAACGCCTTCCTGGCACGCAAAGCCCTTGTTCGTCCACGTTTCGTCTATGCTGCCGTCGCAGTCGTTATCCTTGCCGTCGCACAGTTCGGCAACCGGCGTTCCAGGATTCGCGCTGCATTCAACCCCGCTCAGATCAGCGGTACAAAGCCAGACGCCGTTCGCAAGGCATTCGCCAACGCCTTCCTGGCAGGCGGTACCCTTGTTTGTCCAGTCTTCATCGATGCTGCCGTCGCAGTCGTTATCCTTGCCGTCGCACAGTTCGGCAACAGGCGTTCCCGGGTTGGCGCTGCATTCGACGCCGCTCAGATCAGCGGTACAAGTCCAAACGCCGCTCGCGAGGCATTCGCCCACGCCTTCCTGACAGGCCGTACCCTTGTTCGTCCACGTCTCGTCGATGCTGCCGTCGCAGTCGTTGTCAAGGCCGTCACACTGTTCCGCGACAGGCAGGCCAGGTTCCGCGTCGCACTCGATTCCGGTCTGATCCGCCGTGCAGACCCAGACACCGGTATCCAGACATTCGCCAACGCCTTCCTGACATGCGCGACCCTTGTTCGTCCAGGTCTCGTCGATGCTGCCGTTACAGTTGTTGTCAAGGCCGTCGCACAGTTCGGCGACAGGCGCGCCGGGATTCGCGTTGCATTCCACGCCGCTTTGATCGGCCGTGCAGACGATGACGCCGGTATCAAGGCATTCGCCGACGCCTTCCTGGCATGCGAAGCCCTTGTTCGTCCAGGTCTCGTCGATGCTGCCGTCGCAGTCGTTGTCAAGGCCGTCGCACAGTTCGGCGACAGGCGTTCCAGGATTCGCGTTGCATTCCACGCCGCTCAAGTCGGCCGTGCAGACGATGACGCCGTTCGCAAGGCATTCGCCCACGCCTTCCTGGCAGGCGGTACCCTTGTTCGTCCAGTCTTCATCGATGCTGCCGTCGCAGTCGTTATCAAGGCCGTCGCACAGTTCGGCAACCGGCGTTCCCGGGTTGGCGCTGCATTCAACATCACTCAGATCGGCCGTGCACGTCCAGACGCCCGTCGCAAGGCATTCGCCAACACCTTCCTGGCAGGCTCGGGCCAGGTTCACCCACTCCTCGTCAATACTGCCGTCGCAGTCGTTATCAATGTCGTCACAAAGTTCAGCTACCGGATCGCCCGGTTCGGCGCTGCATTCAACCCCGCCGAGGTCAGCCGAACACACCCAGACTCCGGTATCCGAACACGCGCCAATGCCTTCCCTGCAGTCCGTTCCCTTGTTCGTCCAGGTCTCGTCGATGCTGCCGTTGCAGTTGTTGTCAAGGCCGTCGCAAAGCTCCGCGACCGGCGTGCCGGGATTCGCGTTGCATTCCACGCCGCTTTGATCGGCCGTGCAGACGATGACGCCCGTATCAAGACACTCGCCAACGCCTTCCTGGCATGCAAAGCCCTTGTTCGTCCAGGTCTCGTCGATGCTGCCGTCGCAGTCGTTATCAAGGCCGTCGCACAGTTCGGCAACCGGCGTTCCAGGATTCGCGCTGCATTCAACCCCGCTCAGATCCGCCATGCAGACGATGACGCCGTTCGCAAGGCATTCGCCGACACCTTCCTGGCAGGCGGTACCCTTGTTTGTCCAGTCTTCATCGATGCCGCCGTCGCAGTCGTTATCCTTGCCGTCGCACAGTTCCGCGACAGGCGTTCCCGGGTTGGCGCTGCATTCCACGCCGCTCAGATCCGCCATGCACGTCCAGACGCCGTTGGCAAGACATTCACCGACGCCTTCCTGGCAGGCCGTGCCCTTGTTTGTCCAGTCTTCATCGATGCTGCCATCGCAGTCGTTATCAAGGCCGTCGCACAGTTCCACGACTGGCGCGCCCGGCTCCGCGTCACACTCGATGCCGGACTGATCCGCCGTGCAGACCCAGACACCGGTATCAAAACACTCACCCACGCCTTCCTGGCAGGCCCGGCCCTTATTGGTCCACGTCTCGTCAATGCTGCCGTCGCAGTCGTTGTCGATTCCGTCACAAAGTTCCGCGACCGCCGTTCCCGGATTCGCGCTGCATTCGATACCGCTGAAGTCCGCGGTGCAGACCCAGACACCGGTGTCCAGGCAGGCTCCGACGCCCTCGTTGCATGGCCGCCCCTTGTCCGTCCAGGTCTCGTCGATGCTGCCGTTGCAGTTATTATCAAGGCCGTCACAAAGTTCCGCCACCGGAGTCCCCGGATTCGCGTTGCATTCCACGCCGCTCAGATCGGCCGTGCAGACGATGACGCCCGTATCAAGGCATTCGCCAACGCCTTCCTGACAGGCAAAACCCTTGTTTGTCCAGTCTTCATCGATGCTGCCGTCGCAGTCGTTGTCAAGGCCGTCGCACAATTCGGCAACAGGCGTTCCAGGATTCGCGCTGCATTCGACGCCGCTCAGATCCGCCGTACAGACGATGACGCCGTTCGCAAGGCATTCACCCACGCCTTCCTGGCAGGCGCGACCCAGATCGGCCCAGTCTTCATCGATACTGCCGTCGCAGTCGTTGTCGATTCCGTCGCAGATTTCGGGCGATGGGGTACCTGCAACCACGCTGCATTCAATGCCCGACATATCGGCCATGCATCGGAAAACGCCCGTCGCGCGGCACGCGCCCTGGCCGACCACGCATACGGTTTCCCGTTCCGGCCATAATTCGTCGATCTCAAGGTCGCAGTCGTTATCAAGGCCGTCACAAAGTTCCTGGCCTGCAAGTCCCTCGATCGCATCGCACGCCAGTCCACTCTGATCCGCACTGCAGATCCATACACCGTTCGCGAAGCACTCGCCCACGCCCACGGCGCAGACCCGCCCCTTCAGCAGGTAGTCTTCATCGACGCTGCCGTCGCAGTCGTTATCCCTGTCATCACAGGTTTCATCGACCGGAGTCCCCTGGACGGCGTTGCATTCCACGCCCAGGCCGCCCGCCTGGCATACATAGGTTCCGCTGGCAAGGCACTCGCCCGTCCCGACGAAACACACCTTTCCGTAGTCCGGGAAGTCCTCGTCAACCGAGTTGTCGCAGTCGTTATCCTTCAGGTCGCAGATTTCGGAAACAGGCTCGCCCGCAACAGCCGTGCACTCCACGCCGTCGCCAACCGCGTTGCACACGATATTTCCAGTGCCAAGGCATTCCCCGATACCGGCCGTGCACGTCGAACCGACCGACGGGAAGGGCTCGTCGATCAGGCCGTTGCAGTCATCGTCGTTGTTGTTGCAGATTTCCACCGACGGGGTCTGGGCATTGCACACGGTCCAGCCGGTCGCCGGCTGACACGTCTGATCGCCAAAGCACCGACCGAAGGAATTCGAAATGACGCATGCACGGACATGACCCGCGTTTGCGGCAAGGCAGTCGCACGAATTCGACTGCGGGAAACACTTGAAAAGGGGCTGGCCCAGGTCGTTCGTCTCGCGGCAGTAATAACCTTCCGGACAAGTCTTACGATCGGGATCAAGTTCCGGACGCAACGCGTCCTCGCTGCAATCCCACATGCAGTATGTATTTCCAACCGAGTCCGCCGGGATGCACACGTCGCCCGGAATCTGGCAACTCGCATCGCTGCTGCAAGCAAGACACTGCGACTCGGGGAACCGCTGACATGAAAGATCCGACGCCTTCCACCAGCCCTCGTTGCAGTAATCGACCAGGCATACGGGCTGCGGACCGGTCGCGTCGCACTTCATGACCGCGTTCTGCACCAGGCCCGCGCACGAAACGTTGCACGCGCCGCAGTGGTCGTAATTGTTGTACTTGTTCGTTCCGGCCAGCTTGAAATCCTCGTCCGTCTCTCCGTTGCAGTTATCATCGATCGCGTTGCAGACTTCAGCGGATGGCATCTTCGCGGGACATACCCATTCCTTCCCGGATGGAGTGTCCTGGCAGGACCACGTCCCGCCGCACGTGTATTCCGTTCCAGACACAGGATCGGTCCACGATTTCTCGCACGGATCCGGGGGCTGGATCGGATCGTCATCGACCAGCCCGTTGCAATCGTTGTCAATCGCGTCACAGATTTCGTCAGCGGGAACCCTGGCCGAGCAGTTCACCCAGCCAACAGCCCCGTCACAGACCTCGTTACCCTGGCACGTTCCGAATTCATTCACGATTTCGCAGATTCGCTTGATCCCGTGGTTCGCCTGCGTGCACTCGCAGGTTCCCGAAATCGGAACGCACTGCATCGAACCGGCAACGTCCGAACACTGATAACCTCCAGGACACTCCGGGCCGTAAATGCCGTCCGGACTGCAGTCCCGGCCGCAGTACTTACCCGACTCGAACTGGATACACTTGTTGACTTCGGATCCGCAGTTCGAATCCTGCTCACAGGGAACGCAAAGGCTTGAAATCGCCGGACGACAAAGCTGCGGACCGGCCTTCAGGTATCCCTGGATGCACTCCTCGACCACGCACTGGGGAACATCCTCCGGATTGATGCCGGGATCGCACGACGTCGTCTTCGCGAACGGAATCAGACCATCGCAACCGACCCCGCACTGCCCGCAGTTCTCCTCGCTGACGTACTTACCGTCAACCTTGAAGTCCTCGTCCGTGCTGCCGTCGCAGTTGTCGTCCAGATAGTTGCAGGTCTCGGCCGCCGGTATCGGCCCGAAACAATCCCAGCCATCCTGACCCCGACAAAGCCATTCACCGCGACACGAACCGATCCCGTCCACCGTATTGAAGCAATCGCCCACCGGAAGTTCCGGATTGTCGTCCGAAATCCGGTTGCAGTCGTTGTCCAGTCCGTCGCAGATTTCCGCCGTCGGCTCCGCCGCCGAACATTCGCTCCAGCCAGTTGCAAGATTACACGTCTGGAACCCGAGACACGTACCGGCTTCGTTGTCCTTCGAGCAGGGGCGCTGCTCAGTATCGTTCTTCAGGCGGCAGGTGCACGTCCCGTTCGAGGGAATGCACTGCGTTGACTTCCTTGAAGTCTCGGGATCCGTTGCCTCGACGCAGTCGTAACCGTCGGGACACGCCGAATACTCCGAACAGGAACGGCTGCAGAAGTTGCCTTCCTCGTATGGCAGGCAAAGACCGTCCGCGCACTGTGAATTCTTGACGCACGACCGGCAGAGGAATACCCCCGAAGGCATGCACAGCGTGACAGGATCCCCAACGACGATAACCGTCCGGCAAGACCAGTCGTCTGGGCAGTCGTTGTTGCAACGCCTGGAACAAACCAGGCCGTTAACGTCCTCGACGCAGTAACCGGAATTGCAGTCGGTGTTGTCCAGGCACGGGTAGCCGAACTCGCGCGGCAGCGGCCCGGTATCACCGTTTGAATCGGGCACGTTGGTATCGACTCCGATCAGGTCGATTCCGATATCCTCGCCGATGCGGTCTTCCTGATTGTCCGGAAGGATGTCCTTCGGCGGGATTGTGTCGCCGGCAACGTCCGAACCGTTGTCCGAACCCGGGATGTCATATTGGAGTACCGGCCCGTCGGAACAGGACAGCGCGAAAAGACCGGTCGCAACAACGACGGCAAAAATGCGAATCGAAAGAAGACTTCTCATGATAAATCCTCCGGGAACGGCGACGGACTGAAAAACAATGCCTAACCCGCTGTTTTCAAGGGCCAAAAGGCCCTGCCAGGGAACACTTGAGTTAACTGCACGATTCTATCGGTGAACAGGCCCTGTGTAAAGGAACGCTCATGAAAAACACATGAAATATCGAGAAAAATTCAAGGGCTGGAAACCGCACGCAATGTCAGAAGGACTTACCCAGATACCACTGCACGATGGGGCGAACCGATCCGCGGAACGTCACGGGGGCACCTTCAAAATCATCGTTGATATAGGAGCATCGATCAAAAACGTGCGTATTCTTTGTATAATCAAGACCTTCCGGCACCGGCCCAAACTCCTCGGTGGAAAGCCATTCCGTCGCATTCCTGGGTCCACCGGTCAAGTGTCCCAGCTTGCCGACAATCGAGAAAACCTTCTGGAAGTCTGAAAAGAGCCTCTTCTGGGAAGGATACTGTTCAATCATCCTCAACTTGGTTTCCATCTCCGGCTCCGAGAGGCTTATCCGAAGCCTCTGCCCCCTGTAAAAGGGATGGAACCTGTGGGCCACAAGGATCGTGTACTCGTAAGCCGGCATGTGGAAGAATTCGACGGCCGATCCGGTCTTCGCGGAATACTCGCGAACGGCCAGTGCCGTGAAGAAATGAACCAGGTCGTGCTCGGGCTGGCCCCCCTGCCACGCCAGGGTGAAAACCGCGTCGGGGCCGATCTCAAATATGTCGTTCCTGATATCGTCCCTGATGCAGTCAAAAAAGCCGGCAGCCTGCTCCATCGAGGCGGCGCCCGAATTCAGGCGGCTGAGCCAGCGGTAGATCTCGACCTCCGACCACCCGTGACACCGGGTGGAGGACTCCGGGATTCCAGCCTGGGCCACCGATGCGATGCCTTCGGCCATCCTCAGCCTGCCATAGTCGGCCGGCTGCATGTCGGATTCAAAATACAGGCCGTCGCTGTTGGTAACCCAGACAGCCCGGATATTGGGGCCCAGGCGCTGAAAGACCCCAGCCTGGCTGATCTCGTCGTCGTGATGGGCCATCATGAACAGCGGGCGCGAAAAACGCCTTTCAAGCAACCGCGTGCCGCCTGCAATCATTTTTGACTTACTGGACAATGTGTCGCCTCCGGATAATCGTAAATGGGAATCCAGACCGGAGTCAGTCGTCAAGCCTTTCGCCGTAACACGGCTTCGCGCCGCCCTGACTGGTCATGCACATCGCAATATCCTCGAATTCGCCGCACTTGCAGGAGTCGCCGGACGCCGAGCAATTCACCAGCGCGGTCCACCGCCTTTCGCTGGAAGGAATCGACGGATCGGTGGGGCAGATGAACACGCACTGCGGGAACCCGTTCAAGTCATTGAAACACTTGTAGCTCCCAGGTGCCGAACACTTACCGTTTGTCGCGGGGCATTCGTTCATGCAGTCATTGATGAACGGGGAACAGCCGAACTGGCACGGCGTCGCCGGCAACTTTTTGTTGCAGCCCTCGACCGCGTAGGTACAGGTCCATACGGCGGTGCCGTCGGGCGTGCAGTACTGTCCCGGCGTGCATTCGTCATCGCACGGCTCGCACATCCCGGATTGATTGCAGACGGCCCCGTGACCACAAAGCCCGCATGGAACCCCGCACCCGTTGTCCCCGCATTCACGCTCGCCGCACTCGGGGATGCAGCACCTGTCGTTGATGCACTCATACTCGCCGATGCACCCACAGTCCCCGGGACAGTTGCGGCAGTTCTCCGACGCCACGCCTTCGCAGTCCTCGATCTCGGGATTGCAGGACTCGCAGAAGTTGTTCAGGCATTCATTGGTCGTCTGCGGACAGAAGTAGTTGTGGCAGTCAACGCCCGCCTTGCACTCGCCGCAGCTTCCGCCGCAGCCGTCGTCGCCGCACTGCCCGGGACAGTAAGGCTGACAGCACTTTCCATCTTCGGTGCAGACGTGGTTGACCGGGCACTCCGGCCCGCAATAGCCGCCCTGCCCGTCAGGCCCGCATTCACGTCCCTGGCATTCCTTCGGACAGCACGTGCTGCCGTCGAAACAGCACACCAGATCACCTTCACAGGAACCGCATGAGCCACCGCAACCGTCGGTGCCGCAAATCTTTTCCGAAAGGTCGTCACCGCAGTCCGGGGTGCAGCACGAACCGGCAAAGCATATCTCGCCCTGGGCGGTCTTGCACGATCCGCAATCAACCCCGCCCGTCCCTGTTCCGCACCAGCGTCCTTCGCAACCATTCGGGCGGCAAGTGCCGGACTCGCAGAATCTGTCGGCGGCGCACTCGCCGCAAGTACCGCCGCAACCGTCGTCGCCACATTCCATCCCGGCGCACTGCTGCTTGCAGCACTGGCCATCGGCACACCTGAAACCGGCATCGCACTTGCCACAACCTTCCGGCCGCCCGCAACTGTCTTCACCGCACTTCGCCGAACCGCAAACCGGAACACAACATGTGCCCGCCATGCAGGGCAGCCCGTCACCGCACTGCCCGCACTGTCCGCCGCAACCGTCATCCCCGCACTCAAGCCCGGCGCAGTTGGGGGTGCAGCACGTGCCAAGGAAACATGTCTTGCCATCCTGGCAACTTCCGCATGTTCCGCCACAACCGTCGTCACCGCACTCACGCCCCTGGCAGAACGGATCGCAGCAGGTGCCGTCAAAACATACCTGGGGGGGCTTGCAGCGATTGTCGCAGGAATCCCGGGTATCAATACTTGAATCCGTCAGGACGTCGGTGGGACTTGAACCGGAACCGCAGGCGACGACAAACAGCGGAACAAGAGCCGCAAGGAATGACTTATTCATCGGACCCCCGACAGAAAATCCCACAAGACAACCGAACCGGTTTCCAAGGACACGGGAACACCGGCCGGGACAGAAGCCATTATAAGGATATGGTTCCCGTCTGCAACGGCAACGATTGCGCCTAAAGCAGCAGTCCGTCCGGGGACGATCCAAGCATTTCGCCAGCGTGTTCCCGGGCCTTGTCGGTGATCACCACACCACCGATTATCCTGGCGATCTCGTCAACCCTGGCCTGGCCGGTCAATCCCTCGACGCCGGCCACGGTGCGTCCACCGACAAGACTCTTGAATACCTTGAAATGCTCGTCGCCGCAGGCGGCGACCTGGCCATGGTGCGTCACGACCAGAACCTGGCGACCCTCGGATGCCTTCTTCAGCACCTGCCCCATCCGCTCGGCAACACCCCCGGAAACGCCCGCGTCGATTTCGTCATACACGATCACCGGCGTACCGACCGATCCCGACATGACCGAATAAATACCGAGCGTTATACGAGAAAGCTCACCGCCGGAAGCGACATCGGCGACCTGGCCGAACCCTTCACCCGGGTTCGCCTCGATCATGAACTCAACCCTGTCGCATCCATCGGGCCCCGGTTCGTCCGGATTGACGTCGACGCGGAAGGTGGCGCCCTCCATAGCCAGTTGACGAATAACGGCGGTTACCGCGGCCCCGAGAATTGCCGCATGCCTGCGCCTTTCCTCGCCAAGAACCCCGGCGGTCTTCATGAACATCGACTTCAGCCCGGCAACCTTCCCGGCCAGACCCTCACCCTCGACGACATCCCCATCCAGACCGTCAAGCTCGGCCCTGGCGGCGGCCAGCGTCCTCAAGACGGCATCCTCGCTTCCTCCGTACTTGCGGAAAAGATCCTGCATCGCATCCAGTCGCGCCTCGACGGCAACCAGGCGTTCCGGATCAAGATCAACACCCTCGCCGTAATCCAGGATTTCCCTGGACAGTTCACGAACCTCGATCCTGGCGGAATCAAGCCTGGCCAGCATCGGCTCAAGCCCCCTGTCTATCGCGGCCATCTCGCGCAACAGGTGTTCAACCCTGCCCAGCTCGTCAAAAACGGCGCCGGCCCCTTCGTAAAGAGCCTCATATCCCTGGGCGGCAAGTTCCCTCAACCTGCCGGATCCGCGCAGCCGCGCCGCTTCGTCACGAATCGAATCGCCGTCGCCCGGCTTCAACCCGACCGACTCTATCTGGGAAATGACATGTCGCAGATAATCGCGCCTGGCCTCGCGACCGGCAGCGGCTTCATCAAGCCTGCGAAGTCTTGCGGCGGCCTCGCTGAATGCTTTGAATGCATCACGACAATCAGCCGTCAGACTCTGGTTGCAGGCGAAGGCATCGAGCATCGCCATGCGCTGGCCGGGAACCCCGAGGCCGATGAAGGCGTGCTGACCGGCAACCGACACAAGCGCCCCGACCAGATCCCGAAGAACCCGGGCCGAAGCCATTGAACCGTTGATGTATGCCTTGGATCGGCCGTCGGAGGTTATCGTCCTGCGTACGTGGATTACCCCTTCCTCGCCATCGTAAGGGCCATAACCAGCCTCGGCGAACAGGGAATCGATCTCCGGACTGGAACCGGTCGAAAAGACCGCTTCCACAACGGCCTGACTTTCACCTGAACGGACGTCAGAACCTTCGGCCCTTGCACCCATCAGCAACTTGATCGCCCCGACCAGCAACGACTTGCCGGCACCGGTCTCCCCGGTCAGGACGGTCAGGCCCGGATGGAAATCGACCTCGACATCGCCAAGGACGCCAAGATTCCTGACATGAAGGGTCTTGAGCAACAGTCCCTCCGCCGGCAACCATGCGGCCGGTCGAACCCGGATTCAGACATGGGGATTGTATTCCATCGCGGCGGCGTGAAACAGGTTATCTTTCGGCAAGCGCCATCGCGGCGAACTGGGCCTGAAGGTTGCTGATCATTTCGTCCAGGTCGCCTTCCATTATCTGTTCCAGCTTGTAAAGCGTCAGATTAATTCGATGATCGGTCAACCTGTTCTGTGGAAAATTGTAGGTTCTGATTCGCTCCGAACGATCCCCGGATCCGACCATGGCCCGCCGGGCATCCTGCTCCGAGGCGTACTGCTCCGAGCGCTTCTTTTCCGCAAGCCTGGCTGCAAGCACCTTGTACGCCTTCGCCCGGTTCTTGTGCTGGGATCTTTCGTCCTGGCAGGTAACGACCATGCCCGTCGGAAGGTGCGTCAACCTTATCGCCGAATCGGTCTTGTTGATGTGCTGGCCGCCCGCGCCCGAGGCACGGAAGATGTCTTCGCGGATTTCGCTCTTGTCGATCTCCATTTCGAAGTCATCGTCCGCTTCCGGCATGACGGCGACCGTTACGGCGGACGTGTGGATGCGCCCCTGCGCCTCGGTCTCGGGCACCCGCTGGACGCGATGCACGCCGCCCTCGAACTTGAGATAGCTATAGACGCGGCTTCCGCTGACAAGCGCTATGACTTCCTTCAGGCCGCCCAACTCGGTCTCAGAGATGTTGACAATCTCAACGGCCCAGCGACGGGCCTCCGCATAGCGGCAATACATCCTGAAAAGGTTTGCCGCGAACAGCGCGGCTTCCTCGCCACCCGTTCCGGCCCTGATTTCAAGGAAAATGTTCTTTTTGTCCAGCGGATCGACAGGCACCAGGAAACGCATCAACGCGGATTCCAGTTCCTCGCCGCGGGGGATCAACCGCTTCAATTCCTCGACCGCCAGTTCACCGAGATCAGGATCCGAACGCAGTTCCTCGTTGTCGGAAATGGCCTGCATGACGTGCCGGTACTCACGATACATCGACACGGTTTCCTCGAGTTCGGCGCGCTCCAGGCCGATCTCCTTCATGCGATCGACGTTCAGATAGACTTCAGGCATTTCCATGTCGGCATTCAGGCGCTCGTACCTGGCCTCCACGTCATCCAGCTTCCGAAGCGCAACCGAAAGATCCATCGTCATTCTCCCGAACTTTCTTCCGGCCCGGCGGCCCGGCGATTCGAAAATTCCCGGAATTCATCGTAACCGGCAAATTCCGCGACCCTTTCCCCGAATTCCCCGGAAAGCCCGAACAAGGCAGGGTTCAACGCGGACTCAAGGGCCACGATCGCGATTTCCTGCTGACGCGCGTCGGGACGCCTGGTCGTGATCTTCTGCATGAGCAGCCCGGGTCCGGAAACCATGCTTCCGAACCATGACCCCCGGCACTTCCCGGCGAACCTTATGATTTCATAGGAAATGGCCGCAACCGGCAGGATCAGGGGCAATTTGATGGCGACATACAGAACCTGGTTCACGAACCTGACCTGCGAAAGCTCGGGAAGCAACGGGAACACGCCGGCAAAAACGAATATGCTGACCGCGATCACCGTGACCAGGAAGGCCGTGCCGCACCTTGGATGAAGGGTTGTGCGGCTCTCAAGCTCTGCCGGCGAAAGAGCTGCGCCCGACTCGAAGGCGAATATCGCCTGGTGCTCCGCCCCGTGGTACTCGAAGACGCGCCGCATGTCCTTCATGAAGGACACCAGCCAGATATAGAGGACGAATATGCAGAGCTTTATGAAACCGTCAACCAGATGAAAAGCGGCGGCCTTTCCTCCGGCCAGCGCATCGCTGCCCATCAGCATGCCGATTCCCCAGGTGAGAAAATGGGGCAACGCGGCAAAGAGCGCGAAACCAAATGCCATGGAAACGACAAGGGTTCCGACTATGGCGCCCGTGGTCATCGCCGCGCCCGGCTTGTCGCCTTCGCCCGCCTGCTCCTGGGGCATCGCGTGAACTGCCGAGAAATTCAGGGCGGAGATACCGTCGGCCATCGTCTCGAGCAAGGTTGCCATGCCACGAAGACCGGGCCTGGCAAGCGCAGGAAATCGCTTTGAAAGCGAAGCCTGGGAACGCACCCGGACGACTATGGAACCATCCGGCCGCCTTACAGCGACCGAGGTCGCGTCCGGCGCCCTCATCATGACGCCTTCAACGACCGCCTGTCCGCCAACGGAAGGCGTCTTTGATACCATCGTCATTTGCGGATCTGGCTGAGCGGATTCAGGCCTGCGTACTTGCGGTTGAACCGATCGACGCGGCCTTCGGTATCGACGATCTTCTGCTTGCCGGTAAAGAACGGGTGGCACGACGAACAGATTTCAACGGCGTACGAACCGCGGGTCGAATGGGTCTCGATTACGTTGCCGCATGCGCACGAAATCTTGGCTTCCGGATATTTGGGATGAATTTCCTTCTTCATATCGTCCTCCAGACGGTTACTCGATCAAAACCTGATCGGGGCGCGGAATGGTATCCATTTTCAGTGATTGAGTCAACGAAAATCCGCGAAAGGAGCCTTGGTTATTGCCGAAGGCAAGCGCTTGTGGACCAGGGCGGGACAATATGAACAGGAAATCTTGTCCGGGCGCGTAAATATTCACCCATTAGATTGACCGTAACCGCACGTTCACTATATATTCTATCGGGCACTTTATTTTGAACGCAATGGGGAAGGAAGCTCGGGGCATATGCCCACACTGCCAGCAACAGACGGGCGACGCGGGAACGCCGTGCCCTAATCCCGAATGCGGACGGCTGGGCTATTACCTTATTCCGATACTTTCATTCGACGCATCCAAGGCCCGCGCGGAAAAGAAGGGCGCGGGAATCGAACCCATCATCGGCCGCAGGATCGATCGCTACCTGATGGTCGGCAAGGCCGGCGAGGGCGGCATGGGCGCGGTGTATATCGCGCTTCAACAGCCGCTGAACCGCGAGGTCGCCGTCAAGATCATGCCGTCGATCCACCTTTCCCCCGAGGCCCTCGAACGCTTCGAGACCGAGGCCAAGGCGGTCTCTGCACTGGATCACCCGAATATCGTCAAGCTTTACGACTACGGTTTCGGGGAAATAGAGGGCCAGCGCGTTCCTTACATGGTGCTTGAATACATCAAGCACGGCCGGACGATGAAACAGCTCATGACACAGGAATTCGCGGAACACGAAGTCCTGCGCAGCGAACTGACGCTGCAGATTTTTGAACAGGTTCTTGGCGGCCTGGGCGCCGCGCACGCCGTCGGCATAGTGCATCGGGACGTTAAGCCCGAGAACGTCATGCTGACACAGATTCACGGCAATCCGTATTACGCGAAGATCCTCGACTTCGGGCTGGCAACCGGACTTCATGGCAACAGCACCGGAATGACCGGTTCAAACCAGATTCTGGGCACGCCGACCTACATGGCCCCCGAGCAGATCCCGTCCAGCAGGCGCCAGGAAATCGATCTCAGGACCGACCTCTACGCGGTCGGCGTCATGCTGTTCGAATGCATGACGGGAAGCAGGCCATTCCCGGGCGACACGGCGCTGGCGGTGCTGACGGCCAAATCGAACGAAAAGTTCAATCCTTTCGATGCCCCCGTGGCGGCAAGGCTTACGAAGCCGCAGAGGGCGTTCCTTGAGAAGGCCATCAGCTTCGACTCGGATGGTCGCTTCCAGAGCGCCGGCGAGATGCTGGCCGCCCTGAACGAGGCCATCGCCCAGTCGGGTGCAAGGAAGCGTGGCGGCCTGCTCGGTTTCATGGAAGACAAACTCGGCACTCAGCTTCCCGGGCTCGGGTCGAGGGGTCCGGCCACACCTGAGAAGACGAATCCGCCAGCCGGAATCACCGGTTCCGGGGCGACTCCGAACCCGATTACCGGCATGGCCATGCATTCGATGTCCGGGATGGCGCAGAACCCCCTGGCCGGGATGCCGCCGGGATCCTTGTCCGGGATGGCGCAGAACCCGCTCGCAGTTCAGGGAATACCGCTTAACGGCGGTCCGACGCCATCGACAAGCCCGGGGATACGCAGACCGGCCAGGACGACGACCAACCCCATCCCCGCGGTCAACGTGACTCCGGGGTGGCAAAGCCAGACCAGTGAGATCAGACGCACCGGGCAAAGCTCGATGACCCCGGAGGAACGTGCGGAAAGACTTCGTGGAAGGAAGCGGCGGACAACCGGAACCCACATGGCAAGGGCGGTCGAGGCCGAAAGGGCGGCGGCCGGGACTCATGACAATCGGGGATTGCCGACGATGCTCGTGGTATTCGGCATCATCGTAGCCATAATCGCCGTCTCTGTGGCCGTGCCGAGATATCTGGAGAGCCGCCGAATCGACAGGACGCAGGCCGACCTTAAGGATCTGCGGTCTTCGCTGGTGATAGCCGGCAAGTTCGTCGGGCTTGACAGCCCGGTGCTCCGGGCGGGCACCCAGCTCGACTATTTCATCAGCGATCCCGGCCGGCCGGAGAGCCCTCTGCTTGACGCCTGGGGCAATCCTTACCGCGTTCGGTACTCGCTGCAGAACCCGGCCGGATATGTCCTCTATTCAACCGGTTCCGACGGCGAAAAGGGCACCTGCGACCGTGCCCCCGGCAACGACGACATCTGTGTGGAACTTGGCTTGCCATGACCTTTTGCGCCGGGGCTTCCCGGGCCGACGGCGTTTCTTCTGGTGGACCTATGCAAACGTTCGTTGTTTCGGCGCTGCATGTCCTGCTGGCATCCTCACTTTCGGTTCATATTCTTCTTAACAAGAAAAGTCCCGCGCGCGCAGGCATCTGGATCATCCTCGTATGGTTCATCCCTGTCGCGGGCGCCCTGCTCTACTGGGGTTTCGGCGACAACCGCATCGCGCGGCGGGCCAAACGCCGCCTGAAGGCCAAAAGGCCCGACGGCACGCCCGACAGTTCGGGAAGGGTGCCCTCGAACCTGATACCTCTTCAGGTCGCCGGCGATCGCATTGCACACAACCCGCTTGTTCCCGGAAACCATATCGAGGTTCTTGAAAACGGTGACCAGGCTTATCCGGCGATGCTCGCGGCGATTGCAAGCGCCAGGAAAAGCGTGGCATTCCTTACTTACATTTTTGATTCCGACGAAGTGTGCCGCCACTTCACGGACGTGCTCTGCGACGCGGCAAGACGTGGGGTGCAGGTCAGGCTTCTGGTTGACGGCATCGGCGCGAGGGGCTTCGGGCCCGTTCTCAGGCGGAGACTGTCGGAGGCCGGCGGCAGGATGGCCAGTTTCTGGAGGCGGGGGCGATGGCTGCGCCACCCTGGCATAAACCTTCGAAACCACAGAAAAATCCTGGTAATTGACGGTGAAACCGGATTCACCGGCGGCATCAACATCAGCGCAAGGCACGTCACGCAACCTGGCGCACCCTACCCCGAATCATTCGATCTCCACTTCAAGCTGAAGGGGCCTGTCGTCGGTCACCTGATGGAAACCTTTACCGACGACTGGGAACTCAGCACCAACGAAACGCTTACCGGCCCGGACTGGTTTCCGGATCTGACGCCGGCCGGCAACGTCCTGGCCCGGGGCATTCCATCCGGCCCCGACTTCAGCGTCGGCAGGCTTCACGACCTTCTCCTGGCCGCGCTCAGGACGGCCAGGGTCTCGATCGACCTGATGTCGCCTTACTTCATCCCGGATGAAGCCATCATGGCGTCGCTGCGAACGTCCGCAAGATCCGGCGTCAGGGTCAGGGTTTTCATACCGAGCAAGGCGGATCACCGCTTCATGTCCTGGGGTGCCAGGGCTTATCTGCGCGAGTTGATCGTCTGCGGTGTCGAGGTCTGGGAGATGGGGCCTTCCTTTAACCACAGCAAGTTGACGGTCATCGACGGCGAGTGGCTGATGATGGGATCGGCCAACCTCGATCCGCGAAGCTTCAGGCTGAATTTCGAGTTCAACGTCGAGGCATATTCCCGTGAACTGGCGGCAAGGGTCGCCGACTACATGGACAGGCAGGTTGCCGGCGCAAGGCGGATCAACATGAACGTGCTGGATAAGGAGTCCGCGTTCATAAGGGTTCGCAACAGGTTCATCGCGCTGTTTTCGCCATTCCTGTGATTTCCGACTAGTCGTAATAGAACATGCCGGCGCGATCGAATGTGACGGCCCCGAAGGTATTCATCAGCACCGAGAACGCCCCCGCCGCCATGAACCAACCGGAAAGCTGGCGTCCGCCTGCCGCAAGAAGCACCATCGCGAACGGAAGGAAATCGAGGGCGAAGCGGAAGCTGAACTGGGACCATCCGGTATTCTGATAGCAGATAAGCGGAATCGCGATGACCGCAATCGTAATCGCAAGGTTCCTCTGGAAAGCGCCCCAGACCCTGGGCCAAAGGACAAGCAGCAGAAATGGCGATGTCCACAGAAGACCAAGCCCATGCCTGGTTATGTGGACAAA
This sequence comes from Deltaproteobacteria bacterium, assembly GCA_029555025.1. Classification (GTDB taxonomy): domain Bacteria; phylum Myxococcota_A; class UBA9042; order DTJE01; family DTJE01; genus JAGOFO01. The sequence goes on from JAKPTZ010000093.1 coordinate 20,018, forward strand.
CGGGGCAACGCCATCGATGACCGGCGGGTTCGTCAGCATCGCGCCAAGGTTCGCCCTGGCGAACCACATCGAAAAGAGGCCGTGGTCGCGAATCGATGCCCGGGTACCGTCCGCAAGGAAGGTATGGCCGAACTCCATCGGGTTGTCGAACCTGAAGTAGTTCATCAGCATCAGCAGGATCCCGCCGACGACGATCGGGGCCGCGAATGGCAGTCCCTTGCGAAGAAGGTGGCCGAATCCTGGCCATCGAAGCCTGTCGCCGTCACGGAAAAGTTCCAGCGCGAAGAAAACGGCGGCAAAAGCAATCGTGGTTCTGGTGGCCATCCCGCAGGCGATTGCCAGCCCCGCAAGAAACGGCCTGCGGTTGCCGATGGCGCAACTGATGTACCAGATGTTGATGGCAACACCGAGGATCTGCGCGGTGAACCAGACCTGACCCCGGATCGAACTGAAAAAGTGAACCGTGCCGAAACAGAAAAGCAGCGCCAGAACAAGGTTTTCGCGCCTGGTGCGGGAAGATAGTCCCTGCCGGACCAGGAATTCCAGGAGCAGGAAGAGCAGCATGCAGTTCAGGGCGCCGTTAAGAACGGTGAACAGGACGTCGTTCACGTTGTACCCGAAGATGGCCGTAAGCGGAATCATCACGACGGCCGGAAACGGTGGAAAAGACACGTACCAGTCCTTCCTGTCGCACTTTGCCGAAGGCTGCCCGCACCCCTTCGCGATATCGAGCTGCGGGTCGATGATTCGAATCGTTCCGTCCAGGGCGTGAAACCTGTTCTTCATCGATCCTTCCTGGTTGCCCCAGGGAAAGACACCGCGGACAACGGTTCCGTCCGTCATCGTGATTTCCCGGACGGATGCCCAGTCGTTCCAGCCGGTCGTAGAGCCGTTCGCGCCGGTCAGGTGACGATCGATGGCCTTGCGGTAACCGGCCGGATCCTCCGGACGCTGCTTCTGGCCCCTGTGCTGCCTGGGGGTATCCGTATCAAGCCGGCCGTGAAGGAATGACTGAGCCAGATCGACAAAGTGAAAGTGGGGCGACGGCGACAGGATCCAGTTCCAGGAAAACAGTCCCAGGACAACGGCCGATGCGACGAAAAGCAGCAACGGCGCCCTGTGTTCACCCAGTATTTCCTTGATTCTTTTCAAAATCGGCTCCAACAGGTTTCGGGGCTGAAACCCCGGACATGGACTCGTCCGTCAACCCGATTCGGCCGCTTCAGGCCACCCGGATTCCGAACCTGCCGAAATATACCAGACGCCGGCGCCTTCTGCTATTCTACGACGGTCGGAAACGGGCAAGGCGCCCTGGTCGGCGTTTCCGGCGATGCTGCCTGGAGTCCATGATGTCGGTCTTATCGATTGCGGGCCTGAAAAAGACTTACCCGAACGGCAACGAGGCCATCAGGGACATCTCGTTCGAGGTTGGCAGGGGCGAATTCGTTTTCCTTTCGGGCCCAAGCGGCTCCGGGAAGACGACGCTGATCCGGATCCTGCTGAAGATGGAGGAAAGCACCGGGGGCCAGGTGCTGGTGTTCGGAAAGAACCTTAACGCCCTGCTGCCCTCCGCGGTGCCCTATCTGCGCCGCAATATCGGCGTCATCTTCCAGGACTTCAGGCTGCTGCAGGATCGGACCGTATTCGAAAACATGGCACTTGGACTGAATATACTGGGGCTGACGACACGCGAAATTTCAAGGCGGGTCGAGGGCATACTGTATGACCTTGGCATCGATCGGTACGCCGGAGCCTATCCGGCCATGCTCTCCGGCGGTGAACAGCAGCGTGTGGCAATCGGCCGGGCACTGGTCATGGAACCCGCGCTGATACTGGCTGACGAACCGACAGGCAACCTTGACTGGGAACTGTCGCAGGACATAGTCCGGCTTTTCGAGGAATTGAACGCCCGTGGAACGTCCGTCCTGATGGCGACACACGACAGGTTCCTGCTTGAGGCTTTCCCGAAGAGGACGCTCCTTATCAACCGGGGAATCCTTGTCGAGGATCGCAACCCCGGGATGGCGGCCACTCGGCGGGAAGCGGGACAGAACCGGTTCCAGCATTTCGTGGCGGGCCGGACGGATGGCAGTCCCGCCTGACCGGTGACAGCGCCGGTCGTGACTTGGTGTGTTGATGACTGAAGAAGATACAAGGGCAGACGGGGCCACCAGGCTAATGAGGCTGGTCGGTCAGGGCTTCAAGGGGCTGGTGGTCGCCCCATGGCAGACCCTTGCCTGCGTGGTATCCCTTGGGGTCGCGGCCTGCCTGATCGTCCTGTCGGCTTCCGCCGGCAGCCTCACGATGTCGATGCTGGGCCGGGCATCGAGGGCCGCCAGGATACTGGTTTACCTGAAGGACGATGTCGAAAGCGAACGGATTCGCGAGATGATTGGCGACATAAGCCGCCGCCCGGATGTCGCCAGCGTCGAATACATCAGCCGGGAAGAGGACAGAACCCAGAACGCAGACATTCTTCCCGAAGGGCTGGTCGACGCCCTGCCCCGCGAGGCGATTCCCGGCCAGCACGGGCTCATCGTCATTTTCAGGGACGATGCGGGAAGGACGTCGGAACTGGACGGGCTTTCCTCGTTCCTGGAAGCCATCGAAGGCGTCGATATCGTTGCCGGACCTCCGGTCGGTTCGGCGGCCCTTCGATCGCTTGCCGGCGCGGTCGGTTTCGTAAGGGTGACCATGGCGGTCATGGCCGCCGTCCTTCTTTTCGGAACCCTGTTCTTCGTTGTCGGCACATTGACCAGGACAATGGAAAGCAGGCGCGAGGAGATGGCCATTCTGAGACTTTTCGGCGCGACGGGCGCCTATCTGAAGGCCCCGCTTTACATCCAGGCCTGCGTCCAGGGCGTGGCTGGACTGTCCGGCGGCGTCCTGATGGGACTTGCAATCATCTCGAGCACGAACGCATACCTGCTGTCGGAACTTTCGGTCGGCACCGCGCTGCCGTCGTGGCCTGCCATGTCGCTTGCCGCGGCGATCCCGGGCGGGATCGCGGTCGGACTTGCCGGTGCCATCATCGCATCCTCCAGGAGACTCCCGTGAAGGCCAGACGTTTCCGCCGGGCCACGCCGGGCTTGGTACTGTCCGTCATGGCAATGCTCGCAACGGTTCCGGCAGCCGCCGGGGCGACCGATGAGACGACCTCGACCGCGGAGACTCTGAAGCAGGAACTGTCCATTCTTGACGCGCTTGACAGTTATGTGTTCGAGGCCAGACAGGCGGAAAGCACGGCCGCCCGTACCGCAGGGTACCTGCAGGCGGCAATGGCGAGGCTCGAAAAGGCCACCTCGGAGCTGGCTGTCGCGACCGGGGAGTTCGAGGCATCCCGGAAGCGGCTTGCCGACACGATAAGAATCGGCAGACTGACCGCCGACTACGGCGTATTCGAATCTGTCTTCATTCCGGATCGCAACCTGGAATCCACGCGGCGCAAAATGCTGGTAAGGAAGATGGCCGCACGCCAGGCCGACGACCTGGCGATAATGACCGCCGCGCACCAGAAGGCCGTTGCAATGGAGTTCGTGGCCGGGATGGAACGCGCGCAGGCATGGGTGCTGGCCAGAGTCAGCCAGGATGCCCTGGCGAAACTTCAGGCGGACACCGAGGCGCGCCGCAGCCTGCTGAACCGGATCGAAAGCGACATCAAGATGTACCGCAGGCGCGCGGCCGAATTGTCGGACGCCGAAATGTCGATGGTCCGGATCATCCAGGCCCGGCTTTCCGACCGGAACGTGCCGGTCAACTTCGACGCACACAAGGGAAGCATGCCGCTTCCGATTGCCGACGGAGTCGTCAAGGTTCCTTTCGGCGACGTCGTGCATCCCAGGTTCAAGACTGTGACGCCGCACCCGGGCTGGACAATCACCCACGACTCCAGGGGCCCGCGGAACGTGCGCAACATCGCTTTCGGGCGGGTCGTCTGGACCGGCAGGATGCGCGGGTTCGGAACAACCGTTGTGGTCGATCACGCCTCCGGCTGGTACAGCGTCTATGCCGGGCTTTCCACTCTCAAGGTTTCCGACGGCGAGGTCGTCCGCCAGGGCCAGGTTCTTGCCCAGGTTCAGGCGGCTCCCGGCGATCTGGAAGTCACGATGTACTTCGAACTGCGCAAGGGTTCGGTTGCGATTGACCCGGCCGACTATGTCTCGCAGCCTGATCCGCCCGGGGGAAAGCCATGAACTCCGGCCACCTGCGCCGCGTCGGCCCCGGCGCGATCCTTATATGCTTGATTGCCTTGCCGGCCTTATGTGGCTGCGCGTCCGGCCCGCCGCGCAACCTGCGTGGCGAAGATACCGGGACTTCGATGCCTACCAGTCCTCCCGAACCGGAAAGGTGCCCCGCCAGACTGGTTCCGCCAGGACCCCCGGTTCCGGCGGGCTCGGCCGTGGTGGCAATCGTGATTGATGACTGCGGCGAGTCGCCGGAACAGGTGATACCCTTCCTCGGGATTCCGGTTCCGCTCTCGTTCGGCGTTCTCCCCTGGCATTCCGAATCAATGAATACGTCCCTGCTCATTTCGGCTCGTGGATTCGAGACGCTGGCCCACATGCCCATGGAACCGCACGACCCGCGGTGGCTGGAAAACGACTGGTTCCTGACAACCGGGATGGATCGCGAGCAGATCCGGATCCGAATCGACAGGGCTCTTGATGGGGTTCCGTGCGCCACCGGCATGAACAACCACATGGGATCCAGGTTTACGGCAGACGCTCCCGGAATGGATCACGTAATGTCAAGGCTTAAGGAGCGCGGCATATATTTCCTTGATTCAAGGACGTCGGATCAATCGGCCGCGATCGCCGCGTGTTCAAGACAGGACGCGCGCTGCCTTTCGAGGGACGTGTTCATAGACAATGAAGACGATGTGGAGGCAATCACCGCACAAATAAAAAGGCTTGTCGAAGCGGCCAGGAAGAACGGGTGCGCAATCGGCATCGGTCATTGCAGATCAAAAACTGCCGCCGCCATCATGCATTACGTCCGCGCTCGCGATCCCGGGGTGGTGTTTGTGCCGGCCGGTCGGATTTTCGAACATTGTCCTTCTGGGCAGCCTCAAAACCTGCCGGAATGATCAGCAGCCGCCTGAAGTCCCCCACACCCTCGCTCCTGGTGGAAACCTTGCGGTTTTCCCGCAGGGCCAGGTGCATCAGCCGCCTGTCCTGGGCCGTCATCGGACTCAGCCTGATGACGCGGCCGGTTGCGACGGCCTTGTCGCCAAGCCGCCTTGCAAGCTTGCCAAGCGTCTGCTCGCGACGCCCCCTGAAACCCTCGGCGTCAAGAATTACCAGCTTACGGTCATCGGGGAACCTGTTGACGATCTTGTTAACGATGAATTGAAGGGCGGCCAGGACCTCGCCGTCGCGCCCCACAATCATCTCATAGTCGCCACCACTGACATTAAGGCTGACGGACTCGGGATTCTCCTCGAACTCGACCTGGCACTCCATTCCCATAAGGCCCAGGATTTCCCCCAGAACCTTCGACGCCGCCGGGCCCTTTTCCGAAAGAATCGTTTCAGGCTGCGATCGGAGTTCGCGAACCGGCTGGGCGGTAAATTCGCCAGCCTCGACCGAATCGACCACCCCGGACGCCGGCAGTTCGCCCGGCAACGCCTCGACGTTCTTTTCACGGGACGGCTTCTTCAGCGTCAGTATCTCGCCGGCAGTCGTCACCAGCCCGGTGTCGCCGTAACCGGGAACGTAGTTGGCGCGCGTCACGACCTGGGCCGCGTCCTCCCTGACCCGAACCACGACTCTCACATCCTTTCGGAAAAGTCCGAAAAGCGAAGTCTCCTCGTCAAGAACCTCGTACGTCATGTCACTGATGTTGACGCCAAGCTCCTGGCTTGCCTTCAGCAGTGCTTCCTCACTTGATCTGCCGGTAAATATCGCTTCCTTCATCACGAATCCTCCGCCCCGAAATGGCATGGGGCCAGCGCGATCGTTTTTCAGCCCGCAACTGCCTTCCTACGAAGCCCGCGGTTGTTCCAGAGCGTGTGGAAGACCGAAAGCACCGTGTTGATAAGAATGTAGAAGACAAGCCCGGACGGCAGGAACATCATCATCGCCGAGAACATGATCGGCATCATCCACAGCATTATCTTCGCCTGGGTCGGGTCGCCGCTCACGGGCGTTATCTTCTGGTTCACCCACATGATCACGCCAAGAAGCACCGGGAGCACGAAATAGGGATCCCTGGACGAAAGGTCCGCGATCCACAGCCCGAGCGGGGCCTGATAAAGGTCAACCGCGCTGTAGATGGTTCGGTAGAGCGCAATCCAGATCGGCATCTGGATAAGCATCGGAAGACATCCGCCAAGCGGATTGATCTTCTCGCGCTTGTAAAGCTCCATCGTGGCCTGGTTCAGCGCGACCTTGTCGTCCTTGTGCTTCTTCTGCAGTTCATCGATCCTGGGCTTCAGTTCGGACATTCGACGCATCTGCTTCATGCTCGAATGCGTGAACGGCAGCGTGATCAGCTTGACAATGATGGTAAGGAAAATTATCGCCAGACCCCACGACGGAACCACCGAATGGGCAACTCGCATCAGCCACAGCATCGGCTTGGCCAGAACGCCGAACCAGCCGAAATCAATCGTATTTTCCACACCAGCCGACATCGAGCGCAGCAGTCCGAGATCCTTGGGCCCGGAAAAGAACTTGAAGTTGACGAGGCGGTCGCGCCTGGCCATCAGCACCTGTCTTGCTGCGGCCTTGTCGGGATCGAGCCCATCCTCCTTCATTTCCGAAAGCTCGACGATGCCGATCCCGGGATCGACACCAAGCACCGAAGCAGCCTGGGAACAGGTGAGCCGTCCTTCCATGCCGTGCGCGCCGACGAGCCAGTCGGGGATGCAGGGAGTCCCCCGAACCGCCTTGATTAGCTGGTTTCCACCAGACTCGTTTCCCCATCGAATCAAAGCCGTGACGACGCCGACCTCGGACGCGGATGCAACGCACTGGGCAACGTTTCCGGAACCCGGGAGCACTGCCGAAAGAAAGTACCTTGAAGACACCCCGACATACGACGCGGATTCGGTGATCTCGAATCCCTTGTTGTCCAGGATGTCCTTCCGGTTCTTCAGATCGACATCCTTCGACGTTCCGCAGACCGCCTGCAGAAGATCTGGCGGGGCGCCGAACATGCCGCCGCAGTATCCCCCGGAAGCAGCCGCCGATTCCCATGCGGACACGGAAAGACGCATCGTGCCGGCGATCTCGCTTTCAGAAAGGCTGATCAGCCGAATCGTGGCATCAAGCGAGTAACGCTCGCCGATGGAATACGTGCGTTCGATGTAAAGGGGACTCGAAAACCGGGCCGGATCCGGCCAGACCATCACAATCCGCGAGTCGGTCGCCTGCACCACGCGATAATCAGGATTCTGCTGATATTCCTTCCAGAAATCGACGGGTTCCGTGGTCCACGTCTCCACTGGGGCTGGCTGCGGTTCGTTCGCGACGGCGGCAGGCTCGGCGGACGCGTCCACGGACGGGGCAGCCAGTTCCGCACCGGCGGCTGGCGCGGCAACCGGCGGCGTGACCACCTTGACAAGACGCCCCATGGAAAGCGGCGACGGATCCTCGAAGGCAATCGTCAGGGGAAGAAAGGCATTGTCCCACGTCGAAACAAGATCCAGTGGCCCCTCGGCAATCTTCTGCGAAGGCGGCTGAACGGTTCCCTTGAAAGGTTCCCTTGCGGTCTGGTGAAACTGCTTGTCGTGGAGAATGACGGCCTTCAGGACACCGCCCCTGGCTGAAACGTGGACATCGAAACTGCCGTCCGGGGCCTTCAGGACACCGACAATCTCGCCGTCAGCCGGCGGACATGGCTGGTGCGCAAGTGCCGGAAGCGCCGCGACCGCGGTGATGACATGAATCAGGAGGATCGCAAACAGGCGTCTGGTCGAATTCACTTTGTCACCGTTTTCCTTTCCGGAACAGGATCAAAACCGCCCGGATTAAAGGGATGGCATCTGCCGATCCTGCGGATCCCGAGCCACAGCCCGCGAAAAAATCCGTGGATCTTCAGTGCCTGAATCATGTACTCGGAACAGGTCGGGCTGAAGCGGCAGGCGGGGCCCAGCAACGGAGAAATCAGCAATCTATACGCCTGGATCAGGCCTGTCAGAAGGATTACCGGCAACCTTGCCGGCCAGCTTTCTTTCAATCCGGCGGAGGGCATCGGCCAGCTCCCCTTCGAGGTCTGCAATGGCGGGGATCTCCCGCTTCGCGGATGGGCCGTCCGGCCTGCGTTCCGCGGCTTCGCCTCGGTTGCGTTCAAACCCGGGAACCGCCTTCACCGCGACAACCATGTCGAAGCCGGCCAGACTATCCTTCAGTTCGTTCCTGAAAACTTCCCTGATCAGTCTTCTCCAGCGGTTGCGGGCAACGGCGTTCCCAACCTTTCTGCCAGTCGCCAGCCCGAGCCGGGAACATTCCAGGTCGTTTTCCTTGACGAAAACAATCAGGTTCCAGGTCCAAGCCCTGAAACCGCCCTTCATCACCCGCTCAAAGTCGGATGGACGAAGAAGCCTGTTCGACCTGGGAAATCCCCGATCCACGGCTTGCGCTACTTGCCCGGAATGGTCGGAACGAGAACGGCGCGGCCCTTTGCACGACGCCTCGACAGCACCTTGCGGCCAACGGCCGTGGCCATTCTGGCCCGGAATCCGTGGGTCCTGAGTCGCTTGATACGGCTTGGCTGATAAGTTCTTTTCATGACTGAATTCCCTTAAATAATCAACAGGTTCAACCAACTTCAGAAGGCTTTCGAACCTGCTGGAAAGAGTCTCTGCCGCCCAACCTGCAGGCGCACAGCGAAGTATTTTATGGATATCCTGGCTTGTGTCAATGGAAGACCTGTCATGAGTCACCGTCCGAAAACAACAGGCTTCCGAAATCGATCAATAGCCAATGCCGAAAACGACTACCCTGTCGGCCGGCTTTCCGGAAATTATGTCCGGCCCCGTGCCGCCGGGCTGGTCAAACGGTATGCACCGGACCGTCGCCTTTGTCTCTTCCTTGATCCTGGCCTCGACGGCGCGATCCGGATTGAAGCGACAACGGACAAAGCCGCGGCTTCCAGCAAAGAAGGCCTTCAACTCGTCATACGAAGCCACATCAACCACGTTTGCGTTGCGGAATTCTACGGCACGCCGGAACAACGCGTCCTGGATGGCCGCCAGCCGCGAATCGAACGAATTCCTGTCAAGGTCGGCCGCATTGATGACGTCCTTGTCGCCCAGCCTGGACTTGATGACCGCGGTTCCGGACTCGACGTCTCTCGGACCGATTTCAATCCGCAGCGGGACGCCGCGCTGTTCCCAGTAATAATGCTTCTCGCCGGGACGCATCTGATCGCGCATGTCGACCACGATCTGCTGGCCGGTCAGGTTGTTGTAGAAGACCGCCGAGAGCTGGTCATTTCCAAGCCTGGCCGACGCGGCATCGACCTCGGCATCACCCGCCAGACGCCGGAGCACCGGATTGAAGTACTCGACAACCTTCTTTTTCTCTTCGTCGGACTTGCCAATCGGAATCACGACCGCCAGCACGGGGGCCACCTTCGGTGGCAGGACAAGACCCTCGTCGTCGCTGTGGGCCATGATCAGCGCGCCGATCAAACGGGTCGATACACCCCACGAAGTCGTCCATGCATTCTGAACCACCTGGTCGCGCCCCTCGAACTTGATATCGAACGCCCTGGCAAAATTCTGGCCCAGGTTATGGGATGTGCCCATCTGAAGGGCCTTCCCGTCCTGCATCATGCCTTCGATGCAATACGTCCGCAGCGCGCCGGCAAACTTCTCGGAGTCCGTCTTGACGCCGGTCATGACCGGAACCGCCAGGAAGTCCTCGGCGAAGGAACGGTAGCATTCGAGCATCCTCAAGGTTTCCTGCTCCGCTTCCTCGGCGCTCTCATGGGCGGTGTGACCCTCCTGCCACAGGAACTCCATCGTGCGCAGGAAAAGGCGAGTCCGCTTTTCCCATCGAACGACGTTTGCCCACTGGTTAATCAGAACCGGCAGATCCCGCCAGGAGTGAATCCAGTCGGCGTACATGTGACCGATGATCGTTTCCGATGTGGGACGCACAACAAGAGGTTCTTCCAGTTTTTCGCCGCCGCCGTGCGTAACGACCGCGCATTCGGGGGCGAACCCTTCCACGTGCTCGGCTTCCTTCCTCAGGAACGACTCCGGGATGAAAAGGGGGAAATAGGCGTTGACGTGGCCCAGTTCCTTGAATCGCCTGTCCAGCTCCTTCTGCATCGACTCCCATATGGCGTATCCGGTCGGCCTGATGACCATGCAGCCGCGAACCGGCGCGTAATCGGCCAGCTGAGCCGCAGCGATCACATTCAGGTACCATTCCGAGTAATCTTCATTCCTTGGCTTTATGTTCTTCGCCATCAGGGTTCTCCGTTTGGTGACAGAATTCTTGAAAAGGACTCCCGGCCACGGCCCGAATCAGGTTCCGGCCGAGAAATCGTCGCGATAACGAATCTGTTCGGGCGTCAGCGCGTCGATCGATATCCCCATGGTCTTCAGTTTCAGGGACGCAATATCCTGATCCTGCTGGCACGGAATGTCGTGAACATCGCGTGAAAGGGATCTCCCTTCCCTGGCCAGGCGCACCATGCTCAGGAACTGGTTCGCGAAGGACATGTCCATGACCTCGGACGGGTGTCCCTCGGCCGCGGCAAGATTCACCAGACGTCCCCTGGCAAGCAGGTAAATCCTGCGACCATCCTTCATCAGGTACTCGTCCGTATTCGGCCGGATCTCCCGCGATGAGGCCTTGAGCGCCTCGAGTTCCTCGATGTTAATCTCGCAGTCGTAGTGACCGGTATTGCAGACGATCGCGCCGTCCTTCATGGACTCGAAATGCCTTGTTCTTACAACGTCCTTCATTCCCGTCGCGGTAATGAAGATATCCCCGATGCTGGCGGCCTCGTCCATCGGCATCACGCGACATCCGTCAAGTGTCGCGCGAAGACCCTGCAGGGGATCGACTTCGGTCACGACAACCTGGCACCCCTGCCCCTTCGCCCGCATCGCGAGCCCCTTCCCGCAATGGCCATATCCGGCAATCACGAACACCTTGCCGGCCAGCAGCACGCTGGTGGCGCGAAGGATGCCATCGATCGACGACTGTCCGGTGCCATACACATTGTCAAAATCCCACTTCGTCTGCGCGTCGTTCACGGCGATGACCGGGTACAAAAGCTTGCCGGCCCGACCCATGGCCCTGAGGCGGTGAACCCCCGTGGTCGTTTCCTCGGTTCCACCAATCATCTTCGGACAGTATTCCGGATGCTTATTGTGCAACGTGAAAATCAGATCGGCCCCGTCGTCAAGCGACAGATCCGGACCAAACTCAAGAGTCTTCTCAATACACCAGTAGAACTCGTCCACAGTGAGTCCGCGCCAGGCATAAATGGAGAACCCCTCGTCGGCCAGCGCGGCGGCAATCTCGTCCTGGGTCGAAAGGGGATTGCAGCCGCTCCACGAAAGCTCGGCGCCGGCGGCTCGCAATGTGCGCATCAGGACGGCGGTTTCCTTGGTCACGTGCAGACAACCGGCTATCTTAAGGCCTTCAAGCGGACGAGTCCTCGAGTACTCCTCCCTCAGCGCCATCATGACGGGCATGTGCGCCTCGGCCCACTCGATCTTCATTCGACCTTCCGGGGCCAGGCCCAGATCCTTGACTCTGCAATTTGAACCGCTGTACATGCTTCACCTCGCGACGGTTTGACACCCCGGATATCCAGGGCATAATCTCGGATCGATCCGGCGCGTGATGGTATTGGATGCACCACGAAGTGTCAATCGAACGACAGTACGCCGGGTTCCGGAAGGTCTTGCTCGGACTGGGTTCCAACCTCGGCGACAGAAGGGCAAACCTGACCGCTGCGCTCGACGCAATCGACCGTCATCCGGACTGCCGGGTTGATATGGTTTCCTCGATTTTCAGGACATGTCCGGTTGACGCGGGCGGGGGGGAATTTCTTAACGCTGCGGCAAGGATCTCAACCACGCTTCAACCAATGGAACTGCTGGCCTTCCTCAAGCAAATCGAGGCCGGCCTCGGCAGAACCGGAAGCGGTCGCGATGCGCGCCCAATCGACCTGGACATACTTTTCTTCGAAGGGGTTCGGATGGCGGATGGCGGACTTACCATTCCGCATCCCCGATGGAGGGAACGCCAGTTCGTCCTGATACCCCTTGCCGAAGTCTGCGATTCCTTTCCGGATCCCGACGAAGGCGTGCCGCTGGCCTCATTGGTCGCCAGACTGGCGATGCCTTCACCGGACGTGGTGCCGGACGCTCCCGGAAAGTGGTGGAAAGCACCAGGCGAAACGAATGACAATTGAAATGCCGCGATTGAAAATCATTCACAAATCATGTTGCCTCGCCCGCACGTACCAAGTATGATTCACCGGATTCAGCCCTCGGGGCGGGTGAGGTTATTCATGAAACACGTTGTTTTCCTGACTGCGGCGATGGTTGTCGCGCTTGTGGCCACGCCGGCCCTGGCTTCGGATTCCGGACCGTTTTCGTTCCTTCAGGACGAGGGTTCGGCTACCGCGCCCACCCAGGACGCTGCTCCGGCCGAACCGGCTGCCGAGGCTCCGGCCCCCACTGACACTGCTTCTGCCGAGGCCGCTCCGAAGAAGGATTCCGCCGTTCCGGACGCGGTTGCCGTCCTGACCGGCGGCACGGCCAGCCAGGAAAGATTCGGCGGCGCCTTCAGTTTCAGCCAGTCCCTGGGCCTTGGTTCCTTCGTCATGGACAAGTTTGCCCGCCAGCCCTATTACGGCTGGAGCATCAACCTGGCGCCGCGCGTTTTCCTTTACAAGGATCTCTGGTTGTCGATGTCCTTCTCGATGTCCGGCGAACTCTCCCAGTCCTTCACGTCGAACAACACGTACCCGCGGGTTTTCATGCCCAGCGACCTGTTCATTTCACTTAAGTACAAGTACGTGATTCCGAAGATCAAGGTGAACTTCTCGCCGTTCATACGAATCGGCGCGCCGACGTCCGCGGAAAGCCGCGCGCGTGACCTTTATCTTTCGACCGGCATTGGTTTCGACCTGAACCGGATGTTCGGCAAGCACGTCCTGCTTGGATACTCGTTCCGTTACAACAAGAACTGGAACGGTTCCACCAGCACGGTTATCCCCCGTTATGCATCGCTTATCCGCCTGAACGGGGCAGAGGATGCCGGCGGCGGCCAGGCATACGGCGGCGGACTTACTTCAGAGATGTCCATAATGAACCGCCTGATGGCGTCGTTCATCATTAATGATCAGTGGTCGATTTCGGTCGTGCTCGGCATCTCGAACGCGTGGACCTACAAGGGTGCCCTGCCGTCCGAACGCGATGAATTCACCAACGAGAACGCGAAGCCCGGCCGCGGTCAGTCCGACTCGACAAGCGGCGTGATCGACATTTCGTACCAGCCGTGGGAGCACGTCGGCTTCTCGATCGGCATGTCCTCGTCCCAGCCGGCATTCACGGCCGACAACAAGTCCCTGCGCTTCCCGTTCTTCGATTTCACGTCGGAAGGCAACAACTTCACGCAGTTCTACTTCGACGTCACCGTCAACTACTGATACACAAGACAAGTCCGGCTCCAACGTGATTGCAGGCGGGCGAATTTTCATTCGCCCGTACGGAGCGGGGGGGCGGATGCACTGTGCCTGTTCGCGGCGGGCGGTTGTAATCCGCCCGTACAAGGAGAGCGGCGGACGAATTTCCTGCCCTGAGAATTCCGAAGGGTTGTTCACCCCTACAGGGTGGTCATGACTTCGGTGACTTCGGAGATGGCCCAGTCGATCTGTTCACGGGTGATGACAAGCGGGGGTGCGAAGCGAATGACGTTGTCGTGCGTTTCCTTGCAAAGGAGGCCTCGCTTCATAAGCGCCTCGCAGAAACGACGGGCGCCGCCGGCTTCCGGATGAAGAACCATTCCGACAAACAGACCACGGCCCCGAATCTGCTTGATGTGCTTCGACTTGATTGATGCAAGCTTTTCGATCAGGTATTGGCCGTTTTCCGCGGACTTTCCTGTCAAATCCTCGTCAAGCATGACCTTCAGGGCAGCCCGTCCGACGGCGCATGCCACCGGATTGCCACCGAACGTCGAGCCGTGCTCGCCTGGAACAAAAAGGCCAAGGACGTCGCGACTGCCAACAACGGCGCTGACCGGATAGACACCGCCGCCCAGGGCCTTGCCAAGACACATGAGATCCGGCTTCACGCCCTCGTGCTCGACGGCAAACCTGCGGCCGGTCCTTCCAAAACCGGTCTGAATCTCGTCGGCCACGAACAGAACGTTGTTGCTGCGGCAGATCTCTGCGGCGCGCGCAAGGAATCCGTCCGGCGGAAGGACGACGCCAGCCTCGCCCTGGATGGGCTCGACCAGGAAAGCGGCGGTGTTCGGGGTAATCGCCTTCTCGAGAGCATCGGCGTCGCCGAACGGAATCACTTTGAAGCCGGGGGTAAACGGACCGAAGGCTTCCTTGTAAAGCTCCTCTGTCGAGAAGCTTACTACCGTTGTGGTTCTGCCGTGGAAGTTGTCGGAACACACGATGATTTCCGCATCGTACTTCGGCACGCCCTTGACCACGTATGCCCACTTGCGAACGGCCTTAATCGCCGTCTCGACAGCCTCGGCCCCGGAGTTCATCGGAAGGGCCATCTCCATCCCGGTGAACTCGCACAATTCCTTCATGAACGGGCCAAGCTCGGAATTGTGGAAAGCCCTGGAAGTGACGGTGACCCTTCCAATCTGCCGGATTGCCGCATCAACCAGAGCCTGGTGCCGGTGCCCGTGGCTGACGGCCGAGTAACATGACAGGAAATCGAGGTATTTGTTCCCTTCGACATCGAATACCCAGACGCCCTCAGCCTTGTCGATAACGACCGGCAATGGCTTGTAGTTCCTCGCGCCATAAGTGTCAGCAAGCTCCATCAGCACCTTGGAATCCATTTTGAAACCTCCCGGACATAAATAATAAGTTGACTTTGCGCCCCGTTTGTCGGGACGCCGTGTAATATAACCCGGTTTCGGCACAGAACCGGCGAAGAAGACTTGAGAATCTGGAAATTCCTTTATTTTGCAAGGACTTAACATGTAAAATAATTCGGTCGATTTTCGGAAGGGCGCAATGCGCGACGTCGGTGGATTTCTTCTGCTTGTCCTGATTGTTTTCACGATCCTTTACGTATCGATCAGGTTTGCCCTTCCCCTGCTGCTTGTCCATGCTGGCGGCCTGGTCGCATTCGCGGTCGTTGCCGCCGTGATTATCACCAGGGGTCGCCTGCGACGGGTTCACTTCAAGTCACTTCTTCTTCCCGGCTATGGAGCGGCTTTGGCCCTTGCGGCCGCAGTGATCCCGGCGGTTCATCTGACGCTGCTGTGGCTTGCGGGAAGGCGCGAGGCGCTTCCGGTCGTTGCCGCCTTCAACTGGACTCCTCCCCTGGTATTCGCGGGATGGATCCTGCTTGCGGGAAGGGCGCAGAAGAAAGAGTACTACAGCGCCGGCCATGACCTCGAAGATAGGATCGAGGAATGCCTCTCACGGGCCGGGCTGCTGGATTTGAAGATCGAGATCATGGCGACCGCCGCAGAGACCGAGGAAAAACCGGAAGCGTGGGAAGTCGATGCCGGAATCGCGCGGCCTGCCGGGGAAGGCATTCGTGGCAGAATTATCCAGGCCATTCTGGAAATGAAGCAGCTCCGTGACGAGTACCGCCGCCTTGCGGCCCGCTTCGAGGCATCAGTTGCGTCCATTCGCTTAAGCGGCAGGCGCGATTCCGGAATCGACACGGGCGCGCTGAAGACCGCCTGGGCTGAGCTTGATGGCGCATGGATCGCGATATCTCGCGAAACGACCCTGATTCTTGACGAAAAGGTCGGGTATACATGCAGGGAATGGGAACAAACGGCCTGAAGCCCCGATGAAGCGGTGGATCAGCGTATCGTCCCGGGGCTGTCAACCAGCAATTGCCTGGATTCGGAAGGTGGCACCGGAACCGGGGTCGGGTTCGGCGCCGGCGGACCCGGCAGCCTCTCCGTCTTGCTTTTCCGACCGGTGGCTTCCCTTGCTTCGTCACCCGCGACAATCGGAACCATGATTTCGTCACCCGGGTATAAAGAAAGGCCCCTGGCCTTGGGATTGAACTTCTCGACCAGGTCGATCATCGTTCCATAGTCCCTGGCGATGCTTTCCATCGTGTCGCCGGCCTTGACCCGATGCCTGACGACATCAAGAACCTCGAGCCCCCTTGACCGCTTTTCCAGCAGCCGTGCCCTGAAGCCGTTGCGGGCCCCGTTGAAAGTATTCCAGGCACCGGCGGACAACCGGATGGTGAAGCCGTTTCCGGGAATCAGGCCGGTCTGCTTGACCAGCGGATTGCGGGCCAGCAGTTCCTCGACCGTCTGGCCACTCCATTCGGCCAGCAGATTGAGCGTGTCTTCGGGCTGCAGCGAAATGATGTAGTCGTTCTGGGGCCCCTTTTTCAGTTCCTTCATTATCATGCTGACCGAATCGCCGGGATCCGCGGGGGCCAACGGATCGACAGGCGCCGGAAGAACCGCCGGGCACATCCCGAGTGGACCACCGCACCGCTGACCGTCACTGCCGCGCATGTCGCGGCAGCCAGGCAGCAGGAACGCAAACGACGCCACAAGCGCCAAAGTGATTCGATTCATCGGCATACAGGCACCCGGAACCTGGCAATGGCCTGACGACGATTCTATTGCGACCACCTGGGAACGCCAAACTCATGCACCTGATCGGGCAAAGATTCTCGATTGCACAAGCCCGCGCGGGGTGTAGAATCAGGTCAGTCGATGTCGCGCGGCATGCAGGCCGGCATCAAGGACAGGGGACGCAATGGGAGATATCGATAACAGTTCGGCAAACGCGTCCGACTTGCGCGCGTTAATCGAGGAAAAGGCGAACTGCCTTGCAGAAAACGATTTGTACAAGCTCCTGGGCGTGCCCCAGCAGACCCCGCCGAACGGCATTCGGGACGCTTATTTCGCGCTTGCCAAGCAGCTTCATCCCGACTCGATCGCCAAGGCCGGCATAGACGATGTCCGCCCCCAGGCCGTTGAAGTTTTCAAGGGAATTGCAAACGCATACCGCACCCTTACCGATCCCAGGAAGAAGGCGGAATACGACGCGGTCTGGGCAAGGGCTGCCGGCGTAAGCCTGACTCCGACCCAGGCGAAGACCAAAAAGGATCTTGAGGCCGAGGCCCGGATGTTCTTCCACAAGGGCAACCTGATGGTCAAGCGCATGCAGTGGGAAGAAGCCATTGCAGCGTTCAGGAAGGCCGTTGAACTGGACGAGCGGAATTCGGAATACCTTGTATCGCTGGGCTGGTCGGTCATGCAGAACGAAAAGCTCCCGAAGACCAGGCGCCTCGAGGAAGCCCGAGGCTGGTTCGAGCGGGCCATCAGTTCCGAAAATCCGACGGCCAGTTCGCATTACTATATGTCGCTTTATTACAAGGCGGTCGGCGACGTTCCGAAGCAGCGACTGGAACTGCAGGACGCCCTTACGATCGATCCCGGCCACATTGGCGCCCAGCGCGAACGCAGACTCCTTAACATGCGGCAGCAGAACGAAAACAAGGCGGATCTGTTCGCCGCGGTCAAGCGCTGGTGGCAGGCCCAGACCGGGCCATCAAAGCCAAAAAAGTAAACTATATTGCGGGATTATCGATTTATTACGGACAGCCGAAAGACTGTCCCGAGGATCCGGAAGCGCCCGTGTTGACCGTCGAAGAGCCCCCTGGTCCACCGGATCCGGTCAGCACGGTCATGCCCGAGGACACGTAGGACGCATCGACGCAAACGATGCCGAAGCTGGGCCCGCCACCGCCGCCACCGCCAGCGCCACCGGCACCACCTTTGCCACCGACACCGCCTGCGGCACCGACCCCCTGGCCGTCTCCGTCCCCGTGGTCACCGGCAAGGCCCGCCGTTCCACCGGAACCGGCCGAGCCGCCAAATCCGCCGGCACCGCCCGCACCGCCGCTTCCCGTAAGGATCATGGTCTGCTCGATCGCGACTGAACCAGCCGATGCAAGGATGCCGACCGAGGCACCACCGCCACCGCCACCGATACCACCCTTTCCGCCGCCGCCGCCACCGCCGCCGCCACCGCCGCTGGAACCGTAGGTTCCGCAAAGGTTCAACTCCCAGATCTGCGGATTGTCGCCGCCACCGGCTCCGCCACCGCCACCGCCGCCACCGTCCGTGCCGTCCGTTCCGGGCGAGCCGTCCGCCGCGGCGTAGCCGCCCGCTGAGAAGACTCCGGACGCCCCGCCGCCGATGCCGTTCGAACCGGAAACGCCGTCCAGCCCGTCATGGCCCCGGCTTCCGTTCTGGGTCATCGGGCCACCCGAACCGCCGGTTCCGGCGCCATTGCCAAGACCGGAGCCACCCGCGCCGCCGGCCGTCGCATACGGACCGCCATCCCCGCCTTTCCCGCCATTCGCGCCCGCGGCGCCGGCACCCCCGGCACCACCAAGCGGACGTTCGCACTGGCCACACATGTCGAAGCAGTTTTCGTCGCCTATCTGGAATACACACACGTATTCGCAACCGGCGCTGCCTGATGAACCGTTGCTTCCCGCCTGGCCCGCATTTCCGGCCGCACCGGCGGCCCCTGGGGCACCGGCGCCTGCCTGGACGGTACATGCCTGGATTGAAAGCCCGCTGCCGTTCCTTGCCGCCACGGCAATCGAACTCGACCCTGGTGCCGATGCCGACTCGCTGGTAATGACAAGACCCTGGAGGATGGTTGGTGAAGCGATTCCGTCAGCGGTAACCGCAAGGGTTCCGCCCCGAATCTGCGAAACCTTCGATGGCGCGCGTTCCCAGTTTCTTGAACTGTCATACCTGCCGAAAACACCCACACCGTCGTGCAGTACGATCGACTCGTTATAGACACCCTGGGAGACAAGAACCTGCGACAGGCCCCGCGATGCCGCGATATCGATGCCTTCCTGGATGGATGGCACCGGGGCCTGGCGGGATCCGTCATTCCCGGTTACACCGGACACGATATCGACGAATACGGCTGACGCCGCGTCGCCGTCAACACCGTCGCAGTTCACATCATCCATGTCGATGTCAGGGATATCCGGCGAAACGGCCCCCAGCATCGGATCACATTCAGTCGGAACGCCTGACGTGCAGGCGGGAAGAACCCGATGGCACGCACCCAGGCCGCACTCGATGGTGCCGAGATCCTCGGGCTCGTCGGTCTTGCCGTCGCAGTCGTCATCGACCCCGTTGCACAATTCCACGTCGGAAGCGATGTCACCTTCACATGTCAGCCCCATGCCGTCCTCGGCACAGCCCCAGGTTCCGTTGGCGCAGACATCAGTATCCCCGCCGTCGCATGCCGCGCCCTTGTCCGGCCAGTTCTCGTCGGTCGTGCCGTTGCAGTTGTCGTCCAGCCCGTTGCAGACTTCATCCTGGCTTCCTTCGTAC
Organism: Deltaproteobacteria bacterium; assembly: GCA_029555025.1. Taxonomy (GTDB): domain Bacteria; phylum Myxococcota_A; class UBA9042; order DTJE01; family DTJE01; genus JAGOFO01. The sequence goes on from JAKPTZ010000093.1 coordinate 39,550, forward strand.
GGGTCGCACAGGAATGCCTGGCCATCCACACACTTTTCAACCATGTGCGCGCACACGCCGGTTCCGCAGACCTCGGTACCCATGTCGTCGGTCGCGCCATTGCAGTCGTCGTCAATCCTGTTGCACACCTCCTGGGAAGGCTCGCCAACCGAACACGCGCCCCAGGCGAACTCATTACCGGTTCTTGTGCAGAATCGACTGCCAAAGCAGGTTCCCGACTGATTCGAACGGCTGCACCTGGACTCCATGCCCGCAACCGGCGACACGCACGGGCAAAGACCGTCCTCCTTCACGCATGCGCTGAAGCCGGCCTCGACTTCCCGGCATTCAAAACCCTCGAGGCAGGACTCCGGATTCGCGGTGCAGTCGGTCGCGCAAAAACTGGCCTCCTCTCCGTAGGAAACGCACCTTGCCGACTCCTCGCCCTCGACAAGGCGGCAGGCCGCATCGGTCATGCAGGGCTTGCAAAGCCCGGTCGCCGGGGGAAGACAGACGTATGTAGTATCGCCGCCCGCAAGTACCAGGGCCTCGCACGTCCAGCCCGGGAATGGACAAGAACTGGAACACGGCGAACTGCATATATTTCCGTAAATGTACGGCAGGCAGAATCCGTATTCGCAGTCGGAATTCTCTTCGCAGAAGGTTCCCGGCGATCCCGGTCCGACGTCATCCTGCACGTCGCAAAGGGCATCAAGCCGGCAGAGGTTGTCCGGGACATCCTGGTCGCCGGAATCCGGATCAATTGAATCCGGCTCCTGGAGTTCATACCCGACATCCATCGCGCCGTTCAGGTCATCGGGCGACGACTCCTGACCGCACCCCGTCATGGTCATCGAGAAGGCGGCAAAAGGCGCAAGCAGACTGATGAAAAAACGATTTGACATTGCCAGACCTCGGATTACTTGACGGGATCATACATTCGACAGGGAAACTTTTCCAGTTGACGTGTTCCTGTCCGCAAACCGGGGCGCGTCAGAATCCCGATACTTGTCAGGCTCCGGCGGGCTGCGACAGAAAACGGCCGGATCATTCGACCGGCCGATCCTCGCGATCCCGCGGGGGTGATACAAGAAGGGTGACCTCGCCCCTGGGGGTGCGGCCGGAGAAAGCCGCGGCACAGGCTTCCGGCGAACCCCTGACGAATTCCTCGTGCAACTTGGTGAGTTCCCTCGCAACGACAACGGTTGCCCCGGGAATGGCCAGCCCGATCTCCGCCAGAACCTTTTCGAGCGTGCGGGCCGGCACGAAGAAGATGGCCGTCCCGGTCATTCGGCCGAGTTCGGCAAAAGCCTTCATTCGCCTGGGTGATTTCGGAGCAACAAAACCCATGAACGTGAAGCGATCCGAAGGCAGTCCGGAGGCCGAAAGCGCCGTGATCGCAGAACATGGCCCGGGAATGGGAACCACGGAGATTCCGGCCGCGGCAGCCTCGGAAACAATCCTGTATCCGGGATCGCTGACAAGGGGCGTCCCGGCATCGGAAACAAGCGCCACGTCCTGGCCTTCCTGAAGAATCGAGAGCAGCAGCGGAACCTGCCTGCGTTCATTCATGTCATGAAAGGCAATCAGGCGGCGACCGGTCCGGTCGATCTCCAGGGCCTTCAGGAGCATCCCCGTGTGCCGCGTGTCCTCGCAGGCGAGAACCGGAACCTCGCGAAGGATCGCAAGCGCCCGCAATGTGATGTCCTGAAGATTACCTATCGGGGTGGCCACGATGTAGAGGGTTCCGGGCATTCAAGTCAGATCTCTTTGGGGGTATAGAACGAGAACCACTTGTCGTATCCCTGAACGCCACCCGCAACCAGCTTCATGTACTTCTGCTGGAGCATCCGGGTGATGGGACCTGCCTTGCCGGCACCGACCTGACGCCTGTCGATTTCATAAATCGGGGTGACTTCTGCCGCCGTCCCCGAAAAGAAGACTTCGTCGGCCAGGTAAAGATCGCTTCGGCCCATCCGAACTTCGTTGACCTTGATTCCTTCCGCCTTCGCAAGCGTAATCACCGTGTCCCTTGTAATGCCGCCAAGAATCGACGAGGAAAGATCCGGGGTAAAAATCTCGCCATTCTTCACGATGAACAGGTTCTCGCCTGAACCCTCGGCCACGTATCCGCAGTGATCCAGCAGGATGCCCTCGTCAAAGCCCTCGCGCTTTGCCTCGACCTTGGCCAGCACGGAATTGACGTAGTGTCCGCAAATCTTCCCCTTGACCAGCAGTGCGTTGACATGATGCTTGGTCCACGTGGAAATCTTCACCCGGATGCCCTTTTCCAGCGCCTCCGGTCCAAGATAGGCGCCCCATCGCCAGGCGATGACGCTGAGCCTGACATCGGGATCATTACCTGGATATACGCCGACTTCCTTGTCGCCGAGATAAACGAGCGGCCGGAGGTATCCGGCTTCCATTCCGTTCGCCGCAAGCGTCTGCATGCACGCCTGGTCAATCTGTTCACGTGTGTACGGAACCTTCAGCTCGAGCAGGTGCGCGGAATCGATCAGGCGCTGGGTATGTTCCGCAAGCCGGAAAACGGCGGAACGGCCGTCCTCGTGATGATATGCGCGGATTCCCTCGAACGCGCCGACGCCGTAATGCATCGTGTGCGAAAGAATGTGAACATTCGCGTCATCCCAGGGCACCAGCCTGCCGTCCATCCAGATCCACTTGAGCTTCTTAACCATGACGAAACGCCTCCAATCCACCAATACAGTTAATTGCAGATGGCCGGACATGCCGCATCAAGCCGACGGCTTCCCGGACATCAAGGATGCATCCTATTTGGGATTCAAATCTATTTCAACACCCCTTGAAGCAACGATTGCAGCGATATCGGGCGAAACGAAAGCAGGAAGATTGGAAGTGAGGCGGGCACAATTGCTAGAACTTCTTCAAGTCCCCGACCTTGCCTGGAGCATTTTTCCCCGCCGGCGACTGATCGCCCCCGACCTTCCTGAAACCACCGTCGCCGGCAGGTTTCGATGGCTTTTCGGGTGCGGGTGCGGGTGCGGGCGCCGCCTGCGGGGCGGCCGGGGCTGACGGAGTCGCCGCCACCGGGTTTGACGCGGGCGCCGGTGCCGATGGGGCGGGGGCGACCGGCGAGGCGGCCTGCGGCGGTTGCCTGCGGACACCGGCCGCCGGTCTGGCGCGTCCTTCCTGCTGCACCCGTGGCGCTTCGGGAACCGGTGAAAGGACTGCCGAAAGAGTGGTGTCCCGCTCCAGCCTGGAACTGACGGACGAATCCGAATGGCCCGCAAGCCTGAACACGAAGTCCATCGGTTCGGCCTCGACCGGCATCTTTTCCTCGAAAGGAGTCAATCCAAGCTCCACGCCATCAAGAAGGACTCTCGCACCTGCGGGAACCGACTCGAACCTGACTTTGACCTGGGCCTGCACAACGGCGGGACTCCCGGCCTGGGCGACCGCGTCCTTTTGCGGTCCGGCATCCGGGGCAAGCGCGGCGACCGGCGCCGGCGGCGGCAACGGGGGCGCAGCCGGATCCGGAATCACAACGGTCGCGTCGGACGGGGTCGCGGCGGAATCGCGCATGAACATCGTCCAGCCGATGCCCGAAGCCGTACCAAGCACTGCCAGCACGGAAACGGCAATCAGCAGGCCGGCCGGGCCGCGACGGCGCCTGGCCGGAAGGGGGACTTCCACAGGTTCGGAAGGCGGCTGGTCGGGCTGATCGGTCGCCTGCTTATCGACAAAAACAACCCGTTCGTACCTGCCGTCGAGCCGATCAAGCACGGCGCGCGCCTCGGCAGCCAGGGCCGCCGCCGACTGGAAACGCCTGTCCGCCGACTTTTCCAGGCACCGGCGAACCATTTCCTCCACTTCGGGGGGCACGGAAACATCGGGACGCACGGAAGCCATCGGCGGAACGGAGTCCTGGATGTGCTTCATCAGGATGGCCAGCGGATTATCGGCATCGAAAGGCGTGCGGCCGGTCAGCATCTCGAACCAGATGACGCCGAGTGCGTAGATGTCCGCCCTGGCATCGACCGCCATCGTCCTGGCCTGTTCCGGCGCCATGTACCTGGGGGTACCGAAAATGACGCCGGCCTGCGTCATCGTGCCCTGGCTGTGATCCTGCTCCTTCATCCTGGCGACACCGAAATCCAGGACCTTCACGAAGTCGGGATCGTCGCCAACGGCGCACAGATAGACGTTTTCGGGCTTCAGATCGCGATGAACAATCCCCTTGGAATGCGCTTCCGCAAGGGAATCGGCCATCTGTGTCATGACGTGAATGGAACGCCTGGCGGAAAAAGGCCCATCCTGCCTGATCGCCTTGTCCAGCGGGCGGCCTTCCAGGAGTTCCATCGCGAAATACAGCGTTCCATCATCCATCTGCCCGAAATCATGGATGCGGATCGTGTTCGGATGATTCAGCTTCGATACGGCGCGGGCCTCGTTCTTGAAGCGCATGACGACCTTGCCGTCCTGCGCCCTGTCCTTCAGCAAGGTCTTAATCGCGACAATCCGGTCAATCCCGACCTGCCTTGCGCGATACACGACGCCCATGCCGCCTGCGCCAAGCCTTGAAAGAACCTCGAATCTGTTGTCGATGAGACGGCCTATCAGGGGATCGCGCGCAGGCTGTTCGTCATCGGCGATCTTCGAGACGGCAGCCTCGATTCGGGCCTCGACATTGCCTTCGTCAACAAGGGTCGGCCTTCCGGCGGCGCCGGCCTGGCGGGTCGGATCCCGCGAACCTGCGGCGCCGCCCGAAGCGGCATCGGAACCCCGCGCCGCGGCATTCTTGTCGTCAGATACCACTTCAATCCCCGGAAACGTCCCTGGAACGACGAACGCGCACGGATGAAATCTATCACAAACCGCCAATTGTTCCGAGTTCACGTCAAGCCGTCGCCCCCTGACGCGCGCGCTGTTTTGTTGCACTGTGAACAAATGTTCAGTAGGATAGTCACGCCTATGGAGAGTCCCCCAAAATGAAACCGGACAAACTGACCGCAAGGCAACAGGAAGTTCTTGATTTCATAACCAGCTTCACCGAATCCAGCGGCGCTCCCCCCACGGTCAGGGAGATTGCTTCCGCCATGGGATTCGCCTCGACCAACGCCGTATCCGACCACCTTGCCGCAATCGAGCGCGCGGGATTTATCGAACGCCGTTCGAACAGATCCCGCGGCATCAGGGTGACGGCCCAGGCAAGGACATCCGGGGCCGGCCAGATTCCGATTCTGGGGCGGATCGCGGCCGGCCGGCCGATCTACGCGGCCGAGAACCTTGAAGGATATCTGTCACCCGACCCTTTCTTCATCAGGGACACCGCTGAAACGTTCGTCCTGTGCGTCACGGGGCGAAGCATGATCGGCGATGGCATCCTTGACGGCGACTACATCTTTGTCCGCCGCCAGCCGGTCGCGGACGCCGGCGACATCGTTGTCGCCCTGATCGACGACGAAGCCACCGTGAAAAGATACACGCGCACGTCGGCAGGCATCGCGCTGATGCCGTCCAACCCCGACTTCAAGCCCATCGTGGTCAGGCCGGACGACCACTTCGAGATTCTTGGCGTCGTCACCGGTGTTTTCCGGAAGATGTGACCTGCCAGCTTCGCCGTCGATTATTCCGATTCGAATTTGAAAGGAATGGGACTAGTGGCTCGGAGCGTGTTCGGAATCCCTGTTGTAGGCGGCGGTGACGATGCGCACGCGGCGAAGCGTTTCGGCCGGGATTTCGGTCCATGCGACCGAAACATAGAACGACAGCCAGATGACGACCCAGTCAAGCACAAGGTTCGTGGGCAGCAGCGGCTTGACCGGGTGGCCGACCAGGCGCGAAACCAGCGGAACCAGTATGCCGGCCAGGAAACTGAAGGCGACCGTCATCCAGACGCAGTGCAGCACGAATTTCAGGTGCGATGAGAATTCCTTTCCGTGATGGCTGATGAACGGCATCAGTGTAAGGTTCATGATGCCAAGGAATACGACCATCGCGACCCCGACCCAGCGCATCGTAAGGGAAACTTCCATCAGGTGAGAGTTCAGCAAGGCCACGATCAGCAGGGCCGAGGCGGGGCGCGGGAATCCGATGAAGAACCCGGGAACGTCCATCCTGACGGTATTGAACCTGGCGAACCTGATGCAGCCGGAAGTGACCGGAATGGCGCCAAGCACGACGGCGATTACCTGCTGGGCAAGTGGATAGGATGCCAGGCCGGGAAGCATCAGAACCTTGGCATACGCAAAATAGACCACGAAGGACGGGGCAACGGAATACGCGACAAGGTCGGCGACGTTGTCGAACTCCGAACCGAACCTGTTCATCTGACCCAGCCACCTGGCAACCTTGCCGTCGAAGGCGTCGAACACCCACGCAAACAGGATGCACATCGCCGACCAGAACAGCCAGATCTTGCCTTCCTCGGGTGTCGTGGCCTTCGACATCCCGTTCATCGCCACAATGATCGCGGCAACGCCACCGCCGATATTGCCGACGGTCATCAGATCCTTGGCCTTGAAAAACATCTGATTCCCCCTGTTCAGCCCGGCACGACACCCTTCAGGCAGTGCGCCAGGATTCTTTCGATCCTTACGTCAACCAGTTCTCCGGGGCTGGGAACCCGCCCGCCGGGAACGGTGAAGTTTACTATGTAATTCGTCCTTGTGCGGCCCATTATCTGAAGGGCCCCGTCCTTCCTTGAATCCCTGCTCGGTCCCTCGACCAGGACCTCCTCGACGCGACCAAGGAAACGCTGCATCCTTGATTTCGTGATCCCGTCCTGCATGGCCTGAAGCGCCGCCAGCCGCGCGGCCTTTTCGGCCTCCGGCACATCATCCTTCCACGAAGCCGCCGCGGTTCCCGGTCTTGGCGAATACTTGAACGAAAACATCAAATCGAACTGGCATCTCCTGACGGCGTCCATCGTCGATTCAAAATCCGCGGCGGTCTCACCGGGAAAACCGACGATGATGTCGGTTGAAAGCGCGACATCGGGACAGGCCGCGCGAACCCTCTCGATTCGATTGAAGTACTCGGCGAACGTGTATCGACGCCCCATCCGCGCAAGCACGTCGTCGGATCCGGACTGCATCGGCAGGTGCAGGTACTCGGCCAGGTTCGGCAGCCGCCCGAACAGGTCGAGCAGGCGATCGGACGCGTCCGCGGGATGTGAAGTCACAAAACGAAGCCTTTTCAGTCCCGGCACGGCGGAAACGGCTTCAAGGAGATCGGGGAAGGTCGGATTTCCTTCAAGGCCCCGCCCCCATGAATTCACGTTCTGCCCGAGCAGCGTCACCTCGGATATTCCGGCCTTGACCAGGCTCCCGACTTCGTCCAGGACCAGTCCGGCCGGCTTGCTGACCTCGCGACCACGAACGTAAGGCACCATGCAGTATGAACAGAAGTTGTCGCAGCCCTTGATAATCGTAAGGAAAGCCACCGGGCCGGCCTCAACGTCGGCATCAAGCGGAATGAAGTCGTAGGATCGCGGATCCATCCATGTGGCGGAAGACGTCCTTCTGCCGGAAGCGGCGCGGGTGACGACATCTGGAAGATCCGCGATATTGTCGGGCCCGATGACGAAGTCCAGGTATGGCACCCTGTCCAGGAGCGCCTGCCCGTGCTGCTGGGCGACGCACCCGGCGACCCCGAACAGGACCGGCTTGATCTCCTTTAACGGCAGAAGCCGTGAAAGGCTGCCAAGAACCTTCTTTTCCGGCCTGTCCCTGACGCTGCACGTATTGAAAATGATGACATCGGCGGCCGCGGGATCGTCTGTTTCCACATATCCGGCATGGCCAAGAACCTGGATCATCCGACGGGAATCGAACACGTTCATCTGACAGCCGTAGGTCACGACCATCACCCGCGGCGACTTTTCCGCCAATCCATCGTCCGGCCGGCACTGCCCGGAAACCGCGGATTCCGCCGCCCGGCCCGGGTTCATCGACAGTTCTGTGGATGTATCGTCCATCATGGCGGCCAAGGGTATCCGTGGCAACGCTCCCCGTCAAGACGCCAGGGCACGGCGGATACGTTCAAGGGCGGCGTCCAGTTCCCCGGGCGGGACCGAAGGCTGCCGACCGGCCAGAACGGCGCAGTACTGCCAGGCGATCAGTTCCAGATCCGCCGCCACCGACGGGAACTCCACCCCTGCCCTTGCGGCGAACTCGATCTGCGTCTCGGATCCGGCCCGGACGAGACCGCGGCGATGCAACATGCGCCTTGCCCTGCGGTAATGGATTACGGCCGGCACCGCGGATGGCAGCCCCCGTCCTTTCAACACGCGCGGCGCAAGGGCCCTGACACCGACAAACAGGCCGAACAGAAGAACCGGGATCCCGAAAATCGTTCCCCATGGCAGGTTCCGGATCTCCCGGGCGATGCGACGGATGTCCCGACGGTTGATATTGTCGCCGAACCCCTTGTCCTTCTTGACTTTAAGCAGCCTGGCAACCATCTCGAACTGCTTTTCCAGGTCGTATTCGATGACCCACTGGTACCAGGTCAGCTTGACTGCATCGATCGCCGCCCTGATCTCGGCAAGCAGCCCGCCGCCCTTGCGAAGGTCGAGCGCACCTGGGGGTGTCGGGTCAAAAACGGCCCAGCCCGATCCCGGGAAATAGACTTCCACCCACGAGTGGGCGTCCGACTTGCGAAGCGCCACGTAGTTGCCGAATTCGTTGCGCTCCCCACCGTAGAATCCGTTGACTATCCTGGCCGGAATTCCAAGGACACGGAGCATGATGACCATCGAGGACGCAAAATACTCGCAATGACCGGTCTTGTTCCGAAGAAGGAAATCGGCCACCGGATCGGTATTCCCGTGAACCGAATCCAGGGAATATGCCCACCCGTTCCTCAACTCGTTCTCCATCGCGACCGCAATGTCGAACGCGTTGTCCCGACCCGCGGCAATCCTGCGGGCCAGGGCCGAGACGCCGGGATCCTGGGGCGGAACCGGCAGATAAAGATCCTTGATTCGCTGCGGCCAGGAATCGCCGGCGACACGAAGAAGGGCCGGATCCGACGGTGGCGGGGATGATTCCACGGTATATACGAGGGCGGTTGACTCAGGACCGGTCATCGTGACGTCGCCCGCGGGATCCGCGAAAAAGCGCAACTTGTCGGTGCGCATGGCGTCAAGCATGCCCATCGGCGGCCTGAACCCCGTAATCATCGGCTCCCCGAAAAGCACGCGCACCGTGCCGGGCATCGGTTCAAGATATACGTCGCGCTCGAAGGAAGGCCCGGGCGGAGCCTCGTCGCGGGAACGCCTTGGACGAAGCAGGCCGCCTTCGCCGGTGTCGAGCTGATACCTTCGCGGAGTCGTCTTCCTCCAGGTCCGGCCGTCGTAACTGTCAAGACTCTGGCCCTTCATCCGCAACGGCAGCCGCAGCATTCCGGCCTCGGGACCGCCATTCGGGACAACCCTCATCACCACGTCGAGGTCGCTGATGATATTTCCGAAATCGCCAAGGGTGACTTCCTCGGAAAAGCCTGTCATGGCAACGCACTGACGCTGCTGCCTGGCGAAAAAGCCAAGTCCCATCCTTGGGAACAGCAGGAAGAACAGGACGTTCGAAAAAAAGACCGCCAGCGTGATTCCCACGGTCACCAGCACGAACCTGCGCCGGATGATCCCGCGCCTGCCCATGAAGGCGGCGGCATCCGCTGCGCTGTCTGGGCGGCCGCGATCAAGTATCGAACGCTCCATGTTCTGGCGCAGGCTGTTCAACATCAGTCCGAACACCAGAAGCACCGTGTATGGCAGCATCACGATGCCGAAGGAAAGGCCCGGATTGACGACGGCGGCGGCCATGACAGTAAGGAACGAAAGCGCGTACATGTGCATGAAATCCACGGCCATCCGCAGGTACAGGGACTTCAGGCAGGCAAGAAAGACGGCGAACTTTATCGCCCAGAGAAGATAGTCGGTTGTCGAAAAGGCCATCCAGCCGGCACCGACGCCACCGAGAACGGCCAGTAGCCCGGCGAGCCTGCCCGAATGGCGACGCCCGGCGAGGCGCCAGGAAAATATCCCGGCGACCGGAAAGGCAAGCGCCGGCAGAACGACGGAAAGCCCGAACTCGCCCGAAAGGAACAGCGCGCCGAAGCCGACCCAGACGACCGCTGCGGTAACAAGCCTGTGGAGGATGTCAAACCGCACCGAAAACCTCCATCACGGGCGAACCCATACGACACCGCCGGGATTCAGGGATGCCAGCATCCGGCGAACGTGCATCTCTTCCCCCGGCGAGTTCAGTTCAAGGATCGGAACCGTCGCCAGGTAATCCAGGATCCGCTCGACCTGGGCCGGCCCGCTTCCCGGGGATACCGCGTCGAAGGATGAGACCAGTCCGACCACCCGCCCCTTTCCCAGCAGGTGTGCCGCCACCGACGCCGCAATCTCGACCGCGGTCTCGGCCCTTTCAAGCCCATCCGGTCCACCCGGATCAACATTGACCAGGGCCACCATCACTTCCTTGTTCCCCGTCTGCTCGAATTCACGGACTATCAACTGGGTGCGCCCGGCCGACAGGCGATGACTGATGTTTCGCGGATTGTCGCCCACGCGGAAGTCCCTGACACCGAAAAACTCGAATCCGCGCCCGGCCCTGGGAAGACTCTCATCCTCGCCCTCGGCGGCCGCTGGCAGATCGATTTCCCTGATGGGATGGACCACCGGATGCACGACCACGGTATCCGAGCATGCGGTGACCGCGGACTTCCTGAAGAAGGAGAACGGAAAGCTTGTTGAAACGACCACGCCGTGCATTCCGTACCGGCCGCGACGGGAAAATGTTATCGCCCCTGGCGCATCGGCGGCCGTTCCGGGCGGCATCTCCAGGAACCTGGCCGGTTCGACCTGGACGCCGTTGCCATCGACCAGCGGCCACACCTCGATCCCGAACGAGGACATGCGCTTGTTAAGGTTCGTCGCGCCAAGCATGAATGACGCCGGCCTTCCCGCCGAGGCGCGAAGACGACCCATCCTGCCGGGAACTATCGAACGGATGTTGTACTCCGACAGGAAGCCGCTGATCAGGATTAACGCCAGCGACAACCCGAAAACCATGTAGAGCAGGTTGTTTCCGGTATTGACCGCGGCGAAACCAAGGCCGATCGAAATCAGGACGACGACCTTCCCCTCCCGCGAAAACGAGAGTTTCCGGGGGAAGAAGTCGGAGCGCCACAGGAATCCCTTCAATCGCCCCATGCGGTCACCGTATCCGCCAGCCTAGTCGCCCGGGACCGGGGTGGAAAGCAGTATGTCGGAAAGAATGGCCGCGGCCTCGGTGCCGGTCGAAACACCGCCCGCGCGATGGCCGCGAACCACCACCCTGTGCGAACAGACCGGCACAAAAAGGGATTTGACGTCGTCCGCGACGCAGAATCCGCGACCGCCGACCACGGCGGAAGCCCTGGCCGCGGAAGCCAGGCTGACGACACCCCTGGTGGAAATTCCAAGTTCAAGAAGATCGGAAGACCTGGTTCTGGACACAAGCTCGAGCAGGTAGTCCATCAGGAATCCCGGAAACGGGATTATTCGCGCCACCTGCTGCGCGGCGGCGACCTCGTCCGGCGAAACCACCGATTCGATGCCAAGATTTCCCGAAAAGCCCTGGACCATCGCGATGCGCCGCTCCGACTCGCGATCGGGATAACCGATCGAGAGCCTCATCAGGAATCGATCAAGCTGGGACTCCGGCAACGGGTAAGTGCCAGAATGCTCGTGGGGATTCTGTGTCGCTATCACGAAAAACGGCCTGGGAAGTTCCCTGGTTTTCGAATCGACGGTGACTTCCCTTTCGCTCATTGCTTCCAGCAGCGCGCTCTGGGTTCTTGGACTTGCGCGGTTTATTTCGTCGGCAAGCAGCACGTTGGCAAAGACCGGCCCCTGGTGAAAGACGAAACTTTCATCCCTGGACGAATAGACGCTGACGCCGGTAATGTCGGACGGCAGAAGGTCGGACGTGAACTGTACCCTTGAAAAGCGACCGCCGATGGATGCCGCCAGCGTCCGTGCAAGAACGGTCTTCCCGGCGCCCGGCACGTCTTCCAGGAGCACGTGGCCACCGGCGACAAGGGCGATTATGGACTGCCGCAAAACGTCCGGTTTTCCCAGGAACACGCTGCCGACACAGGCCGAAATCCTGGCCGCCGTGGAAGATGCGGCGGCAAGGGCAGCTTCGGTAACCTGCTGCCCGGCACCATTCAAATCACCCGTCATATTCACAATCCAGCCTTATGTTTTCTATTCGCCGGCGCGCGAACCGTTCACAGATCCGCGATGAACCTGCGAAGCTGTTTAACAAGCACACCGGAACAGGATATCCCCGGGGACGTCCCGCAATCGCCGTCAATCGCAAAAACCCTGTATTTGTCGGGACGTTCCGCTGCAAGCGACCTGTAAGACTCCAATTCCTCCGGAAGCATCATTTCGGCCGGCAGAATCCACAGTGCCGGTCGATCGACTTCCATCGCATTGAAGCGTACCTCGGAACGGGACAGTTCCGCCCTGGCGGCAGCCTGCCTTTCCGAATCCCAGCGCAGGTGCATCGCACGCGCCGCCTTGGACATGCCGCCGGCCAGGGCCGGGGAAAACGCCTTCAAGAGGTAATAATTGACGGCTGCCGGGCGGAACTCCGCCGACTGTTCGACCAGTTCGCGGGCAATCGCATCGAACGGCTGCGGCAGGTTGCGAATCAGCACCGCATCCATCGCGTTCACCGCACCTGGCAACGGCGCCGATATGGTGACCAGGCCGGCTACACGGGCCGGTGCCTGAAATGCCAGCCACATCGCCGAGGTTCCCCCCAGCCCTTCACCGACAAGCACCGCCTTTTCCTGGCCCATGGACTCCACCAGGCAGTCCAGTTCCTGGGCCGACAGCACGGCATCGGTCGTGCTCTCCCGATTGACCGGCTCGACCCGGGCAACGGTTGCCTTCCTGCCAAGTTCCTCGATCCATCCCCCGGCCCAGGCGGAATCCATTCCAGGCCCGCCGGGAAGCGCGATTACAAGGGGCCCCCTTGAACCGACCCTCGAAGCCTCGAATCGCCCGCAGGCAACGGTGCCGTCAACCTTTTTCGCCTTCGGTTCAACGGGGCCGACATACATCGCGTTCATGGGGTCGCGGGTTATCCCCAGGAATGCCAGGGCCTGCAGGGCAGCCAGCCCCCTCTCGGTTCCCTTGTGGGTCCTGGCAAGCTTGCGCAGCACCTCGATGGACTCCTGGGAACCGATGAAGCCAAGAACACGCGCCGCTTCGGTGGCAACGGTGGTCTCCTCGTACTCGGCGAGCTTCCGAACCAGGGGTTCCGCGGTGGAATCAAGCAGCATCATTATGATTTTCAGGGCGTGGATCCTGCTGACCCTGTTTGGATCGAATTCCGCAACCGTACGCAGCGCGGGGGCGAACGCCAGCGACTTGCGCTTCTGGATCAGTTCCAGGGCCCTGTCGCGGATCTGGTCGTCATTGTCCGCCAGGGCCAGTTCGACCATGTCGCTGATCTCTTCGACCGGATACGACGCAATCGCCTCGAACAGATCGTGGCGCGGGATATCGGGAACAACGGTTGAATCCGATATCCTGAAACCGGCCTTGAAACGTTCAAGTGCCTCGGGGAAATGGTTGGCCGTGAAGAAGTCCAGGGCGAAGCGGCGCATGTCACGGGATCTGTCCCCGAGCAGCGCAAGGACGTATGGTCTGGAGACCGCGGCGTGCCTGGAGAAGCATTCCTTCAGAAGAGGATCCCGACCCGACGTGCTTCTGACCGCACGAACCAGGGTCTTGATGCCGGTGTCGCCCGCCCTTACCACGGCGGCGCACGCCTTTTCAAAGTGGTTGACGTTGTTGAAGGCGTTCAACAGGTGCGGGAATGAAGCTTCCCCGCCAAACCTGGCGATTGCCTCCAGGTACTCGCCGGCAAGCTCCCTGTTCTCACCGTTCTTTTCCGAGTCGAACGCCAGGGAGAGACAATCCAGGCCCTTCGACGGCTTGACGGCCGCAATAAGATCCGCGGCGGCGACCCGGACGCTTGCCGGGCCGGAACTCAGCCACGCACATGCAGCCATGGCGCCGGTGGCGTTCATCGAAAGCTTGAAGGCGGAGATCACATCAAGCACGAAAAGCTCGGCCTCGCGCGATTGCGAAGGATCCGGCGCCCAGCCCGCGATGGAGGAGACGGCCTTGTCAAGCTGATTGCAGCGGAGGGCCGCCGGGTAGCGATCCAGGATCTCGGCGACAAAGGCCGGCAACCCGGCAGACACCAACGATGCGGCGAACGAGCAGCCATCGGTTCCGAAACCCGAAAGCATGTCCAGCATGCGCCGGGCAACATCGGCGTCCTTCGGGTACTTCCTCAGGACGGCGGCCACCGGCCCCTTTCTGGCGGCAAGGCCATCGTTGCCGGATTGAAGGAAGGCCTGGGCCTCGTCGTATTCGGCACCAAGCCCCACGGCCAGCGACTCGACAGCGGACTCGACCGTGATTCGCGGCTTTCGCCCGGCCTTTCGGGAAGGTGCGGAAAACGCGTCGGTTACCGTCCCCAGCGTAACGAAAGCCATGACCATAAAAGGAAGGATTCCGCCAAATCTGTTCATCCGCGCCCCGCTGCAAAGAGAACCGGAACGATTGTAGCACGGAGATGCCGGTTGGATGAGTCGGGGAAAGGCCCGTCAATAAAAAGATGCCATATCGACCGAATAGGTTTCACGAATCGTGGTGGAAAGCGCGCGATAGTCGAAATTGCCGATGTCGAACCTCGGCGTCCGCGAACACGTCAGGTTCATCCTCTTCGGACCCGGTCCCAGGGGCGCGTAGCCAATCGCCCTGGAAAAATCGGGGAGCTGGATCGATGACAGGCTTCCGTCGGCCACGAACTGCCAGGCCGCCGACCCGACGACACCCGAAATCAGCCCCTGGCAGTGTGTGGCGCCCCAGTCTCGGCCGGACGCCCACTCAATGTCGCGGCCGTTCCAGGCCATGCCGTCGACGGGCATCGATACTTCGGGGAAACCCGCAAAGCCGGGCAGCATGTTGACCGGTGGCGAAACCATGGCGACCAGTCCTGCCGCCGCATCAAGAACGACGCCCCTGGAAATCGCGTACGGCATGGATGTCCTGTCCGAAATGTCGTTGAACCGGAAGCAGTCATACTGATACAGGGCTCCTGAATCGCCGAAGAAAAGTACGTTGCACTCACCCAGTTCAAGTATGCCCCTCAAGGCCTCGCTCCCCGGCGTCTTGAAAACGGTAACGTCGCCGTCCCTGATGAGGATCACGCGTCCGTTTTCCCCAGCCATCCAAACGCGAAGGGGGGATTCCCCGGCCACGGCGTACAGGTCTTCAGCAACCGGCCTGACCGCGGCGAGGGGTGACTGGCTGGTGCCGGTGACGATCAGGCCGTCCGGACCGGCCGCAAAGATGGTGCCGTCCTCGAAGCGGCGAACAGTTGACATGACGGCCCCCGCGGGAACGTTTTCAATCGTGACTATGCCGTTTTCAAGGCGCAGCAGGTAGTTTCCCGCGACGATGCTGAACGGTCCGCCCGGGGGGCCGTCAATCGAGGAGAAATCCCAGACGAACTGGGTCTGAACCACCTCGGCCACGCCCTCCGAGACATGAACGATCCGGCCACGCGTCCCGACTGCCGTGAAGTCGTCGGGAGACTCGCCGGCGATGTCGTTGACCTTGAAGCTGAACACATGCCGCCCCGCGGTGAAGCCGCTGCCGTCAAATACCCAGGTTCGCCCCGAATCATCAACCGCGAGCGCGGATCCGTCGGAAAAGCGCTCGAATGTCGTGAAAGAACGCCCGATCGACGTATCTACCCTCCGTAAATCCTCAGGCGAACCGATCAGCAGGATACCGTCCGAAGAAGGCATCAGGCCGGTTACCTGAACCACGGAATACGGCATGCCGGTGTTGTCCTTGGACGAAATGGTGGCGTACAGGTCGTATCCAGTGCCCGCCAGATCGGAAATCCCTTCGCCGTCAAGCTTGTCCGGCTGACGTTCAAACGTCACCGTTCCGCCGTCGAAGCTCCCCCTGTACGGAAGCGGAAGATAGCCGTCGGAACCAAGGTGCCATCCACCGGAAAAGCGCGGCTCCCATGTTCCCAGGTGATGCGCGGGGGCGTCGACAATCCCGAACCTGGCGACGGATTCGGTAATGATATCAAGAGAAAGCTCGACATCCGGAACGCTGCCGTCGGTACACCGGACGTGCCTGCTGACGCCCATCCGCAAGGGATATGCCTGCTGCATGCCGGTTTCCAGGGCCATCAGCCGACATATGACCGCGAACTCGCCGCTTCGGGCCGGGATCGAAAAGCGACCGTCCTCGCGCGGTCGGTTGGACTCGGGAAGCGTGCTCATCGAGGAGTACATGGACGACGTCGATGTGAAGCACTCGACCCAGGCGGTTCCGTCAAGCCACTGGGGCTTAATGAAATACTTCCCGAAATCGCGCACCCGACCGGATACCGTACACGTTGGCGAAGGTTCCTGGGGCTGCGGCTCCGTCGGCGTTTCGGGCGGCGGGGTAGCATAAAGCGCGAAGGTTACATCGCGACCGCGCACCCCGGCGTACGTGAAGGCGGTGTAGGTCGTGGCCGTGGCCGATACGTCAACCGCACCCGCAAGTTCCTCGGAGGAAAGCGTTATCTGGCCGCGATCATCGGTTCGGCCCTGAAGTCGCGTATGCAGATCGGCGCCGATTATCACGTATGCGCCGGAAAGCCTGGCGCCGGTTGACCCGTCATAGACGGTAACCTGTACGTCGCCCGAAATGCGACGCCCCCTCGACCCGCCGCCATATAAATAAGGATCATAGAACCGGAAGCCGTCCGGCAGCATCGCGCCGGTCTTTCCAAGCCCCATGACAAAGACCCTGCCGGCGGCTGAAACCCTGGGGGTCCGGACAATGATTTCGAAGTCGGAAACGCGCCGATGTATGGTGCCGGCATTGGAACCGAACCAGACCGTGTCGATCCCGGAGAGGCCGAAGCCGCGAACCGATACGAGCGAACCGCCGGCCCAGGACGCGTCGGGCGGTTCGACGGCGAAGATCCCGGCCGTCCCGCCATCGAAACCGCGGAAGAAATAGGCGCCGCGGCTGACGACAGACATGTATCGGAACGAAAGGGTTACATCGGCCGCACCGGGAGTTCCCGGCGGGGTGACCGCCTCGATAAGTTCATCCGATATGTAATGGACGTCGGTACATGGCAGCGGCCCCACGTAAACGTCAAGGCCCTCGAAAAATCCGCTTCCGGCAATGACAATCTTCTGGCCGCCGGACACCGGGCCGATCGCCGGAGAAACGGAAAGAATCGCGACATCCGGCATGGTCGGCCCGACATCGACCGGATCGAAAGCCCAGATGCCATCGGCCCTGACATCGCCTTCTTCGCCGACGGCCCTTACCGATGACGGACCGACCCGTCCCGGGGGCGTGACGGCAAGCACCTCGTCGTCAGACGCGACAGAAAACGCTATCGCCGGGCGATCCCCGAAATAGAGTTCACGAAGATTGGAAAATCCCGCACCGCGAACCACCACAGGGGATCCGCCAACCGAAGGGCCGGACGCCGGGCTGACCGCATCGACCGCCAGGACGCCGGAATAGACGAACTCACCGGGGGCCGACGCCCGACGGCCGAACGAATCCTCGACAATCACCTGAACGCTCCCCGACCGGGCGGGCGGAGCCACGCAATTCAGGATGCCATCGGAAATCGCGAAGACGGACGGACTGCGCGCCTGGCCGAACCACACATCGACAACCGCCGAAAACCCGCTTCCGGTGAGCGTCACCATAGTAGATGTCGCCGGGTCGCCCTGCCGGGGATCCATCGAATCGACGGCAAGCGGATACGTCGGGCCGGAATCGGGGGCGTCGGAATCGGCGGCGATGGAATCAGGGACGCTGCCGTCCTGGCCTGGCAATTCCGCCGGAAATTGATCGGAATCAATCAAATCCGGCTGGTCAAGATCCGAAACAAATTCGCCGGGCACGTCAAAACCTGGGGTGGAATCCGGGCCGGAATCGGGCCACCCGTCATCCCCGGCGCAGGAAACCAGCCCGACGGCCATCAGGACCGCCGCAGGTACCAGCCGAAACAGGGTATTGCGAAGCCCCATCGAAGCACCGGAACACAAGACGACATATTCTAGCAAACTTTCGCGACAGCCGGCGGCACTTCCGACGACGCTCGCGACGACGCTTCCGTCCGGCCCGAGTCCAATGAGCGCAAGCCGCCAATGCCCCGACGCCATTCAGAATGTTTCGCGCGCCCCCAACCAAATTGCTTGCATTCGAACGAAAATTCAAATAAACTCCCGGTGGCTTTAATGGCCAGTAGGGTTGTTTTTTATTCCATTGGAGGAAATCAGGAATGAAGGAATTCGCGAAGCTTTTTGGAGTGATGGTTCTCGCTGTCGCCCTCACCGGCCTTGTCGCCTGTGGCGGTGATAACAACGAAGGAACCGACGAAGGGAACCCGGACACCACCGAACAGGACGTTAATTACCCGGAAGACACCAACACGCCGGACACCAACCGCCCGGATGAAGGTGGCACCGACAACAACGTTCCGCCGGAAGATGTTCCGGAAGAAGTCTGCACCCCCGTGTGCGCTCCGAACACCTGCGTCGATGACGGCTGCGGAAACCTCTGCGCCTGCGACGAAAACTTCACCTGCAACGCCGGCACCTGTGAACCGGCGGTCTGCGAACCGAAGTGCGACGGCAAGGAATGTGGCGACGACGGCTGCGAAGGCACCTGCGGCACCTGCGACGACGGATTCGTCTGCGTGGAACTGACCGGCGCCTGCGAAGCGGAATGCAACTACCCGGACGACCTGCCCGCGACCTGGGGCGAGACCGGCGTTGTGAACTCCCTGCACGTCCCGGCGAACGCGACCGAAAAGGAACCCTGCTTCGACTACACCAACGACGGCGTTGGCGACTGCGGTCTGACCGGTCTTGCCGGCCAGGTCAACGGCCCGCTCAACGACATGATGGCCGACGGCTCCCTGGCGATCGTGTTCGAATTCGACAGCGTCACCGATTTCGCGAACACCGCGTCCTTCACCCTGAAGGGCCTGATGGGCGAACCGGTTGTCGAAGGCACGCTGGCTGGCGACATGTATGTTGACCCGGCTTCCTACCTTGAAGAAACCTGCACCCCCATGATCAAGTTTGCCGATGCCAGCATCACCGCCGGTGCCCTTATGGCCGGTCCCGGAAACTTCACGATCTCCGTTCCGCTTGATGAGAACCTTCTCATCACGGTTCACCTGATCGATGCCCAGATCAAGGGCGACCTGACCGCCGGCGAAACCGGTGTCGCGGCCGCCAACGGCGTCCTGTCCGGCGTTGTCACCAAGGAAGAACTGACCTCCATCATCGACATGCTCGACGCTGAATGCGACAAGGATCCGGTCCCGGCTTCCGTGGAAGAAATCTGCTCGTACCTGGGCGTTGCCCGTTCCGCGATGGCGATGCTGTTCGACCTGCACCAGGTCGGCGACGGCACCTACATCAACAAGGACGCGGAGAACCCCGGCGATGCCGCTTCCCTGTGCCTGCAGTTCACGCTGGCCGAATCGAACGTCGCTGGTTACGTTCCGGCCGAATAGTTCCGGTTACTGAGTGACTCGTAAAAGGGGGCGCTTCGGCGCCCCCTTTTCATTTCCACCAGCCTGCAACCAGTCCCGGGACAACCGTTCGCACCAGCATCTGCCCCAAACGGAAAAAAGTCGGGTACAATCCGCCTGTCGCGGTGCCGGATGACCAATGAAGCTGATTGTCAGGAATGCCCGTTCTTCCCATCCCATCCTCGTAATCCTGCGCTTTCTCTTCTGGGGTCTTGTTTCCGGAACCCTGCTTGCAGGCATGGGCGGCGCCGGACTTTACGTCTTTTTGTCGCGCGACCTTCCGGAGATACCGCCCTTCGATGCCATCCGGCTCGGCTCCGTCAGTTCGATAACCGCTGACGCCGGAATGCTTCTGGGTGAATCGTTCACCCAGAGGCGATACCTGGTTTCAATGGACAGGATTCCTGACATCCTGGTGAAGGCAGTGATTGCGTCCGAGGACGAACGCTTCTTTGAACATTCCGGAACCGACCTTCGCGGCATCATGCGCGCGCTGGTGTCCAATCTCCGGGCCGGCAAGGTGAAGGAGGGGGCCAGCACAATCACCCAGCAGCTTGCAAGATCGCTTCTGCTGTCGAATGAACGCAGCTTCAAGCGCAAGGCTCGGGAAGGCATCCTGGCCAGACGCCTGGAAGACATCTATACCAAGGATCAGATTCTGGCGCTTTACCTGAACGTCATTTACCTTGGCGAGGGATGTTACGGCGTCGAGGCGGCCTCGCGGATGTACTTCGGCAGACCGGCCATGGAGCTTACCGCATCCCAGGCCGCGACCATTGCGGCCCTTCCACAGTCGCCGTCGTCGGTCACGCCATGGAGATCGCCAGACGAGTTGAAGCACCGCCGGGATCGCGTTCTGAACCGGATGCAGATGGCCGGCGCGCTGACATCGGATCAGGCTGCCGCCGCAATCGAGGAACCGATGACGTCGAGCCAGCCCCGGGATAACCTGGGCGACCGCTTCCCGTTCGTGGCGATGGATGCCCTTGGAATACTGAAGCCCATGATCAGGACATCCGACGCCAATGTTCTCGTCGGCGGCAATAATCTTCATGCCGAGACGACGATTGACGCCGGTCTTCAATTCCAGGCGGATCTGGCCGCGTTCGAGGCCGCGATGAAGCTGTCGATGCGCCAGGGTTGGCGCGGACCGGTCGCCCGGCTTGAACCATCGACACATGAACAATTCCTTAAGCGCAACAGGGAGTGGATCCAGGGACATGCCGCATACGTCGGTGCGTCTGGCGCAAACCCGCTTCTGGCTCTGGTGACCGACGTCTCCCGGACTTCGGCGAGCGTGTCGCTGACCGTCGATATCGGTGGGGAAATCCCGCTGGAACAGATGAAGTGGGCGGTCCCCTACACTGAGTTCGATGGGGAAAGGCTTACGGACAAGAAGGGTTCCCTGTCGCTCGACGGAAACCTGAAGGACGCGACGGAAGCATTGCAAAGGGGCGACGTCGTGCTGGTCATGCCGGCAATCGACCCGAAGGCAGGCCCGCTTCCCGGCATGTACAGGCTGATCCAGTTCCCGGCGGTTCAGGCCGCCCTGGTCGCGATGGATCAGAGGACGGGATACATCAAGGCAATGACGGGCGGCTGGGATTTCGATGATTCCCAGTACAACCGCGTGTATGCGACCAGGCAGACCGGCAGCGTTGTCAAGCCGGTCTACTACAGCAGGGCATATGACATCGGGATTCCGCCTTCGACGGTTCTGTCCGGAGCGCCGTTCAAGGATGGCAGTTGGAATCCGACGGGCACAAAGGCGTCCGAGGATATGACCCTGTTCCTGGGACTGACGCGCTCGGAAAACCGGATATCGCTTCGGGCATACAGACTGGTTCTGGATTCGGACTCGGTCGATGGAATGAACGAGTGGGCAACTCGGTTGGGCCTGGTTGACGCATTCAAGGGTTATCCGTCCGAAGCCCTGGGTATTGAACAGAAGCCTGCCCACATGATGAAGGCCTACGGCGTGTTCGCCTCCGGCGGCCTGGGCGTCGAGCCGACCCTGGTGAAAACCATCGGAAACGATGATGGCCGGATAATCAGCGATCACAGAAGTTCCAGGGATCCATTGACATCGATAATCGATTCGATCGGGATCGAGTTGGAAGCTGCGACCGAGGCGCGTCGGCGCGTAATCACGACCGAGGCCGCATTCATTACGGCGGCCAATCTGCGAAACGTCGCCCGCGAGGGCACCGGACGCGCGGCCAGACAACTTCAGCGATCCGTTTTCGGCAAGACCGGGACTCTTTCATTTGATGTCTGGTTTGCCGGATGGACCCACGAGCTTACGACCGTCGCCTGGATGGGCCAGGACAACCAGAACCGCTTCCTGGGAAGGAACCGTTTCGAAAGCGGCGTCGTGGCGGCCAGGTCAGCTCTTCCAATGTGGATTGACTTCATGGAGCACGCCGCCGGGGGACGTCAGCCGGTTGATGACCTTGATCCGCCGCCGCCTGGAATCGTGTTCGCCGAAATTGACCCGCAGACAGGTCTGCTGAGCAGGGATGAAGGCATTGTTATGCCGCACATAGCGGGAACGGAACCACAGGATCTGTCCCCGCTTCCGATCGAAACGATCCCGTGGGTCCAGGCGGCCTTCTTCTGACGAAGGTGCCTGGCGGCCATGGTCAACCGACCAGTTCCTCTTCGGCCACCTTGCGGACAAGGGCGGGATCGACGGCATCCCGGTGGGACTTCATCACCAGTCCGGTCAGCCTTCCCACGGCGCCTGGACCGACAAGACCGGCCTCGGAAATGATTCCACGCACAAGCTGCCTTGTGGCGGCCTCATCCATCTTCTCGGGCAGCCAGCCTTTAAGAAGTTCGATTTCGAAACGGTAGGACTGGAGTATCGGATTGTCGCCATGCCCGGCTTTCTCGACTTCCTCGATCGTCTTGGCCAGCTTCTTTGAATATGACGACATCACGCCAAGCACCAGTTCATCGGTGACGCCCCCGGTGAATCCCGGCGCAGTCCGCTTCTCGGCCACCAGGCTCTTGACCATCCTCAGGCAGGCCAGTTCCGGCTGATTCCTGGCCCTCATCGCATCCTTAATCGCATCGTCAAGCTTCTGTTCAAGGCTCATGCTGAAGCCTCCGTACTGAGTCGGGCGGATTATACACCCGAAGTTGTTCCCGACACTCATTCGCGATTGAAAAACCGGGTTTACTATGTTACTTTCCCGCACGTTTTTTGTACCCGTTTCCGGATAGCGCCCCCGGCGCAATCCCGGGGCCATACTGGAGGTACCAATGAAGCTGATGAGCGGAAAAGTCACCCCGCTGGCATCCGACCTTGTCGATGAACTGGTCAAGTCGGAAAACATCGAGGTTCTTCCCGAGGAAATGCCCGAGGTTCAGCTTGACCTGGAGTCGGTGCTGAAGGAATACATCAGGACCGACCGCGAAATCACCGAGAAGGCCAGGGACATGATCAGCCGCCAGAAGCGTGACTACGGCGACCTGCCGAAGGTGAAGGCGCAGGTTGCCCGCGAAAGGGATTTCGGGGTTGGCGACAACCTGATCGAATACATCACGGCCCAGCTCATCGAGGCGCTCATCCACAGCCGCCATGTCGAGGAAGTCTTCGGAATGGACAATGACCTCACGCTCGTGATGACACCGATCCTGAAGAAACACCTGGCGGCCGACGAGGAACTCGATCAGGAAGTCCGCAAGCGGATCAAGAACCTTCAGGAAGGCACGATGACCTGGGATGCCCAGTACCAGAAGCTGAAGGATGAGCTTAAACGCGTCCGCAAGCTGGACGAATGACCGGATCGCCCCACTTTTAGATTGCCCCGCACAAAAAATCGAATCATTATCAACCGGGTGGATTCCCAGGGTTCGACATGAGAATTGAAGGAAGCAGGATTGCGGTGACGGGTGCGACCGGCTTCATCGGCCGGCATATCGTTGAATCGCTGCTGTCGGCGGGGGCCGACGTCATCGCCGTGGTCAGGAATCCCGACAGGGTTCCGGAATTCAAGCGGCCGGGAATTGAATTCAGGCTTGCCGACCTTGCCGACCGGAAGGCGCTGACCGATGGATTTCGGGGGGCGGATGCCGTGGTTTCGAATGCCGCCCTGTTCCGGATGAACAACAGCGACTGGAAAGGACACCGGGATGCGAATGTCGTCGGAACCGAAAACGTCATGCGCGCCGTCGCAAAGGCCGGTGTCGGCAGGGTAGTTCACGTTTCTTCGGTGGCGGTTTACCGACCGGGAGGGAACAACCCGGTCGGCGAGGATCAGCCTATGCTGGACGAAGGCGACCTTGGCATGTTCAACGCCTATTCGGTCTCCAAGGCCGTCTCGGAACGCCTGGCATGGAAGCTGGCGTCGGAACTTGGCCTTACCCTCTCCTGCTGCCGGCCAAGCTCCGTTTTCGGCCCCTTCGATCCGAACATCACGCCGGCCATCGCGCGCGTCCTGTCGCTTCCTTTCGCCCCGGTGCCCCGCATGCTTCGCGTTGGCCTCGTCTATGCCGGCGATGTTGCGGAAGGCACTGTCAGGATGCTTCAAACCGACTCCACGGCCGGAAAGTCATACAACCTGACCGGGCCGCACCTGCCTTCGGGCGATTTCTTCAACGCCTGGCGCGACGCCGGGGGGCCGTGGCCCGGTCTTGCGATTCCTGTTCCGGTTCCCGTGACGCGGGTCTGGGACAACGGCAGGGCCGAACGGGAACTTGGCTGGACGAACCGCCCCTGGGTCGAATCACTGAGGCGGACATTTGAAAGGCAGCCCTTCGGGCGCCACCACAAGGTATGAAGACAATGGACAAGACCAGATTCAGGAAGCGAAGGGAAGCGTTCATGGACATGATGGAAGACGGGGTTGCCCTGATTCCGTCCGGAAGCCCTGCCCTGCGGAACGGCGATGTCGAATATCCTTTCCGCGCGTCGAGCGACTTCTTCCTGCTGACCGGAATGACCGAGCCAGATGCGTGGGCCGTCCTTTCGAAGCAGGGTGACACACGGTCCTTTCAGCTTTACGTCAGGCCGTTCGACCCGGAACAGGAAATCTGGACGGGCCGCCGGGCCGGCCTGAAAGGGGCCAGAAAAACCTTCGGCGCGGATCTTGCCCACGATGTCGGCGAATTCTTCGACCATCTTCCCGAGATTCTTCAGAACCAGCCAAGGCTCTATTATTCCTTCGGCATCGATGAGAAGTGCGACGCCAGGATTCTCGCCGTCACGAACACCCTGAAACAGGAAGCCAGGCGCGGAATTTCGGGCCCGTGGGAAATTCACGACCCGCGCCGGATCACATGGCGGATGCGGCTGGTGAAGGATCGTTGCGACATCCAGGATCAGAAGAAAGTTGCCGGTATCACGGCCAGTGCCTTCAAGGCTGCAATGAGGGCGGTAAGGCCGGGCATGAAGGAATACGAACTGGCCGCCGTCGTGGAGTTCGAGTTCGCCAGACGGGGGGGGAACAGACTTGCATTTGACACGATCTGCGCGGCCGGGGCGAACGCGGCAACGCTTCACTACACGGCGAACGATGCGGTTATCGGTCCCGACGACCTGGTTCTGGTCGATGCCGGGGCCGAGCATGGCATGGTGACCGCCGACATCACGCGTACCTTCCCGGCGTCCGGCCGCTTCACGCCACCTCAGGCGACCGCTTACCGCTGGGTTCTGAAGGCCCAGAAGACGGCAATAGCCGCCATCCGCCCCGGAGTGACCTATGCCGAGGTTCACCGCGCGGGACTCGAGGTTCTATGCGCCGGACTGGTTGCAATGAAGGTTCTCGATGGCACCGTCGAATCAATCATTGAAAGCCAGGCTTACCGACCCTGGTTCATGCATCGGATCGGTCACTGGCTCGGGCTGGACTGCCACGATGTAGGTCCGTATTTCGTCGATGGGGATTCGATCAGACTGGAACCTGGCATGGTAATAACGGTTGAACCGGGACTGTACTTCAGAAATCAGCCAGAAGTCCCGGAAAAGTATCGTGGAATTGGTATTCGAATCGAGGACGACGTGCTTGTGACCCCATCAGGCTGCAAAATCCTGACATCTGACGTCCCCAAGGAAATCAATGAGATCGAAAGGTTCATCGGCGAATCGAAAAGCTGGTGGGACGGAATCGAACCCGCTTCAATCGAATAAAATCCCGTTGACAGACCAATGGTTTCCGCCTAGAATTTTTGCGCTTTCTTGACTGGCGAAGTAGCTCAGTTGGTCAGAGCAGGCGGCTCATATCCGCCGTGTCGGGGGTTCAAATCCCTCCTTCGCCACCAGCATCAAGAATTATCCCGTCAATTCCGCACCTTGCCCGACGCCCGGCACATGCTCCGATTCGTCCGGATCCGATACGAACCAGCACGATAAAAAAAAATTCCCGATGACCTGCCCGTCCCCTGTTTTTTCCTTTTATTTGTCCATGAAAGGTTGTAAAAGTTATCGGTTTCATACTGGGGTGCATGTACGCACTCCATTGATCTCAGGTTGGAGGTTACATAATGAAGGCCCGCTGGCTCCTTGCAGGAATGCTGATGGCCGTGCTTTTGTCCTTCGGTTGCGCCACCGAAGTCGGGACGATCGACAGGACACAGGCCGACAAACTCGAAAAGAAGCTCTTCGCCGGTGTCTGGTTCATGACCCAGGAGGTCATCGACATCGGATACAACGGCGCCTTCAGCTTCGTCGGCGAAATGAACTTCGGCGCCACGTCGAAGGTCGTTTTCGACATCCAGAAGGACATGCTGGTAGTGTATCCGGTCACCGAATACATCCAGGATTCCGAGAAGGAATTCCACCGGCAGAAGATCTACCGATACTGGGATGACGCCTGCATGACCAGTGATTCCGAGCAGTACGGGTGCGTCGATGGGATCGACAATCTGAACGACCCGGAAAAGGTGTGCTGCTTTGTCGATATGTACGTCGGCCAGCCGATCGCGGCCTTCGACATCACCAGCCACTTCGAAGTCCAGCGTCAGTACAATTCCGGAACCGGGTACCAGAGCCCGATCCTGGAAGAAAACTCGTACGACAAGCAGTGGTGGCAGCGCAAGTGGTTCCGGGTCAACTGGACGCGCAACAACATCAACGACTTCACGTTCATGGCCCGAATGATCAACCAGAGCCCGGTTGATTACTACGTCCAGGAATTCGAGGACGGCAACCCGGACGCGCCGACTTTCAACGAAGATTACATCGACATCGTCACGAAGGTGTTCGGCGAGCCCGCCAGCACCGGAAGCTGCGATATTTACGGTGTTTCATACGGCGATTGCGCCTCGGCCGTCGTCAAGTTCCGGACCGCCTTCCGGAAGGCCGACGTCGCCCAGAATTACGAACCGCAGCGTTACGACAACGAAGACGAGCAGAAGCTTTACGGTTTCTTCCTGACTTCGCGCAACTCGTGGGATGAAGACTACGGCATCACCGAGGCCGGCAAGGTTACATACGCCAACCGATGGAACCTGTGGCAGAACTCGTTTGAGGATGTCGAAGTCGAAATCGAACTCCAGGCGGAAGACGGAACCACCTACAAGGCCCCGAAGCCCTGCTTCAAGGATCTTGAGGACACCGGCTGCGATACCGTCCTGAAGGATGGCGTGAAGGAATTCTGCCGCGCCGACGACTGGTTCCAGCATGGAAACTGTGTCGTCCGGAAGACGGTTCCCTACACCCAGCGCGGTCTGAAGCCGATTGTGTACTCGGTCTCGACCAGCCTGCCGGAAGACTTCTGGCCGGCCACCAGGAAGATGGCTGAAGAATGGTCAGACGCATTCAAGGACACCGTCGCGTGGCTGTACCTGTGGGAAGAAAAGGGTATCATCCACGGCTCGGAACGCGTCCGCGCCTGCACCACCAATGCCGACTGCGCGACCCATGCGGTCGTTGACCTGATGTTCGACCTGGATCAGGTCGATCAGCCCTCGATGCTCCCGACCAACGCGGGCACCGGCAAGCCGATTTACTCGTCGGTCGCGGTAACCGCGGTCATCACCCCGAAGGGCAAGGCATTCACGATGCCGGACTGGGGCTTCCCGGCCGGAACCGCCCTGACCGGCAACTGCGCGGTTCGATTCGTCAACGTATCGGATGGCGATGCAACGCTTGAGCTCAACGGAACCGCCCTGTTCCAGGACGTCGCCCCGATGACCGAAAGCAGCTTCAACCCGGCGGCCCCTGCACATCAGACGGTTACAGCCGGGAACATCACGCTTGCCGTGGGCGACAAGGAAGTATCTCTGGCCTGCGCGAGCAACCGGCTGGTCACGGTCGTTTTCAACGGCACCGACCTGGCGGTCTCGGACGTCAGCAAGTACATGGCAAAGGGTCTGCGCGTAATCAACGCTTCTTCCATGTCCCTCGACATCTCGGTCAACGGCTCGATCCGCGCCTATGCGGTCGAACCCGGCCAGAACTCGGGATACACGTCAATCGGCGGCGGCATCTCCCTGAAGGACAACCCGGAAGACCAGCTCCTGGCGGCCGGTTTCTGGCCCCAGCGCCTGGTGGCGACCGAGGCCGGCTCGCGCGGCGACGTCTCCTGCCTGAAGTATGAAGGCCGCAGCGTCTGCGCCGGTTACAACTCACCGATTAACGCCGACGACTTCGCCCGCGTCGCCGAGATCAAGGCGAAGCTGCCCGAGATTTTCGTCCTGTGCCACAACAGCTACATGCCCGCCGATGGCGAGGGCAACCTGAACGACGACGAATACAAATCGAACCTGTACGCGCCCTGGTTCGAGGTTAACAACGCATCGGACGAAGATCTTGCGAAGCTTCCGGAAAAGAACCCCTGCGTTGATTTCCTCTTCAACGCGGAAAAGATGACGGAAGACCAGAAGATGGAGCAGGCACTCGCGGTCAAGAAGGCCGGCGACAGCCGCTACAGCATGGTCTATTGGGTTTCCGAGACGCAGTTCTCCTCCCCGCTTGGATACGGCCCCTCGGCGGCGGATCCGGACACCGGAGAAATCTTCTGGGGCGTCGCCAACATTTACGGCGCCTTCATTTACTACTACCAGAACCTTTACCGCGACCTGTTCGATCTTCTGCGCGGCAGGTTGAACACCGAGGACTACGTCACCGGTGAAAACATCCGCCAGATGGTTCTTAACAAGGATAAGTGGGAAGAAGACACCGAGGGTGGCACCATCAACCGCAAGGCCACGATGGTCAGTCTGGCCGACGGCGCCCGCGATATCCGCGCCCAGGTCGATGCGACCGATCTGTCCCGCCAGCTTTCGGCGGATCTTAACTGGAAGGCCCCGCGCGGACCGTCGTTCCAGGAGATGATTTCGACGATTCGGACCCTGCAGAGGGACAAGAACGTCATGGCGACGCTGCCGACCCAGCCGGTCAGCTTCGGTTCCAACCGCCTGTCCCTGCTGAAGGGCACCCGTTTCGAGGAGATGCTGAATTCCGGTGAAGTCGCTTACGCGGCGCAGGCGGCCGGAAAGGGCAGCCCGCTTGAATGGATGAACCTGGAAACCATCAACAAGGCGGAAATCGAGCGCCACCGCATCCTCGGCAAGAACAACTACTGCTTCTATGAATTCGAGGACGAAGGCCTGATTGGTATCGTTAAGGCCTGGGCCTGCATGCCTGGCGACACACGCCCGATCTGCGACGCGTCGAACTTCGACGACCTCGCTCGCGACAACATGGACGCCAATCACGCGACGTGCTGCATCGACGATTCCGAGACCCTCGGCAAGCTGGTCGGTTACCGCATGTACGAAGGCACTGTCATCCACGAAGTTGGTCATACCATCGGCCTGCGTCACAACTTCAGCGCATCGACCGACGTGTTCAACTACTTCGACGGATACTACGACATCCGCGAGAGGGAGGCTGTTCCGTGCGTGGTCAGCGACGAATGCGACCAGGTTTCGGGCAACTACTGCAAGGACGGCTTCTGCCGCCAGAACCTTGTTGACACGTGCTCTATTGACTCCGACTGCGGCGTCATCGACGGAACCGGGGCCGTGACCTATCTCGACAACTTCAAGTGCATCGACAACGCGTGCCATGACGTGACGCGCTGCGGCCTGCACAACGAATGCCCGACAGGCTCCTTCTGCGAAGGCGACACGAAGCTTTGCAAGGACAGGTCGTCCGGCGCCCTGCTGGCGGCCCCCGTCGCCGGTGGCGAGCAGCTTGTCAAGCAGTTCATCCCCCGCGCGGCGATGACCGAGCGCGAGGCTGATCTGAGCCGGACGCTCTATCAGTACACGTCCATCATGGATTACGGCCAGAGGTTCAACAGCGACCTCCTGGGCATCGGCAAGTACGACCGCGCTGCCATCAGGTTCGGTTACGGACGCCTTACCGACGTCTATACCAACCTGTCGAGGCTGCACAAGGCCGCGCACAACCAGACCCAGCTCTACTCCGATCCCGACGACACGACCAACGCGTACAACCTGGACTCGATGTACTGGAACTCGGGTATCTACTTCAGCCAGTTCTATTACCTGAACAACCAGATCGGCATCGAGAACAACAGAAACGACGGCCAGTACTACATGAACCGGTTCCCGGCGCCGTACGACCTGGTCCGCAACGAACACACGCTGACCTTCAACTACTACCGCCAGGAGCACGACTGGTCGTACGTGACCGTACCTTACAACTACCTCGCCGACGAATGGCGTGGAAACGTCGGCTGCTACACCTGGGATACCGGCGTCGATATCCTCGAGATCATCCACAGCATGAACATCCAGTTGTCGCAGTACTACCTGATGGACGCGTTCAAACGCGAACGTTACGGCTTCGGGCTTGGCGGCAACCCGATGGGCTACATGGCCAGGGTTCAGGAGCGCTACATGGATCCGATGAGGGGCGCCGCGATGTACTACGCCCTTTACGCCCACCTGCTGAAGAACCGCTCGTGGCGCGCGATCTGGGCTAACGCCAGGCTGATGGGCTGGGCGCTGCGCCGCGCCTCCGAGTATGGGTTCGAAATCCTTGCCAACACGATGGCTTCGCCGGCCCCCGGTTCATACAAGCTGAACATCGACACCAACATGTACGAGAACATCAGCTTCGACGTGAACGCCCAGGGCAGCGAACTCAACATACCGCTGGGCGACGGAAAGTACCCCTACACCACCTTCTGGGACGGAGCCGGTTACTACTACTTCGACCATGCCCAGTTCTATGGTTCGTTCTGGGAAAAGATGGCCGCACTGATGACCCTGACCGACTCCACGGTCTATTTCACGTCGAACTACGTCGGCGAACAGCTTGACATCGGTGTCGGCACCAGCCTTGGCTTCAACACGATGTACCCGGCCCTGCTGGTCGAACTGCTGGGCGGCCTGACCGCCGAGGAACCGAAGTACTTCGCGTTCCGCGGTGGCGATGGAAAGGCGACTCCGCACGAATACTTCGACGTCAGGAACATGGACGCATACGTGATCCAGCCTTCGCCGTATTTCACCCCGCTTCCGACCTCGGACGCGAAGGTGGTCGAGCCTTCGATTTCCAACCTGACGATGAAGGTCTATGCGATGCTTTACGGCATGACGTACCTGCCTGCGTCGTTCGACCCGTCGTTTGTCGATTCGTTCCTGGTCTGCCTTGACGGCACCCCGGAATGCAACGAAATCGGGCCGGAATCCGGCATCGTTGCCCAGAAGTTCGAAGACCCGGTCAGCGGCAAGGTCTATAAGGCCTGGGGCCCGACCTACCGGAACGACTGGTTTGCCCCGAACATGTCCGTGATTGCCAAGGCAAACACCCTGGCGGCGGAACTGGCGACGGCGTCCGAAGAGGACAAGCCGGCGATCCAGGAGCAAATCAGGCTGCTGGTCGAGGTTCTTGACCAGATGCGCGGCATTTACCAGACGTTCAGCGCAATCAAAATCTGATGGGGGATGACGGAATGAAAA
>JAKPTZ010000100.1 GCA_029555025.1 Deltaproteobacteria bacterium
ACCAGCCGGCGAACCACCGTTCCCTTCTGAATCGCGACCACGACGCCGGCAATCATTGCGGCGATCAGCAGAAGCCCCTTGATGTCGAAGACCAGATAGCTCAGCGGATCAACCGATTTGGCGGTGTAATCGCGGGCGAAGAACGTCATTGTCAGGCCGTTCTGATGGAACGACATCCAGAAAAAGATGACGACCAGGAACACCAGTCCCAGCGCCATCAGGCGCTTCTTTTCGGCATCCCATGGCATCGCCTCGCCTGCCTCGCCCGGACGGGCCTTGGCCTTCGGGTCCGGCAGAAACTTCTTGAAGATCACGAAAGTCGCCAGTGAAATCAGCATGGCGCCGGCCGCGATGCCGAAAGCCATGTTGTAACCGGTCGAGAAGACTTCCAGGTAATTCCTGGCGAAAGCCCCGAGATCGGAAACCTGGCCGCCCGAGACGAGGCTGGCGATTTCCTGCAGCCGGGAAGCGTTATCGGTGTTGCCTGCGACAAACTGGTGGCACAGCGCCGGCAGGTCGGCGTCATACTTCAGACCCTGGGTGCCAAGGTACCAGGTGCGGACGCTGCGCGCGGCGTTCGGCGCGAAAACGGCGCCGATGTTGATGCCCATGTAAAAAAGCGAGAACGCCGAATCGCGAAGGTGGTTGTACTTCGGATCATCGTACATCTGGCCGACGACCGCCTGGAGATTGCCCTTGAACATCCCGTTTCCCAGGGCAATCGTGAAGAGGCCGGTAAGCGCTATCGGAAGCCCGGTGCCGGGTATCGCCATCAGGACGTAACCCAGGAACATGATGATGATGCCGGCCAGGATGGTCCGCTTGTAATTGCGGGTCTTGTCCGCGATGATGCCGCCCACCAGCGCCAGCGCGTAAATCAGGAAGTAAAAGACGCTGTAAATCGCGCCGGACTTGTCCGAATCAAGCCCGAACCTTGCCTGAAGGAACAGGACCAGGATCGCCATCATCGTGTAAAAGCCGAAGCGTTCACCCATGTTGGCGAAGAATGCGACTATGAGTCCCCGGGGGTGCTCCTTGAACATCGATGCCTCCGTCATGCTGCGGTGGCGGTTCCGGAACATCCGGACCGCGGAAAGGGAATTCTTGCAGGGGATTCCGATTGGTTCAAGACAATTCGAACCGGGACGCACCGGATACAAAAAAGGCGCCCAAAGGCGCCTGATCTGTTGAAATGGTAGCGGGGACAGGATTTGAACCTGTGGCCTTCGGGTTATGAGCCCGACGAGCTACCGGACTGCTCCACCCCGCAGCAGAAAAGCACGGGTAGTGTGCAGGAAT
>JAKPTZ010000112.1 GCA_029555025.1 Deltaproteobacteria bacterium
TTTTGTGCTCGATTTCTACAACGACTCGGAGACCATCCAGAAGTCGTTCGAGCCCTATTACCGGACCACCATCCTCAGTGACGAGACCGACCCCAACAAGCTTCATGATCTGAAGTCGGATCTGGACGGCTACCAGGTCTATTCGCAGGTACAAATCGACGACCTGGTGGGGCTCTATCTGAACGGCGCGGACCGCGACAAGCTCGACCCGATCCTGGATGCCTGCGTGGCCACCTACAACGCCGATCTTGATGAGGACGGCCAGGTGGACTTCAAAGGCAAGGCCAAGGCCTTCGTCCGCACCTACGGCTTTCTGTCCTCGATTCTGGCGTACTCGAATGCCGACTGGGAAAAGCTGTCGATCTTCCTGAACTTCCTGATTCCGAAGCTTCCCGCGCCCAAGGAAGAGGACCTGTCCCGGGGCATCCTGGAGGCCATCGACATGGACAGCTACCGTGTCGAGGTGAAAACCAGCCTGAAGATCGGCCTTCCGGATCAGGATGCCGAAATCGGACCGGTGCCGACCAGTGGCGGTGGCCGCAAACCGGAACCGGAGTTGGACCAACTGAGCAATATCATCAAGGCGTTCAACGACCAGTTCGGCAACATCGATTGGAAGGACGGCGACAAGATCCGCAAGGTCATCGCTGAGGAGATCCCGGCCAAGGTCGCGGCGGACGCGGCCTACCAGAACGCCATGAAGAACAACGATAAGAAGACCGCCCGGATCGAACACGACGCCGCGCTGCAGCGCGTCATGATCGACCTCTTGTCCGACCACACCGAGCTGTTCAAGCAGTTCAGCGACAACCCGTCGTTCAAGAAATGGCTGGGCGACACCATCTTCGGCGTGACTTATCAGCAACAGGCCGAACAATCCGCAACGGGGGCGAGCCATGGACGTTAAAACGGCCGCAATTCAGGTTTTGCAACAGGCCGGAACAGCGCTGCACGCCAAGGATATCGCCGAGCAGATCATGGCTGCCGGTCTCTGGCAGTCCGGAGGCAAGACCCCAGATGCCACCGTCAGCGCCCGGCTCTACTCCGACATCAAGAGCAATGGGGATAAGTCGTGCTTTGTAAAAGTCGGCCCTCAGACCTTCGCACTTCGGGATTCCACAGAAATAGAGGGTGACACGGCGTCGGTTCTTGCTCCTGTCGAAAAGCCCTCAAAACCTCATCCCATCAACGCGGGCTTTTCCTTCATCGATTGTGCTCAGAAAGTGCTTGAGGAGTTCGGCGGGAAGAAGCCGATGCACTACAAGGAGATCACCGAGAAGGCCCTGGCGAAAGGATGGTTGGTGACTGGCGGTAAAACGCCCGAGGCCACCATGTACGCCCAGGTGATCACCGAGATCAAGCG
>JAKPTZ010000114.1 GCA_029555025.1 Deltaproteobacteria bacterium
CTGCCCGGAGGAATATGAAGTCAAACGCGGCAAATGGTCGTTTGCCCACTTGCCGGTCATTCCGCCGCATTTCGAACTGATACCGATCGAGAAAACCGAATCGCGTCTGAAATTGCTGACGCGCTTGGCCAAGCGCAAGGACGTCGACGGACTCATCAACGCCTGCGACGCCGGCCGCGAAGGCGAACTAATCTTCAATTACATCGCCCAGCATACCAAAACCGGCAAACCGGTACAGCGCCTGTGGCTGCAATCGATGACGCCACAGGCCATCCGGGACGGTTTTACCCACCTGAAGCGCGGTGAGGAAATGCAGGGGTTGGCCGATGCCGCGGTCTGCCGCTCCGAATCGGACTGGCTGGTCGGCATCAACGGCACCCGCGCCATGACCGCTTTCAATTCCAAAACCGGCGGCTTTCATCTCACCACGGTTGGCCGGGTACAGACGCCGACGCTGGCCATCGTCGTCGAGCGCGAAAAGAAAATCCGTGAATTCAAGGCACGTCCCTACTGGGAAGTCGAAGCCCGCTTCGCCGCCAAGGCCGGCGAATACCCCAGCAAATGGATCGACGAGAATTTCAAGGGCCGCGCCGAGGACGAACATGCCCGTGCCGACCGCCTCTGGGACAAGGCGCGCGCCGAAGCGATCCGTGCCGCCTGCGAGGACAAACCTGGCGAAGTCAGTGAGGAATCCAAACCGGAAACACGCCTGTCGCCCCTGCTGTTCGACCTCACCAGCCTACAGCGTGAGGCCAACGGCCGCTTCGGTTTCTCAGCCAAGACCACGCTGTCGCTGGCCCAAGCACTATATGAAAAGCACAAGGTATTGACCTATCCGCGCACGGATTCACGCTACCTGCCGGAGGATACCCTGGGCATCGTCAAATCCACCATGGCGATGTTGACCGGCGAGGGCGCCG
>JAKPTZ010000125.1 GCA_029555025.1 Deltaproteobacteria bacterium
ATGCTCAAGGCAAGCAGGACGGTGACGAAGGCTGTCGGCTTCGCGAAAAACATGGCAAAAGCCTAGTTGCAAATCGTTTTGCGTCAAGGGAAAAAAGCACCTTCGCGCAAAACATTTCAGGGCCGGGCGGACGCGATTGATGTTAATAATGGCGTATCTGGACAGACGGGACGCGGTTCCCGGCTGCGGACGCATTTCTTGATGCAGCGCGTTACGGCATTTTGGGGGTTCAGATGGACTTGATAACCAAGTTGAAGGGTGCCTGGTATCTTGGTGGAACCATCATCTTCGGCTCGGTCAAGTACGCCTTCAGGCGTGCGTCGGTCGAACGCAGGTTTCGCAGGAACACATTCAACAAGCCGTTCCAGATCGGGGGGCTGCACAGAACGTCGGAACTGGAATCAGGGATGATGTTCGAATTTGAAAACGCCTTTCTCGAGGTGGTCTTCGTAATGCCCGGCGTGCCCCGGCTGACCTGGACCCCCGGCGAGCTTCCGCTGAACTACGCGGTTTCACGCAGCGAATTTCCGCCGGTGCAGGTTCGAATGGCCAGGGAAGACGAATACCATGTGCTGGAAAGCAACGGACTCATCGTCACGGTCAAGCCGGACGGAAGCATTACGTTCACGCACGACGGAACGCTGCTGCGACACGACCATCCCCCGCGGATGATGAAGGCGGGCTGGAACACCAGAACCGACATGGCGGCGGACGAGGCCTTTTTCGGCATGGGCATGAGATCGCATGGCTTCAACGTCCGTGACGGCGTCTTCAAGATGTGGAACCGTGAGCCCCAGGGCGCCTACGCGCCGGGCGACGATCCTCTTTACGTGTCGTCGCCGGCCTACCTTTCGGTGTCTCCGCGGGGTTCATACCTGGCCTTCTTCGACAACACCTTCCAGAGCGTCTTTTCGTTCAAGGGAAGGATTGACTGCCAGTTCACGGGCGGCGCCGTAAGGTATTTCATGTTCGCCGGAACACCCGAGGAGAACGTGATGCGCTTCTACGACCTGGTCGGCCATCCAGCGATGCCGCCGCGATGGGCTCTGGGATTCCACCAGTGCCGCTGGTCGTACATGAGCGACGCCGAAGTTCGCCAGATAGCCAGTGGTTTTGAAAGCAACGACATGCCGGTTTCCGCAATCCACATGGATATCCATTACATGGACGGTTACCGGGTCTTCACCGTTGACAAAGCCAGGTTCCCGGATCTTGGGGCGTTGGCCGCGGAGATGGACGGAAAGGGAATCCGGCTGGTCACGATCCTTGATCCCGGGGTCAAGATTGATGACCAGTATCCGCTTTACCGCGAAGGATGCGAAAAGGATCTTTTCCTG
Source organism: Deltaproteobacteria bacterium (assembly GCA_029555025.1). Classification (GTDB taxonomy): domain Bacteria; phylum Myxococcota_A; class UBA9042; order DTJE01; family DTJE01; genus JAGOFO01. Next base: position 1,338 of record JAKPTZ010000125.1, read on the forward strand.
CGGGTTCCGGACGGTTCGCATGTTGAATCGCTGGTCTGGCCGGGCTGGTGCGCATTCCCCGACTTTTCCAGCCCCGCGGCCCGCGAATGGTGGGCCGATCAGTACAAGTTCCTGCTTGACCAGGGCATTTCCGGTTTCTGGCACGATATGAACGAGCCTGCCGGTTTTGCGGCGTGGGGCGACCACACACTTCCGACCGCAGCCGTCCATAACCTGGAAGGACGCGGTGGAAGCCACCTTGAAGCCCATAACGTCTATGCGCTTGGCGAGGCGATGGCGGGTTTCGACGCGCAGAAGAAATTCCGCCCGGAAAGGCGCCCCTGGATTCTGTCAAGATCCGGATGGCCTGGACTGGCCCGGTACGCATGGCACTGGACCGGCGACAGCGAAAGCAACTGGTGGAGCCTGGCACAGACATTAAGGATTGCTATGAACCTGGCTGTGTCGGGAATTCCCTATACAGGCGCGGACATCGGCGGGTTCGGCGGACGACCCGACAGGGAACTGTACCTGCGATGGTTCCAGGCGTGCTCGGTGCTGCCCTTCTTCCGGGTTCACTCGGCGTTCTTCACACCGCGACGCGAACCGTGGTGCTTCGACGACGAGGTGACACGAATCACCAGGGAACACCTGCGGCGCAGGTACCTGCTGATGCCGGTGTGGTACTCGCTTGCGGCCGGCGCGACAAGAACCGGGCGCACGCCGATCCGCCCCATGTTCATGGAAGACGTCAGCATGGTCAGCGTCGATGACCAGTTCATGGTTGGCCGCGCCCTTCTGGCCGCCCCGGTCGTCGAGAAGGGTGCCAGGGACAGGTGCATCAGGTTCCCGGAAGGCAACTGGTACGACTTCGAAACGGGTGAATTCATTGAGGGCGGGAAGAGGCGCTGCGTCAAGGCTCCGCTGGACTTCATGCCTCTGTATGCCCGCGAGGGCTCCATCGTCCCGGTTGATCCGTCCGCCGGCCCGGCAGAGGGCGACTACGCGCGGATTGAGCTTCGGGTGTTCATGCCGAACGCGGACGGCATATTCCCCGGGGGCGAACTTTTCCGCGACGCCGGGGACGGTTACGGGCCCTGGCTGCTGGAACGGTTCGAACTTGCCAGCGAGGAAGCCACCACGACGATTTTCAGGCACGCTTCAGGCGACTTCAAACCGGCCTGCGATCACTTCGTGATCCGCACCATCGGCGACGACGAGACCGCGGAAATCAAGGTCGACGGCGTAGCGGTGGAACGCACGGACGGGGTGTTCGTGGTGCCGGCAACGTTTGAAAAAATTGAAATCTAGGCGGAATTCCGTGCGGGAGTGATCGGCTTGCACATCTTGCAGAACCGCGGCGGGCGGATGTAATCCATTAATCCGCCCGTACGGGCGAATGAAAATTCGCCCGGGGCAACGCACAGAATCGCCGCGGGCACATGAAATCCGCCCGTACGGGCGAATGAAAATTCGCCCGCCAGACCGTCAGTTTTCCAGGACGATCGTTTCCATCAGGGCAACGCCGCTTTCGGTCTTCGCGACGCCACCTTCGGAAACCTTCATCTCGGCGGCGCCTTCCATGCGGTAAACGACCGGGTTGCCGGCGAACAGTTTCGCGATGCCCTGCTGAACCTTCGGCAGGCCCTCAACCACGGCCTCGCGGTCGTGCAGGCGCCGTGACTGGAAAGTTGCCGAAAAGTCGAACGATTCCTTCTTCATCCCGACGTCGAACCTGGTGTGATACTTGTGGCTTGCCTTGTTGTCCTGGGCAAACCTGCTCGGATTCAAGTCCATCACGTCCGTGACCGCCAGCGCCTTGGTCCGGCTGCCGAAAAACGCCCTGGTCACGATCTCGCCGCCGAATTTCGGGTCAAGCTGCATCGTGATGAAGGCAAGCGTGTAGTTGGGGGTGAAGTAGCGAACCGTCCACCAGCGCCTTGTGTATTCGGACGTCAGGCGATTGCTTGTCATGTGATCCATGTAGCCGGCGCCCTTCAACTTGATGGTTCTGCCCTGCCAGGTGATTTCGGCCTCGAAATCGCCACGCGGAACGTGGAAAAAATGCGCGAAGTACTTGTCCTTTTTTTCGGTCACGAAGGTCTTGCCGTCATGAAACTTGTATCCGTTCTGGTGCCAGCCGGTCATCTTCAGTTTCAGTTCGAGACCGGCGTCCTTGATATCGACCGAAAGGTTTTTCCCCTTCAACGTCATCGTGTTCGGACCGATCCTTATCTGCCCGGCTGCCTTGTCCTCGCTGTAATCTTCAAGCGAATGCTCGACGGCCCAATGCTCGCTCGGCTTTCCCGGGGCCGTGAACGACATGTTCAGCCCGGCGCTTCCCTTCACGACGCCGATATTGGTCAGGGCGAAATTGACATAGATGGCGTGGCCTTCGTCGGAATGAAGGATCGTTGTCCAACTCTCCGTGTAGTACTTGGCCTTGCTTGGATGCCTCATGAAGTCGGCAGGTCCGGTCGGACGCATCGCCGGCTCGTCAGGGCTGTTGTTAATAACGATCGCCGCCGCCGGAACGGAAAGCATCATCGAAACAAACGCTGCCAGGATGGCTCTTTTCTTCATTGTCTTCACCTTTGCTAAACTGCATGAGTCCGGCAGGCCGCCCAATCAGGCACGCGCCAGGCCGGTGTCGATCATTCGGCCGGCGCCTGCTCGACCGTGACGGTGGCGGTCTTCGCAGTGAAAGTGCCGTTGAAAACCCAGGCGTCCATGGTTCCGTCCTGATCCAGGTCATAGTCCGGCTGAACCTGCTCGGCATCGATAAGAACCGAGGAAAGCTGGAACCCGGCGACGACGGTCGCATCGGCATCGGCACGGGACACCACGGCGGTGAGAGTGCCGCCCGTAATCTTGCCGCCCGCGATATTACCGGTCAGGATGACGTTCTGCATCGGGATGGAAATGGGATCGCCCTCTTCCATTGGAACGGACAGCACGAATCTCGACACGCCGTCAACGAACGTGAAGGCGCCTGTTTCGGCCGACAGCGCGACCTCGACATCGGCAAAACCATCATCGAAAGAATAGCCTGACCCGGCCTTGGTTCCGACACCGAACCTGACGTCCATGATGCCGGAGGAACGGTCGTCCTCCAAAACGGACAGAAGCACGTTGATGGTGCCCTTGCCCATCTCGCCCGCGATAAAATCGTTGACGATGTCCTTGAAGGATACCAGGGGGGCCCCCAGCTTCAACTGATCCATCACGAAGGAAGCGCCCTTGAACGTGGTGGCCGACCCGCCCCCTTCACAGTTGCATGTGCACTCGACAACCGGATCGTTCGCCTGGCCGCCCTCGAACAGCGGCTGACCGGCAACGGCCTTGTCCCCAATCGACGTGTAATACTCGTCAAGCCCGCACGCGGCCAGCGACAAGGCAAATATGCCGGCGAACGCGACGGCAACCACCGAAGACCTGTTCATTCATGCCCCCAAATCCGATCCTTCGGGATTATAGGCGGAATGGCACAACTTCAAACCAACAATTCCACGACCAAAGAAAAAATTTTACGCACCGCGTCAACGCGACGCATGGTTGCGCCTGCACAGGTACAGTTCGCCGTCGGGCATGCTGACTTCGGCCTTGCAGTTCGCCGACAGCCAGGCGCAGTCGTTCGGGCTGAAGAACCTGCCGGTTCCGGTAGAGCAGTTCTGGTACGACTTCGAATACCAGAGACACCCCTTTTCCCTTAACGCCTTTTCCAAATCCATCCACTGGCCCTTTTCCCACGACCACATGCGTTCGATCGGCGTCATCTTCATCCTGACCGTTCGGGAGCCGGCCTTCATGTCCATCGTGAAGGTTTCAAAATTGTTCGGCTCGATCGGCTTCATCCCGATTTCCTGCGGCGTCACCGGCCCCCAGTAGTACATGAAGCCAGACACCTGATCGACCGGGGTGACGTACAGATCGACGCACGCCGACAAATCCGGATCCTCGGCCATCATCTGTCGAACCCTGTCGGCCTTGATCCGGTACGACATCCCATGCCACATCATCGGTCGTGCCGCTTCCCAGGCCATCTGGCTGTGACTGGGCAAGGTGAACAGCAGTCCCGTGGTCAAAGCCATCCCGGCAAGCCACGGGGACACAATGAACGGCGCCAACCCAGGCTTCAACCGCACTGCCGCCGCGGCGACCATCATCGTCATCAGGGGTGCCAGCACGGCCATGTGGGTCGGCTCCCACCACACCATCCAGAGCGTCGCGACCACCACAATGACGAAACCCGTTGAAACGAAAAGCAGGAACCGGCCCGACCTCGCACGTCGCAAACCGGCAACCAGCGGAAAGGCCACCGGAATCCACCCGAGATCGAAAGGAAGGCCCGAAATCGCTGCCAGGCTGTCGGACACGAATTCCGGCGAGAAGCCGCCACCCTGCTTGTCCGTGAAATCGGAGAAGAAATATGGAACAAAAGGAAGGAAGAAAAGCGCATGAAACACGGCCGCGCCCGCCAGGTCGCGAACCCGCCGCCCGGCATTCAGGCGCCTGATGCCGACCGCCACATAGGCATACATGCACGCCAGGGCGACCAGTGTGGTGTAATGCGTCCAGATTGCCAGTCCCCCGAATACTGCAAATGCGACGACGTCGCGGCGCCTGGCGCCGGCCCCAATCCTGAAGGCGTGGGGCAGAGCCATGATGACGAAGAAAGCGGCCAGGGAGTAAGGCCGCATGACGTGGGAATTCGAAACCAGGAACGGATGGACCGCCGCCAGCGCCGACGCGAGCAGGGCCGTGGTCGGTCCGAAAATCATCCTGGACGAACGCCACACCGCGACCACAAGCATGATGCCTGTCAGGCAGGTCAGGCTCCTGGTCCACGCCAGGCTGTGGTCGTTGACCATATAGACGAAATGCTGAAGGAACGAAAAGAGCGGCGGTTCGTGACGAATCTCGCGCCCATGGAAAACCAGGTCAAGCAGGGGAAGCCTTTCAACCGCGCCCCACTCGGATTCCTCGACCACCCAGGATCCAAGCATGAAGACACGGAAAAAGACGGCCATCGACAGGATTGCGGCAAGCAGGATGCCTTCACGGCGGGTTGCGGGGCGATCGCCCGGCATCCGGAGCATGGGCTCGCGAAAGAACGCGGCGATTTCGCGCCGGCCGCGCCAGACCGCCAGACCGATCAACAACGGCATGCCGACAAGGAACATCACCAGGAAAAGTAAGTGCCCCGCCGGCCTGTCCCCGGCCGACAGTCCGCCGGCCGGATCGACGAACGGTGGAAGGCATGCCAGCGCCGGATCCGGATCTGCCGGCGAGAACCGGACGCCTTCACAGGGATCGGACGTCACGACCGACGCCGCGTCGTCGCGGTGCGATTCGAACCGTTCCCACACGATGTAGCCAAGCCTGGAAAAGCCGATCGTGAAGTGAACCGTTATCACAAGACAAAGGAGCGCGCACAAGACCATGTCCGGGATGAACTGCCTGATACCGGAAGGCTTCAATCGGCTAACCTCAGTCCAGCAGTGCCGTGTTCCTGGATTCGACGCTGACCCTGGGATCCGGCGACTGCTCGAAGACGGAGCGTGCAGATTCGTCGCCCAGAAGCAGCCACGCCAGGAAGGCCGTCGTCATGGTCGCGCCAATCTGCATCGACTCGGCCTGATCTATGTATTCGAATACCTCGAAACTCTGGTCGCTCTGACGCGCGCCGGTGCCGCAACAGTCCGCGAAACTGCCGCGAACCCTGCACAGATCGTGGAAGGAAAGATGACCGGCATCGGCGACCTCGGCCTTCCAGGCGGGACCGGAAAGCCGTGAGAAGTCCTCGCGAAGCATGTCGTTCCCGACCCAGGTGATCATGCTGTCCTCGACCGCGACAATCGTGAAAACGGGCCTGGTGTTTGTTTCCGGCTGAACCAGGTAGTAATGGCCGGCAAACGGCGCGGCATGAAGCACGGCGCCACGGATCCTGGCGTCGGTGGCCGTGACCAGGCCTGACGTGACCGCGCCGAAACTGTGCCCGAACATCGCGACCCTTTCCGGGTCGAAGCGGCCGCGCACCGATTCGGGAACCGAGTCGTCCTGCGGATCAAGAAACGTGTCCAGCAGGAAAACCACGTCCGCGCCGCGAACGACCAGGAATTCTTCCGCCAGCCCGGAGCTGGTTCCGTCCCTGATCGAGTCCCACAGGGTATCGCCGACATGATCCGCTGCGACCACGGCAAACCCATGACTGGCAAGACGCTCCACGGCCGATACGTTCGATGTACGCGTGCAGGTCGAACAATGGGAAAAAACCACCAGGGGCCACGAACCCGGTGCCGGCTCCGCGCCGGCCACCGCGTGAACCGTCGTGGTAAGGCATGGCGATGCGTTTTCAAGATATGGGGCGATCAGGGCGTTTTCGGATTCCGTCCACACGTCGGTGATCGGGCCGCCCAGGTCGAAATCGGCCTTTGCCGCCGATGTCGCCGGGTACCAGATTTCGACCGGAAGCGTCCGATCACGGGCGGCGTCATGAAGTTCCACGTGCAGCCGTCCGACCGGATAAGGGCCGAACGCCGAGTAATCGGCGCGCGCCACCGTGACGTCATTTGAAACGTCCGATCCCGCCGAAACGTCGGCCACGTCGGGCACGTCGCCCGCGATGGCCGCATCGGATGTCACGTCGGGCGCGACCAGGTCCGACCCGGCATCGCCGCCCGAACATCCCGCCATGAAAAGCACTGACGCCATCATCAATGAAAACAGGACGTATTTCACCATTGCCCCCCGTGGATTCATTTCACGAAGCCACATCCGCAGTCGGAAGCGGACTCACCGGTCACGCAACCGCCACCTTCGGTTCCGCAGTAATCGTTGCAGTCGACCGAGATACAGCCAAGCATGTCGTGCGTGATATTCAACCTGTCACCGTAACAGGCGGTCTGCCCGAAATCGACGAACCGACGCATGCAGGCTTCCAGGCCGTCGGGATCACCCCACGAAAGTGGATCCTCGCTTTCCCCGCATGTGTGTGGCGTCTTGTCACACATGATGGATGTTGCACACGCGTTGACAAGCGCGGGTGGAACGGCAGCCCACCGCGCCGCCCAGCCCTCGCGATCCTCCTGCGGATTGAAGCAACTGCAGTCCTGGATCAGGGTCAACCATGCATCCAGCGCCTGGTCAAGCGTCACGCATCCTTCGCCGGCACAGGCCGGACACCCTTCTTCATCATCGCATCCCCATGCGGAGGACGCCGCAATTGCAACGAGCACGACAAGCAGGACTTTGTGCAGTTTCATGAATCACCGGGGAAATATGCCAGCCGTGCATTATCCTTAAGGATGCCGGCGATGTAAACCGACATCGGAAAGCGCACGGCGGAAGCAGGACGATCACGTTGAACAGGCTATAGATTTAACCTATAATTGCCTGGATTTTAATCCCTGAAAGCGAGGGCCAACATGAAGACCTTTACAAGGCCATTTGCGGTTGCATGCGGCATTGTGATGACGCTTGCGGTTTCGTGCGGCGGTTCCGACCCGATATCCGACATCGAAACGCCTGATATTTCACTTCCCGACACGATCAATCCCGACGTGCCCCGGGACACCGGCACGACGGACGACAGCGTTCGCGACCAGGCGGAGGAATCGTCCGAGCCTGACACCGGCACGGACAGCATCGCCGACAGGTTTGAGCCGGACGTTGAACCCGAATGTCCGGGCAGTTACGGATGTCCCTGCAATTCGGCGGCCGAGTGCCTGAGCGGCATGTGCGTCGATACGATGGACGAATCGGTGTGTTCCCGTCATTGCAGCGGTTCCTCGCCGTGTCCGGACGGATGGACCTGCACAAACGTGAACCAGGCGGGCGGCGACCCTGTTTATGGCTGCGTCTATAGCTTCCCGACCCTTTGCAGGCCCTGCAAGGCGGATTCTGAATGCATCCCGGCACTTGGGGCCGGCAACCGCGTCTTCAAATGCCTTACCGCGGGCGACACCGGCAGTTTCTGCGGCGCCGAGTGCCTTGAAGGCCGCAAGTGCCCGGAAGGATTCAGATGCGAAGACCAGGGAACGGGGGAAGCGGCGTTTTCCCAGTGTATTCCGGAAGGCGACGAATGCCCGTGCACCGATCGGTTCGCGAACTCCGGCTTTGAAACCAATTGCTTTGTCACCAACGAACACGGCAGGTGCGGCGGCGTCCGCACGTGCGCGACCGAATGCAGCGCAAAGGATCCCGGGCCCGAATCCTGCAACAACATCGACGACGACTGCGACGGCAGCACCGACGAACAGGTACCTGCCGTCGAATGCGACATCACCAACACAATCGGCACGTGCAAGGGCCTGACGAAATGCGTTGCCGGAAACACGTCTTGTGACGGCGCATACGCCACCACCGAGGACTGCAACAACCAGGACGACGACTGCGACGGAATAACCGACGACGGATTCGGCCAGCTTACCTGCGGGGTCGGCGCATGTGCCCATTCGATCGACAGGTGCCAGAACGGCCAGTTCGTCGATTGCAATCCGATGGACGGATCGATGCCCGAAGTCTGTGACGGCATCGACAACGACTGCGACGGCATCACGGACAACGGATTCATGGACACGGACCAGGATCTGATGGCCGACTGCATCGATGACGACGACGACGACGATGGCATCCCGGATGACGTCGATAACTGCCCGACCGAGGACAACTTCGACCAGGCCAACATCGACAACGACGACATGGGGGACCTCTGCGACCCGGACAAGGACGGGGACACGATCGACAACGAAGTCGACAATTGCCCCGGGCTGTACAACCCGGAACAGACCGACCGCAATGAAAACGGCATCGGCGACGAATGCGAATCCGATCTGGACACCGACGGAATCATGAATATCGAGGACAACTGCCCGTGGGTCCCGAACCACATGCAGGAGGACTCGGACTTCGACCAGATCGGCGACGCGTGCGACTGCGACATCGACGACGACGGAATCGGGAATAACGGCGTCGATGTGGATAACAACCTGTGCCCGGCGCCTTCGCCCGTCGATAACTGCCCGTACTACCACAACACGGATCAGGCGAACCTGGACGGCGACCAGTACGGCGACGGATGCGACTGCGACAAGGACGGCGACGGGGCCGCGAATGCCGCGTTCGGCTGCGGGGGAACCGACGCCGACTGCGCGCCGATGGATCCGGCCGTATTCCCCGGCGCGGTCGAACGGTGCAACGACATCGACGACGACTGCGACGCCAGCACCGACGAAGGATGCGACAACGACGGCGACGACTACTGCGACAAGGACATGGTGACTGTCGGTAACCCGGCCGCGTGCCCCCTGGGCGGCTCGGACTGCAACGACGAAGACGGCGCGGTCAACCCGGGCGCGACGGAAACGTGCAACGGCATCGACGACAATTGCGTCGGCGGTATCGACAACGGGCTCGGCTCGACAACATGCGGCGTCGGACAGTGCCGTCACACGGTGGCGAACTGCGTCGGCGGGGAAACCCAGACGTGCGACCCGATGCAGGGCCAGACCCCGGAAGTGTGCGACAACGCCGACAACGACTGCGACGGCAGCACCGACGAAGGCTGCGACGACGATGACGATGGGTACTGCGACCGCAACATGACGATATCCGGTTCGCCTTCAACGTGTCTTCTTGGCGGAAACGACTGCAACGACGACGCCATGGCCGTCAACCCCGGCGCGACGGAAGTCTGCAATGGCGTCGATGACGACTGCGACGGCTCGAAGGACGAAGGTCTTGGAACCACGACTTGCGGCCTGGGGGCATGCAGGCACACGGTTGAGAACTGCGTCCTTGGCATTCCGGTGGATTGCGACCCGATGCAGGGCGCAACCCCCGAGGCATGCGACGGAATCGACAACGACTGCGATGGAGATACCGACGAAGGGTGCGATGACGACGGCGACGACTACTGTGACAAGGACATGGCCACGACAGGTTATCCGACGGTCTGCCCCAAGGGCGGCAACGACTGTAACGACGGCAACGGGGCAATAAATCCCGGCGCGACAGAGACGTGCAACGACATCGACGACAACTGCAGCGGCGCGAAGGACGAAGGCCTTGGAACGACGACCTGCGGCCTGGGTGTCTGCAACCACACAATCAACAACTGCGTCGGGGGTGTCACACAGTTCTGCAACCCGTTTGAAGGCTCGGGGGTCGAGGTGTGCGACGGTCTTGACAACGACTGCGACGGCGCGGCCGATGAAGCGCTGGGAACCATCACTTGCGGTCTGGGCGTCTGCAACCACACGATCCAGGCCTGCCTGGGGGGCGCGCCGCAGGTATGCGATCCGATGCAGGGCGCGACCACGGAAATCTGTGACGGCCTGAACAACGACTGCGACAGCGAAACCGACGAGGGCTGCGACGACGACAACGACGACTACTGCGACAATTCGATGGGCACCAGCGGTAACCCCTCGGTGTGTCCGAACGGCGGAAACGATTGCGACGACAACCAGTTCAACGTCAATCCCGGCAAGGCCGAAAGCTGCAACAACGTCGATGACAACTGCAACAATATCGTGGACGACGGAATTACTTCGGCCATCGACGGTTACGAAGCGAACAATTCCTGCCAGACGGCGCTGGATCTGGGAACCTTCGAGGAAGATGCGACCGCGCGTTCGTTCACGGCGACGATTTATCCGTCCGGCGACAATGACTACTACATCGGATATTTCGACGAGGCCGGTGGAATCGACTGCATACCGTTTACCGATCAGGATTACCGGGTCAAAATCACCCTGACCCCGCCTTCCGGTTCGAACTGCGTGAACTACCAGATCAGAATTTACGACAACTCCTGCAACGAAAAGGCAAGGACGACCCAGACCGGATGCGCCGCCAGGACCCTGACATGGGACTGGGACGGGGCGTGCGGCGGCGATGATTCGGCAACATGGCGCTTCGCCGTCATTCCGAATTCAACGAACGACTGGGAATGTGTCGGATATACCATGACGGTCGAGATGGACGCCATCTAGGCTCCGACGGGAAACGACTTTCAATCCGAAATGTTGCGCCCGCGTTGCATGACGTACGCCGGGGCACGATCTAGAATCGACAACTGTCCTGACCAACGGGGAACCGCACAACGTGACAGTCTGGCTGACCATCACGGGCATCGTGGCCCTTGCCGGCATAGTCTCATCGACGATACTGGGCCTTCGACTGTCCGCTTCCCGCCGACGCGGCGATTCGTCCGAATCCGATCCCTTGCAGCCGGTTCCGGACACGCAGCCGGAAGCCGGCGCAGGGCGGGAGTCCGCCGAACTGGAACGAATCAGGAACAACCTGGTGGCTCCATTCAACGCCGGGGGCGTGATTTCATTCCTGATATCCCTGGAAAACGACCGACTTTCCAACATCATGCTCACCGGCAGAAAGATGGATGCGCTGACCGAGGAAATGGCTCTTGGGACGGCGCTCGAACTGGTTCATCCAGACGACCGCGACATGGTTCGCGCGGCAATCATCGAATCCCTGTCCAGGCAACGATCCCTGGAAATCGTCTTCCGGACGGAAAGGGAAAAGACCGAACGCTTCGTTCACGCAAGGGGAATAATCAGGAAGGGCGCCTCAAAGACATCGGCAACCCTCATGGGAACCCTCGTCGAAATCACCGAACTGCAAAGGGCCAGGCGAACCATGACTTCATGGATGGAAATCCTTGACGCCTTCGTGGATCTTCTGCCGCGTGGGGTGGCCGCTACCGACAGGCAGGGCGTGGTGACCGTCTGGAACGCGGAACTGGAAAGACTGTCCGGAATACCATCCGGGAGCGTGATCGGATGCCCAAAGGAGGAAATTGAGTCACCCGAAGCCGTCAGGCTTATGAATTCCCCGGACGACCGCGTCGCCATGATTCCATTCGGGGGACGGGAATTCTCGGTGCGAACACTCGTCGCAAGCGACCGGGACGACCGCAACGGATGTATTTTCAAGGTGCTCGAACCTGCGTTCCAGCCTTCCGCCACCGATGGTTTCGCGGAAGTGGTGGCGCTCGGAAGGCTGACCGGTGGGATCGCCCACGACTTCGCGAACCTGGCCCAGGTCATTCTCGGATACACGGAAATCCTGAAGCAGGAGGCGGTTGATGCCGGCCCCGCGTCCCAGCCTGCCATACTCGAGGACATCGCCCAGATTGAACAGGCGGCGCTTCATGCAAAAGACATGGTTCAGCAGCTTGGAAGCTTCTGCAGCCGTGACATCCAGGCGGTCATGCCCTGCGATCCGGACAGGATAATCCAGGACTTCCTGAGCCTTGCCAAACGGGTTCTCGGGGAATCGATCGGACTGCGTTTCCATCCATCCCAGAAGCCCCTGTGCGCCCTTGCCGATCCGGCCGCCCTGAAGCGGGCGATCCTGAAACTGCTGCTGAAGGTCAGGGACTCCGGGGCCGATGACGAAGTCGTCGCGATTTCAACCCGTGAGGTGTTCATCGAGGCTGACTGGCCAGTCGGCGAGACCGGACTCGAGCCCGGGGCCTGGGTTAAGGTGTCCGTGTCATGTCAGACGACCGGCTGGGCCGTATCCGCTATCCAGGGTTCCCTCGATGATGGACTGGCGTTCATCATGGGGGCAATGGGCGGATGCCTGAACGTTCATGAATCGCCCGACCTTGGAACAACCGTTTCACTGTACTTCAAGACCGGCGAGGAGTTCGACGAGCACCCGGTTCGTCCAGGCAAGCCGCAGACGACAAGCCCGACGAGGACGGCGGTCAGCGCAACCATCCTGGTGGTCGAGGACGACGCGCCCGTCCGGAAGTTGACCGCCAAGGCGCTGCGGCAGGCTGGTCATTCCGTGATCGAGGCTTCCGACGGAGTGGAGGCGGTCGATGCCTTCATGAAGCAGCCGGATGCCATCGACCTTCTTGTGACGGACGTAATCATGCCCGGAATGAACGGACGTGAAGTCTGCGAGAGGATCAACCGCGTCCGACCGGATCTTCCGGTCGTCTTCTGCAGCGGGTACAGTTCGGATCTGCTGCAAAGCGAATATATGTTAAATATACACGGTCTTGTGATTCAGAAACCTTTCAGGTCCGCCGATCTCCTGGCGACCGTTGCCAGGCTGCTTGGCTGATGCCTGTCGGTTGCCGGGTCGCATGATCGGAATCCATCGATCACCCGAATCGCATAACTGCGGGGAATTTATGAAAAAGACAATGATTCCGGCCATGACGCTGATGTTGATGACGACCTGTTGCGCGGGAAGCGTGGCAACCCGTCCGGATGGCGCCGACGCCGTCCTTGCAGCCGCAGTCCCGCCAATGCCCCGGGGCGGGCTGTGGGACGCGCCGGTTCCGCCGGTGTGGAAGGAAATCGACAAGCTGGTCGAGGAGCAGAAGTTTCAGGCCGCGCTTGATCGCATTGCCGAGCTTGAACGGAATGCCGCACAAAGCGGCGACGCCGTTGAGCAGGTCAGGATCCTGGTGCGGAAGGTTTCCTATGAAACGGCATGGAACCGGTGGCAGGACGCCCTGAACCATCTCCTGGCTTCCGAGTCGTCATGGCCGACCGACATCGTTTCCCAGACCACGCTCGGCCTTTACCTTGCTTCGACCATACAAGGCTACCGTGCCTTTTACGGCTGGGAAATCGCGCGTCGGCCGGAACGCAGCGACCCCGATCTGACCGACGTGAAGACATGGTCGACGCGCCAGTTGAACGATCGGGCGGTGGCCACCCTGTTCAGGCTGTGGGCCTGGCGCGACACTCTGAAGGGGATTCCGGCATCCATCGCGTCCGAATTCCTTGAGATCGACACGTTTCCCGAAGGGATCCGCGGAACCATGGCCGATGCCGTCGCGTACGGCCTTGCTTCGGCCCTGGCCGACTCCGCGACGTGGCCGGTGCGGTTCAGCGGCGAATTATGGAAGCTGAAGCCTGAAAACCTTACGGCGGATGCGGCACGAAGCTCGTTGACCACGATCCCGGAAGACAGGCACCCGCTACTTGTCATGTCCGACATCCTGAGGGACCTCGAGGCGATGAAGGCTGAGGCCGGAAACAGGCCGGCCGCGCTGGAGGCAAGGCTTGAGCTGATCCGGCTTGTTGACGGGCACTCAGGCGCCGGCAAAGGCTGGCACCGCGCCCTGACGACACATCTTGAGACCAGGCTGAAGTCGGAAAACGGACACGACTGGTGGGCAGAGGGCATGGCCCTGCTGGCCGAAATGACCATGGGCCTGGACGACAGGGACAGCTTCGTCAAGGCTCTTGAAATCACACGCCTTTGCCGGGACGGAAGACCTGAATCGAACGGGGCGGCTCGCTGCGAGGACGTTGCCGGCAGAATCCTGGCGCGCGAATTGTCCGACTTCGGGGCAAGGGCTGTTGACGGCGCTGGCAGCAAGGCGTTCGTGCTTGAATCCCGAAACGTAGACCACGCCTGGTTCCGGGCCTGGAAGATCGACTACGCGGCACTTGTCGCCACCCCCGGCATTCGCGACCCCGAAAGCGAAATCGTCGCCAGGTACCGGGAACGCGAGAACCTGCCGAAGCCGGACATGACGTGGGACAGCGCGATCGACGACCCGAAGGACTACAAAAGCCACAAATCCAGGATTTCTACGCCGATTTCGGATACTGGAATCTGGGTCGTGCAGATCTCCGCGGATCCGGGGTTCCGCAAGGACAACAACGTGATCCGGACTGTTATCGTGGCGGTTGGCGGCCCCATCGTTAACGTCGAGGGCTTCGACGACGAAAACAACGCGATCTTCAGGGTTTATTCGGGCGAATCGGGCGATCCGGTGCCGGACGCGGTCATCAGGATATTCAGGATGAACTGGAGCCGCGGCAAGGCGGCCAAGACATTGCTTGCAAAGGGGGTAACCGATGCCAACGGCGAATCCCGGTTCTCCAGGCCGACTGGTGGCGATGGTCGTTTCGCGGCCTATGTCGATGCCTTCGGACTGACATGGCCCGTAAGCCTGCCCTACTACTTCGACGACATGTACCGCGGATCCCCGTACGACCACGTCCAGGGCGTTATCATGACGGACAGGGCCATATACAGGCCCGGACAGCAACTTTCATTCAAGCTGATGGCCTATCGCGACGCAGACGAAGGCTCACTGCCATTCGTTCCGGACAAATCGCGAACGATGACCGTCGAACTGAAGGACACCAACAGGGAAACGGTGGCATCGACAACCGTCACCACAAACAAATGGGGCACCGCGTCGGGAACGTTCGAGATTCCGGGCGGCAGGATGCTTGGAAACTGGACAATCCAGGCGGATCAGCTCATCCGGAACACGGTGCGGGTCGAGGAATACCGAATTCCATCATTTTCGGTGGATATTGAAACGCCGGGCGGGCTGCGCCTGAACCGGCAGGCGGAAGTCAAGGGAAGGGCCGACTACTTCTTCGGGCTTCCGGTGACCGGCGCCAGGGTCGCGTGGCGGGTCGAACGTCAGCCGGTCTGGCCATGGTGGTGGTGGCGGTCCACGGACACATCAGCGCGAGTCATCGCAACGGGAACGGC
Organism: Deltaproteobacteria bacterium; assembly: GCA_029555025.1. Lineage (GTDB taxonomy): Bacteria > Myxococcota_A > UBA9042 > DTJE01 > DTJE01 > JAGOFO01. Next base: position 16,827 of record JAKPTZ010000125.1, read on the forward strand.
GGTAACCGACGACGGGGGATCTTTTTCCGCATCCTTCCTTGCCGAGGCTGACGAACCGGAAGACGGCACCCCGGCACCGGACTATATCTTCAATCTCAGCGTTGACGTCACCGACGAAGCCGGGGAAACGCACTCCGGCCGCAAATCGTTCAGGCTGGGCTTCTCGACGGAACGCGCGACGGCCTCGACGCCGACAAGATTCTTCGAGCCGTCCGAAGACGTTGAAATCGACATGTCCAGAACCGACATCAACGGAAACCCGGCGCCCGGCGGGATCAAATGGACCCTGGCACGCATCGTTTCGCCGGAAAGGACCTTGCTTCCGTCGCAATCCGCTTCGGACGACCTCGTCGATATTATGGAACAGTACGAAGGCGGTCACTTTTCGGGCGGATATGACGCGGACAGGATGATCCGTGAATGGAAGGATGGGACGGGAATCAGGGACGGCACGGTCCAGACCGATTCGAAGGGCTCGGCACGGCTCGGCCTTGGACGGCTTGACGCCGGTCTGTGGCGTGTCAGGTATTCGGTGACCGACCAGTTCGGCGCGGCATATGACGCATGGTTCGACTTCAAGGTCGTCTCGAGTGAATCGACAACTCCCCTTCCGATGTTCATGGCGGCGCAGAAGCCTTCCAGCGAGGTCGGGCAGTCGGTGCGGCTGGCCGTTTCCAGCGCATTTCCGAACCAGTATGCGCTGCTTCAGGTAACAAGCCGGCAGGGCCGAATCGACACAAGACATCTGCGCCTGGACAAGGGAACGACAATAATCGACTACCCGGTGACGCCGGCGATGCGCGGCGGACTGACATTCTCGCTGCTTGCCTACCATTCGTACGAAAGCCTGGCGGTTTCGACAACCGTCGCCGTGCCGTGGAGCGACAGACGACTCGACGTGAAGATCGCCACGTTCAGGGACAAGGTCGTGCCGGGGGGACGAGAAACCGTTTCCATCAAGGTATCCGATCCCGATTCGAAGAAGGGAATCGGAACCGCCGAGGTCCTGACCTGGATGTACGACAAGGCGCTCGACGACATCGCCCGAGGGTACTTTCCGGATCTTTCAGGGATCTGGCCGGGCGTCAAGTTGCCTCTGCCAAGATTCCATAACCTGGGCCGGGCAAGGGAAATCTGGTTCGACTCGGAAGGGTTCGACAACCCCCAGGTATCATTCGAACAGTACGAGCCGCTGTCCCTGAAATACCTTGAACGGCGCTGGGGCGGACGGTACGCGCGCGGTAACCTTGGACTGGCGGCCCCGATGGCCACGTCGTCCGGCTTCGGACGCGGGGGCGGCGGCCTGATGAAGTCCAGGACGGTGTCACTTGAGATGGCCGATGGCATGGCGCAGGAGGCCGACGAGGAATCCTCTGTCGGAATGTTCGCGGCCGTGGCCCCGGCATCCGCCCCGGCCCCGGACGTGGCGGCAGCGGTCAAGGCGGAGGAAGCCGCCCAGCCCCAGCCTCGAACCAACTTCGCCGAAACCGCCTTCTTCCAGCCGCACCTGCTGACGGGAACCGACGGCTCGGTCACCTTCCAGTACGTTGTGCCGGATTCGATAACGACCTGGAAGCTGATCGCCAGGGCGCAGACCATGGATCTGCGGACCGGCGGCACAGAACAGTTGATCGTTTCTGCCAGGGACATGATGGTCAAGCCCTTCCTGCCGCGCTTCCTTCGGGAAGGCGACCGATCGGTCGTGACCGCGGTCGTGGCCAATTCAACGGACAAGCCGCTGTCCGGAAGCGTGACGCTGGAAATCACGGATCCGGCGACAGGAAGGAACATCGATGACAGCTTCAAACTGAATTCTGGAAAGGTCGCCTTCACGTGTCAGCCGAAGGCGGAAACGACGGTCAAGTTCGAAATCCAGGCACCGACGACGCCGGGACCGGCCGCCTTCAAGGTATCCGCGATGGCCGGCACGCTGTCCGACGGGGAGTTACGACCGGTACCGGTTCTTCCCGGGCGTTACCACCTGATGCAGTCAAGGTTTGCAACCCTGAACGGAACGGGCGGGGCTGACTCGCGCACCTTGGAATTTGCCGACATGAGCGTGCCGGATCCGGGAAGGATAAATGAAAAGCTGGTCGTGACGGTTGACGGCCAGTTGTTCATGTCGGTTCTGAAGGCACTGCCCTACCTGGTTGATTATCCGTACGAATGCGCGGAGCAGACCTTGAACCGGTTCGTATCGACCGGCATCATGACTGCACTTTTTGACCGCTATCCCGGCATCGCCGCCATGGCACGCAGATCCGCCGAACGTGAAACGCAGTACGCGCCATGGAACGAGAAGGATCCGAACCGGAAGCTGTCACTGGAAGAAACACCGTGGCTGCAGGAGTCTTCGGGTGAAGGGGCTTCGGCTGTCCTGAAAATCCTTGACCCGAAGGTCGCCGAATACCACCGCCGCACCTCGCTTACACGCCTGAAGAAGATGCAGCAGGCTGACGGGGCCTTCCCGTGGTTCCCGGGCGGACCGCCCTCGGCATGGATGACGATGTATGTGATTTCGGGGTTGTCCAGGGCACTCGAGTTCGGTGTCGAGGTTCCGAACGATATCATGACCGGTGCCATCAGGTGGACCCGGAGTTGGTACCTGGACATGATCAGGCGCCATGGAAGCTGGATCAAGGATGACTGGCACACGGCGAACTTCCTGTCGTGGATACTGTGGAACCTGCCGCCGAACCTGCGGGACATCTTCTCGGCGGACGAACGCAGGAACCTTCTGGAACTGGCGTTTACGCACTGGAAGGACATGTCGATGGGCATGAAGTCCATGCTGGCCATGACGCTTCACCGGGCCGAAAGAAAAGACGACGCCAGGCTTGTCTGGGCATCGGTGATGGACGGAGCGAGGACGGAGCCCGATCGCGGCATGTTCTGGGCCCAGGAGGAACGTTCGTGGCTCTGGTACAACGACAGCATCGAAAACCACGCCCGGGCAATACGGACGATGATGGAACTGGATCCGGAAGACAAGTCGATTGACGACCTGGTGCTATGGCTGCTGATCAACAAGAAGATGAATCACTGGAAATCGACCAGGGCAACGGCAGAGGTCATATACGCCCTGGCCCGCCACATGTCGGCACGGGGCGAAATCGGTGGCCGACAGGTCATTTCGGTCAAGGCGGGACAACTTGAACGCGACTTCACGTTCGACCCCGAAGCGTCCGCCGACACGACGGCGCAGATGGTTATCGACGGCCCCGACATGGTCGAGGAATCGATGTCCAGGGTTTCGGTTTCAACGAAGACCCCGGGATGGGCGCTTGCATCCGCAACCTGGCATTTCAGCACCGACACTCTGCCCGACAAGGGCGATGGCGACATGCTGAACATCGAACGCAGGTACTTCCTGAAGAAGAAGACCGCTTCCGGTGTGATGCTCGAGCCGCTTGCGGATGGAACCGTGGTGGTCCCGGGTGACGAGGTTCAGGTTCAGGTCTCAATCAAGTCGGGCGAGCCGCTTGAATATGTCCACCTTCGCGATCCGCGGCCGGCCGGATTCGAACCTGCGACCCAGAATTCCGGCTATCGCTGGGATCTTGGCATCGCGTGGTACGAAGAGGTTCGCGACAGCGGCCAGAATTTCTTCTTCGACAGGCTGCCGCGCGGCGAATACACGTTCCGTTACGGTATCCGCGCGGCCCTGGCCGGAACCTACAAGGCCGGCCCGGCCACCATCCAGCCGATGTACGCGCCGGAGTTCGCGGCATATTCGGCCGGAAGGACGATTACCATCGGTTCACGGTGACTTGGCGGATTGCGTCTTTTTGCAATTGGCGAGAACGATCTTCCACAATTCTTCCAGGCCGTCGCCCGACGTCGCGCTTACTCCAAGAACCCGCGCCTCAAAACCGGCGGCAAGCCTGTTGGTCTCGGCAAGGCGGCGGCTGGGCCCGATCTTGTCCAGCTTTGTTGCCGCAATCAGGAACGGCCGATTCATCGTGCGCAGCCACTGAACCATCTCCATGTCGCCTGGCTGGATGGGGATGGTTGAATCAACCAGCACCACCACAAGGACAAGCTGATCGCGGGCTGACAGGTACGGGTCGATGAACGAGGCCCATCCCCGCGATTCCTTTCGGGACACCTGGGCGTAGCCATAGCCTGGCAGGTCGGCCAGCATCATCGGGAAAAAGGTGCCCGGCCTCGAGACCGAAAGCCCGGGCACCGCGGCCACATCGACCTCGAAGAAGTTGATCGCCTGGGTCAGCCCGGGTCTCGAAGAAACCCTGGCCATCTTCGTTCCCACCAGCGCGTTTATCAGGCTTGACTTCCCGACGTTGGATCGTCCGACGAAGGCAACCTCGGGACGCGGGGAAGCCGGAAACGCTTCCGGCGACACCGCAGACAGGATGAATCTGGTTTTTATCTTCATGTCTGGCATTTTACACTAATCCGGAAAGTCACGCAGGAACCGGGTCGAGGGCGTATCAATCCCTGTCAAGGACTTCGATGGGGGGCATGGCCTTCCCTTCAAGGTATTTGAGACTGGCGCCGCCACCGGTGCTGATGTGGGTCATCCGGTCGTCAAGCCCCATCTGGGCAACGGCAGCCGCGGAGTCGCCACCCCCGATGACGCTGATTGCACCCCTTGCGGTCGCATCGGCCGCCGCTTCGGCCACGGCCCTGGTGCCTGCCGCATAGTCCGGCTTCTCGAAGACGCCCATCGGACCGTTCCAGACGATGGTGCCAGCGTTGCGAAGTTCATCCCCGTAAAGACGGATTGTCGCCGGCCCGATATCCATTCCCAGCAGTTCGGCGGGAATATCGACCCCGGTGACGACCTTCGGCGAGCCGGCCGCGAAATCATCGGTCGCCACATGATCGACCGGCAGCAGGATCTTGTCCCCGGCCTTTTCAAGAAGGCCCTTCATCTCGTTGACCTGATCCTCTTCAACCAGGCTGCGCCCGACTTCAACGCCCCTGGCCTTCAGCAGCGTGTACGCCATGGCACCGCCGATAAGAAGGCGATCAACCTTGCCAAGCAGCGTGCTGATAAGCTTGATCTTGTCCGATACCTTCGCCCCGCCCATGACCGCCACAAACGGCCGCTTCGGGTTATCGACCGCTTCGTGCAGATACCGGATTTCCTTTTCGACCAGATACCCGGCCACGGCCGCCCCGCCCTTCTTCTGGATCACCTTCGCCGCGCCGAACATCGACGCGTGCTTGCGGTGGCACGTTCCAAAGGCATCATTGACGTACACATCGCCAAGCGAACCGAGCGCAAGGACGAAGTCGTCAAGAATCTGCTGCTGTTCGGGGGTCAGCTTTCCGTCCGGATTCGCCTTGGCGTTGTCCGGCATCGTTTCCCCGGCACAGAAGCGGACGTTTTCAAGCAGCAGCACGTCCCCGGCCTTCAGGCGCCCGACCATTTCGGCCGTTTCGGGGCCGACCACGGACTCCGGACCGACAAGGACTTCGCGACCGATCAGCTCCGACAGCCTGGCGGCGATCGGCTTGACAGAATAGGCCGGCTCGAACCCGATGCCGGCCGGACGCCCGAAGTGCGTCATCAGAACCAGCTTCGCACCCTGATCAAGAGCCTTGCGGATGCTTGGCAGCGCCTGGACGATACGGTTGTCGTCCGTGATCACGCCATTCTTCAGCGGAACGTTGAAGTCAACGCGCATGAGCACCGTCTTGCCAGCCACATCAATATCCCCGATCGTCCTGGTCGCCATCTTCAGCCTCCTGGAAACTTCCTGTGCAACTGCCGGCCGCAAAAGGTCCGGCGCCATCGGTACAACGGCACGGGATGCCGTCGAAACGGTATTGTGCCACTCTGTTTATTTTTTCACAACCATCTAGTAGAGGTCTATCACGCGAACCTTGACCCTGACGGCGACGTTGTCGTTGGCAAATTCAAAGGTGTGTCCGGTGACAAGCGGAACCTGGCCAGACCATGTTGCAAGAACCTTGGTGTCCTGGCCGATTCCAAGAAGTTCCTCGTTGATGCCCTGGGCGGCGTAGGCGTCGGCCTCGAGCAGGCGCAGCGACATCCAGACCTCGGTCATTTCGTCAAGGACGGGGCCTTCGAACAACGTGTAGTCAGGCGTCTTGACGGTGTCCTCTTCCTGGGTGAAGAACCCGGCCACGCGATCGGCCCATGTCTCCTGGTGGACGGCAAGGTCTTCCTGGTAGTTGTCAAGGATGTACGGATTGAACCTGACTTCGACCTCGGGAACGATCTCGGCCGGCGAGAAACCGCCTTCGGAGAAGTCGAAGGCGTTGTCCTTTTCCAGGTCGTTCTTCAGTTCAATCCTGTCGATTGACAGTACCACCCGACGCTTGCCGTGGATGCCGGCGGCGGCAAGAACAGCGGCGGCGCGGCTGGATTTTGCGGCATTGTGCTCGTTGTAAAGGAACGTTCTGGACGACGAAAGCGAGTACCCCCGCGGGGTGTGGCGCTGGACTTCCGGCGCCATCTTGTGGAAGTACATGTCCGGAGTATAAAGGACGCCGTCGTTCGGCACGTTCGGGATAAGCCAGTTCAGGACGGGCTGATTGAAGAAGCTGACGTTGCGCGGATCCGTCGTGCAGATGTGATGGATCAGCATTTCCTTGAAAAGCGGATTGTTGCATTCATGCAGTCTGTGATCCCAGACCAGGGCCTTGTCCTTGATGACCTCGGGCTGCAGCAGGACGAAGTCGGCGCTTGAAAGCCCGACGGCCGCGGCCAGCGTCTGCAGTTCTGGATTGTCGTAGAAGTTTGCCTCGCGGGCACCGCCGAGCGCGCCGGAAACGGTTACCCAGCGAACGAAGACGTTGTCCGCCGCAAGTTCCTCCATGTTGTGCTCGATCATGTTCATGATGATCAGGCAGCCCATCGAATGACACAGCAGGTTCACCCGCTCGGCACCTGTCGCGTTCATCTTGTGACGGATGAACTTGGCCGTTATCAGCGAATACCTGAACAGGGCCTCGACACCCTCTTCGGGATGGGCCGAAATCTCGGCCACATCGGCGTCGGAAAGCCACGGCGCCGGAACTTGCCCATAGTATTCAAGGCTGGTGTACTGCCTTGGCGAATTTTCGCCGCCTTGGTCGGAACAAGGACGATCCGGGCCGAACCAGCGAAGATTCTCCGCCATCTTGCATCCGGTATCCACGCCATAGGTCATCGTTTCAAGCTGGCCTTCGGTATAGAGTTCGAACCCGTGCACATAGACGGTCATCGTCTTTTCGGTGTCGTTGTAGATTTTCTGTCCCGTCGGCTTGTCCCATGGTCCGCAGTCGCTGTGACAGGGCTGCTCGCACTCTGTGCATTCACCGTCGCCGCAGGAATCCCACCGTTCGGGGTCAAGATCCGGCCCGATGCAGTATTCCGCCACGCACATTCCACCCGGACAGGTTTCGGGACGGAACTCGGAACACTTGTAGTCGAAGTCCGCATAGAATTCGCACACCGGTGGCGGCGCATCGACCACGGCGTCCGGCACCAGGGTTTCCTCGACGACGTCGTGTGGAGGCTGAACCGTGTCGGGGGTCGTATCGGGAACCACAGGCACATCGACGCCGACGTCGGGATTGCCCTCGTCGCGAAGGGTCCCCTCATCGCCACCCACGTCCGGCTGAACCGAATCGACCGGTTCGACCACGTCGCCCGAAATCAGATCCGCCTGATAGGCCGGGTCGGAACCGCACGCGACAAACGCGACGACAACAAGCATTAGCATGCATTTCTTCATGAAGACACCTGCCCAGATTGAAAACAAAAACCGGATCGGCCGGATTACTCGTCGAATTCTATCAATTCGGCGGTCATTTCCGAAGGGGAAATCTTCAGAATCGCCACGGAACGCCGGAAACGAAAACGACGCGGGCCGGCGCTTCCGGGATTCAGGTACAGAACCGAGCCCTTGCGCAGAATCCCGGCCTGGTGCGAATGGCCATGAATTATGGCAGAGACGCCAGTCGCCACCGGATCGATATCCAACGCGTGGACGTCGTGGATCACCGCGATAAGGCGACGCGCCAGCGTTACCAGTTCAAACTTTTGAAGACCGGGATTGATGAACGGTGAGTCACAGTTTCCGGCCACGGCGCAGAGGGGTGCGATTGCTCGCAACCCCTCAAGCACGCCATGACCGCAAATGTCACCCGCGTGGATGATAACGTCGCAGTTGCGGAACAGTCCGGCAACGGCGGGATGTAATTGACCGTGAGTGTCGGATATTACACCGACAGTCAACGAGCCAGCCTGTGCGAGCCTGTCGTCAGGCAGCATCCGACCCCGTTATCCGAACCTGGAGCAAGGCGATCAGAAGCGACGGAAACCGCCGCCACCGTTGAACGACCTGCCGCCACGATCCGGGCGATCCGACCTTTCGGCCCTTTCACGCGGGAAATCGACCTTGATGGCCCTGCCGTCAACCAGCATGCCGTCCATTTCGTTCTTCGCGCGTTCCGCGTCTTCGTCGTTGACGTAAGTCACGAAACCGAAACCACGGGAGCGACCGGTGTCACGGTCGGTGATCACGCGGACTTCTTCCACTTCGCCAAATTCCGCACAAGCCGCACGAAGCGACTCTTCCGTCGTAGCCCACGCCAGGCCACCAAGAAACAGCTTCTTTCCCATTAAGGAAACTCCTGAAATTACTGGGGCAAGCCCCAAACAACCTACGCCTGTGCCAAAACGAACGCCGCAGCCGGATCCCCGATGGATCCAATCCCGCGATGTTTTCCAATCTGCCGAATTCTGCCTTTTTGAGGGAAGTTTCCGGAAAGATGAAAGAACACTCGAAAGACGCCCTGAAGCATCCAGCACAGACAAATGGAAGGATATACCACCGCAATCCTGATTGCAAGCAAAAAGTCACACAATCCCGGGACTTCGAAAAAGACTTATACAGGACGACCGTCAGATGCCGAAAAGTCGGTCTATGACGGGCCTGGCTTCACGACTGCAGAAGATGATTGCGCGGGAGCCGGAACGGATTGTCGTCTGGCCGTGCGGAATGCTGAAGCGACCGCCCTCGAAAAGTCCGCACAGGACTGCCCCCGGGGGAAAGCCGGCTTCCTGCAGAATCCGCCCCTCGACCGGGCAGCCGGGCGAAGGCGCCATCTCGACGAACCCGGCCTGGCCGCCCATTACCGGGGTTTCGCTGAGCACGCCGTATGGCAGGAGTGCCCGGACGATTTCGCGGCAGACGATCCGGTCGGGACTGCGAACCATCTCAAGACCGATGTGACGGCACACGCTTTCGTATCCCGAACGCGACACCTTGGCGATGCATCGTTCCGCCCCCAATGCCCTTGCCAGCGTCGCTGCAATAATATTCTTCTCGTCGTCGCCGGTCACGGCGGCGAACACCTCGGCGCTTCCGACGCCTTCCTCGTTCAGCAGGTCGCCGTCGCTGCCGTCGCCGTAGATGACCGTTGTACGATCGAGTTCCCTGGAAAGGAAATCACAGCGATCCAGATCACGTTCAATCACGGTTATGTTGGAAGCCCTTCCCGAAATCTGGCGTGCCAGCGCGTGGCCGACCGTTCCGCCGCCAAGAATCACGGTCTTGTGGCCTGCGACCTTGCTGCGCCCGAAAATCCTTTCCACAAAAGGAATCTTGTCGACGCTTGAAAGAACCAGAACCTCGTCGCCGGCGCGCACCGAATCGTCACCGCGGGGAATCGTCAGGACGCCGTCTCGATTAAGAGCGACCACGAGTGTCTGTTCAGGCAGACGCAAATCACGCAGCGGTCGCCCGGTATGCTCGGTTTCCGCCTGAACCCGGAACTGAACCATCTCAAAACCGTGTTCGACGAAGGCATCCACGGCCAGCACGCCACGGGTCCTGATGACCTTGGCGATTTCCCCGGCCACCAGGAACCTGGTATTCAGAACCAGGTCAATCCCGAACCAGTCGCGATAAATACCGACCGGATCGTCGAAATAGTCGGCCTTTTCAATCAGGGCGACAACCCTGGCCGCCCCCATGCGCCTGGCCTTCATCGCCGAAAGCGCGTTTGCCTCGTGCTGGTTTGAAGACGCGATGAAGATATCGGCGGAGCCGGCACCAGCCCGCGCAAGAACCGAACTTGACACCAGGTTCCCGACGTACATGCGTTCACGCGGCACGGACGGGAATCGATCGAATCGATCCGAATTGACGTCGATGATTGAAACCTGATGGCCCTGGCCCGAAAACTGCGACACCAGGTAACCGCCGATGGCCCCGGCTCCGGCAATGACGATCTTAAGGGAAGGTGGTGGCAATCGATCCCCCGGGACGACATGGCGTCATAAACAAACTGGCCGATTATACAGCAACCACAAGCATTCGGAATATAATCCCGGGTCTGGCTTGCCGGGGGAACAAGGCAAAATGAATGGCGTCCGCTTACTTTGTGCCGCTTCATTATTGGTAACACTGCTGGCCGGTTGCGACGGCGGAAAGAAGTTCCACATGACCGAGGAAGGCGATTCGTTCCTGATTCTCAACGGACTTGGGGAACTTGAGCTTTCGAGGCATGGATTCAACATGGTGGCGCGCCGCGACGGCGTCGAGGTAATGGGACTTTCCGAAGACGACGGCATGCTTTCCGCGGCCGCGCTGGTCGTCGGAGCAGGTCTGGAACGAAGCGTCATCGCAATCGACGGGATATCCCCGATCGATGGAACTGGCGACACATTCGATTTTTACATGCTGTCGGACGGCAGGCGCGTCGCGCTGCTCCAAATCGGGCCATCCGGCACGGACGGATTCACGATGACGATGCGTCCGGACTTCGACGCGATTGAACAACCGGTTCAATCCTTTGGATTCACCTTTGACCTTGGAAGGATGGGATACGTCTATGGACAGGGAATCCTTACCGAGCAGAAGAATTACCGCGAAGGACATTTCAACAAGGGCGTGCAGCGCTTCCCGATGAACCGCGGCTCGTTTGAACGGCCGCTGTTCGTCACCGACGAAGGCACCAACATCGTATCACCACTGTGGTTCACGTCCCGGGGACTTGGACTGTTCATGGACTCGTACTCGACCCTGGATCTTTCCTTCAACAGCGATGCCGTGGTGCCGGAAGGCAACGGCCTTTTCAGGATTCACCTGGTGCCGCTGGAAGCCGAACGCGAACTGAAGATGGATCTTATCGTCGAGCGGACGACCGTCGATGCCTTCCGCGCATGGGTGGCCCGCAAGTACTCGACAAGACCGGATCTGCCGGTTGGTGCCAGGCCGGCCGACGACCTTTTCACCAGGCCGATCTGGACATCGTGGGCCGCCTTCAAATGGGAGATCGACCGGGAAAGGATTCTTTCCTTCGCACATTCCATTGTCGATAACGGATACGACCTTGGTTACCTGGAAATCGATGACAAGTGGACGCCGGCCTGGGGCGACCTGCGTTTCGATCCGGTCAAGTTTCCCGATGCGGCAGGAATGATCTCCGAAATCAGATCCCTCGGCTCGAAGGTGACTGCCTGGATTCCGCCTTTCGTCAACACCGACGCCGCCGACTTCCAGTCCGGTGTCGATGCGCGCGCCTATGTGGCCGGAGGGCCGGATGACGAGTATCCGATGCTGGTCGGATGGTGGGACGTTCTGTTCGTGCCTTACGCCGGGACCATCGACTTCACCAGGTCGGAAGGAAGGGACTGGTGGGGTTCCAGGATCGACTCGTTGATTGACGACTACGGCCTGGACGGCTTCAAGTACGACGCCGGCGAAACCTGCTTCCTGCCGAAGCCGGTAACGCTTGGAAGCTCGGTTCCGTTCAACGCCTATCCAGACTTCTATGCCGAATGGGGATTCGAGCACGCCGCGGCCGAGATGCGCGCCGGGTGGTTTGGCCAGCACATCCCGGTACTTTTCCGGATGTTCGACAAGAACAGTGAATGGGGCCTGGAAAACGGCATGGCTTCGGTTCTGACTCAGTACCTGGCACTGGGAATGATCGGCTATCCGTTCGTGATGCCGGACATGCTTGGCGGCAACGAATACGTGGTCAAGTGCGACGACGAGCTGATGATCCGGTGGGCCCAGATGAATGCGCTGATGCCTTGCATCCAGTATTCAATCCTGCCGTGGAGGGACGAGTTCGCACCGACCACGAACGAAATCGTTAAGAAGTTCCATGACCTTCGCGCGACGTTCGCTGACGAATTCATCCGCCTGGCCGACATCGCCGCCCGGACACAGATGCCAATCGTCCGCCCGCTCTTCTTCCAGTTTCCGGACGATGCCGTGACCTACGGGATCGAGGATCAGTTCATGCTGGGCGACCGGTACCTTGTGGCCCCGGTTCTGGAGAAAGGGGCAACTTCCCGCGGCGTGTATATACCGGCTGGCAAATGGGCGGCCCTTGATGACCCCGACGAAATCCACGATGGACCGAAATGGGTCGAGCAGTACCCGGCACCGATCGAACGACTTCCAGCCTTCAAGCTTGTAACCAACTGAAATTAGACAACGAATCCAGGGGCTTGCTTATGGGGGTTTATTACGGCGCAGACAAGTGCTAAAATCCGCTTACTCTTGAACCTGTCAGAGGTAAAAATATGCTTCGCAAGCTTCTTGTCGTCGCTTTCATCGTCACCGCCGCGCTGTCGATCACCGGCTGCTGGGAAGAACTTTTCGGATACAGGTGTGAAGGCCTGGGCACATGCTCCGATCCCAAGATCTGCTGCGACTACGATTCGTACGCGACCGACTGCTACTACGTCGCCGATGGACAGACCTTCTACTGCGGCTACTACAGTTGCTCAGACGCCTGGGACGACATGTACGACTACTGCTACTACTGAGATTCGCCGAACCGATATTCCGTACGACTGACGGAATTGACCGATTTCATTCACGCGAGCCAGCGTCCGACAAACTTTTTTTCACTCAACGCTTCCAACGACTTTGCTTGTGATATCCTGCCGGGGAGGGTTACAGCCCGAATCGCGCACCTTCACGAGGATTGAAAAATGTCCGGTACCGCTTCGTTTTGCGTGCTTGCAGTGAATCCAGGCTCGACTTCCACAAAAATCGCAGTATTCGAAGGCGACAGGGAAGTCTTCTGCACCGAGCTGATGCATTCGTGCGAAGAACTGGCCGAGTTTGACGGCAAGTCGATAACTGCCCAGTTCGCGTTCAGGCGCGACGCCATCCTGAAGGCGCTTGCCGACCACTCGATGTCGATGAAGGACATCGATGCGGTCTCGGGGCGCGGCGGCCTTCTGTGGCCGATGGCACATGGAACATACGCGGTCAATCCACAAATGGTCGAGGATCTCCAGGCTGGCGTGCAGGGCGACCATGCGTCGAACCTGGGCGGCCTGATCGCGAACGAACTTGTCAGGGATTCCGGAAAACCGGCATTCATCGTCGATCCTGTCGTGGTTGACGAACTTCCGCCACGGGTCAAGATCACGGGTATAAAGGAACTTCGCCGCCGCTCGATCAGCCACGCGCTGAACCAGATTGCGTCGTGCCAGCGGTTCGCCGCCGAGACCGGGACATCGTATGAAAGCCTGAACCTGATTGTGGCGCACATGGGCGGCGGAATAAGCATCGGGGCGCATGCCCGCGGAAAATACATCGATGTGAACGACGCGCTTGACGGCGAAGGCCCGTTCAGTCCCCAGCGTTCAGGCAGCCTGCCCACCGGCGCGTGGATGCGCCTTGTGCTGTCGGGAAAGTACACCAGGGATCAACTGAAGCTTCTGAACAAGGGCCGCGGCGGCCTGATCGACCTTCTGGGCACCGCGGATCTGCGTGAAGTGGTCAGGCGGATTGAGGCCGGCGATCGGGAGGCCGCCGACGTCTTCGAAGCGATGTGCTACCAGATTGCAAAGGCCATCACCGCCTTGCTGCCGGCATTTGACGGCGAACGCGTCGATCAGGTCATCCTGACCGGAGGAATGGCGCGAAGCAAGCCGCTTGTCGAAAAGATTACCAGGTACATCGGCGCCATGGGTTCGCCCGTGACCGTCTATCCGGGCGAAAATGAGATGGGCGCGCTGGCGCAGGGCGCCATTCGGGTTCTTACCGGTGTTGAAAAGGCGCGTGAATACACCGGGCGACAGGCCTGACGATCCTCCCGCCGGTGCGTGACTCCGTCAAAGCCGCCTGATCGAATCCATCGAATCCATCTTCACGCTGTGAACCGGCGCGAACAGATAGACCAGCGTGTTGAAAAGAAGCTTCCATTCGCGGCCTCGACTCTGGAGCACGACATACGGAAGCCTTCTGGTCACATACCTTGCGATCCACTTCGGCCGAAGGAAGAACGATGTATAAAAGCGATCGTGAAGTCTTTCGACGTCCTTCCTGGGCGCGGCGGACAGATTGACGCTGAAACGGTTGTAGTGCGACATGTCGGGCTCGTGACGACCCCCGACCATGTACCTGTCCCACGCGGGACTGCCGGGATAGGGCGTGAAAAAGGCGACCTGGATCATGGCAGGGTCGATCCGGCGGGCCATTTCAACCGTCTTCTTCATCTGTTCCAGCGTCTCGCCTGGACAACCTACCATGAAGTATGCGGTAAGCTGAATTCCATGAGCGTGAATCAGCGCGACGTTCCTTTCAATATCTGAATCCGACAGCGACTGGCCCTTCAACACTCGACGGACCGCTTCATCACCGGACTCGATGCCGACGCACAGCCCGCGACAACCAGCTTCGGCCATCGCCTGGATCACTTCCCCGTCCAGCGTGGCAAGATGCGTCTGCGCCGTCCAGAATACGCCGGGATTGCTTTCGCGAATCCTGTGACATATCTCGATGGTGCGATTGCGATCCAGGGAAAAGACATCGTCTTCGAACGCGATTGCGTTGCATCCGTGATTGACGACAAGATCGTGCACCATGCTGGACACGTATTCGGGGGAATGTGTCCTGTAGCGGGTGCCGTAAGACTTGCGCAGTGTCGGGGAACAGAAAAGGCAACCGAATGGACAACCACGGCTGGACATGATCCATCCCCAGCGGACACGCCCCCTTACCGGAACAAACGACGACATCTTGGCGTACCGATCCAGATCGAACAGACCGAAGTCGGGAAGCGGCAAATCGTCCAGACCTGCAATCAACGGACGGTCTTCGTTGCGCACGATCCGGGAACGATCGGCAACGGACCAGGTCACGCCGGCAATCCCGGAAAAATCGGGGCCATCGCCCGGACATCCTGCTTCCTGCCAGGATCTGGCGGCGCGCGCCACCTCGACCAGAGTCAGTTCCGGTTCGCCACGGACAGCCGCATCAAAGGGCCCGGCCGTGCCGACAAGACTTTCGGGGAACACGTCGGCGTACTGGCCGGTGGCTATCATCGGAAGCGACCGGCCGCAGTGACGCCTTACCGCCCAGGCGGTATCCATGACCACGTCGCGATTCATCGAATCGACGTGCATCACAAGCATGCCCATATCGCCGGCAAGCAGTCCGCGAAGCATGCGCGACGGGGCCTCCTCGCGGGCCCACTGATCGTTGACGCTTACCTTGAACCCGTCCTTCTTCAGGCACGCGCCCGCATATGCAATCGGAAAGGGAACCTGGCATTCCTGTGGATGCGTGAAGAACTTTCCGAAGAAAGGCGGGAGCCGAAGGAAAACAATCTCTTTGTCGAAACTGGCCACAGCAACCCCGAAAGCGAACCGGATTCCGTGATATCTTAACACAACGGGCCAACTGCCGTCAGGCCGGCCTGGAGAATGACGGCCGGTATTTCCAAATTGGCATGTCGCACGGGGAAAAAGCGATGATTCCAAGGCGTCGTTACAACATCGAGGCCGGCTTCTTCAACGACGCACTCACGGGCAGGCTTGCCCCATCAAGGATGAGGGCCTTCGTGCCCAGATTCGAAGCCGCCCTGGCCGCAAGCCTCGGCGGTCGCCACTCGGTCCAGGCAACCGGATCGGGACGCAAGGCCCTGGCCACGCTGCTGGACACCCTGGGAATCCCAAAGGGCTCGACCATCATGATCCCGGCGTACACCCTGGGGGACATCGGGCCTTTCCTCGGACGGCTGGGGTATCGCTGGATCACGTGCGACGTGGATCCCGGAAGGCCGGTGATGACGGCCGCGACCGTGCTGGATGCATGGCCGTCCGGGGGCGACGTCAAGTGCGTGCTGGCCACGCACCTTTTCGGGATTCCCGCCGACGTTCCGGCCATCGCGAAGGCAGTCGAACCGTTTCACGCGACGGTCATCGAGGACTGCGCGCAATCCATCGGGAGCACGCTGGGCGGCGCCTGGACTGGCACCCTCTCCAGGGGCGCCATTTTCAGCTTCAACTACCTGAAGCCGGTCAACTGCTTCGGCGGCGGCGCAATGGTTCTTCCCGGCCACAGGGAAATGCTGCCGCTGAAGTCTCCGCCGCGTGTCGATACGGCCGGCTCCTTCGCCCGCGGCCTGGCCGAGGATCTCGTTTCCGCGGGGCCGTGGCTGAGATTGCCAACCGCCCTTCTTGCATTTGACCAGTTCCGGCCGACGATGATGATGATTGACCGCATGATCCGGCGACCA
Organism: Deltaproteobacteria bacterium; assembly: GCA_029555025.1. GTDB lineage: Bacteria > Myxococcota_A > UBA9042 > DTJE01 > DTJE01 > JAGOFO01. The sequence continues at coordinate 33,306 of JAKPTZ010000125.1, forward strand.
CCGGATACGGCGGAAGAGCCGTGCTCCATATCTCCACTGCAGGCCCTTCACGGAATACACTCGCTGGCCTCCCTGGAAAGGCGGCTTGCCTTGCGAAGGCTGATCGCTCGCAGGCTGTGCGAAGCGGCCGAAATCGATGACGGGCTATACCGCGAAGACTCGCCGGCGCGTTCAAATGCATACTTCTTCACGATCAGGGTTGCTGACGCACCCGCATTCAGGCGCGAACTCTGGATGCAGGGAATTGACGCCGGAATTGGCGCGGAAGTTGCGGACTACCTGGAAAGTCCCGTCTGCCCGGAAAGGCCGGCAGCAATGGGATGGTTCAGGGAGGCGGTTCAACTGCCCTGCCACGAATGGCTGACACCAAGACAGGTCGAAAGGATTGTGGCGGCCATCCGCCAGTCGCGCGACTGCTTTCGACGATGACGAAGGTCACCCTTCCTCCTCGGGCGGATCTTCCAGGTAGAGCACGCCTGACTGCTCGTCATACGCGAACAGCTCGGCGTAACGTCCCCAGTCGATTGCGGTCTGAAGCTGGCGATACGCCTCGTCCTCGGTGAAGTGGTTTTCCAGCACGTCAAGAAAGTACTCCTCGTCCATGCTGTGATCCGTCGCGGTGTTCAAGGCCTGGAGAATCTGGTTGATGACCACGACCGATCCGGCGACCGCCTCGCGGAAGACGTCCTTCCTTGAAAGGATGTCGCCCTCGACGAACCTCATCCCGAGCTGGGTCAGCTTGATGTCGCCTTCCGACAGCACGGCCAGCCCGAGCACCGAGGCCGCCTCGGTCAGTTCGAGCAGGTCGTCGGCTTCCATGTTCAGTTCGCCTTCAAGCTCGTAGATATCTTCCACGCCGCCCCTTTCCTGGATCAGATCCAGCAGGCCGGAAAGCGCGCCAAGGCGGGCATGTGGAAGCTTCTGGAACTTTCGAAGGGCAAGAGGTCGCTGGCTTGCCTTGGTTTCGACCTCGGCCTGACGAACCAGGATCGTGTAGATCTGGTCGATGAGCTTCTTGAACTCGGGGCTTTTCTTTTCCCGGGGATGAGGCAGCCCGACTTTCAGCACTGCGGCGACGCGACCTGGGTTATGCCAGAAGATCACGACCTTGTCCGCCATCATGACGGCTTCCTCGATGCTGTGGGTAATGGCCAGGATGGCCTTGGTCGGGATCTTCTTTTCAAGCCACAGATCCATCAGTTCGCTTCGCAGATTGTCGGCCGTAAGCACGTCAAGCCCGGAAAAAGGCTCGTCCATGCAAAGGACCTCCGGTTCGACCGCCAGTGCCCTGGCGAATCCGACCCGCTGCTTCATGCCGCCGGAAAGCTCGCGCGGAAGCGCATCCTCGAAGCCGTCAAGACCGATCATGTCGATCGCCGCCGTGGCCTTTTCCATGGCGTCCTTAAGGTTCATGCCCGCGGCTCGCAGCCCCATCGCGACGTTTTCCAGCACGCTCATCCACGGGAACAGGGCGAAGGACTGGAACACGACGGAAACGCCCGGATTAACGCCGACAAGGCGCTGGCCGTGATAGAGCACCTCACCGGCGGAAGGTTCGGTAAGACCGGCAAGAATGCGCATGAACGTGGTCTTTCCAGACCCGGACGGACCGAGCAGGGCAACGAACTCGCCTTCGCGGATAGTGAAATCGACGCCTTCAAGAACTGTCACGCGCGGCGTATCCGACGTGCCGCCGAACCACATGCTCAACCCTTTCGTCTGGAGAATTGCCGGAACATCCTGGCGATCCTGGATCGAAAGGGCATCAATCTTTCTTTTTGCGCGATCAAGTTCCGACATTGCCGTTCCCCCAAGTTCCGGACGGCCCCGGGCCGTTAACCTTCAAGTGTGAAATGCTCCTCGGCGTATCGATAAAGCCGCCGCCAGAGGAAGCGGTTCATAAGCACGACCAGCAGACACATGACGACGATTGAAACCACGATTCCGGGCCAGTCGCCCTGCACCGTCGCCTGCGCGATATAGGCGCCAAGCCCGAACGCCTTCATCGAGTGATCCCCGAACGATGCCACCTCGGCGACAATGGACGCGTTCCACGCGCCGCCGGCGGCCGTCAAAGCCCCGGTGACCCAGAACGGAAAGACGATCGGCAGGACAAGGGTCCTGAAGCGCATGAAACCGCGCAGACGCATGACGTCCGCGGCCGCCTTCAAGTCTTCCGGAACGGTCAGCGTGCCGACAATGACGTTAAAAAGGATATACCACTGGGTCGCTATGAACATCAGCACGACCGCCCCGATTCCAAGATCGACGCCGGCCCGGACGAACAGAAGGAATACCAGCGGATAGACGAGATTGGCCGGGAAGGCCGCGCCGATCTGGATGACCGGGCGGATGCGCCTGGCAAGCCCCGGCCTCATGCCGATATAGGTTCCGATCGGAACCCAGACAAGCGACGCGACCCCGACGGTCGCAAGCACCCGCGCCATCGTTGCAAGGCCGGAAAGCCCGATTACGCCAAGTTCCCCCAGGGTCATGCTCTGGAACAGGAAGACGACGCCGTCGCCAACCATGAAGAAGACCATGCCTCCGCCAAGCACAAGAAGGATGATCCCGGTTATCGAAAGTCCACGACGCCGGCGACCGGCCAACGAACCGATTCGCGAGGCGGCAAGACGCGCTGGCAACCTGTCGATGAGGAAGGACCAGAACGGCCGGCTGACCTTTTCGACGAACGTTTCGACCAGCGTCGAACGCTGGATGGCGGTCAGGACCGCCGACTCGTACTCGGTTTCGAACACGTCGCCGGTCCGGAACTTCTGGGCCCATGCCAGCAGCGGCCGGAAGAATGCCAGGTCAAGCAGGACAACAATCAGAAGCATGACTGCAATCGCGGCGCCGATGGCCGGGAAGTCGCCCTTTTCGACGGCGGTTGCCAGGTACGAACCAAGCCCCGGGAGCCTGATATCCTTGCCAAGGACGGTGATGGCCTCGCTGGCCGCAAGGAAGAACCAGCCGCCACCGAACGACACCATGCTGTTCCAGACCAGGCCGATCATGGAAAACGGAACTTCCAGCCTGAAAAATCTCTGGATGGGAGTCAGCTTGAACACGGCGGCGCTGTCCGTCAGATCCCTTGGAATCGCCCGAACGGACTGGAAGAAGCTATAGACGATGTTCCACACCTGGGAGGTGAAGATGGCGAATATCGATGCCAGCTCGATGCCCAGCATGGAACCGGGAAACAGGGACATGAACCCGTTGACGGTCACGGCCAGGAAGCCAAGGATTGGAACCGACTGGAGGATGTCGATGGTCGGTATGATGACCTTTTCGGCGGTTCGATTGTGCGCGGCAAGGGAACCGAAAACGAACGTGAAAAGAAGGGAAAAGAAATACGCAAGGAACATCCTCGCGACCGAACGCAGCGCGTAATATGGCAGTCTGATGAAAGCCAGATCGAGTTCGCCCGAATCTGGAAGAACGGGGGCCGTCATGTCCCTGCCGACGGTAAGGAAGGCCCAGATCAGCGCGAAGACCGCCAGGGCGATCGGGACATCATAGACGGAGAACGGCGCGTGTCCACGAAAGAGCGGCCGTTCGTAATTGATAATCCGCGGCATCCTTGTCCATCTTCGTTCAGGCTGACCCCTTGGTACCCTAGAATCGCGGGTATTTTCCGCCCCCCGACCCGAAGTGTCAAACCGCATTGATGCGGCCCCGACGCATAACTGATATCATCCGCGGTGGTGCTGGAGAGACACATGCAGGACACGGTCGTCACCATCGAAACCGGACTCGGATGCAACAACCGGTGCGCGCACTGCCCCCAGCCGGCCATCAGGGCGGCCGGACCGGTGACCCAGCCTTCATTCCAGGAAATCAGGCAGAAAATCGACACGGCAAGGGCCCAGGGATTCACCCAGATCTCTTTTTCCGGCGGCGAGCCGACGATTCGGCGGGACATCGCCGAACTGGTCAACTACGCAAGGACAACCGGCTTTCAGAAGGTCAGCATCACGACAAACGGCAGGATGTTCTCGTACCCGAAGTTTGCCGACCTGATGCTGAAGGCCGGCCTGACCGGGGTCAGCGTGTCTCTTCACGGGCCGACCGCTGAAATCCACGAATCGTTGACGATGGTTCCCGGGTCGTTCGAGCAGGCGCTGGCCGGAATCCGTTACCTGAAGGAAAGGACGTCGGCAACCGGGGCCGAATTCGACATCACGACCATTACCGTGCTCGTCCCCGGAAATATCGACCTGCTGCGCGAGACCCTGCTGCTTGCGCAGGAACACGGGGCGACCGTGCACATCGTGCAGCCGTTCATCCTTTCGAAGGAGAACCTTGCAAGGGGAGCCAGGTTCCTGCTGGGTATCGACAGGATTGTCGCCGGCATTCGAACCGCGCTTGAGGGCGGGCTTCCGAACGGCCGGGTCAAGCCGTACAACATACCGCCATGCCTGCTGTCCGACATCGGGCCCGAAATTGAAGTCCAGAGTTACCACCTTCGGACGGTTCGCGAGTTCGACCCGGTTGACGGCACATCGGCCGTCGGAACCGTCGCGGGCCAGTTCTTCCGGTATTCACAATGTTCCCAGTGCGACGCAATCTGCCCCGGACTCAGGATCGAACATGTATCCCAGACGGCCATGGTCAAGATGATCCTGGCCGACATCATGTCGTCGCGACCTTTCGTGCTGCCAAAATCATCGTCTCTCTCATCGACGGATCTTCTGGAGGCACCGGCCCTGGACAGGCTTCTTGGCGAACTGGCACGCGCCGGGGCGACATCCCCGGTCCTGTTCTGGGGAGGCATAGGGCTTTGTCCGCAGGAAGACTTCATGGAGGTCTGCCGCAGGCGCAACGTCAGCCAGGTCATCCTGGTGGCCAGGCCGCCTCAGTTGAGGCCGCCTGACGCCCGCGTTTCGATTCCAGGCAACATCGCTGAAATCAGGGAACTCCTGAAGCGCTTCAGGACGGGGCAGGTTCCGGTTCCGGCGCTTTTCATCGTTATCAACAGCGTCTACAGCGAACAGTGCGACTTCAATCGAAAGGAACTGCTGGATCTGGTGGATGCCCTGGTCGAGGCCGGAGGCCGGCGCCTGCTGCTGTCGGCGCCGGAAGGAATGGATCCCCTTCTGCCGGCACACACGGATGAACTGAAGGACCGTGTCATTGCCGATCTTCCGGCCCTGCTCGCGGAACTTGCCGAGCGCGGCATCGAACCTTGTCTTTCGCGCACTGTCGGCGTTGATCTGGACGGGCACGACAACCTTCTGGAAGCAAGGGTTGCCGAATTCATCAGGCCGGTGAACCTTAACGACGATTTCCTTCACCACCGCTTCGCGGCGCCGGAAAACGGCTGGATCATGTGGTCATACCCGATCTGGATACACAGGTCAGTCCGGGATGTTCCCGTTGTCGATGCCGACCTCGGGGTCTGAGGCGGGAACGGGGCTCGAGGACTGAACCAGCCGCTCAATTTCACGCACGAAACTTTCCAGCCCCGAAACCGGCAGGCAGGACACCGGCGCCTCGAAGGAGACCTGGCGAAGACCGACCGAATCAAGCATGGAAACAACCTGCGGGATCGAATCCGGATTCACGGTTCCTATCTGCACGAGAGCGCGCCCTCCGATTGCCGCGGATGAAGACGCGACAAGGGACGCGGCGGCCAGGAACGCATCGATGCCGCCACGGCCGCCGGTCGCCCTTCTCCAGTCTTCGTCGGATGTTCCGAAGACCCTGATTTCGATATCGGTCAGCCCGGCCTTTATCGCGCGGGCCAGCGCCGCCGGCTGGGAAAACACCAGGCCGTCCGTGCGCACCGAAGCGCCCGGAACCCCCGCCTGGCGCGCAAGATAGACTGCCCGCAGGAAGATCGGGGAAAGGGTCGGTTCGCGACCAAGAACATGCAGCCTTGAGACTGCATCGGCAGCCCTGGAAATCTTCACCGCAAGCCTGGCCGGCGAGGGATCAAGTGCCGTGTCGGGAAGGTTGCGGCCATCGGGAACCCCGCGCCCGGTCAGGATCAGTTCCAGCGTGCCTGTTCGCATCGATTCCGCGCGCGGATCGGTGGCGCCAGCGGCCACGACGGATTCCGGCTTTCGCGCGGTGCCACGGCCTCTTGAGTTCAGTGCAGCCAGGGCCGCGTTGAGCCGCAGGAACACCGAAGCGGCAGATGGCGGATCAAACAGCCTGGAATCGCCCGAAACGACCGCGTTAACGCACCATTCAAGCAGATCGACCTGCCAGCGCCGTTCAACCAGTGGATACAGAGCACGATATAGCCGGAAGACCTGCTCGACGCGACCGTCCCGGAACCGCCAGGGGATGTCGAATGAGTAACCGAACATCCCGGCAAGGTTCTCGGCGTCGCCGGTTGCCCGTTCCCTGGCAAGCCCGTCCGAATCGGCAAGGGCCGTTATCGGAAGATTCGGATAGAGGCGCAGCCGGGAAAGTCCCATGCCGGTCGAAAATTCCTCGATGCCGTCGCGCCTGAATCCATCGATGTTGGCCCGAAGGTCGGACACCAAGGTCCAGGGCGTGAAAAGGATGAAGCTGGACGCCCGATACCGATCGTATTCAAAGACGTCCGGGTACTGATCGGCAATGCTCCTGCAGACGGCCGCCGCCTGCGACAGGATCGGCGGCCCATATCCCTTGTTCATGCGCTCCAGTTCCGGCGCGGAATAGTTTTCGAACCCGACCAGGGTCAGCACCAGCGATATTCCGGAATCCGCGAACTGCCTGGCGCGCAGGCACGCGTCCGTGATGGTTGCCACCTGCCTGACAAGATGATCGCATCGTGCGTGGAAGCAGACCGCCATGGGGCCCATGCCCGACGACGCCAGGCGCTCGACCAGCAATCCAAGGAATCTCCAGGGCGACTCGTCCCACAGGACCACTTCCCGGCATTCGGGATGAAGGCCAAGCCACCGGACAAGTTCCAGGAGGATACGGGTGACGGTCGCTTCGGCATCGAGCCCGGAATATCGACCGTCCTGGAAACAGAACGAACAGCCCCGCCTGGCGACGCCGTCAATCGCGAACGTTACCCCGGAATAGTGCGGATTGTCCGCGACGTCGGCGGACCACGGACACCCGGGATTCACATAGACGGAAAGACGCCTTGAAGCCTGGCGGGCGCGGGCGGGAATCGACACGAAATCATAGTCGGGGTCGGCCAGAAACAGTGGCGGTCTGCCACATTCGGCATCAAGCGTTGCCGGCGGGCGTCCGTGGACGGAAACATTCGGAATCCCGTCCGGTTCGCGACCGTTCGCAAGCCGCGTCACCAGTTCGACAAGCGGCGCCGGGTTTGACTGGAAGTTGAAGACTTTGAAATCAATCAGGTGGGCCGACGCTGGATCCGCTTCAAACGGATACACGATTGATGCATCGCACGCCTTCCTGATGACATCAAAGACGCCCGGGAAGGGAACTTCTTCACAGACCACGACCTTCGGCGACTGCGCGCGAAGGAAATCCGAAAGCAGCTTAAGCGCCAGATCAGTCTCGGCCGGACTGTCCATGTCAAGCTGGACTTCAACCACCCGGGACCGCAATCCGCGGGCAATAACCTCGCCACTGCAGCAGGCGGAAAGTGCCGGGAACCTGAACGTATCGCCGCGGGACGGGTAAAAGAACAGAAAAACCACGTCAAGTCCGGTTCCTGATTCCCTGTCTGAAGCAATGGAGTTCATGGACACCCCGTGAGACCGGACAAAACGACCGATCGTGCGGCCGATTCTAGCACGTCCGTACGGACACGGCCCGACGTCGCATTTCTTGTCGCGGCCATTCGGGGACTGGCCTACAATACCGCCCGTGACGGAAGAAACAAAAAAGGCCTTCAAGGCAAGGCTCCGGGCGGTAATCGCATGGACGGGCACAGTCGGCCTGCTTGCCTTCCTGTATTTCACGACCGACAGGGATGCGGTCGCCGCAGCGATCGGGCGTGCCGATCCGGTGCTTTTCATCGCGACGGCATTCATCGCGGTGGCCGCGACCTACATGACCGATGTTTTCACGGTGAAGTTTCTTCTGGGCCGTGTCGGGATCAAGGTCGGATTCGGGGAATTCGCCAGGATCAAGGGCGCGTCGTACCTGCTGAACATCATCAACTACAACCTTGCCCTTGTCATGATGGCCGCCGTCGTGAAGAAGCGGAGTTCCAAAGGCTGGGGCGCCGCCGGAAGCCCGTTCGTCCTGCTGAACTTCATTGACCTGAGCGTATTCAGCATCATAGTCCAGGCGGCAATCTGGACCGGGCGCTCGCCATTTGATCGCGCGCCGACCATGATTCTTGCGATACTGACTCTTGGCGGAGTGCTCGCCGCGCCCGCGCTGTGCCTTATTTCGCGGATACGCAACGCCCCGGGCTGGTTCGGACGCGTCGTCAACCACGACATCATGGCGGCGTTCAGGTATATCGGGCCGTGGTCGCTTCTGACGATGCTCGCGTTCCGATCGATCCTGATTCTTGAATACGGCGCGATGAACCTCTTCTTCATGAGAAGCTTCGGGGTTTCGGTTCCACCGCTGACGCTGCTGTTCTTCATGGCAATCACTTCGTTCATCGCGATGGTGCCAATTTCGGTATCCGGCATCGGCTCGACCCAGGTGGCGATGCGGGGTCTTTACGGCCCCTTCGTTCCGGACGGTGTCGCCCCCACGGCCGCATCGAAGATCGCGGTGGTTGATGCTTTCTCGACAGCCGGAATCTTCGGTGTCCTGCTTATCAGGGTCGTGCTTGGAATCATCTGCATGCGGGACGTATCTCGATACATTTCCGAAGACGGGGAAAAATCTTGAAGCGGCTGACCGGGGATTCCAGAACCGACGCCGCCATCATCCTGGAGGCGGTGCTTCGCGAACACCAGCGCAGCACGGATCTGACCAACCAGGCCGCCGGGTCTTATCGTGACCAGCGTGACTTCGGGCTGCTGCGCGAACTGGTCGGCGGAGTCCTGCGGCGCATGCAGGCCCTGGAGGCAATCGTCGGCCCGCACGTCGGCCGCGGATTGGAAAATACAAGGCCCCTGCTGAAAATGATCCTTCTTGGACACGCGTACCAGGCGGTGTTCCTTGATCGAATCCCGGCACATGCCAGGGTCTCGGGCGCGGTCAACGCCGCGCGCAGGCTTGACGGGGAAAAGGGCGCGGGGTTTGTCAACGCGGTGACCAGGTCGGTGGAAAGGCTTGCTGACGGGAATCCCGGCAGGCTGCTTGATGGATTGACGCCCTGGCAACTTCTGTCAATCCCGCCGGTTTTCATGGAACACATCCGGCTGGCCCACGGGGGCGTTCCAGGCGCCGACGACCTTGCCAGGCTGGCCAGTCCGTCACCGATTTCCGTCAGGATTCGACACCGCGGGGAATCAAGGGAACGCGCACTTGCGGCCCTGGCTGCAACGGGAACCGTCGCTACTCCGGGGGAATTCGCGCCGGACTGCATGATTCTTGATTCCGGCGCCATCCTTGCGACCGACGCGGTTCCATCGCTGGTGATTCCCCAGGATCAGGCGTCCCAGCTTGTGGCGATGGCCCTCGGTCCCCTTGACGGGGCAAACGTGCTGGACATGTGCTGCGGGGTCGGCATCAAGACATCGCAGATACTGGACATGTCTGATCAGGCGACGGTGACGGCGGTCGATACGGACTCGGCGAAGCTGGACAGGAACAAGGAACTGTGCCGGGCCATGGGACTTGCGAAGCCTCGGGTGCTTGGTGCGGATGCGACCGCGCTTCCCGCCGCCATGGAAGGTACTTTTGACGCCGTGCTTCTTGACGCGCCGTGTACCGGGGCGGGAACCATCAGGCGTCGGCCCGAGGTGCGGTACGCCCGGTCCGCGGCGGACTTCGGGCAGGCCGCCCTTCTTCAGAAGGCACTGCTTGAAAGCGCCCTGAGAATGGTCAGGCCCGGCGGCAGGGTCGTGTTCGCCACCTGTTCGTTCAGCCCGACCGAAGGTCGCGACGTTCTTGCGGCGGTGCTGGGCGCCAGGCCGGGATACGAACTGGTCGAAACCGGACTTCCGACGGCACTCGAATCACCGGATCACACGGTGACGATTCTTCCCTGGGCTTTCGAAATGGACGGATTCTTCATCGCGGCTATCAGACGTTGCCCGTAATCTTCAGCAATCCAAAAAGAATCGCGTTCACGGGACCGGAAAGGAACCTTGCCCCGCCAAAGATCAGAAGCGAAAACATGACGATGATGAAGATCGGGTTGCGCTCGAGCCAGGCGAACCTTGCGCCGATGCTGTCCGGCAGCAGCCCCACGATCACGCGGCTTCCATCCAGTGGAGGCACCGGGATGAAATTGAATATGGCAAGAACGACGTTGATGACGAAAGTGGTTCCAATCAGACGATAAATGGCCGGGACTTCGTTGCCGGTCATTGAAACCCAGGCGTCGGCCTGGCCGGGAAGCGTCGCGATGAACGGAAAATCCACGGCCCCGGCAAGCGACATGATCTTGAAGATCACGGCAAGTACCAGCGCGAAGGCCAGGTTCGACAGAGGGCCGGCCGCGGCCGTCAGCAGCATGCCGCGCTTCATCGATATCCGGCGCGTGAAACCGGTCGGATCGACCGGAACCGGGCGGGCCCAGCCGAAAAAGAACGAACTTCCGGAAATGACCGAAATCAGGGGAAGGATTATGGTGCCGAAAACATCGATATGAACCACCGGATTAAGGCTCATCCTGCCCATCCTGGCGGCGGTATCGTCGCCAAGCGCGAAGGCCGACCTGGCGTGGGCATACTCATGCACGGTCAGGGAAAGCAGCATTGGAACGAGAACCATCACGACACGATCGATGAAATCCAAGTCAACCCCCGGGAATCATGTATTGAACCGGACCCGGACGCGTCAAGGCGGCAGGTCAGGCGGCGGCACGTCCCTGGCGGTGCCGACGCGTGGACAATATCTGTCTTGCAAGGCCGAAAATCAATACCACCCAGGCAATAATCAGGCCGACGGGGATTGGGCCCGAGCGCCCGCTGGCGCTGCAGGACGTTGTTGGCTGGCGATCATGGTCTTGTATCGTGTCGCCGGCATTCAGTTCAACCTGAAGCTCGAAACCTCCTGCGGCCACGTCCTTCGTGTCGTCCAGATCGGGCCGGAAACCGGGATCGACCTTGCCGCCGTCATCCTCGGAAGGGGCGGGATCCGAACCGCCGGAATCCGGAAGCGGATCGAAATCGACGACGGCGGCGTCCTGGCTGTCGACGAACTCCGGCACTTCGGGCGGAACCGCCTCGTCCGCCCCGATCTCGACCTGATCCGGCGGATCGTCGGGGCCGCCAAGACCGAAGACATCGACGACAGCCTGCCAGGGACCATCAAGCGAACCTTCATATCCAACAGCCCAGAATCCAATCCCGCCAAGACCGCGATCCCGCGCCGGCGCCATCTTCAGCGCGAGCGACCAGGAATCGTCGCACCAGACTTGTCGGTACTGCTGGCCGTCGTAATAGCCGTACCATGGCGAAGCCGAATCCTGATCCCAGTTCCGACCATGCTCCGACTCCCCCTGTCGGCACGCGGTGAAAAAGACGGAGTCTGCCTTGCCGGCCGATTCGGAAGGTGGCGTTTCACCGATCGCCGGCCAGTCATGGCCGTACAGCGGCAGGCCCACGATGAACTTGTGACGGTTTTCAAGCCCGCCCCACGTGTCGTAATCGTCAAGCGACCAGGTGATTGAGTACTTGCCCCATTTGGCTGAGCCTTCCAGCGGCGAAACCGGGCCGGGAGAACCGCCGGGATAATGAAATTCGTATTCCATCAGGAAAAGTCCGTCGGACTCCGTGGCCAGGCGGTCGTAGTCGTATGCCCCCTTCCAGTCGACGGCAGGCATCGCGAGTGTCAGGGACGAATCCCCGAGGGCCGCGTCCAGGGATGCCTTCAGGTCGGAAACGAACTGAACGAAACCGTCCTTTGCGGTCTTCGGAAGGCCCTCGAAGTCCAGGTTGACGCCGTCCCCGTCACCGGCAACCACGAGGTCGGTTATCGAGGATATGGCGGCGGCTCTGTAGTCGGTCGAGTTCAGGAGCGAATCCATCGCGGTTGAATCGAAACATATGACGGTAAGGACGACCTTGACGCCGGATGCACGGGCGGCGGCAACCAGTTCGTCCATCGCCGTGGTGTTCCAGTGCCTGGAATCCTGCAACCTGCCCTGCCCGTCAATCGATACGCCGAAGTACGCGATATGGGTAAGAAGATCCATGTGGAGCACGGCGTCGCCGAACTCCCAGTACGGAAGATAGCCGAACACGACCGGACGGGGCCCGGTGCGATCGGAAACAAGCTCGCGAGCCGGTCTGAACGGCTGGTCCGGCGCCATCTGCCACGGAAGCTCCAGGTGGCGTTCCCAGTCGCGCCTCATCGCGGATTGCGGCTCAAAGGCCGCACTGGCGGACAGGGGGACAGAAAGGACAAGCGCGATGATCAGGAAAACGCGTCGCCGGCAGCCCATTCCGAATCCTCCTTTCGCCACCAGATCCGAACCGCCCCGACAGGTTCGGAATATCAAGCGTGCCATCCGAATCAAACGACTGCAACCCCGCGCGAAGGCGGGGTGTTGCAAATTACGGCCAATGCGAAGGAAAATCGCAACCTGCATGGCCGGTCGAGCCATCTTGGAGGAACCATGAAGATTACACACGAACATGTTGTTTCCATTCCCAAAAGCCGCGTCCTTGAATTCTACATGGACGACGACTACTACCGCGGACAGTTGAAGAACACTGGCGCCCTGACCGTCGAAATCCTGGAAACGGCGGCAATCCCAGGCGGCGGCAAGAAAAGGAAGGCCCAGGTCACGGCCCCGTCACGGGTTCCACAGATGCTGCGCACGTCCGACACGGATCAGTACATCGACACGAACACGGTGGATGTTGCGGGATCTCGAATGTTTTACGAGATCACGCCGTCGATGTTCGCGGATCAGTTCAAGCTGGCCGGTGGAATCGAGTTCATCGACAACGGGGCCGGAACAAGGCTGGTATTTTCGACCGAAGTCGAGATCAGGCTGCCGCTGATCGGCAAGAAGCTGGAAAAGCAGGCTATCGACGAGGCCGAAAAGGAAGTCGGAAAGCAGGTCGAGTTCCTGAAGTCCTGGGCCGCGAAGTAACCGCAGTTACCCCGAAGGCCCCAGTCAGCACACATCGAGGGACGGACGGTTGCTCCCCAGGCGGGCGAATTTTCATTCGCCCTTACGATTCGGGGAGGACCGGGGCGGACGGTTGCTCCCCGCCCCCAAATTTATCAATCAAGGATTCTTACAACCCGGATCGTGAATCGTTCATGGGCTTTCGTGCCTGGCCTGCGAATCCTGCCGTTGACCAGCTTCATTATCAGGAAGCCGAGCCCGGCCCCGGCCAGCCCGGCAATTCCCGCAATAATGTCTCGACTGCCTTCAAGCTCGGTTCCGGAGAGCGCGTACCAGACTGCGGAAAGCGATGCCAGAAGAAGCCCGGCCGGAACAACGTATGCCCAGAGGACGGCAAAGCGCACGGCCGAGTCCGATATGGAAATTTCGACGGTATCCCCGACCGTGCACGGCAATCCGCAGGCCGCCACGACGCGACCGGTTTTTAATCCGCCAGGATGACATGCGCCGCGTGCCGCACAGGTGCCGCAGGCCTCGTGCCGGGTAACTTCAACAGTCACCGACCCTGATGGCCCGACCTCGACGACCCTGGCGGTTTCGACCATGACTGCTATTCCTGGACCGGGGCGGGCTTCGCCGCCGCGGCGGCTGCCGCGGCCTTGGCCGCTGCGGCCGCGGCCTTGCGATCGGCGATGATCTTCTGGCCTTCTTCCTTCGCGGCTTCATCAATGGCACGCAGGATCACGATGCTTCCGGGCTTGCAGGAATCGACGCAAAGGCCGCAGGCATGGCACTTGTCGTAATCGATGACAGGGATGTTGCCCTTCATCGTGATGGCTTCCCACGGGCATGCCTTGACGCACGCAAGACACGTGATGCATCCGACCTCGCAGACGTTCTTGACTTCCTTGCCCTTCCACTGGCTGTTGCAGTTGATCGCTACCGGGCCCTTGCACGCCTGCAGTTCAATGACGTCCTTCGGGCAGGCGGTCACGCACTTGCCGCAGCCGGTACACTTTTCCATATCGACAACGGGAATCCCGTCTTCGCCCATACGGATGGCGTCGAACACGCAGACATCCACGCAGTCGCCCAGGCCCTCGCATCCGTACGGACAGGACTTGGCGCCGCCTTCGTTAAGCATGACCGCGCCTCGGCATGTCTTGAGTCCGCGGTACTCGAAACGGGGCTTGCACTTGTCGTGACCGCCGCCGCACCGGACGCGGGCAATGACCTTTTCGCGGTCGGGCACCTCGACGCCCATGATGGCGCCGATCTTTTTCGCGGCATCGGCGCCGGCAGGGGCGCACAGGGAAGGATCGACACCCTTGTTGACGATGGCCGCCGCATAGCCGGAACAGCCCGGGAAACCGCACCCGCCGCAGTTTGCCCCCGGAAGAACCGCCGCAATCGCAGTAATCCTTTCGTCAACCTGGACCGCGAAAACACGCGAAGCGACCGCCAGCAGGGCAGCCGCGGCGGCGCCCACTCCAGCCAGCACGCCACCCGCGGTTACAAGCGCAACAAAGTCCATCATTCACCTCACTACATCTTGACCATGCCCGAGAACCCAAGGAACGCCAGCGACAGGATGGATGCCGTCACCAGCGCGATCGGCATGCCCTTCATGTAGCGGGGCGTGGAGGTTTCAAGGTCAAGACGTTCGCGTATGGCCGCAAACAGCAGCAGAACAAGCGCGAAGCCAAGGGAAATGCCGACCGCGAAAACGACGGCCTGCAAAAGATTGAAGTCCTTCTGGGTCGCCATGATCGCGGTGCCGAGCACCGCGCAGTTCGTGGTAATCAGGGGCAGGAAGATGCCAAGTGCTTCAAAAAGCGCCGGGGAAACCTTCCGGATCACCATTTCAACGAACTGGACAAGCGCCGCGATAACCAGGATGAACATGATCGTCTGCAGGTACTCAAGCTTCAACGGCACAAGAACGCCGAACTGCAGCAGATAGGTAATCACGGTGGCGAGGACGATAACGAAAAGAACCGCCGCGCTCATGCCGATGGCGGAGTCGAGCTTCTTCGAAACGCCCATGAACGGACAGATTCCCAGGAACTGGGACAGGATTACGTTGTTGACGAATACCGTCCAGATAATCAGCGTAAGGAGACCCATGTCAAACCCTCCTTATCCGGTTCATGAAGCCGACGATCAGCCCGAGCGTCAGGAAGGCCCCTGGCGGAAGAATCATGACCAGCACCGA
>JAKPTZ010000126.1 GCA_029555025.1 Deltaproteobacteria bacterium
AACATACCATGCCGCCAGCGTTCCCGCGTCGTCGTTGCCGACCAACCCTTCCGGTTCATTCCTGTAGTTGTTGTCCAGGATCCACCGGGCCCAGTACTGTGCAAGATCCGGCCGCCCGGCGTCGTTGAACATGAATGCGGCATGGATGTCCGGCTCGTTGCCGTGGTAGTACCATCCGTTCGGAACCTGGAAGTTGAACGTGTCCTTGGTAACCTGGAAGAATTCCGTCAACAGCGTCACGAAGGTATCGGCGCTGCCGTACATCACGATCAGGCCGGCCGGGTCGTGCGGCGCGAACCAGCGGTACTGCCAACCGGAACCTTCGGTATAGCCCTGGTTCTTTCCGCCGAAAGTCATGATTGTCGGGTCGTAGTCTTCAACCGCGGCGGTCCATGTCCCGTCTGCATTCCTTTCGCGGAAGAACATCAGTTCAGGATCCCACACGTTGCGGAAATTCTGCGACCTGCCACGGAAGACGGCTTCATCCTCCGGCCGATCAAGCGCGGCGGCAAGCTCTGCCAGGCAGAAGTCGCAGAAAGCGTATTCAAGCGTTTCTGAAACCGACGAAGTGCTGTTTTCGGCCGGAATGTATCCCGTGGTGTTATAGACGGTCGCCGAGCCGCGTCGCCCGCGCACGCCGTCGGCCAGTGTGTCTTCCGCACAAGCCTTCAGGTACTCGAAAGTGGCGTCGGCATCGAATTCGGTGATTCCCTTCAGATAGCTGTCCGCGACGATGGTGGCCGCGTGCTGTCCGATCATGCTTCCGGTATCGCCGGCCGCAAGTGCCCACTTTGGCAGGTTTCCGCTTTGTTCGGCCATCTTCAGCATGGACTTGTTGATGTCCAGGTGGATCTGCGGCCACACCAGGGCAATCAGCGGCTGCTGCGTGCGGAATGTGTCCCACAGCGACAGGTCGGTGTAGTAGTTGAATCCGCCGTCGGTGTTGTGAACCTGCTTGTCAAAGCCCTGGTAGTTTCCGTTCACGTCATTCCAGATCTGCGGCATCTGTGCCGAGTGGTAAAGCGCGGTGTAGAAGTTCACCTTCCGGTCGCGATCCCCGCCCTTTGTCACAAAGCGGTTGACGAATCCTTCCCACGCGTCGAATGCGGCCTGCCGCGTTCCCTCGAAATCCCATTCGGGAAGCTCGGCAGCCATGTTCGCACGCGCGCTTTCGATATTGGAATAGGACAGGCACACCTGCATTTCGACGGTCCGGCTGCCAGTCAGGTCGAACTCGAAGAATCCGCCCCATTTGACCTCGGGGCCCTTTGCAATGGACTGCTCGGTGGTGTCACGCGTCAGCTCGCCGTCCTTCCAGATCCCATTGGCTGTCGGGTTCCTGTTGAAGCGGATGACCGAGTACACGTCGTAACCGTCGAACCTGGCGGCGAAATCGCCAAGGTGATGGTTCAGGACCTCGATGCTGCCGTCCTCGGCCACGTGCGCCGTGCCGCCAAGGCTGCGCCCTTCAACCAGGCTGGCGCCGTAATCGATGGTGATTGCACCGACGGTTTCGCCCTCGGGCCAGGTGTAACGATGGTGGCCGCACCTGGTTGTTGCGGTCAGTTCCACGCGAACATCGGGATCCTTCAACGTCACCGCGTAATAGCCGGCCGAAGCCGTTTCCGTTTCCTTCAAGTATTCGGACGCGAACGTTGTCGGCTTGGTCTTTGCCTTCGTGACTTCACGCACCGGCATGACCAGGAAGTCGCCATAATCAGGCGCCCCGGTACCATGCAGATGGTTGTGCGAAAAGCCGTATATCAGCGGATCTGCCCAGCGGTACCCGCCGCAGTGCGAATAGACCCCGGCGCCGTACTTGTCACCGGTGTCGGGGCTGAGCCTGACCATTCCGAAGGGCAGCCCCGGACCAGGAAACGCGTTGCCGACGTTGAAAAGACCATCCTGGGTTCCGATGAACGGGTTTATGAACCTTGCAAACGGCGGTTCGTCAAGGTTTTCAAAGACTTCTGTCGCGTCAACCGCGTCGGTCGGCACCAGGTCGCCACCATCGTCGGTCGGGACGTCATTGAAGACGTCAAGGTGACCGTCATCCGGTGCGACAACGTCGTTCGTGTCATTCCCGGCGTCACCGGGCCCGGGATCCTGGACGGCATCGGGCGTCCCGTGATCCTGCACAACGTCGGTATCAGGCTGTCCTTCCCCGCCGCACCCCAGCATCGCAACAAAAACAGCAAGCACCAGCAGTCCAGTCCTTCTCATTGACAACCCCTGGATTCAACGTATGAAGCGTGTCTCAAAAAGCAATCGGCCCGGTCGGTTCAAGGCCCGCCCCGGCATCGTCATTCCCCGACCTTCTGCCGACGGTACATGGTAGCACGTCCGATTCCCAGGCGTCTTGCGGCCCGGGTTACATTTCCACCGGCCGCATCGACGGCCATTCTAAGGTATTCGTCCTGGAGCGCCTCCATCGGAACGAGTGATTCGAACGTCGGAAACACGGCGGCCAGGCGGTCGCGCAACTTGAACTGGGCATAGTATC
This sequence comes from Deltaproteobacteria bacterium, assembly GCA_029555025.1. Lineage (GTDB taxonomy): Bacteria > Myxococcota_A > UBA9042 > DTJE01 > DTJE01 > JAGOFO01. Next base: position 2,504 of record JAKPTZ010000126.1, read on the forward strand.
CCGCCGGTTGCGGGGCGCCACCGCCCGGCTGCGGGGCGATCTGAATCCCGTGATTGCGCAGGGTCGTCTGTATGTCGGTATCGGTTATCTCCCCGCTCGTCGCGACGATGACCGCATGCCGAACAAGGTTTTCCAGTTCGCGCACGTTTCCCGGGAAGCGCAGGCTCTTCAGGATGTCGAGCGCCGGGCCGGTGAATCCCTTGATGTCCTTGCCTTCCTCCTTCTTGTACTTAAGAAGGAAGTGTTCCGCCAGCATCGGAATGTCCTCGGCGCGCTGGCGGAGTGGAAGCAGCCGGACCGGAAAAACTGAAAGCCTGTAAAAAAGATCCTCTCGGAACCGGCCGGCCTTGACTTCCTCCATCAGGTCGCGGTTCGTGGCCGAAATGATTCGTACATTGACCTGGATTGGGGTGTTCCCGCCGATACGTTCGAACGTCTTTTCCTGCAGGACGCGCAAAAGCTTGGCCTGCAGCGACATTGGAAGCTCGCCGACCTCATCAAGGAAAAGGATTCCGCCATTGGCCGCCTCGAACCGTCCGGTTCTGCGGGATGCCGCACCCGTGAACGCGCCCTTTTCGTGACCGAACATCTCGGTCTCAAGCAGTGTTTCCGGAATCCCGGCGCAGTTGACCGCCACGAAAGGCTTGGCGCTTCTTGAGCCGTTGCTGTGAATGGCCCGCGCGATAAGTTCCTTTCCAGTGCCGGACTCGCCTTCGATAAGAACGGCGACGTCGCTGTTGACGACCGAACGCAGCGTTGCCATCAGGTCGTTCATCCGGGGGCTTACAGTCAGGAAGTTGCTGAAGTTCAGCTTGTCGGCCGAACCGCTTGATTCGTACTCAAGAACCTTCAGCTTCAGGTGAAGATGGTCAAATGCGTTCTTAAGGCTGACTTCAAGGCGTTCCGTGATCTGGGTGCCCTTCGGTATGAAGTCGAACCCGCCACGCCTGGTGGCCTCGACCGCAACTTCCAGGCTGGCGTGGGCTGTAATCATGATTACGGGAAGAATCGGGTTTTCCAGCTTGATTGCCTGAAGCAGATCAAGCCCGCTGGTGTCCGGCAGCCTGACGTCAAGAAGGACAGTCCCGACGAAACCCGAACGAATCAGTTCCATGCACTCGGCGCCGGTACCCACAGTGGTGACGTCGAAGCCTCGGTCTGTCAGGGAGATCTTCAGGAATTCAGACAGCGGCTCATAGTCATCGACAATCAGTACTCTTCTCTGGTCGGACATTTTCCCGGCACCGTTTTGTGCAACGTGGGCATGGTATGTCAAAGTGACTCAAAATGAAACTGTTGATTTGAAAGTGTTGATAAATCGGGTGGTTGAAAACCGGTGGAAAACTGGAAATGCCAGGGCCGGGGATGTATCCGGGATTACCACAGTCACATCCACAGGAAGAGGCCCGGACCAGCAGGGGTTTCGAAGGACCCCGGCACCCGGCGTTCCAGATAACGGGCGGCGCCATCTCTGTTCACACGCCCGAAATTTATCAAAGA
>JAKPTZ010000141.1 GCA_029555025.1 Deltaproteobacteria bacterium
TCGGCATCCCCTTTCCGGGAATGGATCCCGGCGCGCCCTTGTCGATGAACTGATCGGTCAGCCACAGAACACCGGGATCCTTCACAAGACGCCTGATGACCGCTTTCAAGACCTGATGATCGGCCGTCTCGAAGTAATGCCGGACATCCAGTTTGGCAAATCGTTCGAAGCGCCTGACGAATAACCGTGCCCGCTGGATTGCGGCCACCGTGCCCTTGCCGACACGGCAGGCGTAGCAATCGTCGATCAGATAGCTTTCGATGACCGGCTCGAGCGCGCCGCAAAGTGAATGGTGTACGACCCGATCGCGAAACGGCGAGGCGCTTATGATCCGCGGCTTGGGATCGGTGATGCAAAACGTCCTGTATTCACCAGGAAGGTATTGACGCCCTTCCAGTTGCCGCTTCAATTCCACGACGTTGCGTTCAAGTTCAAACATGAACGAAAGGCTGTCGCGATTGAAGGTTCCGTGCGCGGCCAGCGTGGCCGACCTGCATAAATGATTGAAATCGGTTACCTGATTGAACAGATGGCCGCGTCTTTTCATCGTCAATCACATTTCAATCCCGAGCCCTGGCCTGCGTTATCGATCTTCGCCACCCACCGACCATGCTTCCAACTTCCACGATCCCCGAGCACAGGTATTCATAACTTCCGGCATTAAGGTGGCCCCGGTCGAAAGCCATGCGCAACAGGGCAAGCAGCCTTGAAAGACACAGCGACACCTGTTGAAGCCTTTCGGGCCTTTCCCGTTGTGTCGAATACCTTGCGATTACAAGTCCATCAATCACCTCCAGGACAAGCCCGTCGATTCGGGTGGAAAAGGTGAACCGGACTGATTTTGGAAATTTCGCGGTCCTGTCCATGATATCGCCGCCAACCTTCTGCCACTTCTCCATCGCCGGAAGTTCGCCGATCATGTTCCAGTCCCCCCGCCACCGGACAGGTCGGCGGCGCCCAGTCGCCGAACGATGTCCAGTATCTCCTGTCCATGCTCCTTCAACCTGACTTCACCGATACCTTCGATTTCACCCAGGGCGGCAAGGGTGGCCGGCATTGCCCGGGAAACTGCGGCAAGCTGCCGATTCGTCAGGA
>JAKPTZ010000146.1 GCA_029555025.1 Deltaproteobacteria bacterium
CTCATCAATTACGCCGACTTCGCATCCGGATGCCGCATACAAGAGGAAGATTGACAATACCACGTATTCTAGACGGCTCATTCAAAAATACTCCTTCCTCGATTCCCAGGGACACAAGGGATAAATCTCATACCCTTCACATTGAGGCCCATCGTCACAACCACAATCCCAGAGGATGCCCCATTCAGTAATCCACACCCCGTCCACCTCGCGGACAAGCGAACATGTCAAGCCTTGTGCAATCATGATGCAGCACGGTTCGTCGGTAGACTTGTCACACGGACATCCCTCCTTGGGCACATCCCCGCAGATAAAAGCGTCCGATGAAGCATCTTCAGGAATATCGCCATCGTCATCGATGTCGCTGAAATGCACATCGTCAGCATCGGCAGAGTCTTCAAACGAATCGACGGGAATATCGACTTCATCAATGATATCAACCACTTCGTTCGGATCGAATGCATCCACGACGACATCGCATTCCACGGACTCTGTAATAATGTCGCCCCTGTCGGCGGGGGGTACAGAGCACGAAGCCAGAAGCAGTAACACCGTGACAGTAAAAACGAATTTGTTTACAAATTTCCATCTGGCCATGATTCATGCCTCCAGGTGGTGTGCCAAGCTGAATATAACCGAACTAGTCAGATCTTTGACTATTTTATTGTAATTTGTCAAGCGACGGGCTGTCGGCGCGCCCTTGTCAGAAATGAGGTCGTGTTCGTATTCAAATGCCAGGCGGCTTAATACGGGGTTTATGTCGGGTGATTGGGCTGGTTAATGCTTGCAAGGGTTGAGGCGACCGGCTTTTGAGCCGGCCGGTTTCATTTGGACTGGCCGTGCGTCAACTTTGGTGATAAACAGGTTCGTGGCCGTGACGGTCGGGAACTGTCCGGTAATGACAACACCAGGTGGAGAAACTGACATGGAAGAAAAAATTTACTGGGTTCCCTTCAAGGATATGGAAGCGTTCATGAAGGACGTCTTCGTCGGCCTGGGCGTCCCGGAAGCGGATGCCGCCATCTGCACCGACATCCTGATCACGTCCGACAAGCGTGGCATCGATTCGCACGGCATCGGCCGCCTGAAGCCGATTTATTACGATCGCATCAAGGAAGGCGTCCAGTTCGTCAACACGAACTTCGAGGTAGTGTCCGACCGTGATGGAACGGCCGTTGTCGATGGCCACGACGGCATGGGCCACGTGATCGCCTACCGGTCGATGCAGATGGCCATCGAAAAGGCGAAGAAACACGGCCTGGGCATGGTCGCTGTCAGGAATTCGACCCATTACGGCATCGCCGGGTACTTCACGCTTATGGCTATCGACGCTGGCATGATTGGAATCACCGGCACGAACGCCCGTCCTTCCATCGCCCCGACGTTCGGCGTCGAAAACATGCTGGGAACGAACCCGTTGACCTTCGGCATCCCGACAGACGAGGAATTCCCGTTCGTCATCGACTGCGCCACCTCGGTGACCCAGCGCGGAAAGATCGAGGTTTACGACAGGCTTGGCAAGACCATGCCGGAAGGGTGGGTCATCGGCGAGGACGGCAAGACGCGGACCGACCCGACCCAGACCCTGAAGGATCTGGTCAAGGGAACGGCGGCACTCACCCCGGTCGGCGGCCTGGGCGAGGACGGCGGCGGATACAAGGGCTACGGCTGGGCAACGGTCGTCGAAATTCTTTCGGCCGCCCTGCAGAACGGCAGCTATCTGAAGCAGCTCCTTGGCATCGAGGACGGCAAGAAGGTTCCGTACCACCTGGGACACTTCTTCATCGCGATCGATATCGAGCACTTCATCAACCTGGATATCTTCAAAAAGATTTCCGGCAGCATCTGCCGCGACCTTCGCAATTCGAAGAAGGCCCCGGGCCAGGATCGCATCTGGACGGCCGGCGAGAAGGAGCATGACGCGTGGCTGTTCCGCAAGGATCGCGGGGTCCCGGTCAACGCGCCGCTGATGAAGAACTGCAACGACATGCGCCGCGAACTGGGCCTTACGCAGTATCATTTCCCGTGGGATGATGAATAGTATTTCCGGGAATCCGAAGTGGCGATAACCACCCCAACTGAAGAAATCATGTCAGGCGGGCCGGCGATTGTGCTGGTCGATCCGTCAAATCCCCAGAACATTGGCGCCGTGTGCCGGGCCATGGCCAACTGTGGCCTGACCGATCTGAGGCTGGTTCGACCGGTCGAGGGCTGGAACTGCGGGGAGGCCCGCGCCCTGGCGGTCAGCGCGAAGGGCATGCTGGAAACCGCAAAGGTGTATTCGACGACGGCTGAAGCGGTCGGTGACTGCACGCACGTGTTTGCGACAACGGCCCGCAGGCGTGACCAGGTCATTCCCGAGATGACCGCGCGCAGGGCGGCTTCGGAAATACGGGCGTTGAAGAAGGTCGGGGCCGGGGTTGCGATACTGTTCGGGGCTGAACGCACCGGGCTTCAGAACCAGGACATCGCGCTGTCGAACGTGGTGATCACCGTTCCCCTGAACCCGGGCATGTCGTCCTTGAACCTGGCCCAGGCCGTTCTGCTTGTCGCCTACGAGTGGCTGCAGGCCGGCATGGACGATCCGGTCGAGATCGTCGATCCCACCATTGGCCGGATGCCGGCGAAGAAGCAGCAGATGGAAGTCTTCTTCCAGCATGTCGAGCAGGAACTGCTGGTTGCCGGTTTCTTTCCCAACGCGGACATGCGGGATCACATGATGGAAGTCATCCGGGGGTGGCTGACCCGCACCAAGCCGACCGAACGTGAAATCAGGATGCTGCACGGTGTCCTGGCCACGCTTTCCGGCCGCCGTCTTGGCGGAAAACCGGCCCACGTCCCGGGCACCAAGGGCGGCACCGGCGCCAAGGCCCGCAAGCGCAGGAGCCAGTTGCCTGCCGATGCCCCGGAGGATGCCTGATTCCGGCTTCACGCCGATTCGGGAAGAACCTCCAGCCTGACCTGGCAGTGCAGGACGCCCAGCAGTCGAAGCATTTGATCAACCGACTTCGTGTAGTTCGTCTGATCCAGCAGGCGGTACAGCTGCGCCGGTGACGTTCCCATCAGTCGAATTATTTCACGGCGACCCATGCGGCTGGCCTTCAAGTGCCTCCTGGCCTCGATGGTCAACTGGTACAGCAGCATGTTCCTGATGTAGTCGGGATCCCGGTTGTAGTCGTAAACCTGGTCGATAAGGATGGAGCCCTCGCTGCCGTCCTTGAGGACGTAGGAGAATCCGGAAAACGCAAGCTCGGGATCCATGAAGGCAGATGACACCGGATTCTCCGGCGTGGGCGAAGGCGCGCAACGGCAATAGGGATAATCGAGGCTTTGCTGCGCTCCGTGCAGGGTGAAACACTTTTTCCTGTTGTTGCAAGTCACGCTCGCCACAGGAGTCCCTCCTTCTGAAGTCTCCTTATCAGCGCCAGGGCCTTCAAATTCAGAATTCCCCACATCAGGCAGTTGTTTTCCAGATCCCATTTCATCAGCAGGCGGCGTCCGTCAAACACATGGACGTGGTTTGGCGAGTGGTCGCCCTTCCATGCCATGAAGACGAAGCCCCCGCGACGTATCTTCGGCATTATGTTACCTTGCAGGGAAACGGAATTCAAGAAGCCTGCCGGCTCCAGGATACATATCGCATCGGTTGACGGGACGTTTCATGCCTGCCTGGCAAGGTCTTCCCTATTGACACGGCGCGCCAATTGCGTCGAAACTGCGATGTCATAATCTGGTGATCCCGTCATGATGAAAGTCGTTGATACCCCGGAAAAGATGGTTGTCTCCGGTCAGGCCGTCTATGGACGTTTTGCGACTCCGTTTCGGAACGTGAACCTGGACGATCAGAAGATCGACGTGTTCGGGCTTCCGGTCCCGAAGCCCCTGCGCACGGCCCGCCTGAAGGAGTGGGCACACGTGGCCATTGTCGGCCCGGAAGTCACGATCGGGTGCGCCGTGGTCGATGCCAAGTACCTTTCGAACGCCTGGTTCTGGGCCGCCGATCGTGCCACCGGGAAGTTCATCGAGCATGCGGCCCAGTGCGGTGGCGGCGCCATCAAGACCAGCCGCCAGCTTTATAACGGCCAGACCGATTTCAAGGGCGGCGGATTCAAGGTCGAGATCGACGATCAGCTTGATAAGAACCAGCACGTCTATCACATCGAGATCAAGGCGGGAAAGGACCTTCCGGCAATCCGCGCCGATTTCGTCCTGCACGCCGACTGGCGGAACAACAATCCGCTTGTCGTGGTGCTTCCCGCCGCGCCGGGGCGTCCTCTGTACACCCACAAGTCGGTCACTCCGGTTTCGGGCATGATCGCGGTCGGGAACCGCGTCTATCAGCTTGAATCCGACAAGTACGTGGCGATGCTGGATATCCAGAAGACCTATTATCCCTACAGGATTTTCTGGGAATGGGCGACCTTCGGCGGATACGACGCGAAGGGCAGGCTGATCGGGCTGAACCTGTGCCACAACCTGATTAAGGACGACGAGACCTACAACGAAAACTGCCTGTGGGTTGAAGGCAGGCTGCATAACCTGGCGCCGGCGCGTTTCGAATACGATTCGTCCGATTACCTTAAGCCCTGGCACCTGAAGACGGTTGATGGTTCCGTTGACCTTGAATTCCGTCCGGAAGGCAAGCGGGACGGGATGATCGACGCGAAGGTGCTGCTGTCGGATTATCACCAGCCTTTCGGCAGTTTCCACGGTTTCGTGACCACCGAGGATGGCGAGCGTATTGAAATCGACGGCATCCGCGGCGTGACCGAAGACCACAAGGCCAAATTCTGACGGACGCCATCCCGATCGGTGATTTCCACTGTCAACTTGATGCCATCTGCGTGATAATTTTTCGGGCTTATCCTGAACTCCGCGGGGGTCGCATATGTTCGGACTCGATATGTGGCTTGTCTGGTTCCTTGCCGGATGCGTCATCGCGCTTGCCGAGATGATGATCCCGGGCTTCATCATCGTGTTTTTCGGACTTGGCTGCTGGGGCGCCGCCGTCGTCGCCGCCATCGCGCCAGAGGCATGGGCCTGGCAGATCGCGGCCTTTCTTGTCGTATCGGTATCGACACTTGTCGGGCTTCGCCGCCTGGCCGTCAACCTGCTTCGGGGCAAGACCGGCCAGCCGCGTGGCGTGGCGTCTTCCGGGATCGAGATTGGAACCGTTATTTTGGTTGATGTTGAAATGCTGCCTGGGCGGGTCGGAAGGGTTCGGTACCGCGGCACGAACTGGGATGCAAAATCGACCGTCGCAATCACGGCCGGCTCGCAGGCCGTAATCGTCGGGGTTGATGAAATCAACAGGTCCTGTCTTGTCATCGAACCGGTTTCGGGGAAACCGGAATCCAACTGATATTGGAGGTTGTGTCATGGCCAGTGCGTCCATCGTTGCGCTTGTCGGCTTGGCTGTAGTGGTGCTGGTGCTCCTGGTGAAGGGGGCAAGGATTGTTCCACAGAAGACCGCGGTCATCATCGAGCGGCTCGGGAAGTATCACAGCACGCTGGAAGCCGGTTTCCACATCATCATTCCGTTCGTTGACAAGGCTGCGTACAAGTTCAGCCTGAAGGAAGCCGTGGTCGATATTCCGGCGCAGATCTGCATCACCAAGGACAACGTCAGCGTCGAGGTTGACGGGCTGATTTACCTGGAAGTCGAGGATGCCCACAAGGCTGCCTACGGCATCGACAATTACCTGCGTGCCGCATCCCAGCTTGCCCAGACAACCCTTCGTTCGGCGATCGGAAAGATCGACCTGGACAAGACTTTCGAGGAACGCGAAAAGATCAACGCCGAAGTCATCGACGCAATCGATCAGGCCGCCATGTCCTGGGGGGTGAAGGTTCTTCGTTATGAAATCAAGGACATCACTCCGCCGATGAGCGTCAAGCAGGCCATGGAGGCCCAGATGACGGCCGAGCGGCAGAAGCGAGCGAACATCGCCACATCCGAGGGCATGCGCCAGGCGATGATCAACCAGTCCGAAGGCGAAAAGCAGAAGCAGATCAACGAGGCCGAGGGCCGTGCCGCGCAGGTCACGCTGGTTGCCCAGGCCGAGGCCAGAAAGATCGAGATGATTGCGAAGGCAACGTCCGAGGGCATCATGTCCGTCGCGGCTTCCCTGCGCGGCGATGGTGGCATGCAGGCAATGAACATGCGTCTGGCCGAGCAGTACATCACCCAGTTCGGGAATCTTGCGAAGGCGACGAACACCGTGATCATGCCAAGCAACGTCGCGGATGTCGCCGGACTGATCGCCACCGCCATGTCCACCGTCAAGTCCGCGAAGTAGAGTAAAGCCCGCGAAGTAGAGTAAAGCCCGCGAAGTGGTTTCGGTTTGTCCTAACCTTACGCTCTGCAATTGTTTTTTCGGAATGTGTCTGAAGCTGTCAGTTGTTGACCTGCCAGGTGTAACCGGATAACTTCGTGGTGTCGGGGTGATCCCGGCACGCATTAAGTTTCCATGGAGGTTGCAATGAGGTGCCGTGTCTTCCTGGTGGCGATCGTTCTCGCCTCGGTGGCCTGTGGATGTGGCGGCGACGGGTCACCCGCCCCTGAATTCCCGCTTTCGTTGATTTTCGAGCCGGGCAGGCCGGTCGCCTCGGTAATCGACGCCGAAGGCTCGACGGTGGTGCGCTTCAAGCCGGGCATGATCCGGCTGGCCAGGGTCGCGAGTTCATTCGAGTGGGATCAGGGTTTCCTGGCCGTGAGTCGGGACGAAGCCGCCGTGACGGATTTCGCGGATGCGGTTGCCACATGGACGGAAAACGCCGGTATCGTGACCGCCACGCTGTCCGAAGACGGCGTTGAACTGGCGGCGGTGACCTTCCAGCCGGAGCAGACCGGGTACCTGATTCAGGTCGGGATCCAGCCTGGGGCGGGGGAGGTCAACGAGGTTCGCTTCCTGCTTGAATGTGGCTCCGGGGAGGCCTTCTACGGCTTCGGCGGCCAGAACGACGCGGTCGATCATCGCGGACACACGATACCGATACGCTCGACCGAGCAGGGGCTTGGAAAGGATCCCGATGTGCCGGAATGGGAACTGTCCTATCCCGGCCATCTGCACGACACGTATTTCCCGCTTCCCTACACTCTGGTGGCTACGTCAGGCGATTCGGCGCGCGCGCACGGCCTGATAATGGAATCGACCTATCGCAGCCGTTTCCTGGTCTGCACGGCTGAGGCGCCGGATACGCTCGAGATCCAGGTCGATAACGATGATCTGGGCGGCCTTCGGGTTCTGGCCGGTCCAAGGCCGTCCGACGTCGTGCGGCAGTTCACCGACCACCATTACCGGCCGAATCCGGTTCCCGACTGGACGTTCGGGCCGTGGGTAGCCCTGTTCGGCGACCCGGCCCCGGTCGCGGTACAGGCCGACGAACTCGATCTGCACGATATTCCGCTTTCGGTCGTGTGGCACATGGACTACCGCGAGTATCACCACCCGGATCTGCCGATGATGATCGCGAAGATCCGTGGCATGGGCCTTCGGGTTCTGACTTATTTCAATTCATTCCTGGATGACTACGACGACTGGTTCTTCACGGCAAGGGATCAGGGGTTCATGCCACACCGCGAGGATGGTTCTCCATACTGGGTTCAGTGGTACGACGTGAAGCGTTCGATTGTCGATTTCACCGACCCGAACGGCTGGAATTTCATGAAGGAAAGGCTTGATTTCGCCTGGAGCCTGGGTCTGGACGGCTGGATGGCCGATTACGGCGAGTGGGTCGTGCCGGACATGCGATTCGACAACGGCATGACAGGCTGGGAGTACGGAAACATCTATCCGGTCGATTGGGCCAGGATCAACGACGACGCGTTGGTTCGCGCACGTCCGGATGGCGACGCCATCTTCTTTTCCCGATCCGGGTTCCTGGATTCGAACCGGTATCTGAAGGTGGTCTGGGCCGGGGATCAGCAGACCGACTGGGACATTCTTGACGGTATCGGCAGCGTCATCCCCTATGGAACCGGACTCGGTCTTTCAGGGGTGTCGGCCTTCGGTCACGATATCGCCGGTTATACAAGCCTGGCGACCTATCCTTCCACGAAGGAACTGTACTTTCGATGGACAGAACTTGGCGCATGGTCCCCGATAATGAGAACCCATCGTGGAAACTACGAGGAATATAACTGGGACTGGAACAAGGATCAGGACACCATCGACCACTTCAGGCGTTATGCCCTGCTGCATCTCCGGCTGGCCCCGTACCTGGTCGCGCTGCACGCCGAGGCGGTGCGAAGCGGGTTGCCCGCGATGCGCAGCCTGATCCTGGAGTTCCCTGAATGGGAAGGTGCAAGGCACGCGGTTCACGAATTCATGCTCGGGCAGGCGTTTTTCGTCGCCCCTGTCATCCATGAGGGCGCGGTCACGCGGTCGGTCACACTTCCGCCGGGACGCTGGTACCGCTTCCATGACGGCTCGGCCGTAACGGGCGGGCAGACGATCGACGAAGCGGCCCCGCTGGAGTTCATCCCCGTCTATGTCAGGGCCGGTGGCATTGCCGTGATGACGACGGACGATGTCAGGCGGTTCGAGCCCGATCCGCGCAACCCGGCCCTGCCGTACGTTCGCGACGTGCAGCAGCGCAGGCTGGAGATACTGGTTGGCGCGGGCGGCAGTGGCAGGCTTGAACTGGCCGACGGCACGCTGATTACTGCAATGCCGGATTCTTCGTCTTCCGATCCTTCAGGCATGGCCGAGTGTTCCGATGGCGATGACATCTGGGAAAGGGATTGTTTCCGCCGGGACGGGAATTTCATGAATGCGCCGCTTGCTGGAAACGACACCCTGTCCATGTCGGGAATCAAGCTTGCCGTGTCGGGCGGGCCGCAGGAAAGAAGGTACGTGGTGCGGGTCGTCGGTTCCCTCTGAGGTCTGTTAAAAACTTCACAGGACGACTTGCCCGGCGAGTCAAGGTTTTTCGAAATAACTTGTTCGTTTTCAAGCGGTTTAGGGGTGGCATTTTACCCGCCAGGGGATAAAATGCCGCCGCGCGGGCGGGACGTCCGCAAGCGTGTCCGGCAAGGTCGGGCGATTCCGGCATCACTCGGCCGGATCATCTCTTTCGGGGGTTCTTATGGCGGTAAGAAAGACCTTCAAGGGTGGCGTTCATCCCCACGAGTACAAGGAACTGTCGTGCTCGAAGGGGAGTGTCGAAATGCCAGCCCCGTCCAGGGTGGTCGTGCCTCTCCGTCAGCATCTCGGGGCTCCGGCGAAGGCCGTCGTCAATGTCGGCGACCGCGTCGTCGAAGGCCAGGTCATCGGCGAACCCGGCGGGTTCGTTTCCGCGCCTGTCCACGCCCCGATTGCCGGCGAAGTAACGGCCGTGGCGAAGCATCGCCATCCGGGCGGATTTGTCTGCGACGCGATTGTTATCGAAGCGAAGGAACCGGTTCCCGGACCTGACGGCAATGTTCCGGTGCAGGTTCCCTACCGCATGCCGGCCGCCGTCGGCGACCGATACATGGAAGCGGATCCGGCCCTGCTGAAGAACCTGATACGTGACGCTGGTCTTGTCGGCATGGGCGGTGCGGCCTTCCCGACACATGTGAAGCTGTCCCCGCCGGCCGGCAAGCCGGTTGATACGCTGGTAATCAACGGCGCCGAATGCGAACCGTTCCTGACCTGCGATCACCGCGTCATGCTGGAAGAAACCGAAAAGGTCGTCCACGGCGTCCGCATACTGATGCGCGTCCTGGGCGTCGAACGCTGCTTCGTCGGTATCGAGGACAACAAGCCCGACGCCATCGCCCAGCTTTCGGCGGCCTTTGCCGACGTTCCGGGCGTGGTCGTTTCCGCATGCAGGGTCAAGTACCCGCAGGGCGGCGAAAAGCAGCTCATCAAGGCGCTGACGGGACGTGAAGTCCCGCCGCCCCCCGGGCTGCCGCTTGACGTCGGCTGCGTCGTCCAGAATGTCGGTACCGCCGCGCGCGTCGCCGAGGCGGTCATGGAAGGCCGCACGTTCACCAGTCGCGTGATTACGCTTTCGGGCACGCAGATTGCGAACCCGATGAACGTCCGCGTCAAGGTCGGCACGATGCTTGCCGACGTGGTCGAGTTCTGCGGTGGTCTGAAGTCGGATCTGTCCCGGGTAATCCAGGGCGGACCGATGATGGGCATCGCGATGGCGGATCTTCAGGTCCCGGTGGTCAAGGGCACGTCCGGCTTCGTATTCCTGGAAGCAGGCAACCCGGGCGACTACCAGGCGGCCTCGTGCATCCGCTGCGGACGCTGCGTAAGCGCGTGCGCCCTGCGGCTTCAGCCGGTCGAGATCGCGAAGAAACTGGAAGCCGGCGACCTTGAAGGCGCCGAGGCCCTTCACGTAATGGAATGCATGGAATGCGGTTCGTGCAGTTTCGCCTGTCCGTCGAACCGCTGGCTTGTGCAGCTTTTCCGTATTGCCAAGGGGAAGATCAATGAGCGCAGACGCAAAGCTTGATACCGGTAAGGCTGCCGCTGCCCCGGAACGTCTGATCGTAAGTCCTTCACCGCACCTTCGGTCGAAGGACACGACGGCATCGATAATGATGTGGGTCGCGATCGCGCTGCTTCCCGGTGTGGCGGTATCGTTTTACTACTTCGGCCTGGAAGCCGTGCGTACGATGGTCATCGCCGTCGTTTCATGCCTGGCTTTCGAGTTTGTCGGCATGAAGCTGCTTGGCACCGCGGGCAGCCTGAAGGATATGTCCGCGCTGGTCACCGGCATCCTTCTGGGCATGAACCTTCCGCCGACCGCTCCCTGGTGGATGGTCGCGGCTGGCGGCTTGATCGCGATGGTTGTGGCCAAGCACCTTTTCGGCGGTCTTGGAAGCAATGTTTTTAATCCGGCGTTGACTGCCCGCGTATTTCTGCTGATTGCCTGGCCGGTTCAGATGACGACCTGGCTGAAGCCGGGAACCACCGGCCTGGTTACGGCCGAGGGGCTGCAGGCCGTTACCGGCGCCACGCCCCTGGCGATCATCAAGGAAGGCGGCGTCGGGGCCCTGTCAGGAACCGGTGCCATCGACATGCTGATGGGCAACGTGGGCGGTTCGCTTGGTGAAGTCTCGGCCGCGGCCCTGCTGCTGGGCGGGATTCTGCTTCTGGCGAAACGGATTATCACCTGGGAAATCCCGGTGTTTTTCATCGGCACGACGGCGCTTGTGACCGGAATCGCCTGGATGGCGAATCCGGCGCAGTATGCAAGTCCCCTGACCCATGTCCTGACCGGCGGCCTGATGCTGGGCGCGATATTCATGGCGACCGACATGGTCACTTCGCCAATCAGTTTCGGTGGGCGCGTGGTGTTCGCCGTGGGCTGCGGCCTTCTTACCGGCCTGATTCGCCTGTTCGGCGGATATCCCGAGGGCGTGTCCTTTGCGATACTGCTGATGAATGCGGCCACGCCACTTATCGACCACCTGATGGTGCCGAAGACTTTTGGAACACCACGCAAGGCGGAGGTGGCGAAATGAAGGAAGCAAGGTACGTGATTGTCCTTACAGGCATATCGCTTGTCTGCGCGACCCTTCTCGGGGCCGTGTATCAGGTCACCGAGGAACCGATTCGCCAGGCGAAGAACAAGGCGGTCGTCGAAGGGATACAGAAGGTGCTTCCCGAAGGCACGAAGGCGGATGCCGACAATAAGGTCATCGTTGACGAATCCAATCCGCTTTCACCGGTCATCTATCCGGCCGTTCGTGACGGCGTTGTCGTCGGGGCCGCGGTCAAGGCAACGAGCACCGCGGGATACGGCGGAAATCTGGTCGTCATGGTCGGTATCGAGGGCGTGCCCGGATCCGGGCTGAAGGTCTTCAACACCAGCGTTCTGGACATGTCCAAGGAAACGCCGGGACTGGGCACCAAGGTGGCCGAGCCGGCATTCGCCGGTCAGTGGAACAACAGGCTCGTCACCGAAAAGGCCCTGGCCGTCAAGAAGGATGGCGGGGA
>JAKPTZ010000151.1 GCA_029555025.1 Deltaproteobacteria bacterium
GAGTGGAGGCGGGGGGAGTCGAACCCCCGTCCGAAAATGGTCCGAAAAAAGGCGGCTACACGCTTAGTCCAGTGATTCTTTACCTTCCGGAGTGGGCACGGACACCCCACCGGAGGTTTTCCTGTAACTTGTCGCGCTGAAACGGACAGGCGGCCGCGTCAGTCACCGAGCCCGAGAAGTTTGCGCCTCTGATGGCTTACGGGCGCCACCAGCAGAAACGTGGCCGTCAAGCAGCCAGTGCCAGGTTTTCGTTGGCAATTAATACAGGTTCCGCATTGTTAACCGGGTCACAGAAACCCCGGACGTGCTCCTTTTCCCATTGCATCCCCGTCGAAACCGGAACGCCCCCTTTTCAAAGAACCTGCGCGAGCAGGGTTGGAATATAAGGGTTATCAGGGGTTTTGGCAAGGGCGGGGGCGGGGGCGTGACTGAAGGCACCGTGCTGGTTCGCGGCGGGCGGATGTAATCCGCCCGTACAATGTCAGCGTGGTTCGTACCATGTGCCGCGGGCTTTGCCATTGATGGAAAGGAGTCCCTGCTGCACCAGGGCTTTGATATGGTGCTTGATCGTATTGCGGTTCGCGCCTGTCATCGAGCATGCGTCGGTCAGCGTCACCCGGCCATGATTCCTGGCGATTTCAAGGATTTGCACTGACAGTTCCGGCAGGGCCATAAGCCGCTGTTCGGCCTGCAGCTTCGATTCAAGAATCTGCTTCTGCCGGATAAGGGCCGTCAGGAAGAATTCAATCCACGCCGGAAGTCCATCCTCGCCACGGTCGATTGTTACCTGCGCGGTACGAAGAGCCATGTAGTAGGCATCCTTGTTGTCCTCGATAACGCGTTCCAGCGAGCTGTATGGCACGTATCCGTATCCGGACCGTAACAGCAGAAGGGTGGTCAAAGCGCGCGACAACCTTCCATTTCCGTCCTGAAACGGATGAATCGCCAGGAAGCGTACGATGAAGGCGGCGATTATCAGCAGGGGATGGTGTGAATTGTCGGAAAGCAGTGCGTTGGCATCCGATATCAGGTCGAACATCATCCGGGGTGTGTCGAACGGGGTTGCCGTTTCGAAGATGACGCCGATGCTCCTTCCTTCCTGATCAAATGCTTCAACGTGGTTGGGGATCGACTTGTACTGCCCGCGATGTCTCTGATCCCTGTCCGAGTACTTCAACAGGATTCCGTGCAGTTGCTTGATGTGGTTTTCGGTCAGGCCGATCTCCGCCCAGGAATGGAATATCAACTCCATGGCTTCGGCGTATCCGGCGACTTCCTGTTCGTCCCTGGATCGGAAGGAATGCATCTGCAAGCCACGAAGAAGGCCTTCGATCTGGGCGTTCGTAAGCTTAACCCCCTCGATTCTGGTCGATGACCCGACAGATTCAATCGTGGCCACCCGCCGAAGGGATGAAAGACGTTCAGGAGCGAGTCGGCCAAGTGCCATCCACGCCCCCTTGAATTCGTCGATCGTGGAGATGCGTCGCAATATGTCAGGCGTGATCTTCAGGCTGTCGAGTCCGAGCATTTATTTTCTCCAGAACGTGCTTTTATCCAATAGTTGATCCGATATTATCCGATTATCGTCGATATTGCCATTTATTGGATGTTTTCGGCGCAGCACTCGTATCGAGGCCAATTCAGGTCGCTTTGCAGGATACGAACCGGTTCCTGAATACGTTACATCACGTTGCTGCACGAACCGATGGTCTGGCCGCAGCCGTTACCCATGAATTCGCAGTGATACGGCGGGGAGCAGTCCGCGACCGACCAGCACGCCTTCAGGCAGGTGCCGCCGCTGCCGTCGTTCGCGCACAGGTAGCCTTTCTGGCAGTCGTTGATGTTGGTGCAGGATTCGTTCGGTCCGGCGGTTCCGGCCTGGTAACATCCCGCCTGGCTGCAGTCCGCGTCCAGCGGATAGCACATTTCGTTCGCGCCGCACGGTTCGTTGTTCTTGCCGATCGTGCACGCGGTGCCGCCCTGGCCGGCACAGACCTTCAGGCCCGTGCAGCCACTGACATCGACGCAGTCGAAGCCTTCCGGGCAGCTTCCGTTTCCGCACATCTGCATGCAGACCCCGTTTCCGCAGATCATGCCCTTGCCGCAGTCGTCCGAATACGTGCATTCGGCGCCCAGGCCAAGGCTGCCGTGCTGACCGCATGTAAACGATGTGCAGCCGCTGCCGCCGTAACAGCTCTGGCCTTCCGGGCAGTCGTTGCCGTTGTTTGCCGGATTGCACGTCGCCGGGCCGGTTCTGCAGATGCCCCAGTCGGTGACTCCGGTCAGTCCGCCGCACGTCTGGCCTCCGGGGCAGCCGGTTCCTGCCTTGGCGTTGCACAGTTTCTTGCAGGTCGATGTCGCCTCGCCCGTCGATTTCGTGCACAGGTAACCTTTCACGCAGTCGTTGACATAGTTGCACTGGCCGCCTGCCGGGATTTCGCCCACTTCGTAGCAGAAGGTGCACGCGCTGTTCTGGACCGGCATGCAGTTGTATCCGCCGGGGCAGCCAGTCTGGGTTGACGGGTCGCTGCAGACGAAATCGTTGTCCGGGGCCATGCAGTGCTTTTTCTGGCCGGTCATCACGCAGCACGTCGATGAACCGCAGTCCGCGTCCTTTGTGCATTCCTTGCTGCAGAAGCCTTCGCCAACCGGTGCGCAGACGGGAAACGCTTCACTGCAGTCGTCGTCGCCGCCCGGGCAGGGGTCGTTCAGTCCTTCGGGCGGCGGTTCCTGGCACGCGCCGTCAACACATTCGCCGGTGGTGCATGTCCCGCAGTCCTGCGTGCCGCCGCAGCCGTCATCCCAGGTCCCGCAGTTCTTGCCCAGATCCTGGCACGTGGTGCGTGTCGGGCATGCGGCGCCGCATGTGCACGTTTCCGTGTCGCATTCCTGGCCGTTCAGAGCGCAGTTGTCGGTGCAGGCGCCGCCGCATCCGTCGTCGCCACAGCATTTGCCGAAGCACTGGGGGATGCAGATCGTGCGGCATTTGAAATCCTCGCAGGATCCGACTTCACATTCACCGCAGCTCAGCGCGTTTCCGCAGCCGTCCTGTGGCGTGCCGCACTCGGCCTGCAGCGATTCGCATGTGGCCGGAACACATCCGCCAAAGTCCGGAACCTGGATGTCGATGTTGATGGTCACATCCTGTGGATCCTCGGACGTTCCACACGATACCGCCCCCAAAGCGGCAATCAATGTCGTGGCGGCAAGGAATTGGCGCAATGTGACAAAAGACACTTTCTGAAGCATTTTTTATTCCTGTAAGAAATCCATGTTCTTCCGAAAGCCTGCCTGTTCGGATTTGGTGATGCTAGATCAGATCTGGCGGGAAGGGAACCGTGCGGATGCAATCAGTCCACACGAGGCGCCGGGGGAAGGGAACCTTGTGGATGCAATCAGTCCACGCGAGGCGCCGGGGGAAGGGAACCGTCCGGATGAAATCCTGCCACGCAAGGTACGGGAAAATTGATGGAGACGGTGCTGTCAGGATGGGTCGGGATTGTCAGGTTGGTTCAGGATTGTCAGGTTGGGTCGGGATTGTCAGGTTGGGTCAGGGTTCACGGGGCAAGCGGGTTGATGCGGGCAACGAAGCTGTCCTGGAACTGGGCCAGCAGGAACACGCCGTCGCCGTCCTGGACCGCGAACACGTTGATGATGCTTCCAGCGGCCAGGTCAGGGGTCTGGAAGACCAGATCCGGCACCGCGTTGTTGTCAACGTCGATACCCAGTTTGTAAGCGCCGGCCGGGAGATCGACATATGCGCCCACCGCGCCGAAATCGACATCGGTGTAAAGCGGGGCCGGGTCGCCGGTTTCGGGAATGTTCCAGATATCGACCTGGCCGACCATGTACGCCGCGTGGATCGGGCGGACCCTGATCTGGCCCTCGGCGAGTCCTTCAAAATCCTCGACCAGCGGCATCACCTTCAGGGCGCTGACCTGGTCGTACGCGACGGCCGTGTAGGACACTCCGTCCTGCAGTTCCAGGTCGCCGGTATCAAGCACCGATCCGGCCAGACCGGCATCGGCCGGGGACAGGTCGAAATTGTATGTGCCGGGATCAACCATCAGGAATCCCGAACTGTCCTGGAAGTCCAGGCCCGTAACCACGGCCGGCTCGGTTTCATTCGCGAAGATATCGACCGCCGGGGCGTCGGGCGAAAGGTGAATGGCGCGAACCCTGGCCTTGGGCGGATGGATTGCGTCGATCTTGGCGGTGCTGCCGTCGTTGAGCTGGGCGATCAGGAATACTTCCGAACCGTCACGAACCGCGAACAGGTTGATGACGGCGCCAGCATCGATTTCAGGGGTCTGGAAGCTGACATCGGGAACCCCGTCGTTATTGACGTCGAACCCCAGCTTGTAAGACCCGGCAGGAAGATCCGCGTACGCGCCCACCACGCCGTAATCGACATCGGTGTACAGAGGAGCGGGGTCGCCTTCTTCCGGGATGTTCCAGATATCGACCTGGCCGACGCCGTCGGCCGCATGGATCGGACGAACCCTGAACTTGCCGGCGTCCAGGCCTTCGTAGTTGTCGATCAGTGGCAGAACCTGAAGATTGGCCACCTCGCCGAAAGCGACGGCGGTGTAGTACTTGCCTTCCTCGAGTTCAAGGTCGCCTGTGTCGATTACGGATCCGGCCAGCCCCGTGCCTTCCGGGGAGATGTCGAAATTGTAGGTTCCCGGCGCGACGTCCAGGTATGGGGTTCCTTCCGGGAACGCCAGTCCGGTCAGCACGGCCGGCTCGCCTTCATTCGCGAAGATGTCAACTGCGGGGGCATCGGGGGACAGGTGAATCGCCCTGACCATGGCCTTCGGCATGACCTCGGCGTCGATGCGCGCCACCGTTCCATCCTGAAGCTGTGCAATCAGGAAGACTTCGGAGCCCTGGCTTACCGCGAACAGGTTGATAATCGTGCCCGCAGCAAGCTCCGGGGTCTGGAAGATCACGTCCGGGATAGCGTCGTTATCGACGTCGAACCCAAGTCTGTACGCGCCGGCGGGCAGATCGGCGTATGCGCCGACGGCCTTGAAATCGACATCGGTGTAAAGCGCGGTGGGATCGCCTTCGGCCGGGATGTTCCAGATATCGACCTGGCCGACGGCCGGCGCGACGTGAATCGGGCGGATACGGATCTTGCCGGCTTCCAGGCCCTCAAGATTGTCTTCAAGGGCCATCACCTCAAGGTAGGAAACGTAGTTGAACGCCACCGCGGTGTACCGCTTGTCCTTTTCAAGGTTCAGGTCGCCGGTGTCCAGGACGGTCGCCGAAAGTCCCATGCCGGCCGGAGCCAGATCGAACTTCCATGTGCCGGCTTCAAGTTCCAGGTATTCGGTGCCCTCCTGGAATGCCAGGTCGGTCACGACCGCGGGTTCCGCATCCTTTGCAAAGATATCGACGTTCGGCGCATCCTGGGACAGATGGATTGCACGCAGCCAGGTCTTATCGACCACGACCACCTCTTCCTCTGCCTCGATCTTTTCGACCGTGCCGTCGTTGAGCTGGGCCAGCAGGTACACTTCGTCACCGCTCTTGACCGCGAACAGGTTGATTACGGCTCCGGCCGCCAGATTGGGGGTCCGGAAGACCAGATCCGGGGTTGCGTCGTTGTCAACGTCAAAGCCGAGCTTGTAGGCGCCCGCCGGCAGATCCATATAGGCGCCGGCAACCCCGAAATCGACGTTGGTGTAAAGTGCGGTCGGCGAACCCGTTGCCGGGATGTTCCAGATATCGACCTGGCCCACACCGGCGGCGGTATGAATCGCCCTTACGCGGATGTTCCCCGCGTCGAGTTCCTGGTAATCGTCAACCAGGGCCATGACCTTCAGCGCGGAAAGCGTGTCATACGCAACGGCCGTATAGGACTTGCCTTCCTCCAGCGCAAGCGCGCCGGTGTCGAGCACGGAAGCGCCAATTCCGGAACCGGCCGGCGCCAGGTCGAAATTCCAGTTTCCGGGAATCAGTTCAAGGTATCCGGTGCCTTCCCCGAAGGCCAGTCCGGTGACGACGGCAGTCTCGGCTTCGTTGGCAAAAATGTCGACCTCGGGCGCGTCGGGTGAAAGATGTATGGCGCGCAGAAGCGCCTTTTCCGGCTCGGTCGTATCCGGGATCACATCATCAATGGGGTCCGAACTTGAGCCGCAACCGTTAACCACAAGAATCGAAAACGCAGACGCAACGATTATTGATGAAATTTTCTTCATTTGGGAGCCTCCATATTTCTTTAATGAAATGTTGACGTTTCAAACAGGACATTTCTTGTCCGAATAAAACATCGACATCCTGACAGACCGTGTCAAGACCAGTGTTGCAAGAAATAACAGGGGGTCAATATCGAGGGCCGTGCAGGGCAGTTCCGGCCGGCGGATCAGGTTGATGATTGAAGTTTGCTTATTCGGCCTTCGACGTGCGGTTCGCCCTTCGGCAGAACCTTCAGCAGGAACCTGGTGTCGTCCGCGTCCTTGATTGCGTGCAGCGCCACTTTGCCCGGAATGAACAGCGGGCGCTTGAAGCGGACGTCGATCGCGACGGGTGATTCAATCGGGGTTGTCTTCAGGATCTCGGCATAGCAGCGGCCGGCGCTGAACATCCCGTGCGCGATTGCCCGCTTGAACCCGAACAGCTTCGCCGTGAAGGCGCTCATGTGAATCGGGTTGATGTCGCTGGCGATGCTGGAAAAGACCCGGCCGGCGTTACCAGGAACATTCCACGTGGCTATCGGTTCGCCCCAGTCCGGTTCCTCCGGCTTTGGCGCCGCCGGCTTTCCGTCCTTTGCCCGCTTGCCCGGGGGCAGGGGTGCCAGGAACGTCGCGATTTCCTTCCATACCACTTCGCCGCCGACGCTGAGTTCGGTAACGGCGTCGAATGCCTGGCCCTTTTCGGTGACCTTGATGCCTTCAATCGTGCTGACGATGTCGAAAGTCTCGTCGGCACGAATGGGCCTGGTGACCTCGATGCGGTTCGTGAAGTGCACAAGCCCCATAAGGCGCATCGGGAAGGCGCCGTGGGTCATCATGGTCAGGCGCAGAGGCATGACCAGAGCGTGAATGTACATCGTCGGGATCGTGCCGTCGTCGCTCATGCCGACCAGGTTGCGGTACCTTGCCAGCACGGCCGGGTCGGCCCTGCCGCCTTTCCACGTCGCCCTGTAGCTGATGCCAAGACGGTTTTCCGGTGCCTGCGCGGGGCGTCCCGCGAAAAGCGTGCGAATGATTCCACCCGTGGCGTTCGGCATCTTCGAGAATTCAAGTTCAACCCTGTTTTCCGGCATCGCATTACCCCTGTGGGAAGCCTGGCGCCAAGTATCATCATACCGGCTGCCGGCGTCAACAGTGTCTGTCAGTCAATCGGGACGGCAAGACCGGCTTGTCGGGGGCTGCATCGGATTTTTTTCAAAGCTTATTGACGCGACCATAACGCGGCGCATAATTCACCGGAAGTACGCGGAAAATTGCGGCCGGGGGTTTGTCGGAAAAAGGGGGGCGCCATGAGATCAGGATTCATATTCGCAGTGGTTGTTATCGCAATGTTCGCCGGGTGTGGCGGTGACCCGGAGGTTACCCGCAACGATCTGCCGTATGACCCTGATATACAGCGACCGGACGTATCCGGTGACGTGTTGACGGGCGACGATATCCCGATCCGGGATGGCGAAGACCAGGACGTCACGGGACCCCAGGATGTCGCTGGCACCGACACGAACGGCGGCGACACGGCCGGTACTGACACCCCTGCCGTCGGCGATGCCATTGGCCAGGATACTACCGTCCCTCAGGACGCGGTCCAGCCGCAGGATACGAACGAACCAGGGGATAACGGCACTGGCGATCCCGATGTCGTGATTACTCCGATACCTTTTGCCTGCGCCAGCGGCAAGACGGTTGTGGATGGGGTAAACAAGTCCTGGACTGTTGCTGGAAAGACCCGGAATTCACGGTGAAGTTCCCCGATAATCCGGACGGCAAGCCGGTGTCGGTCATTTTCGTCTATCACGGATTCGGGGACAGCGTCGCAAACTTCATGAAGTTCTTCGGCCCGAACCCTGATGCGGATCCGGATTTTCCTTTCGTCCTTGTATATCCGAAATCCCTGGCACTGATGCCTTATGGGGCCGACAAAGGCATCGAATGGACCATTCTTAACAGTCAATCCGGCGATAACAACCTTGACGCGAAGCTTTTCGAGGAAATTCTGGGCTGCCTGGATGACACGGTTACAAGCGGGATCAGTGATGTTTTCGTGTTTGGTTTCAGCGCCGGCGCGATCTTCGGGAATCTTCTGCACAGCCGTTATCCAGACCTGGTCCGGTCGGTCATGACCATGTCGGGCGCCTGGTTCAACGACGACGATACGGTCAAGGGCGTCAACACGATGGGCATGGCGACGCTGGGCTGGGATGACCTGGACAACGGCGGCGGCACCGTCTTCATGACGCATGGCGGAACAAATGATACTTACGGCAGCATGGGCATAACGATTATCGATTTTGAAAAGTCGGCAGGCTTCGCGGTGCCGCACCTGACCGGGCATGACCGCACCGTCATCGACTGTCCGCACACGTCCGGTCACACGAATCATCCGGGGATTGGCACTTCCGCGGTCATACGGTACTTCAAGGATCACCGCGGCGGCGTAATTTCGCCGTGGGTGTCCGGCGGCCTGCCGGCGGTGTATCCCGAAGGCTGTGAAATCAAATAGCCGGGCCAGGCTTCACGGCATCGGCGGATCGACCATCGAAATGGTTCACGGCATCAGTGGGTGGACCCTTATGATGACGCCGTCATCGACCGGGATCGTGTATCTGAGGGTGCGGTTTTCGATCAGCAGCGTCGGGTTTTCGACAAACGCCGGCTGATACCAGTCGTAAAGTTTCGTGCGGTATTGTCTTGGACGGGGTGTAAGGTTATCGTCAGGTCATTCCTCTGATTCCGGGGTGAGTCGTGGGTTCAGGATTTCGTCTGGTTGCCGGTGTTTTGTTCCTGATTCTGGCATCTGCCTGTGGCGGTGGTGCCGAAGTTGGCCCGGATTCGGTGACTGACGCCGCGGCGGACGTCCGCGACTCTGGCTCCCCTGACGATGGCACGCTGGCCGATGCCCGTGACGCGCAGTTTCCGGACGTTCCGGTCGACGTCGTTCAGGAAGATCTTCAGGACGCCTGGGCCGCAGACGACGGGGTGGAATCGGACGAGGATCTGCCGGATTCGGGCGAAGTCCCGATCGACATCGGCAGCGACGACAGCCCGCCTTCCGACGTCCTTGGACGTGTTCCCGGCGAGGTCGTCTATTGGCGCGTGTCGCCGGAATTCCGGATTCTGGGGCCCGACCTGATTTACACGACGTCGCCGTCGATCGTGGTCCTGCCGAACGGGGACTACCTGATTTCGTTCAATCTGTTCGGGAATTCCCTTGAACCGTCGGCCGAGGTTTCCGGGACGACATACATCTACAGGTCTTCGGACAAGGGTGCGACGTGGACCTGCCTGACGCCTGAACCGATGATGGACATGAAGCGGGGCAGCCTTTTCGTTCACGATGGCGCCGTTTATCTGTGGGGATACACGGCCGCACCCGGCAGGATCGTGATTCGCAGATCCGACGACAACGGTTCCACGTGGACCGAACCGGTGGATGACCAGAGCGGCCTGCTGACGGCGGACACTTACGGCGGGACGCCGGGGAATCCGGTTTTTCATGACGGACGGGTCTGGATGGCGGTTGCCGGGAAGCGTGTCATGTCGGCGCCGCAGGATTCCGATCTGCTTCTTGCGGCGTCCTGGTCCGGTCCCTCGCTCGCGGCCGACACCAACGGGGGGCCGCTGGGTGACGGACTCACGATAACCGAGGCCCAGATCGTTGCATCGCCGGCGATCGGCGTTTCCGTACTTCCAAAGATTGACGGACTTCCGTTCACAGTCGTCATCAGTGCGGACGGTGACGCTTCAGTCAGGAATCCGTCCGAATGGGACTGGGCGTCGTTTCCGGGAGGCGAGAAGAAATTCGGTGCAGGATACGATCCGGTTTCAAAGAGATTCTGGGCACTTTCAAACCCGGTTCCGCAGGTTCATGCGAATCATCCGGAACAGGGGCCCCAGCTTATCCGGAACACGGCGGCCCTGTTGTCGTCCAGGGACCTTCGTCAATGGGACGTCCGTCAGATATTCCTGTATTCGCCGAATGTGGACTACGAGGCTTTCCAGTACCTGAATTTCGACATCGACGGGGATGACATGATCATCGTTTCCCGAACGGCTTTCGACATCACGCCGCTGGGACTTTTCAAACCGCCCCGCGGTCATGAATCGAACATGATTACCTTCCATCGGATCGAGGATTTCAGAAATGCCTTTCCGACTCACTACCTGGTGGTGGCGGATGGCGAGGTCCTGAGATACGAGCGGACAGGGTATGCCGACGCACCTCTGGGACGTTTCACGCTGGGCAGTGTTTTTGACGACATGATGCTCGACGCGGTTACCGGACTGGCGGACGGCGGCGACGGCACCGTCCTGGTTCGCGAGGAGCGGGGGCGGGTTCTGCGGTTCGACCTGTCCGGCAATTTCCTGGGCGTGGCAACCGGTTCCACGGCCGTATTCGAACCTGAATCAATTTACATCGGTCAGCCCCCCGAAGGTGAATGTACCTGGATACGGGACGGGGACGGAGCCTGGGCCGATTCCGGCAACTGGTACTACTGGGGCAGGCCGGATTACGGGATGGAGGATGCTGTTTTCGGTACTGTCGGTACGGCTCCGCGAAAGGTTGAAATCGATATTGAATACAGGGTTCGCGGCCTGCGGTTTTCCGGTGAGCACGGATACGAACTGGCCGGCGAAGGAAGCCTGTACGTCGAGGCCGTCACCGGTAAGGGCCAGGTCGCCGTCACGCGCGGGGCGCATAAGATTGGGGTTCCGGTTCGTGTTGCCGGGACACTGGACGTGTCAATCGAAGCGGGCTGTGAGTTGTACCTGGCATCGGGACTGAACATGAAGTTTTCCGTCATCAACATTTCCGGCGGGGGGCGAATGCCCCTGGCGGGAACGCTTGACATGGCGGGGGGCACGCTTGTCGTTGACGGTCGCGGCACGCTTTCGATCGGCCCCGGGACTGTCTGCCTGATTTCCGATGCAACGCTTGAATTCAAGCCCGGGGCGGAAGCGGACATGAGCGTCGGCAAGGTATATCCACTGATAAGCGGCGCGGCCAACCTGAATGCCACGTTCGGTACTGTCCTGCTGCCTGATCCCGGCCCCGGCAGGGCGTGGGACCAGACCCGCCTTTACATCGACGGAACGGTCAAAGTCGTCGGCATCTGACGGACTTTCGTCGTCGCCCCATTGCTGATTTCTAATTTGACAGTTGCTGTCATTTTTGTATGCTTTGCCGGTATCGAATTGAATTCCAAGGGTAACGGCGTGCGAAGGAAGCACTCAACAAACTGGTTGATCGCGGTTCTGCTGGCATTGGTTTCGGCCGGCTGCGGGTCCAGCCAGGGCCGGGACGTGGCGGCCGATGTCCCTGAAGAGGTGTATTCCGACGCCGGATCCGATGTCCCGTCCGACGTCCCGTTCGACGCAGCCGAAGATAATGGCCTGCCCGACTTGCCCGATTCATCCGACGACGCTTCCGACCCCGGGGATCTGGCCGATTATGACGTGGCCTTCGATGCCGATGCCGATTGCCATGTCGGCGACGCGACCGGGGACACGTGCCAGGGTGACGCGGCATGCCTTTATGAAGAGGGTGTGCAACGCCTGGAATCGGAGGCTGCCGGGCTTACGATGGAACTGGATCAGTGGGGCGGCTGGATAAACCATCCTGAAGAATTCGGTGAAATCGAGGCGACCGGAAAGTTCGGGGTCCGGAAGCTGGGCGGTGCCTGGTGGTTCGTGACTCCCGATGGCAACCCCATGATTTCAAAGGGCGTAACCGACGTCAACTGGCTGGGCGCAACCCTGCAGGACGACGCGTTCCACCAGATACTGGTTGACAAGTACGGCGACGAGGACGCCTGGAACGACGCTGCCGCCGAGCGAATCCGGGAATGGAATTTCAACACCATCGGGCCGTGGAGCAGTTTCGGCATCAGCCAGCGTTTTGCCCACGCGACCGTCATTCTGGACTCGGCCAACCACGCGCCGCGCTATGATCCGGGCGACGTTGTGACCGACTACTTCGCCGAACCGTTCATCCAGCACTGCGACAAGGTGGCCGGCGAGCGTGCCGCGCCGTATGTCGGAAATTCCGGATTTATCGGTTATTTCCTGGACAACGAACTTTCGTGGGGGCCAGACTGGCGGGGCGAGCTGACCCTGCTTCAACGTTATGTCGATTTCCCGGTGGACGCCCCGGGCCGTCAGGAGGCGCTGCGACTGGTGCGCGAAAGCGCCGCCGATGTGGCCGACTTCAACGCGACATGGGGAACTTCGATTTCGGACTGGTCGGAACTGGACGGGCTGGCGCCTGCGGATTTCGCCGTCACGACGCCCCGGGCCGCCGAGGTGACGACGGCGTTCCAGATCATGGCTTTCAGGCAGTATGCTTCGACGGCGATCGCGGCACTTCGCAGGGTCGATCCGGACCACCTGGTGCTTGGGTGCAGGTTCGCCGCGTATCCGGGCGACGCGTTGATCGAAGCTTCCGCCGAGTATTTCGACGTCATATCCATGGCCGGCTACCATTCGAACTGGGTGGACGAACTGGACGCCATTTATCCCCGCGTCGATAAACCGTTCCTGATCGAGGAGTTCTCGTTCAAGGCTACCGATTCCGGCCTGATGAACATCCTGTTCTATGCCATCGTGGTCGAGACGCAGAAGGACAGGGCGCTGGCCTTTCATGACTACGTCGAGGAACTGGTCCGCCGGCCGTACACCGTTGCGTACCACTGGTACAAGTGGATGGACAATCCGCCGCTGGAGACGAACGTCCTTGCGGGGGACAACTTCGGTCTGCTGAACTTTTCCGACGAGCCGTACACCGATTTCGTCGAATACGCCCGCAGGGTGAATTACCTGGCGGAAAACTGGCACGCGGAAGGCGACGGCCGTTTCAATCCGGACAGGATCGAATTTCCGTATTGCGAAGTCGATGAGGACGCGATTGACGCCATTTTCGATTCAATGACGGTTCGCCAGCGAATCGGGCAGCACATTATCACGCAGATAACCAGGTCGGGCAGCGCGGTCGACCAGGACAGCCTGCAGAAGATGGAAGCCGGGCTTATGGGTGGTGCTTTTGTCAGCCAGATCACCGGCGTCGCGACCGGAGATCCGGTCAAGACGGCTCGCTTCGTCAGGCATGCCCAGCGTACCTCCATGGAATTGACCGGCGTCCCGATGTTCGTGGCCAGCGATCAGGAGGGCGGTGTTTACACGTCGGTCAACGCCATGACCGGGGGCACCGACAGCATCGGGCCGACCGCGGTCGGCTCGACGCGCGACGACACAGTGTCCTTCCGGCAGTTCGACATGATGGGACGCGAGGTCGCGGCGCTTGGCATCAACATGAATTTCGGTCCGTTGCTGGATACGCATTACGTGATCGACAACGGGAACCTGAACACCAGGACGTTCGGCCCGGACACCGACTTGAACGCCCGTCTGGGGCTTGCCGCCGTTTACGGGTTTCAGCGCAATCTGGTGCTTCCGACGGCCAAGCATTTTCCCGGTGACGGGATGGCCGCAGGGAATACCCACCATGAGTTCGTCATCAACGATGCGTCGTTGCAGGAACTGGAGGCGGCGTTGCTTAAGCCTTTCAGGACTGCTTTCGACCGTGGCTGTGACGGCGTGATGATAATGCCGGCGCAGTTTTCGGCCATCGACGACCAGCGGGCGGCCATAACTTCGGCGCCGGTGATGCGTGATTTCCTGCGCGGCAAAATCGGTTTCGACGGCCTGATCGTGACGGACGACCTTAACATGTACGGCGCTCGGCTGGGTCTGGCCGAAGGACAGGAGCCCGGATACCAGGCCCTGAAGAACGGCGCGGACATGCTGCTTTATGTTTCATCCGACCCGGCGATGCTTTCGGATCTTATCGACAGGATCCAGGCCGGCCTTATGTCCGGGCCCGAGGATCCGGAGCATATCGACCCGGAGGCCTTCGAGGAAAGCACGAAGAGGATTCTTCGCCATAAGCAGAAGTATTGTCTGTTTTCCCGTGACTATGAAGATTCGACCGCGGCGGGCGCGGTGGCAGGCAGGATCGGGCTGCCGGCTGATCACGAAATGTCCCTGGCCCACGCCCGCCTGGCCGTTGCTATCGAGTCCGATGACGGGGTGCTTCCGTTGTCCGGGAAGCGGGTCCTGTGCATCGGCCCGGACGCGATCCTGCCGGATCCGGCATCCGGGTGGTCCTGGCTGCTTGGCGGCACATTCTGCCAGGCCATGACGGCCCTCGATCCCAATGTCCTGGCCATGAACTATTTTGTTGACGGTGGCGAGGAATCTGCCGGTGACTGGGTCATCGAAAACACGGAACTGGCCGATGTGGTCGTGGTGGCCACTTTCCAGGGCTGGTTCAGTCAGGCCCAGCAGGCCCTTCTGGAACGAGTCGTTTCCGGTTCCGGGCTTCCGGTGGTGCACGTGGCCCAGGGCGTTCCGTTCGATCTTGTCCAGACTGCCGCGACGGCATCGGCCCGCGTGGCACTGATGGGCAGTCTTCCGATCATGTTCCAGGCCGGCGCCGAGATCCTCTTCGGTCTTTCGGAAGGGGGCGGCCTGATTCCCTGGAACCTGGACATCCCCTTTCGAAAGCGCAAGTGACCGCATAACTTTTTCGTAAACAAAACCAACAATTTGAGAGGTTCAAATGGATACCGTGGAATCCCGTGGATACGTCGTGCTGAAATTTGGCGGCACCAGCGTTTCGTCGCTTGCGCGGTGGCAGACCATCGCCGAGCAGGTTCGGCAGAGGCTGCAGGAAGGCTTGCGTCCGCTGGTGGTGTGCTCGGCCTTCGCGACTGTGTCGAACTCGCTCGAGGAACTCCTGGCCGCCGCGGCATCCGGGCGTCATGAGCCGATTCTGCAGGGAATTGTCCGGCTTCACACGGAAATGGCCGAGACCCTGGGACTTGACGCTACGGCGCTTCTGCAGGCCGATCTTGACGAGATCGGTCGCCTGGCGTTCGGGGCCAGCCTTACGCAGGAGGTTTCGCCACGCCTGAAGGCACGCGTGATGGCGTTTGGCGAACTGATATCGACCAGGCTGGGGGCGGCCTGGCTTAATGGACAGGGCATCGAGACCGCATGGCTGGACGCGCGCGACTACCTGCGGGCCGAATCCTGCCCGGACACGAACCCTTACAGGCATTACCTGAACGCCACCTGCGGATTTGAGCGAAGTCCCGGACTGATCGCGACGCTCGATTCGGTTCCGGCGCCCGTCCTGATAACCCAGGGTTTTATCGCAAGGGATTCCGCCGGTGACACGGTGCTACTGGGCAGGGGCGGATCGGACACCAGCGCGTCCTACCTGGCGGCGCTGCTTGGCGCGAAGCGCTGCGAGATATGGACAGACGTCCCGGGCATCTACTCGGCGAACCCCAGGCAGGTCCCGACTGCAAGGCTGCTGAAGCACCTGGATTACGACGAGGCACAGGAGATTACTTCCACCGGGGCGAAGGTGCTGCACCCCCGCTGCATACCGCCGGTGCGGGCGCACGGGATCGAACTGCATATCAGGTGCTCGCAGATGCCCGATGCCGTCGGCACGGTGATTACCTCACAGACCGAAGGGCAGGGCGCCCAGGTCAAGGCGATCAGCCAGAAGAGCCAGGTGACGCTGATTTCTATGGAAACGCTGGGGATGTGGCAGCAGGTCGGCTTCCTGGCGGACGTGTTCGCGGTGTTCAAGCGGCACGGATTTTCAATCGACCTGGTATCGACTTCCGAGATGAACGTGACCGTTACGCTGGATCCGGCGTCCAATTCGCTGAATCCGGATCTGGTGAACGACCTGCTTCGCGACCTTGGCCAGTACTGCCGGGCCCGCCAGATTTCCGACTGCGCCGTCGTCAGCCTGGTCGGGCGTCACATCCGGGCGATCATGCATCGCCTGGGACCGGCGCTGGAGCTTTTCCAGGAGCAGAAGATCTATCTGGTTTCCCAGGCTGCCAGCGATCTGAACCTTACGTTCGTGGTCGATCGCGAGCAGGCGGATCGGCTGGTGGGCCAGCTTCACGAACTGCTGTTTATGGGACGTGTGCGCGACAGCCTGCTTGGACCGTCCTGGCAGGAGATGTTCGAGCGGCCCGGCGAAGGCGAATCCGAGGAAGTTCCCTGGTTCAATGGCAGGCGGCAGGAATTGCTGGACATCGCGGCGGGCGGTCCGGCGTACGTTTATGATCAGGGTACGCTGATGGCCGACGCGCGAGCGCTGAAGGCCGTTAAATCGGCAGATCGGATCCTGTACGCGGTCAAGGCCAACGGAAATGCGGATGTCCTTCGAGTCTTTCATGAGGCCGGCCTGACGTTCGAATGCGTTTCGCCGGGCGAAATCGAGTGGCTTTTCGAACTCTTCCCGGGCCTGGATCCCACCAGGATCCTTTTCACACCCAACTTCGCCCCGCGGTCGGAGTACGAATTCGCCTTTGAAAAGGGAGTCCGCGTCACCCTGGACAACCACTACCCGCTGCAGGCCTGGCCGGAACTGTTCGCTGGCCGCGAGATTTTCGTGCGCCTGGACCCGGGACACGGACGTGGACATCACAAGCACGTCCATACGGCGGGTGCCCACAGCAAGTTCGGTGTGTTCGAGGAGGAGCTTGATGCCCTGGGGCGCCTGGTTTCACAGGCCGGAGCCACGGTCACCGGGCTTCACGCCCACGTCGGCAGCGGGATATTCGACCCTGACGCCTGGCGTCAGACCGCATTGTTCCTGGCCTGCGCGTCGGATCGCTTCCCGGACGCGACGATTCTGGATCTCGGCGGCGGCCTGGGGGTTCCGTACAAGCCGGGTCAGAAGCCCCTCGACCTGGTCGCGATGGACGCCATGCTTGGACGAATAAAGGCGGCCTTCCCGAGGTTCGAACTGTGGCTGGAGCCTGGCCGCTATCTGGTCGCGCGGGCCGGGGTACTGGTCGCGCCAGTTACCCAGTTGAAGCAGAAGGGTGAATACAGCTACGTCGGAATATCTACCGGCATGAATTCCCTTATCAGGCCGGCCCTTTACGGAAGTTTTCACAACATCGTCAACCTGTCCCGCATGGACGCGCCGTTGACGCTGACGGCAAACGTCGTCGGCCCCATATGCGAATCCGGTGACGTGCTTGGCCAGGACCGTCGCCTGCCCGAGACGTTCGAGGGGGACATCCTGCTGATCGAGACCGCGGGCGCCTATGGCCGGGTGATGTCGTCCGAGTACAACCGCCGGCCTCCGGCCCGCGAAGTGTTCCTGCCGGTCCGTCAAATGTTGTAATCTAGGGGCTGCCTGTCCCGGGGAATAACCGGATGAAAGTCAAGACCATCCTTCTTGTGACGTCCGTGGCATTCGTCGTGGGTCATCTGGTCGCATGTGGTGACCAGGTGGGGCCTGGTGACGACCTGGGCGACATGGATTCAGTCGGGTTTGACGTGACCCCGGAAGACTCCGGCGAAGTCGATGTGACCCCGGACGACCGCGACATCCTTGCCGGCCCTTTGTCCAATGGCGTCCTGCTTTATCGGAACGACGCCGGGGATCTGGTACTGGCCCACAAGAAGCGGGATCTCCTGGTTCTGCCGGGCGATGTCGGGCCTGTCACCAGAAAGTTCGGGCAGACGTACGAAAGCCTTTTCGGTCAGTGGCGCTTTGTGCGGACCGACGTGGTGGAACTGCCGATGGCGCCGGGTTCGGTGGAGCAGGGGGAGGGCCTTTACGGGCACATTGGCGATGTGATCGTGCTCAATTTTGCTGATGAGGCCGGTTCGGTGTCCGCAACACTCATCGTTGAGTCACTCGAGGATGAAAGTACCCGCCTTTACCTTGGCTCGGGCGGGCTGGCCGGGGACAGTATCGCATTTCCGATAAGGTGCGGCGCCGACGATACCTTCCACGGCTTCGGCGAGCAGTACAACGCGATCGACCAGCGCGGCCAGGCGTTCGACCTGTTCGTCAGCGAGCAGGGTATCGGCCGGGAAAGCCAGGGTGAAGACGACCCGATGTGGTGGCTGACGGGAAATCCGCACACGACGTATTTTCCGATGCCGTATTTCATCAACATGGCGACGGGCTCCGGCCTGCTGCTGGAGACCGAGTGGCGGACCAGCGTCGATCTTTGCGCGACAGACCCTGCGGTTGCCTGGTTCGAGGTTGACGCCTGGCGGACGGTCCGCATGAGGCTGTTTCACGGGCCTGGGCCGATGGAGGTGATCCGTCAGCTTGGGGACGTGGTCGGACGTCCTGTGCCGGTTCCTGAATGGGCCTTCAAGACCTGGCTTTGCACCCAGGGCGGGCCGGAGGCGGTGGCGGAACGAATTCAGAAGGCGAAGACCATCCAGATCCCGTTTGGCGCGGTCTGGATCCAGGACTGGACCGGCAGGCGCACCAACATCGGCGGCGGTTCCGGCGTCCAGTACCGCTGGCAGGCGGATCCGGAGCATTACCCGGATCTGGCCGGCCTGATAGATGGCCTTCATGCCGATGGGATACGGGCTTTCGCATATGTGAATCCGTTCGTTATGAAGAACCTGCCGAATCATTTCGACACCATGGAAGGCGACGGCATGCTGGTGTCGGAACCATCCAGCGGCAACACGTACGAGATAGACAGTCCTGCCGGCGTTGCCGGCGTGCCGGACCTGACGTGGCCGGCCACCGCGGAGTATGTGCAGGATCAGCTTGGCCGGATTGTCAGCGATCTGGGATTCGACGGCTGGATGGCCGATTTTGGCGAATACTTCCCGATGGATGCGCGGGTGTGGACCGAATCCAACCCCGGGGCGTATCACAACCTGTTCCCGGTCGATTGGGTGCGCCAGAGCCGCGACGTGATGAAGAAACTGCGTCCGGAGGGTGACTTCGTCTATTTCGCGCGATCCGGGTGGACCGGCGTCCAGGGGGTGGCTCAGATCCATTGGGTGGGCGACCAGGAGGCCACGTGGAGTCAGTTCGACGGCCTGCCCACCGTGGTTCCGGCCATGCTGAACCTGGGACTGTCCGGCCAGCCTTACGTCACGCACGACATAGCCGGTTTCAGCGGGGGGCCAAGCACGAAGGAGCTTTACCTGCGGTGGACCGAGCTTGGGGCGTTCACCCCGTTCATGCGGACGCACGACGGCAACAATCGCGACGACAACTGGTGCTGGGACCGCGACTATTACACCGGCGAGCATTTCCGGCGCATGGCCGTCATCCACGACCAGATTGCGGCCGATTTCTTCATTCCACTGGCGGCGGCCTCACGCCAGACCGGGGCGCCGATCCTGCGGGCGATGATGCTGGTTTTCCCGGAAGACCGCGCGACGTGGTCGATTTCGGATCAGTACATGATCGGGGACAAACTGCTGGTGGCACCGATCCTTAGTCCGTCCAACCCGGATTCGGTCGAAGAGCCTGATTTCGACACGGCGACCACCGCCCGACAGGTCTATCTGCCGGCCGGCGACTGGTACGACGTGTGGAACCAGGATGCCGCCCCGATCAAGGGCCCGCAGACCATTACGGTGAATGCGCCGTTCGGCCGTCCTCCGGTCTTTTCGTTCGGCGAGCCGTACGCTGTACTCGTTGGCGACGAGGCTGTCCGGTGAATCGTCAACTGTTCGCGGGGCCGGTCGAACCATAATTGTCGCCGCTTGTCGTTTTCTGTCGATTCTCTGGCGCCTCCTTGTGCCGTTGTGGTTTAGTATGTGTACATCACATGTTGCGAGGCATGTCATGCGTGATAACCAGTTTTTCCTGCCAATTGCAGTGACCGTGCTTCTGGCGTCGCCACTTCTGGCATCCGGGTGTGGTTCAAGCGTCGGTTCGGACATCGTTGAAACCGATTCGGGGGACGTCTTCGATGCGGCACTGGTGGATACGTTTCTGACGGATACGGGAATATCGGATGCCGATGTCGGGCGTGATTCGTCGGGCGAAATCGTCGACGCCACCGGTGAAACGGCATCCGATGGGGTTGCAGACGATTCTGTCAAGGACGTTACCGATGACGTTCCGGATCAAGGCGTGGACCCGGGAACGAACGAAGAAGTCGACCCGGGAAAGGATGTGGCAACCGACCCGGGAAAGGATGTGGCAACCGATCCCGGAACGGATGAAGAAACCGGTGAAGTCGACATTATTGAGATTCCGCAGGACGAGCCGTCCTGTCTTGCCGCGGGATACTGCTGGATAGGCGGAAATTGTCGCCTGCCGGGAGCCCTTGATCCGGTCAGAAGCTGTCATGCCTGCCGACCTGACGTTTCAACCGCTGACTGGACAGCCCTGGTCGATGATTCGCCGTGTGACGATGGCGATGTCGGCACCTATGATGACAAGTGCGTTTCGGGTGGGTGTGCCGGGACATTCCTGAATTGTCCGGTCGTGATTGGCCAGTGCGAACAGGAAGCCCATCCGGACGGCACATCGAACTGCAATTATGCCTTTCCGGTCGGCAGAGCCTGTGACGACGGGGATCCCTGCACCTGTAACGATTCCTGTGACGGCACGGGGACTTGTGCCGGGTCGCCGGTGACTTGCCTGACCGTCATCAATCCGTGCTTTCCAAACGCGCATTGCGATGGAAGCTGTGCCTGCGCCCTCGATCCCTGGCCAGGCCCGGAGAAATCCTGCCCGATAACGAACGGCACCGGTCGTTGTGACGGGGCTGGCGCATGTGAACTGGTATCCTGTTCAGATGGTTTCGTTGAGTCCATACGTTCCCCGGGAACCTGCATACGGGCTTTTAGCTCCGTTTCCGCCGGTGAATCGCATACATGCGCGGTCACAAGCGATGGAACTCCATTTTGCTGGGGTGACAACTCGGCCGGGCAGCTTGGCGACGGCTCGGAAATGGACAGGATCTCGCCCAGGCCGGTTTCCGGTCTTGGCGGAGTGGCGGGCATCGTTGCCGGGCAGGACTTTTCATGTGCCTGGACGACGTCCGGCGCCGCATGGTGCTGGGGGAACAACAATGTCGGGCAACTTGGTGACGGTTCGGCAATGCCGAGCAATGTGCCGGTTCCAGTCAGCGGCATGGCAAGCGGCGTAACTCTGATGTCGGCCGGTTCCCTGCACGCCTGCGCGCTCAGGAATGGCGATGTCTGGTGCTGGGGTGCCAACGGAGTCGGCCAGGTCGGGGTCGATTCCATGTCGTCGAATTTCCTGATTCCACAGAAGGTCGCGGTTTCAAGTCCGATATTTGTTGACTGCGGAGCGCAGCACACGTGCGCCATAACTTTCCAGAACAATGCGGTCTGCTGGGGGGACAACCAGTCTGGTCAGCTCGGTGTCGGCAATACTGACAACCTGCTGAAGCCGACCTGGCTTGTCAGCGAAACCGGAATGACCGAGTGGATTTCCGCGGGTGGGCAACATACGTGTTCACTCGGGCGGGTCGGTATCGGATACGGTCAGTATATGTATCAGATGGAGTGCTGGGGCAGTGATTCGATGGGACAGATTGCGGGGGACGGCAATTCGACTTGCGCAACCGGATCGTGCCGAACCTCGCCCGGGACGGCGGCATTCTGGCAGGCGCTGATGAGTTTGCCGGATCCTCCCGTGCCGGCCGCCGGTGCCTTTCACACGTGCTATGTGGATAGTTTCAATCAGCTTTTCTGTGTCGGTCACAACGACTTCGGTCAGATCGGCAATGACACGATTGGCGGGATACAGGTTTTTTACAAGGTCTTCGCGTCCGGTGCATCGGCCGTGACCGCCGGTGGACGTCATACCTGCGCCATAGTGGATTCGCGCCTGCACTGCTGGGGTCGGAATTCCGACGGGCAGATCGGCGACACCACGCAGGAAACCAGGCTGGTTCCGACTCCTGTTTCG
This sequence comes from Deltaproteobacteria bacterium, assembly GCA_029555025.1. Classification (GTDB taxonomy): domain Bacteria; phylum Myxococcota_A; class UBA9042; order DTJE01; family DTJE01; genus JAGOFO01. The sequence continues at coordinate 21,961 of JAKPTZ010000151.1, forward strand.
TGGTGAAATCCCTGATTGCCTGACGGTTACGTATGCGGGGTTCCCGGGAGCGTGCCGGGGAGGGGGTGTTCATGCAGGAAAGAATGAAGTGGTGTGAAAGGTGCCAGGTGACGGTCAACGCCCGTCAGGGCACCAATCCGATGATGAGGAAGATAGGTCTGCTGGTGATGGCCCTTGCCGTGCCCGAGGCGGCCATTTTCCTGTGGTTCCTTCCAGCCGGTCCGATTCAGTTTGTCGGTGCGGCGGGCATTTTCATTTCAAGCATCATGTCCGGCTTGATCCTGATGCGTATGCATGCCGGTTTCAGATGCCCGGTCTGCGGGGGATTGACTCCGACCGAAAGGCCGGTACCCCGAACCGACTTTACAAGGGTTTGACATGGATAAGAGGGTGCAGACGGTAAAAACAATCGCCCTGGTGGCGCACGATAACCGGAAAAAGGATCTGGTGGCATGGGTTGAATACAACTGGCAGACACTGGTCCGGCACAAGCTGGTTGCGACCGGCACGACCGGGCGGCTGCTGGAGGAAACGATCTGCAGGAAGGCCGGCGGGGAAATGCCCGACTGCTGCAAGGTTTTGCGCCTGAAGTCCGGTCCGCTTGGCGGGGATCAGGAACTTGGGGCAATGATAGCCAACGGCGGGGTGGACATACTGATATTTTTCTGGGATCCGATGGCCGCCCAGCCGCACGATGTCGATGTGAAGGCCCTGCTGCGGATTGCCGTGCTTTACAACGTGCCGACCGCGAACAACCGATCCACTGCCGACTTCCTGATCTCCAGCCCGCTGTTTGAACGCAATTACAAGCCGGACGTCAAGGATTACTCGGAATACCTTTCAAGGATTGTGTCGTGAGGACTGACTTCCTTGTGTCCACTGTGCGTCGTTACTTCGCAAAGGGTTTAACGTCTTAATGCGACTGCAAAGTTTCGTGTTTCTGTTTGCTTTGCGTACCTACCCCGGATAGCATCTTAAGCGTCTCTTTTATTACAGGAACAGCCATGGACGACGACAAGAAACTGACCACTGCCGCCGGTGCGCCCGTTCCAGACAACCAGAACGTGATGACGGCCGGTCCGCGCGGGCCGATGCTGCTGCAGGATGTGTGGTTCCAGGAAAAGCTCGCGCATTTCGATCGCGAGGTCATTCCGGAACGGCGGATGCACGCGAAGGGATCCGGTGCGTTCGGAACGTTCACCGTCACCCACGACATCACGAAGTACACAAAGGCCCGGATTTTTTCCGAGATTGGCAAGAAGACAGAGCTTTTTGCAAGATTCTCGACGGTTGCCGGTGAACGCGGCGCGGCAGACGCCGAGCGTGATATCCGTGGCTTTGCCGTCAAGTTCTATACGGAACAGGGTAACTGGGACCTGGTCGGCAACAATACGCCGGTCTTTTTCCTGCGTGACCCGCTGAAGTTTCCGGATCTGAACCACGCCGTAAAGCGCGACCCGCGAACCAATCTGAGAAGCGCCCGTAATAACTGGGATTTCTGGACGTCGCTTCCCGAGGCGCTGCACCAGGTCACCATCACGATGTCCGATCGCGGCATTCCGGCTTCGTACCGCCACATGCACGGGTTCGGAAGTCATACGTTCAGCTTCATCAGCGCGGACAACAAGCGGTACTGGGTGAAGTTCCATCTGGTGTCGCGGCAGGGGATCAGGAACCTGACCGACCAGGAGGCGGAAGCGGTCATTGGCAAGTGCCGTGAAAGCCACCAGCGCGACCTTTTCGATGCAATCGAACGCGGCGACTTTCCGCGCTGGGACATGTTCGTCCAGATCATGCCCGAGGCTGAGGCGGCCACGTACCGACACAATCCGTTCGATCTGACCAAGGTCTGGTTTCACAAGGACTATCCATTGATTCTGGTCGGAACGATGGAACTGAACAGGAATCCGGAAAACTACTTCGCCGACGTCGAGCAGGCAGCGTTCAATCCTTCACACATCGTTCCCGGCATCGGCTTTTCCCCCGACAAGATGCTGCAGGGCAGGCTGTTTTCGTACGGAGATGCCCAGCGGTACCGGCTGGGGGTCAACCACCACATGATCCCGGTCAATGCGCCAAGGTGTCCGTACCATGCCTTCCACCGCGATGGTCAGATGCGTGTGGACGGCAACTACGGTGGCGCCCTGGGTTATGAGCCCAACAGCTATGGCGAGTGGCAGGAACAGCCCGACTTCAGCGAGCCGCCGCTGTCGATTGAAGGTGCTGCGGATCACTGGAACCATCGCGTCGATGACGATTATTACAGTCAGCCGGGCATGTTGTTCAGGCTGATGAGCCCGGCGCAGCAGACGGTCCTTTTCGAAAACACGGCCAGGGCGATGGGCGACGCCCCCCGCGAAATCAAGATCCGGCACATCGGCAATTGTTTCAAGGCCGATCCGGCCTATGGTGAAGGCGTCGCGGCCGCCCTTGGAATAAGGATGTCCGAAGTCCCGGCGTGATATCGGTCGGCGTCTTCAGGTCGAGTCAAATCAACTTGGCAGGAATCACTTGCCGATGAACTTGATG
>JAKPTZ010000050.1 GCA_029555025.1 Deltaproteobacteria bacterium
GACTCGTTGTCATCGTTGTTGAGTCTGCAGGATTCCATGCAGGCGGTCAGATCCTGACGAACTTGTCCCAAATCAGACGTATTCCAGAACGATGACACGCGGATCGTCCGGAATCACTCGACCCGACTCGGGAAGCGCGTCCATGAACACGGAAAAGGCGGCGGTTGGCAGCGGAACCGGGTGAAAGCTGACCGGCGGTCTCCAGGAATCGTAATTGATCGAAGAGCCTTCAATTGTTCCATCAAACATCACGAAATCCCAGCGGCCCGTTGCAAGCACCACCCCGCGAAGCTGTCGCTTGACCGCGGCCGCCGTGCCCGGGCGCACAGCATCCATTTCGGCGATATATCTGTCTGCCAGGGCAAGCGCCTGGCCGCAGCGGGCATGGCATGGGTAAAAGAAGACCGGGCTGACCATCGGCGGAAGGAAGTTGAGCTGCCATGGGATGTTCCGGACAATGTTGCCGTGCGCGACGGCCTTCTCGCATTCAATGAAACAGCCCATCACGTAACCGTCGTCCTGCATGCGATGGCGGGCGAACGCGGTCGCGCAGCAATCCGGGTAACCAAGGCAGATGCCGATTTCGCGAATGACCTGCATCCTGGCTTCCGGGTTTCCGCCACCGAACTCGCCGTTTTCCAGTTGCATCAGCCGATCGATACGGTCGGATTCCCTGGAAACATATACGCAACCGGTTTCCGGGTTCCTGACAACCAGAAAGCCAATATCGCGCATCGGCCCGGAAATCTTCAGGATTTCATCGGCGTCACGACCTTCTTTCTTCGCCACCGGTCGCAAACCGGCCGCAAGTCCGAAAAGTTCGATGTCGTTGATGAAGTGGTCGGACAGGGGACTGCGCCAGAGGTCGCGCATCGGATAGCCGCCTTTCGTCTTCATTTGGATTGTGTGCGTCAAACAATTTTCCGGCAAGCCTTTTTTTCGATTTGTAACAAAATTTTTCAGCAGGTTATTCCCAGTCGTCAGTAATTCGTCCGAAAGGTTAGAATCATGCGTCAGTGGAAGGTCGCGATTTTCGCGTCGGGGTGCCGGATGCCGTCCAGATCAATGCTCTTCATCGTTCCGCCGATGGTTCTTGAAGGCGACTTCATCGATTATCCATGGGCGGCCGACCTGGGGGCGCTCTGTTCGGCGGCCAGGGTTGCCGCGGCGGGATGGCGCGTCACGGTTTTTGATGCGCTTGCGCGCCCGACATCCGGCTGGCACACGGAAGGCGGCCTGCAAGTCGCCGGCGTGCCTTTTGGCCGGGTTGCCGTCGGGGCCGTTGAACTTGTCGACGGGTTGTCGCCCGACATCGTCGTCGTCGCCAACCATCCCTTCCTGTGGGCATCAAGGGTTCCCGCGGCCGCGATGATCCGGGATGTGGCGGCATCTTTCCCCGGCGTTCCGATTGTCCTTGCCGACTGTGGCGTTGGCGGCATGATGTACGTCGAGCGCCCGGTCGATGACGTGTTTTCCGCGTTTCCCGGTATTTCCTGTTACCTGTCGTATTCGGGCGAGTCGCACTTCGCCGATCCTGACGCGCTTCTTGACGCGGTTCTTTCCGGCGCCAGGCATATCCCGTCCCCGGCCGTTTCCTGGGATGCGATCCCGCCCCAGCCGGCGCCGATGTGGGATTCGATTGACATTACAAGCCGCCATGCCTTCAACGTCCGATTTTTCGGGGAAAGCGGTCGTCCGAATCCGTTCGCTGTCGGCGCGGGTTCGCTTCCCATGCTGGCTTCGGCCGGCTGCGCGCATGACTGCGTTTTCTGCACGACGAACCCGGGGCGCGACAACCATGGCTCCGGGGCGTACCGGACCGTCCCGCTTGCCGCCCTTGCGGATCAGCTTTACCTGATGAAGCGGGCTTACTCCTGCCGGCATGTGCTCTTCCTGGACGATGCTGCCAATCTGCGGGGGGATTTCGCGGATCTGTTGAAAATCCTTGCCGACCTTGGCCTGGACTACGATTTTCCGAACGGGCTTCGGGCAGACCGCCTGGATGACGCGGCCATTTCGGCCATGAAGGGGCGCGTCACGACGCTTTCCGTTTCGTGTGAAACCGCCGATCCGGCCGCGCTGCGTGATCGTGTCTGCAAGCGCCTTGACCCCGCGGACATCGAGCGGGTCGCGGAGTCCGCCGCAAGGCATGGCGTGCCGCTGATGGTTCATTTCATCATCGGTTTTCCCTGGGAAACCCTTGCCGACGTGCGTCGTACGCTTGATTTCGCCCGGATCCTTTTCGAAACGCACGGGGCCGTTCCCGCGGTCCAGTTCGCGACCCCGATTCCCGGCGCACGCATGGAAAGGCAGTTGAGGGAAGCCGGAATACCGTTCCTTGCCGCGGATGGCGAGTCGTTCCAGCATCGTCCCGGCTTCGTGCCCCCCGGCATGCTTCCGGGCGAGCTGGAAGACAGCATGCTGGCCTTCAATCGACGGATTGAAGCGTCCCGGCCTTCCAAGGTCATCATCAATGTGACTTACGACTGTATCAATGCATGCCAGTTCTGTGCCGTTTCCAACCGCGTCCGCCGCTCCATCCCGACCGCGCGCATCATCGAAATGCTGGACGAGCACCGCAGCCGCGGCATCGACAACGTCGATTTCGATGGCGGCGAGCCGATGCTTCATCCCGGGATCCTGGACGTGGTCGGTCATGCCGCCGCGGTCGGCTACCGCCAGATTAACGTGACTTCGAACGGAAGAAAGCTGGCCGACCGGGAACTTGCGTCCGCGCTTGTAAAAAGCGGCGTCACAAGCATCCTGATAAGTCTGCACGGCGACACGGCCCAGGTGCACGACGCAATCACCGGCAAGCCCGGCAGCTTCGATGAAACGGTCGCCGGCATCGACAACGTCATGCGGCTTGTCGGGCAATCGGGCCGTCAAATCGATTTCGGCGTGAACGTGACCGTGTGCGCGACCAATATGGGGCATATGGTCGGTCTTGCGCGGATGATGGCCGACAGGGGCGTGCCCAAGATGAACTTCCAGTTCCTGACGCCGTTCGGCGCCGCGTCGGCGGGACTTGTCCCGGATCCGATCCAGGCGGCCCGGCAGGTCCAGGCGGCCATTGATGCCGTGGCCGATCGCATGAAGATCTACGTCGTCAATTCCCAGATGTGCCTTTTCGAGCCCGCGTACCAGAAGTATCTTCTGAACGATTTGCAGAAACTGGGGCGAACGATGGTTTTCGTGTGGGAAGAGGAAGTCAATCTTTTCCGGTATCTGGCCGAAAGGCGCGTCAGGCGTGCCCAGTGCGCGTCGTGTCCGCATTTCCTTGTTTGCGACGGGTTTTACGAGTTCCCGGAATCGGGGGAACTGGCGATGCAGGACGGTGGCCGTCATGAGTGACACGGGAAGGGACGCGGGGCCGCTTGAAGGCGCGGGTGGCCGCGGCGTCGATTACGGCGACGTCATGGTCGATTTGATCATGGGCTACGAATGTAACGTCAAGTGCGATTACTGCAGCGTCAGCGATGCGATGCGCCCGGTAAACATGACCACCGCGGAAGCGTTGTCCGAGCTTGCGGCGGCCAGGGCCATGGGAATGCATAAGGTCGCATTCGGCGGCGGCGAGCCGACGATCAGGCGGGACCTGCTGCCGATTGCAAGGTGGGCTCGGGATCGCGGTTTCGACTGGATCAAGGTGTCTTCAAACGGGCTGATGTACGCATACCAGGACTATGCAAGTCGGGCAATCGATGCGGGCGTGACCGATTTTCACATTTCGGTTATGGGGCATGAACCACGGATGTATGCGGCCACCATGGGCGACGCGAAATGGTTCGACATGGTCGTGCGCGGCGTTGACAACCTGGTCGCGGCCGGACACGTTCCGATCCTGGATATGATAATCAAGGCGGACACATGGCGAACGCTCACTGAAACCGTCGCCTTCTGGGCGGGCCACGGGGTTCGCACCTTCCCGTTGTGGCTGGTTTCCCTGACCGACAGGAATGCGGACAAGCCGGACAGCCTGCCGCGAGTCCGCGACATCTTTCCGGAACTTGCGCGCGTCTTCGAGTATTCAAGGGCCGCCGGATTGAACGTGTATTCCCGTCATATCCCGCGTTGCATGATCCCCGGCTATCACGACTTCGTCCATGACCTGCGGCAGGATCGCGTGTATATCGTTACACCCGGCTCGCGTTTCTTCCTTTGGGAATCCGACATCAGCGCCAATACCTATCTGCCGGCCTGCGAAGGCTGCCGGTATGTGCGGGCCGAGTGCCAGGGTGCCCGACGCGACTACCTGGCCAGGTTCGGCGGGGACGAAATCGTCCCGATAAAGGGGTGACAGGCATGGGGGCCATCAATCCCGACACGGCCGTTTCCAATTCATTCGATTATGTGCCGGTGCGGCCGATTCCCGGCTTCATCCTGGATCCGGCCGCTTGCAGCGCGCGCGACCACGGGCTTGCGGCTTCGGGGACGAGTCGCGTCGTTCTGGTCAACGCGGCCGGCCGGGCCTCCGAGGACGGCGACGGCGGCCTGCGGGAGGTCGGACGGACGGTGCTGTGCAGAACCGACACCGCCGATTTTGACGAGGCCGAAATCAGGCATGTGGTGCACGATCGCGGTCAACTTTACCTGGACGTGTCCGGCAAGCCGTCGATCGACGATTTCGCGACCGATGTGCGGCAACTTGTCCTGGCCCGCGAATGCATGCGCTGTCCCGACTTCGTCCAGTGCTGCTGTTGTTATCTGCCTGCCGAAACATCCTTCTTCGATCAGGATCAGCGTTGGCTTGCCGACATGATGAAATCCCTTGGCGGTCGGGTTCTTGATGTCGGACTGGGCAATGTTCCGTATATGGGCTTCATGCCGATCCCGCCCGATGGCGAGCATATCGAGTATCACGGGGTCGATCCTGATCCCGACGCCGGTAAAACGATCGCCGGCGTGACCGTTCACCAGATCGGCATCGAGGACTTCGCGGGATTCGACGGTTACTTCGACCATGTCCTTTCGCTGCGCAGCCTGAACCATTTTCTTGATGTCGGTGCCGCGCTTGAGTCGGTTCACCGTTGCCTGAAGCCTGGCGGCCAGGCCGTGTTCATGGAATCGCTTGCGCTTCCGCTGGTCAGATCCAGGCACAAGGCCTTGACCAGCCACCAGGCGGCCGCCGGCGGCTTCCAGCATCTTCGCAACTGGGATTCGTCGCAACTGCTTGAAGTCGTTGAAAGAATGAACAGATTCGGCCGTGGGTTCCGCGTCACGTTCCATCGGCCGATCGGGCCAGATACCTGCGATCAGTGGATCGTCGTGATGACCGCGGCTTAATCACTTACCCCCGCGGCGCGCCCTTTCAGCGGAAGTCCCACTCGGCCGTGACTTCACCGGTGCCGGCGCAACTTGTCGTGTATTCGCCCTGCGGAGCCTTTTCGTCGGAAATGCCCACATCGTCGATCTGGCTGCATGCGGTTCCCTGTGCGGTGAAGAAGTGCAGGATTACCGCCAGGTCGTATTCGGTCTGGCCGGTGCAGTGGTACATCCACTGTTCGTTGTATCCCCAGCGCACCGACAGGGGATCCTTCAGCACCTTGAAGAAGTATTCGTCGTTGACGGATTTCTTTGCGTCCTGAAGCACGCAGGTCATGTCCGAGAAAATGAATTCTTCAGGTTCCATCATTTCCAGGCTTCCAACGGCATCATAGTTGGTTTCGTCGATGCCATCGTCATGCATGGTCAGGGCCAGATCCGCCCGGGCCTTGAACGTGACCCCGGGTGCCAGCAGATAAGTGAACGTAAAATCCACTGTTCCGTTCAGGTCGCCGGCGTCTTCCTGAATCGTGATCTTCGATATCAGCAGCGTGTTGCCACCCAGCCGCACGCTTACGGCGACCGTGTCGGGGCTCGGCTTCGATGCCGGCGCGGTGAAGGTCGCCGACATCCCTGATCCCGAAATGGTGCCAACCGTTGCGTTGCCACCGGGCACGCCGTTGACCGCCCAGTCCGTGGCGTTGGCCAGCGGGACCAGCTCGTCGGTGCATTCGTATCCCAGCGGCGCCAGGTCGCTGCCGTCGTCCCTGGCGGGATAACAATAGTTGACCGAAAGGGAAAGCGACTTGCCGGTCTTCACCCCGGCGGCCATCGGCATCAGCACGGCTCCCTGGACCAGGGACCAGTCGGACAGGTGGCCGGTCGTGACCGTGACCGTGCCCGATTCCGCATCAATGTCGGGCGTTCCGGCCAGTTCCCAGTACATGTCGCCATTCTGGAACGCGACCATCAGTCCACCGATGGTGGCATACTCCAGATCCCAGTTATCCGGGGTGAACACCAGGCTCGCAGGGACGGCGAATTCCGTCCCGTCCGGCCCGATCCGGAATGCATTCCCCAGGCCGCCGTGGGCCTGGTTTGAGATCTCGTCAATCGTGATGGTGGTGTCCGCGGCAAGCGCGCCGGCCGGAATTTTCACAAGCAGTCGCCCGTCAACCGAAGCCAGGTTGCCCCCGGCCGCGCCGATCGTGGAAACGGCCTGTCGCCCCGGAACAACCGTCCCCGCCGGTGTCGCGGATGGCAACAGATCCGGGTTTCCGTTTCCATCACCGCCGCATCCCGACGCCATCGCGACGATTAAGAAAAGCGCAGCGATACCAGACGTCCTTTTCATGTGCATACCATCCTGTTTCATTGTCTGCCCATTGGATCCAGGAACGTAATCGAGCAACTATCATGCGCCAATGGTTGTTCCGATGGAATACGAAATCCGATCCCGTCGGCCACGCATGCGAACATGCGACCGCAATGGTTCCTGTTCGTCCGCGTTGACAAGGCCGACCGCGCAAAGTACAACCGGATGCGGGCCAGATGCCGGGAATTCGGCGGATATCATGGACAGGCGGACTTTTGTAAAGGGAATCGTATCGGGGGGCGTGATTATGGCCGTTCCTGGGCTGACCGGGTGCGCCGGTCGCGGTTCGAAGGTTCCACGCATCGCGAACACGAATCCATCCAGGGCACTGGTCGCCTGGTACAGCCAGACCGGGCACACGGCGCGAATCGGCCGCGTGATTGCCGATGCATGGCGCAAGGCCGGTCTTGTCGTCGATGCCCGGGACTACAGGGACATCCAGCCGTCGGCGGTTACCGGATACGACCTGATTGCGGTCGGCACCCCCGTGTTTTACATGAACGTCCCGGACAACCTGCGCGACTGGCTGGCCGCATTGCCGCCGCTTGACGGCGTCGCGGCGGCCTCCTTCGTGACGTTCGGCGGTCACGGCGACGGCCAGGAATATACGTGTGCGCGGCTGCTTTCGCTGCTGGCCGACAAGGGCGCGGCGCCTGTCGGCTCGGGTATGTCCGGAAACATGTCAACGTTCGCCCCGACATGGTCTTCCGGGAATTCAGCCCGGACGCTCAAATACCGCCACCTTCCGGATCAGGATACCTTCAGGCTCGCGGCGGGATTTGCCGACAGGATGCTTGCCGCGGTCAGGCGTGGCGAAACGGTCAATCCATCCGGCCTTTTCGGGTTCCAGGCAATCGGGGCCGCGTTGCCCCAGGTCGCGTTGACGAAGCTGGCCATGTCCGACCATCACATCGACCTGAAGACGTGCATCAGGTGCGAACTGTGCGTCGAAAAATGCCCGACAGACTCCATCGCCCTTGGTGCCGGAACCGTTGATGGCAGAACGTGCCTGGCCTGTTTCGGCTGCGTGAACAACTGCCCGACCGGCGCCATGCGCATGCGCTTCGCCGGCCACGACGTCTGGGGCTTTTCCGAACTCCTGAAACGCAACGACATCAAGATCCAGGAACCAACGGTTTGACTGACGGTCGTTGATGTTAGAGTATCAATGACTAGGCAGGTTCTTGGAGATGGGAATGGCCGTTCGGCTTCCTCAATCCGAATCGCTGGGGGTATCTGAATTCCTTAGGAATACAGAAGCATCCAGGAAGATGGCAAACGTCATGTTGGACGAGTCGAACAAGTCTTCCTTGGGGCAGTTCATGACTCCCGTGTGTGTTGCGTCGTTCATGGCATCGATGTTTGATTTTGATGCCCAAAGGCAGATTCGGTTGCTCGATCCGGGGGCGGGTGTCGGAAGCCTTACATCGGCCCTGGTGGCCAGGATTGCAGAATTTGGATCTGGATTCAGTATTTCCGCAGACGCCTTTGAGATTGACGAAGTGATGCGTCGATATCTTCCAGACAACCTTCAGGAATGTCGAATTCAAGCTGAATTGGCCGGCAACTCTTTTGAATACAAGATTTTTCCCGATGATTTTGTTTCGAAGTCCGTCCAAGCGATTTCGGCCGCACGCTCTTTGTGGGGCGGTGAGCTTCCCGGATACACGCACTGCATAATGAATCCTCCTTATAGGAAGATTCCCGGAAACTGCCATCACGCCGCCGGTTTGAAGTCAATTGGTATTGATGCGGTAAATTTGTATTCGGCTTTCATGGCGCTTGCAATTGAATTGCTTGAGCCTGGCGGTCAGCTTGTCGCGATTGTTCCAAGAAGCTTCTGCAACGGCTCCTATTACCGTCCCTTCCGGGAATTTCTTCTTAAGCGATCGGCAATCGTGCGGATGCACCTGTTCGCCTCGCGCAAGAATGCCTTCAAGGACGACAACGTCTTACAGGAAAATATTGTTGTTAAGTTGGTGAAAGGTGGGTGCCAGGGCTATGTGCTGGTGACGTCTTCAACGGATCAGTCTCTTGCCGACATGTCGCATGTAAGCTTTCCATTCAACCAGATCGTCCTTCCCGAAGACGCGGAAAAGTACATTCACGTTCCAACAGATTCCCGTTCAGACTGTCATATGTATCCGATGGCGGTCAGGTATTCTCTGGCCGATATTGGGATTGATGTGTCAACGGGGCCGGTTGTTGACTTCAGGCACAGGAATGACCTTTTTTTCGAGCCGGCGGATGGAACCGTTCCGTTGGTGTACTCGTGCCATTTCTCTGGACAGCGAGCAGACTGGCCCAAGATTGGCGGCAAGAAGCCAAATGCGATCGCAGTGAATGCCGATACAGCAAGATGGCTTTTTCCAATGGGTTGTTATGTTGTGTCCAGGCGTTTTTCATCCAAGGAAGAAAGACGGCGGGTCGTCGCAAGTTTATTCGAACCGGAGTTGTTTCCGGGATTTCCCGCGATTGGGTTTGAAAATCATCTGAATGTATTTCACAGCCGGCGGCGCGGTTTGCCCAGGAACCTTGCCCTGGGGCTGGTGGTATATCTGAACTCCTCGCTGGTTGATGCGTGTTTCAGACGATTCAGCGGGCATACGCAGGTCAATGCCACCGATCTTAGATTGATGAAGTATCCCTCGAGGGATGCATTGGTGTACTTGGGAGACTCGGCGGAGAGTCTGGGCGCCCTTTCGCAGGAACAGATTGACGATTTGTTAAGGAAGGTTATCGATGAGCAGTGAGACCCTTCATCCGCGGGTTGTCGAAGCCATAGAAGTGTTGAAGGAACTCGGGTTGCCGAGGGCGCAGTTGAATGAGCGTTCTGGGTTGAGTTTGCTGGCTCTGCTGGATCTCAAGCCTGAGAGTGATTGGGCTGATGTTGTCGATCCATTAATGGGTATTACGCCAATTATGGATTGGGCGCGGCAGCATTACGGAAAGGATTACGCACCGAATACCCGCGAGACGGTTCGTCGCCAATCGATGCACCAGTTCGTTCAGGCGGGAATTGCTTTGTACAATCCTGATCAACCTCTTCGACCGGTTAATAGCCCCAAGGCGGTTTATCAGATCGAGCCCCAGACCTTGCGCCTCTTGAGGAAGTTCCGAACCAAAGGTTGGAAGAAGGCTCTTGCAAAATATCGAGCTACCCACGGGAGCCTTGTCGATCAATACGCCAAAGAGCGCCTCAGAAATCTTGTGCCCGTTCTGGTCGACAGGAAAATGAAGATTGATCTTAGTCCGGGCGAACACAGCGAATTGATTAAGCGGATAGTTGAAGAGTTCGCACCAAGGTTTGTCCCGGGTGCGATACTGGTTTACGTCGGCGACACCGGGGATAAATGGGGCTATTTTGATCGTGACAGATTGTCAAGGCTTGGAGTCAGCGTTGACAGCCATGGCAAAATGCCCGACGTCATTTTGTTTCTTGAGGATCGGAACTGGTTAGTTCTTGTTGAGTCCGTCACAAGTCATGGTCCAGTTGATGCCAAGCGGCACCATGAACTTTCCAGATTGTTCGGTAAATCATCGGCCGGGTTGATTTTTGTGACGGCATTTCCCGATCGATCATTGATGGGGCGCTATCTTACCGACATCGCATGGGAATCTGAGGTCTGGGTGGCCAACGCTCCTTCCCACCTCATTCATTTCAATGGCGACCGCTTCCTTGGGCCTCATCCGTAGGTTGGGGCGATATTTACGGGTTCTGCTACAATGCCGGCATGATTGGGCCAATCAGACGATTCAGGCGATGGAAGATAAGCAGGCGGCCGTTCCCGCAGGAATGGCGGGGTTACCTGTCCGAACATTTCGCCTGTTACCGGATGATGCCTCCCGAGTGGCGCAACCGATACGAGCACATGATTCGCATATTCATCGCCGAACGCCACTGGATTCCGGCGGCCGGTATGGTGATCGACGATCGTGTGAAGGTCATCATCGCGGGCGCCGCGGTTCGGCTGGTGCTTCGGCTGGGCCTGGAATATTACGACCGGATGCGCGAAATCGTCGTATATCCGTATGTCTATAAACACAAGGACGAGCGCGGCATGATGATTTTCGGCGAGGCGCATCCGTGGGGAACCGTGGTGCTGTCGTGGCCCGCCGTGCTGCATGGTCTTGCCAACCCGTGTGACGGCGAAAACACCGCGCTGCACGAATTCGCCCACATCCTGGATCGCGACGACGGCGCGTTCAACGGCACGCCATTCCTTCACAGCCGCGAAGACTACGGGCCATGGGCCGAAGTCATGGCCCGGCATTTCGAGCTGCTCAAACTGGGTGGCCCGGAAGAACTGGCCGTGCTGCGCATGTACGGCGCGACCAACCCGGCCGAGTTCTTTTCCGTGGCGACCGAAGCCTTCTTCGAAATCCCGTCGGTGATGCAGGGACAGATGCCGGAACTGTACGAAGTCATGAAGAAATTCTATGGCGGCGACCCGTTCACGTACGGCCTGTGCCCGCGCAGACTATAATTTCAGGGGACGAAAGTCCCAGAACCGATCTGCCCCGACACCGATAACGTGGTCGTGGACCTGCTGCCCTGAATACTGGACGCATCTGCCAGTCGGTCATTTTTTGAACGCATTTTTCGGGTCTTCACGTATCGCGACGAGCGGCAACCTTTCCTGGCGGTCAATCCGGTTTCCACGTCAGTGAAGATCTGACGACATTTCCTGGGGGTCGTTGGTCAGCGCTGGCCGCGGCCACGGGGCTGGTAACGCTGGGGCAGGGGACGGGCGTTGCCGGTGCGGCCGGATGAACGGCGCTCGGGCGCGTTCGGGTCCTGGTCGCGCAGCAGGGCCTGGTGGGTTCCGGGGTGAAGGTTCGGTGTCCTTGTTTCGGTGGTT
>JAKPTZ010000053.1 GCA_029555025.1 Deltaproteobacteria bacterium
AAATACACCTTGCCGGGATCCTTCATCAGGACCGCAAACTTGATCCACCGCGGAACCGGGGTGACATAGCCAACGTAACCGGTTCCGCCCAGAAATGGGTCGTCGGGAAATTCGACCTGGTTTTTCCAGTCGGCGCTTGGGGTTATATACACATCTTCCGTCTGGACCGGCCATTCGAACGGTCCAGGTTCGACGGAATCGCCCCCGGTGTCGCCCCCGGTGTCGCCTGAAGCGTCGTCGTCGGTTGAATCCGGCACATGGGAATCGCCCGACATGTCGCCCGGCAAATCGCCGGCAATGACGTCCGCATCCCCGGTGACGCTGGATGTACCGCATCCCGAAAGGCCGCATGCGCACAGGATCCCGAAAGTCACCATTGCAATGGCGAAATGCCGGAAGTTTGGTTTGTGTTTCATGATTTTTCCGTCCCAAATTGACCGAGGATCATACAGACCGCAAGTATATCGGACGGCGGCCAGGGACGCACACCTTCCCTCGGGATCTGGGCCATGTTCCGGGCGGGACGCTGTCACTCGGCGCAGGCGGGTTTCACGGGAAGATCCGAATAGAAGTCCTGATAGGTATATGGGGCAAGCCAGAAGTGACCGGCGTCATTGATTCCGGTTGAAATCGGGGGCTCATAGTCGGCCAGTTCCGCAAGCAGGTCGGTTGCCTGTTGACGTTGATCTTCATTGACCACGAACATGATCGATCTGAACTGGCTGCCGCCAAGCGGCGGGTCGATAAGCTCGACTGTCGGGTCGTGCAGTTTCATGAAACGTCGTGCCAGGGTCAGGTAATCCGTCATGGACTGGTCAAATTCGACGCGGACGGTCTGGGCGTGGCCGGTATCACCGACCTGGACTTCCGCAAAGGACGGGTTATCCGCGCTTCCGCCCATGAAGCCCGAATATGCCGTGATTACCCCTGGTTCAAGCTGGGTGCAATACTCCAGGGCCCGGAAGTCGCCGCCCGCGAAGTATGCGAACTGGCAGCGCGTTTCCAGGAATTCCCGGTTCGCCTCGGCCGCCCCCGGGTCGTCCGGAAGGAACTTCAGGGAAATCGAGTTGACGCAGTGGCGCGTGCTTGTCTCGGTGAAGCCCTCGCCCCGAAACACATGTCCCAGGTGGCCGCCGCAGTACGTGCAGGTGATTTCCGTGCGAAAGCCGTCCGCATCGGGCGTCTCGGTGACAGCGCCCTCGATGGCCCGGTCGAACGCCGGCCATCCAGAACCCGAATTGAACTTGTAAGCGGATTCGTACAGCGGCCGTCCGCAGCGACGGCAGTGATAGACGCCGTCGTCATGGGTCTCGACATACTCGCCAGTGAACCTGGGTTCTGTCGCCTTGAACGCGATGACGGCTTCCTCTTCGGCCGTCAACGGTTCGCACGGAACGGCGCCCTGGGCAACCGGGTCCATTTCGCATCCCGCAAAAACCGTAACCGCAAGAACCGCGACAGCCAGAACCGGTATCAGCCGTCTCATCTATTCCCCCGCCCGACGCTCCATCGGCAATTCAACCGCATTGCGCGCCCCCGTTCCATCGCAGAAGTATAATATCCGGAAATCATTATTAAAGTCTGCACATTGCCGGCCCAGAACGATCGCGGACCCGAATGTGCACCGAGGTCACGGCGAATAGTAACAAATTCCAGGTTACAAGGCTGATGCGCTATGGACAGGCGGGCGAGCATCGGTTGACATGCCATTATGGCGGCCCTGCCACATGGTGATGCAATTATCGAAAAATGTTTGAAACTTTCGAAAAATGAAAGTTTCAAGCATCCGGCCGGGGAAGGGCGCCCAGGCTTCTACCCGAACCTGACCAGGCGGTAGTTCTTCTTTCCGCTGCGCAGGACGATGACCGAATCCGCAAGCAGGGCGTCCGGGCCGAAGGTGGCCGCGGGTTCGCCGACGCGTTCGTTGTTGACGTAGATGCCGCCGCCCTGAACCATGCGCCGTGCCTCGCCGTTTGATGCGCACATTCCCGATTTCACAAGCAGATCGACGATGCCGATGCCGGTGGCCATATCGGAGCGATCCATCGTGGCGGACGGTACATCCGCAAAGATGTCGTCCAGGTCGCGCTTTTCCAGACCGTTCAGCGACCCGCCGAACAGTGCCTTTGATGCATTCATCGCGCGCTGCAACTCGGCCTCGCCGTGAACCAGGCGGGTGACTTCCTCGGCAAGGCGCCTTTGACCGACGCGCCTTTCCGGCGCGGCCATGTGTTCGGCCGAAATCGCCTGGATTTCTTCCCATGGCAGGAAGCTGAAGAATCCCAGGAACTTTTCGACGTCGGCGTCTTCCGTCTGAAGCCAGTACTGATAAAAGCGGTACGGGCTGGTGCGCGCCGGGTCAAGCCATACGGCGTTGCCTGCCGACTTCCCGAACTTTTCGCCCGACGACGTGGTGACAAGCGGGAATGTGATGCCGAACGCCTCGGCGCCTGTGACGCGGCGGATCAGGTCGATGCCGGCCGTGATGTTGCCCCACTGGTCGGAACCGCCGGCCTGCAGACGGCAGTTGTGACGGCGGAACAGTTGAAGAAAATCATTGGCCTGCAGAATCATGTACGAAAATTCGGTATAGCTGACGCCGCTTTCACGGTCTTCCACGCGCCGCTTGACCGATTCCTTGGCCAGCATGTAATTGATCGTGAAGTGCTTGCCGACGTCGCGCAGCCACTCGATTGCGGTCAGCTTTTCAGTCCAGTCCGCGTTGTTTTCCATAATTGCCGCGTTGCTGCCGGAAAAGTCCAGGAAGTGCATCAGTTGCTTCCTGATGCATTCCGAGTTGTGGCGGACTTCGTCGGCTGTCAGCAGGTTGCGTTCGGTGCTGCGGCCGCTGGGGTCGCCGACCATTCCCGTGGCGCCGCCGACAAGGGCGATTGGAATATGTCCGGCCCGCTGAAGCATGGCCAGCCCCATGATCGGCAGCATGTGGCCGACGTGCAGGCTGTCCGCCGTCGGATCGAACCCGACGTAAATTGCGTTACCGGGCGTGTCCAGCAGCTTCGCCACTTCCGCCTCGTTCGTTACCTGCGAAAACATCCCGCGCTGCTTCAGTGAATCAAGCACTCTTCCCATCGGTGTCGCTCCAGGTGGCCAGAAAATCCGTGTGGATTATAACCGCATCCCGTACGGGCGAATGAAAATTCGCCCGCCTGCGGGAATACGCTCCCATCCGTAAGGGCGAATGAAAATTCGCCCGCCCGCATGAAAACTCAACCCCGGTTGCCAAACATGGCCCGGGTGTTTATTGTATCCGGGACTGTTTGTGTCCGACTTCACCCGGAGGTGCCATGGACTTTTCGATATTCGGAATTGCGGCGGCTGGCCTTCTGACGTTCCTTTCCCCCTGCGTCCTGCCACTCGCCCCCGTTTACCTGGGAATCCTGGCCGGGGCCACGCCCGGCGATTTCACGGTGGATCCCCTTAAGGCGGCCCCCAGGCACAGGATGGTCCTTTCGACCGTGTTGTTCGTGGCCGGCTTCACGCTTGTCTTTTCCCTTCTTGGCCTGTCGGCAACATTCATCGGTCGCGCCCTGATCATCCACCGCGAGCTTTTCCAGCAGATCGGCGGCCTGCTTATCATCCTGCTTGGCTTGCATTTTCTTGGTTGGCTGCATCTGCCCTTTATGAAGGGGGCCGGTGCCGGGATGAAGCGCCTGGGCACACGTTTTCATTACATTAACGCCCTGGTGATGGGCGTTGCCTTTGCTTTCGTCTGGTCGCCTTGCATCGGCGCGGTCCTTGGGTCAGTCCTGACGTACACGTCCCTGAAGACCACCAGTCCATTCGAAGGCATGGCGCTTCTGTCCGCCTATGGATTGGGATTCGGCGCACCCCTGATCGTGTTTTCCCTGGTTGCCGACCGCATCATGCCCCTTTTTCAGAAGTCCAAACGCTTCATCCCGGTCTTTTCAAAGGTCACGGGCGGCTTGCTGCTTGCAGCGGGCCTTCTGCTGAACACCGGTTACATGTCAAAACTGGACGCGATGTTGACATTTTCCCCGCCGACGGCCGTTGCCCCCGATACAAATTCCCGTGAACTTGGCCGCCTGCTGGCCGCCACGTCCGAACCTGGCGCCCAGTGCGACTCGGCCGCCGTCGGAGCGACCTGCGACGGCATTGAAGCCCGGCCGGTCATGATGGAATTCATGAGTCCGGGCTGCAAAATCTGCCGCAACATGATTCCCGTCGTCGATGCCCTGCGTAACGCATGTACCGACGACAAGGTTGCCTTCCAGATTGTCGATATTTCAACCGACGACGGCCGCAAGCTGGCCGCCAGGCACGGCGTCACCGGCATTCCGGTCTTCGTCTTCCAGGACGCGGCCGGCACCGAAAAGGCGCGCCTTGTGGGACGCCAGACCTTCGAAACCCTTCAGCAGTCCCTGTCCGCCCTGACCGGCGAAAAATGCGACGGATATCGGGAAGTCGATCTGTTGAAGTGATTGACCGACTTCGGTCTCACCGTGGCCAGGCAACCTGGATATGATGGATTCTGCCGTTGTCGGAGTATGTGAACCAGATTCCTTCGGCGTCATACTCATCCCGGGTTCCACTTTCGTCGGGGGAACCATATGCCGCGCGGACATCGTCCCTTGTGTCTCCAAGTTCAATTCCCTTGTCAGAGATTCCAGAAATGGCATAGTCGGTGTCGCAGGTCCCGCAAACGGACAGATTGGATATCTTTCCTGCCCGCTGTGGATTCAGGATGAAGCCGGCGCTGAATTGAAGTCCCATATTCCAGTAGTTCAGGGATGTTTCATCGCGATAATCTGGCTCCCCCAATTTGCTGATGACCGAATCCAGGCGGTCGCCGATTCTGATGGAAACGGTTCTGTCTTCAAAAAGAATGTCAAAACCCTGTCCATCGTGGGCGTTAACATGAAGCGATTCCTTGCCGCAACCTGACAGAGTTCCAGCGGTAAGAAGAGTCAGAAGCAGCGCAAAGGGCAATTGATTCTTATTCGTTTTGAAAATCAAGGTGTTAAATCCCGTCAAATGACTGTTTTTCGAATGATGCCACAAACCCGTGAGGTTTTGTAGTTTGTCAACGGCCAGCAGATGATCCGTACGTCTTCGGTCATGCGGATCAGACTCTGCGGGGCGGTGTCTATTTTCATTTGTGGGCTGTTATGGCAGTATTCATACCATGTCAAAATCTGGGGGCAAGGCCAATGAGTATTGCGTTGTCATGTCGAGCCTTATTGCATTCAGCCACGATTATTTTTCAGCCAATTGAAGCTGGAATTGGGCGCGATGCAGTTTCCTTGATGTCGGCCGCTTTCTTAGTAACGCTTCTGCTTGCGGGGCAGGCAGCCTTCGGGGGGACTTGCAGACCGGATTCGCCCGCGAATGCATGCGGTTCCTGCCGCTTTGAATCGGATTGCGGTGGTGATGCAAACGGGGTCTTCTATTGCCATGCGGAGTTTCCAGAGGCTTGCGGCCCAGGAGTCGTAGAATATCGACCCACCGAGAGCGTACGCGCAGTTGTGCCAAGAGACCTTCTTGAGACACTCGCCCGTCTTGTTTGCGGAAATTCATTCATGCGAAAGGATGGTGAACCCTTGTCGCGCAGCCTGGGCTGCCGCAGATGCCCACGCTATACCGGCGATGCGGTGGATGGTCATGATTCCGAATATGATATTTTGGCGTTCACGCTTGAGAATTCCTTCCGCGGTAGTTTCACATCGTCCGGTCAGGATGAGGTTATGAGTGTTTGGCATGGTTGTGAGTGTCACGCAATGAATTTTGGTGGTTCAGTCTTGTTCCGACGAAGCGGATCGTCGTGGAATATCGTTCGATACGATCAGGGCTTTCGGCCTGATGGCTGCAGAGTGCGGTCAAAGGGCGGGGGAATCGACGAGCTTGTCTGCCACATTTCGTTTGTACAGCATGGAGAGCTCACCGAGTCCACCGTTGTCTGGAATCCAAACGGTAAATAGCATTATACCCGGCTTCGACGAACACAGCTGCTCGGTTCATTGTTTCACTCCGTCTCCAGTCCCAAAAAAAAGGCCCCTTGCGGGGCCTCTTCGTTATAACCCGCATCATTCTCAACTTGTAAATCGATGCGGTGACTTATTATCGAAACCAGAAGGGATTCAGTCAACAGGACAGGACGCAGAAATTTCCGTTATCGATTGATTATTCCGGTTATTCAAGAGCTCAAGCCCCAGTGGAAACGATTTTTCACGAGTCTCGATAAATTCGGTCACGAATGACAAAATTATCGGTATGATTGATTGTCATACCGGAGGTGGCGTCATGGCTTGCGCGAAGATTGCGATAACGATGGATCAGGCGTTGCTTAAACAGATCGATCAGCTTGTGGATGCGAAGGTTTACGCAAGTCGCAGCGCTGCAATCCAGGATGCCGTGCGGGAACGGATTGATCGCGCCGGGCGGACAAGACTTGCGGCCGAGTGTGCCAGGCTGGATCCCGTTGCCGAAAGGAATCTTGCAGAAGAGGGCATCGTCGTGGAGGCGTCCCAATGGCCGGAATACTAAGAGGGGAGATCCGCTGGTGCGATCTGGATCCAACCCGGGGGCGCATGCAGTCCGGACGCCGTCCCGTCCTTATCCTCAGCCACGATGTCTTTAATGATCGATCGGGCACTGTCATTGCGGTCGCCCTGACCAGCCAGCCACAGCGTGCGGGATTTCCGCTGACGCTTCGTCTTTCCTGTCCTGACCTGCCAAAGGAGTCCTGGGTGAAAATCAGCCAGATCCGAACGCTTTCAGTCGATCGCATCGGCGAACCGTTGACGCGCCTTTCCCCGGAAGAAGTCTCGACCGTCCTGGATGGCCTTAACGAGATCGTCGGGGACTAGGGCAGGGTATCTTCCGACAGGCAGCATTGTTGTTCTGGTCATTTGCCACCACCGGCCTCCCGAAATGCCTGGGCAATCCGGTGGTCTTCCTCGAATCCCAGCGCCTGCCTGGCGGCAGTCAGTTCGCGCATGAATATCATCGCCGCCAGCCTGTCGCCGCATTTTTCGACCATCGTTCCAAACCTGCCCCGAATTGTCATCTCGCCGGACGCAACGCGGAAATACGCGCAAAACAGGATGATCGAGACCACGGCCAGCGCGATCCACACCGGAATCCAGTACGCGTGGCCATCGCCGAACGTCGCCATCTGGATGCCGACCGCCGCACCGCCGGCCAGGGTGCCAAGCGCCGCCACGCCGGTGCTCCGGTTCCTCTTCCACCTGCAGTACTCGACCCCCTGCAGAGTCAGCGTCTTCGAATATCCGGGCTTTGTCTGCGCGATATAGTCGTCATACAGCCTCAACGCCCCGAACTTCGCAATCGGCTCCTTTTCCCCGCCCTTGGCAATCGACTCCTTTTCTCCGGACCTGGCAATCGGTTCTTTTCCACCGCTCTTCGCAATCCGTTCCTTTTCCTTGCTCCCGGCCACGGCACCACTTCGACCTGCCTTTTCCATGACACCACCTTTTGTATAACGGTGTCCGTGTATCGGCCCGGATGCCCGGGTGTTTCAGCCGTCCCGGCCAGTTGCGGTTCAGTTGCTCAAACAGCCGAACGCAATACTTCAGAAGCAATTGACCCTGATTGGATCAAAGCACAGAAGTGTTTGATGTTGTAACTCACAGACGTTTCGCGGCAGGAATCTTGCCGTTGACCTTGATACGCTTCACCGCGAGTCGTTCTGTGATGGTCTGAAATGGGGTTCGAACTGTGGTGGATTTTTCGAAAATTCACCCTGCACCGGGGGGCCTGTTTTGGGCTATAGTTTCGCCAGTCAGAAGTAGCGGTGTGCTGATGGGACTGATTCGAAATGCCGCAGGAAACAGGGTCGTCGATAAGCTCCGCCAGGCGCTTCAAGCAGGCGAGTCCAGCACCCCCGATTCAGCCCGATCAATCGACATCGCCACATCCGAGTTTTCCCTGTTCGCGTTCGATGAGCTCCGCGACCTTTTGAACCAGTTGGATCGCACCCGTCTGCTGGTCACTGCCAGTGAAAACAAGGTGTCCGGTCTGCTTGGCGGGGATAAGGATAGGCATTATCGAAATCGCCTTGAATCGCGTCGGATCGCCAGGCAGTGTCTTGAGTGGCTGGGGCGCAAGGTCGATGTCCGCGAATCAGTCGACCCGCTTTCCCAAAGCACGATGATCGTAAGGACCCGTCCGGCCGAAGCAGCCGCCGCCGCCGGCGCCCCATCCCAGCCTGGCCAGCCGATACACGCCTTTACCGGCAGTTGTCCTTTCACCACCCGAGGCCTGGGTCTGACCCCTGGAAATCGCGGGGATCAGATTCTCGAGGTCGACGATGCCCCGAACCTGCATGACATTGCCAACTGGTTTAACGATAACTGGTCCGATGCCTCGGTCGGCCCATCCCTGGCGGCTGCCAACCTGGCCGCCCAACTTAACGAAATTATCAGTCCGAAGGCCCCCGCACAGATTTATCACCTGATTCTGCAGGCCCTGTTTGCAGCCACCGGCGGCGCCCTGGTCGAAGACGATGTGATCCAGCGCGGTACTGGTATTCACAACACCGCAGTCTGGAAGAAGCTGTATCGGTTCCAGCGTGACGGCGTTATTGGCGCGGTCGACAAGCTTGAACGTCACGGCGGTTGCATCATCGCGGACAGTGTCGGGCTGGGAAAGACGTTTGAGGCCCTTGCCGTCATCAAGTACTACGAGCTTCGTAACGATCGCGTCCTGGTTCTTTGCCCCAAGCGGCTGCGCGATAACTGGACGGTCTATCGGTCAAACGATGTCCGCAATCTGCTTGCGTCCGACCGTTTCAACTATGACGTGCTGAACCACACCGATCTGTCGCGTGCAAACGGTCACTCGGGCGACATTGATCTGACCCGGGTCAACTGGGGTAACTACGACCTGGTCGTAATCGACGAATCGCACAACTTCCGAAACAATCCGCCGCACCGCGATCGCACCACACGATACGAGCGTCTGATGCGCGACATCATCAAGCAGGGCGTCCGGACCAAGGTCCTGATGCTGACCGCCACACCCGTCAATAACCGCCTCTCCGACCTGCGCAACCAGATTTCGTTTGTGACCGAAGGCGTTGAGACGGCCCTTAAACCATGGGGAATCGACAATATTAAGATCACCCTGGATCAGGCACAGGCCCAGTTTAATAAGTGGCTGCGGTTGCCCGATGACCAGCGCACCCCGGAATCGCTGGTCGAGCGTCTTGGTTTCGACTATTTCACCTTGCTTGACCTTCTGACCATCGCCCGGTCACGCAAACATATCGTCAAGTACTACGGCACCAACGAAACCGGCCGCTTCCCGGAACGGTTGAAGCCGGTGAACTTTAAGCCGGACGTGGACATTTCCGGCGAGTTTCCACGGGTCGCCCGCATCAACAGCGAAATCCAGCACCTGAACCTGGGTGCCTATTCGCCCCTGTCATACGTCTTTGAATCCAGATTGCCGGTTTACGAAAAACGCTACGGCACTGTGCTGGCGAACGGCAATCGCAAGTTCAACCAGAAGGACCGCGAGCAAAGCCTGATTCACCTGATGCGTGTCAACATGCTTAAGCGCATGGAAAGTTCGGTCCATTCGTTCGGGCTGACCGTGGCCCGGCAGCTTGATGAAGTTGATGAACTTCTGCGCCGTATTGACGCCGGTCCGGATGAAATTGACGGAGTGTCATTTGACGATATTGATGACATCGAATCGCCCGACTTTGAGTCCCAGCTTGTGGGGCGCAAGGTCAAGGTGCTGTTAAAGGATGTGGATTTGATCAAGTGGCGTCAGGATTTGCAGGAAGACCGTAATCGTCTTGCGACGCTCAACTCCCTGGCCCGCTCGGTTGGGCACGAAAGGGATGCAAAGCTGGCCCAGTTGCGTGAAATGATTTCATCAAAGGTCGCCAGTCCCATCAATCCCGGAAACCGTAAGGTCCTGGTTTTCACGGCGTTTGCCGATACTGCCGAGTATCTTTACAAGGCGTTGCACGAATGGGCCCGCGATGACCTTGGTCTGCATGTGGGCCTTTTGACCGGGACTGGCACAAACAAGTCGACCATTCCCGGACTGCATGCCGACTTCGCGTCGATTCTGACCGCATTTTCCCCGCGCTCAAAGGAACGAGCCGCCGAACTGGCCGACGAGGGCGAAATCGATCTTCTGATTGCCACGGACTGCATTTCCGAGGGCCAGAACCTGCAGGACTGCGATACGCTGGTCAACTACGACATTCATTGGAACCCTGTTCGAATTATTCAGCGCTTTGGCCGTATCGATCGCCTGGGTTCGACCAATGAACGTGTGCAACTGGTGAACTTCTGGCCGAATATGCAGATCGAAGAATACATCGGCCTCGAACGGCGGGTCACGGGGCGCATGGCCCTGCTGGACGTGTCGGCGACGGGTGAAGAAAACTTGATTGAAAGCGATTCCCCGGAACAGATGAATGACCTGGAATATCGTCGCAAGCAGCTTCTGCGGCTGCAGGACGCGGTGATTGACCTGGAAGACCTGTCCAATGGCATCTCGATCGCCGATTCCACACTGGGCGATTTCCGTATCGACCTGGCGACGTTCGCGCGTGATAACCAGGTCGCGCTGAATAATGGATTCCCCGGTGTTATGGCGGTCACGACCATGTCGGCAGTCGATGCCCTGGATATCAGGCCGGGCGTGGTTTTCTGCCTGAAGTCGGTTGCCGATGCCGGTCTTGCCGCGGTCGATCCCAGCTATCCCCTGGCGCCGCACTATATGGTCCACGTCGGGGCGGACGGTTCGGTTGTTCTGGACTACACGCAGGCGCGTCGCATTCTGGATCGTCTGAAGCGGCTTTGCGTTGGTCGGGATCTGCCGGCCCCCGAGGCCTTTGAAAGATTCGATGCATTGACGAAGCACGGCCGGGATATGTCGTCGGTCACGTCTATGCTGGCGGCAGCCGTCGCGTCGGTAACCGGAAAGCACGAGGAACGCGCCACCGCCAGTATCTTCCGGCCTGGCGGAACTCTGTTGCAGCGCGGTTCGTTCGCCGGGGCGGACGATTTTGAAGTCGAGGCGTATCTGGTCATCATGCCGGAGGTTGCGGATTGAATTCGCTGGTCGTCATCGACGCCTTTCGGATTCCCGAGGGCCTGAAGGTCAGTACCCGTGTGATCGGCCGTACCGTGTTTCGTCAGAACGCGTCTTTGTCGCCGGCAGACGCCAGGATTATTGAATCGTCGATGACCGACCTGAAGGTTGTCGCCACGATTCGTCCGGCGGAATTCATGATTCCAGCCTATGTGGACGACATCCGCGAATATCTTGAAATCCTGTTAGTTCGGGCCACCGTCAAGGCGGAATCCGCGGCCGAAAAGCTCGCAGGAATGTTGCACCGTGCAATGCCTTACCCTGTGGTTGCCGTACTGGATATGCCCGGCGATGCAGTTCATCTGTCAGTCGCCCATAAGCGAAATCCTGTTAACAACCTGGGCCGAATGGTTATTGAGTCCATGAATTCGGTGGTACTTTCGGGTCGGGACGGCTCCGGTGGTCCCGAACGCGCCTTCCTGGCCTCCCTGGATGTTTCCAGACTGCCGGTCCGCAACCTGTTCGTAACTTACCAGGCGATTTGGGATCGGATTACGGCCATGCGTGCGGCATCGGTGGTCAATGTGTTTGGGATTCCAGCGGACCCAGATCAGGCCGCTTTGTTGGAAAAGACACTTTCTGAATACTTGGAACTGACGGCCCAGGCGGACGCGCTTCGTTCCCGTGCAGAGCGCGAGACGCAGATGAACCGCAGGGTTGAGTACAATGACCAGATAAGCAAACTTGGGCAGCGTCAGATTGCGGCCGTTTTGAAGATGCAGGCCATCATGGCCGCCGGGGTGGAAAGATAATGGATATGAAGCGGATCGATGCCGACGACGAGTTGGGCCGCAGCGCCGACGTGTCTTCCGAGAACCTTGAACAACTGCGTGCACTCTTCCCCGAAGCTTTTGCGGAAGGGAAGCTTGATCTGCAGGTTCTTCGTCAGTTGGTCGGCGACCTGGTTGTTGACGAATCGACTGATGGCAAGAT
>JAKPTZ010000066.1 GCA_029555025.1 Deltaproteobacteria bacterium
CCCTCTGGCACCCCGCACTTCAAGAACAGTCGGGCCATCTGACTGCTCCGCGGAAATCGCCGTTGACATGGCCTCGACCGCGTCGTGAAGCGCGTCGGCAAATCCGTCCATATCCGGAAAGCGATCCCCGGGCTCGGGCGACAATGCCTTGAAAAGCGCGCCGTGAAGCACGGGATGAACGGAAACGGCCGGATCATCCAGCAATGACGGCCGCATTGCCAGTCTTGCCAGCAGCGCGGGCCCACCCCTGCCCGGCCAGGGTTTGGCGCCGGTTATGGCGCGCAAAAGCACCAGGGCAAGACCGTACTGGTCGGTCCGACCGGTGACGGCTCCACCTACCAGCACCTCGGGCGCGACATAATCCGGCGTTCCGATAAAGGCATTTTCCCTGGTCAGGCCGTCGTGGTCACCCTTAACACAGGGATCCGCCCACAGGATCCCGAAATCGATTACCTTGACGTCCTCCCGCCGGGTTCCGGGCCACGTGACAAATATGTTCGACGGTTTCACGTCGCGGTGGACGATTCCGTTCCGATGTGCCTCGGCCAGGCCCCTTGCCGCGCCGGCCACAAGCGTCGCTGCTCGCCGGGCCTCCAGGCGGCCTGCCGGGTTGATGACCTCGTCAAGGGTCGAGCCCTGAAGGAACTCCATCACCAGAACCATGTCGTTGTCATCATCGACAAGGAAGTCATGATACGTAACGATGTTCGGGTGGTTCAGCGCCCCCGTCCAGACGGCCTCGCGGCGGAACCTTTCCCTGGACACCTCCGGGCTTTCCATTCCACCGCGCATGACCTTGATGGCGACCGGGCGATCCAGGTTGATCTGCCGACCAGCGAAGACCATCCCGAACCCGCCCTGCCCAACGGCTCTCTCGATGCGATAACGGCCGCCGATGACTTCGCCTGGAATGCCCTTCACGTCTGGGTATACCTTTTTATATCGCGCGTATCGCGCGTATCGCGCGCCTCAAAGAGTATCGCAGGCGGCAACTTACGACAACATTGACGTGTAACCTGTACCATCGCGTCCCGTCCTCGCGGCGGCCCGGCAGCCCCGCCGGTATTCTTCCGACAGGAAAGTGCGCCGGCACGCAGGCATTATGCATGAAACCCGTTGATTGTCCGGGCGCTTGCGTGATACGAATTGCCCCGTGACGCGGGATTTCCCGGCGGCACCATATGACTGCTCCCGGAAGGAGAATCCGATATGAAGAACATAATCATCGCACTGGTTGTTTTGGTTGTTGGGGTGGCGGCGTTTTTCGCTGGAAGAATGAGTGACGGCGACTCCCCGGGCAAGACCGAACCCGCGGCGGTCGCGGAGTCGGCCCCCGCTGCACCGGTTCCTTCGCCGGGCCCCGCGCAGGCCGCCCAGGCACAGGCCCAGGCACAGGCGCAGGCCGGAATGCCACAACGGGCCGAAGTCTTCCCCGTTTCTCCCATGTCCGATCGGCCTGTTCCGCGCCAGATCGCGATTCCTGCCGGAACGAAGCCGGCCCGCGACGCAAGCGCCTCGAAGGGAAGCAAGGATGCTCCGGTCGTTTTCATTGAAATATCCGACTTCCAGTGCCCGGTCTGCAAGCGCGCCCACAACGAGCTTGCCCCGCTCCTGACCGATTTTCCTGATCAGGTGCGCTATGTCTTCAAACACAACCCGCTCGAGATGCACCGAGACGCGCTGAACGCTTCCGCCGCTTCGCTCGCGGCCGGTCGCCAGGGACGTTTCTGGGAATATGCCGACGCGCTCTTCGCCGACCAGCGCGCACTTTCGGAACCGGATCTGATGGCGATTGCCCAGCGGCTTAAGCTTGACATGAAGCGTTTCAAGGCCGACTACGAAGATCCGGCGCTTCGCCAGCGCGCAAAAACCGAGGGCGATATCGCCATGGCAATCGGGGCCCGCGGAACCCCGGCCTTCCTGGTCAACGGACGCCTGCAGGTCGGCTGGGCCAGCTATGCGGCCGTCAGGCAGCAGGTCGAACAGGAACTGGCGGCAATGGCCGCGCTGACTTCAACCGGCAAGACGCTTCGCCAGGCCCGCGAAGAACGCGTCCGGACGATGCTTCCCGAGGCAGAAAAGCTGTTGAATACTCCCCTTGGAATCGAATTGACCGAACGATAGAAACTTGACCTTTTCCCGTTCGTGACAATTATTCCCCCTGACCTCCGGCTGCCCCGGTGGTTCTGATTGGCCAACGCGGATTCAGTCCGCGAATTGATGGATGGCGACAATGAGCAAAGCGGACGAATTCGACCCCGGAAAGATTGAAGCATTGCCGATACTTCCATTGCGCAACGCGGTTCTGTTCCCGGGTCTTGTGATGCCCCTTGTTATCGGGCGGGAAAAGACCCTGCGCCTTCTGGACGCTGTGGCCGATACCGGTCGCATCATCGGCGTCATCACACAGAAGGACAAGGACATCGCGGATCCCGGACCGGACGATCTTTACGTTACCGGAACCACCGCCCGGATACTCAGGGTGGTTAAGGAGCGCGATCAGGGTGTCGATATCGTGGTTCAGGGAATCCAGAGATTCCGCACCGTCGAATACGGCAAGACCGAGCCCTTCCTGACGGCGGACGTCCAACTCCTGCCGGATCACAACACCGACGATGCCGAGGTCGAGGCGCTGACGAACAGCCTCAAAACCCTGACTTCCGAGGTCTTCAGCCTGATGCCCGAGATGCCTTCGACGGCCGCCGAGATGGTTGAAAACGTCAACTCGCCATCACGGCTGGTCTATCTGGTCACCTCGAACCTGTCCATCAGCACCGAGGACAAGATCAGGGTTCTGGAAATCGAGGACATCGCGGACGCGCTTCGGGAAACGTTAAAGACGCTCTCCCATCACCTGGAAGTGCTGCGCGTGACCCAGCGCATCAATACCGAGGTCAAGGGCGAACTCAGCAAGAGCCAGCGGGAATACCTGCTTCGCCAGCAGATCAAGGCAATCCAGAAGGAACTGGGCGACATCGAGGACGACAGCGACGTTCTTGACGACATCGGGGAAAAGCTTCGCAACACGAAGCTGACCGATGAAGTCCGCAAGGTCGCGGAGAAGGAACTGCGTCGGCTTCGCTCGATTCAGCCTTCTTCACCGGAATATACGGTCGCGCGAACCTATCTTGACTGGATTACCGAGCTTCCGTGGGGCGTGGAGACCGAGGACAACCTTGACGTCGAACACGCGCGGGAAGTGCTGGACGCCGATCACTACGACCTGGTCAAGATAAAGCGCCGTATCCTTGAGCACCTTGCCGTGTCGAAGCTTCGCAACAACATGCGCGGGCCCATACTCTGCCTGGTCGGGCCACCCGGCGTCGGCAAGACTTCTCTGGGCCAGTCCGTCGCCCGCGCACTTGGCCGCAAGTTCATCCGGGTCAGCCTTGGCGGCGTGCGTGACGAGGCCGAAATTCGCGGACATCGGCGCACCTACATCGGCGCGCTGCCCGGCAAAATCATCCAGTCCCTGAAGCGCGCCGGCAGTTCGAACCCGGTATTCATGATGGACGAGATTGACAAGTTGGGACGCGACTGGCGCGGCGACCCCACCAGTGCCCTTCTTGAAGTCCTCGATCCGGAACAGAATCATTCGTTCATGGATCATTACATGGACGTTCCTTTCGATCTGACCGGTATCCTGTTCATAACCACAGCCAACGTTACCGACACTATCCCCGCTCCGCTGCTGGATCGCATGGAACTCCTTGAACTGCCGGGTTACACACCCGAGGAAAAGCTGGCAATCGCCCGTCGGCACCTGTTGCCAAAGCAGATCAAGGAACACGGGCTTGGCGACCACTCAATCGACCTGTCCGACGAGATGATTCTGTACGTAATCGAGCACTACTCCCGCGAGGCCGGCGTCCGTAACCTGGAACGAAACGTGGCCTCGGTCTGTCGCGGCATCGCGGTGCGCATTGTCGAGGGCAAATGGGAAGGAAAGCCGGTTGACCGTGAAATGATCAATTCATTCCTCGGGCCCGAGCAGTTCCAGGTCGAGACCGCGGAAAGAACCGAATCCCCCGGCGTCGCAACCGGACTCGCCTGGACCGCCACCGGCGGCGAGATACTGTTCGTCGAAGCCACAAGGATGGCCGGACGCGGCAAGCTGAAACTTACCGGACAGCTTGGCGACGTCATGAAGGAATCGACCCAGATCGCCCTGTCCTTCCTGGAGGCCAACGCCGAAAAGTTCGGGATCAAGCCGCCCCAGTTCGCTGACATCGACATTCATGTTCACGTGCCGGCCGGTGCCATACCGAAGGACGGTCCGTCCGCCGGCGTCACGATGTTCACGGCGCTCTTCTCGCTGATGACCGGCCGCAAGGTTCGCAGCGATACCGCGATGACCGGCGAAATCACCCTGCGTGGACTGGTTCTGCCCGTTGGCGGCATCAAGAACAAGGTACTGGCGGCCCATCGTGGCGGTATCAAACGGATCATCCTGCCGGAACGGAACCGCAAGGATCTCGAGGAGATCCCGGATCAGGTCCGCCGCGAGGTCGAGTTCATATTTGTCGGTCGTATCGACGATCTGCTGAACCACGTAATCGACCTTTCAGACGGTCGCCCGCTGTTCTTTACCGACCAGCCTGCCGTTCCGGTCGAGGCGCTTCCCGCAGCCCGGCACGATGAAGAAGACGATGACGTGCCGCGACAGGTGGACGACCGGGCAAAAGAAGAGGATATCCCGCGTCCGTGGCTTTGATCCCCTGTTTCTGGTTGTTTGTGCCATATCCCTGGTGCTATCGTCATGATTCGGGATTAACCGTTTCCCTGTCATTTGCCCGGGGGTTGTCATGAACAAAATGATTTCAAACGCACTGACCGCCCTGAGGCAGCTTCTTGACGCAAAGCCCGGCCATACGATCCTGATCGTTTCCGACGAATCGACCAGGGACATCGCCGATGCCTGGCACAAGGCTGCGATCCGACTTGAATGCCGCGTGATCAATTTCGTCCTCCCCGAGGCCCGCCGCCCGTTGCAGGACATTCCGCGCGCACTGATCGAAATGATGCCCGACGCAGATATCGCCATCACCGCATTTTCCGGCCTTATGGACGAGGCGCCATTCCGGCTGTCGCTGCTTTCCGAACTGTCGCGTCATGTCCGCAGGATCGGACATTCGCCGGGGATTACCAGGTACATGATGACGTCCGGGGGCATGACGGCGGACTACGGGTCGCTCGATGCGACCGCGCGTGACCTTATCAACCGGCTCGAAGGCGCTGTCTGCCTGAAGGTCACGGCCCCGGGTGGGACGGAAATGACGATTGACGTAACGGATCGCCCATTCTCGACGGATACGGCGATTCCGGACGGCTCCGCCGGCAACCTTCCATGCGGCGAGATATGGTGCGCGCCGGTCGAGTCCAACGCCAATGGCGTCCTTGTATGCGATGGTTCCATCGGGGATCTTGGTCGGGTTCCGGCACCAGTGACGCTTGTAGTGAACAATGGGAAGGTCACTTCGGTCATGTGCCAGGATCCCGATTTCCGGGCCGAAGTCGAAACCTTGCTGGAATATGACGCCGGCGCCGGAATCATCGGTGAATTCGGAATCGGAATCAATCCCGCCGCCTCGGTCATCGGGAACCTGCTTGAGGATGAAAAGGCCGCCGGCACCGCCCACATCGCTTTCGGCAACAACATGGGCATGAAAGGCGGCCGTAACGCCTCACGGACGCACCAGGACTTCCTTTTCACCGACCCGACTGTCACGGTGACATTTGCCGACGGCCGCGAGGCCACGCTTCTCATCTCGGGACGTATCACGCGCGCAACCCGTCATCACGAAGCCGAACAGGCATTTCCATGGTCAGATGTCATGGTTATCGTGGATTTTTCGCCAGCCAGCGAACGCGCGGTGTCGATGGCCGACATGATCGCCAGGCAGCATGGCGCCAGACTTACCGCATGCCACGTCATCAACACGCCAATCCCGGTGAACATGCTGTTCCCGCAGTACTCGGCCATCAATAACGGCATGACGCACCTTAAGGCCGAGCATTCCGATTCGACTCGGCACCTGAACGCCATGATGAACGACCTGACCGGCCGGAAGCCAGGCGAGTACGAGGTTGCGGTTTTCATCGGCGATCCGGTACGTTCGGTTCTTGAGTACGCCGGTCGTCAGGGTATCGACCTGCTCGTCGTGCCAGAGGGATCGGAAAGGCAGGCAAGGCGCTTCGCCACCGCCGGTATGAAGTCCGTCGCCGACAATGCCGGTTGCGATGTCCTTATCGTAAGAGGTTGAATTGGTTAACAAACACCTTACCACAACAATTATTGCGACAACGCTTGCGTGCTTCGCGGCCATCGTGCCATCTTCGGCGGCAGCCGGCACCGTTGCCGGAATCACGCTTGACGGTCCCGTTGACCCGGCAAGCCAGGAATACCTTACACGCGCAATCAGGACGGCAAACGAAGGAAATCATCAGTTGATCCTGATCAGGGTCAACACCCCCGGCGGCCTGGTCGATTCGATGGAAGATATCTCGAAGTCCATCCTTGGCTCGCGCATTCCCGTTGCCGTATGGGTCGGGCCGCACGGCGCCCGGGCCGCGTCGGCCGGCTTCATCCTTCTGATGACGTCCGACGTTGCGGCGATGTCCCAGGGAACCCGCACCGGCGCGGCGCATCCGATAATGGCCATCGGCGGCCTTTTTCCCATCGGTGACCAGCAGCAGGAAACCGAATCTGAACCAGCCGCGGAAACCGCGCCACCGGCGGATCCGTCGGCCGTTGAACCGACGGGTGTGCCGGGCCAGTCAGCGCCCGAGGAGCCGGCCGGGGCCGAACGCGTCACGCCAGTCACCCCGCCCGCGCCGACACGCGCGCCTGATCCCGCGAAAATGGGCTCTGTCCTGATGGAAAAGGTCGGCAACGACATGAAGGCATTCATCCGATCCATCACCGAGGCCCGCGGCCGCAATCCGTCCCAGGCGGTTCTTGCCGTCAGCGTCAGCAAGTCCTGGTCGGAGTCCGAGGCGCTGAAGGCGGGACTGATTGACGTGGTCGCAAGTGACGAGGCCGACCTTCTGAAGCAGCTTCAGGGACGACAGGTCAAGCGCATTGACGGTAACGTTGTAACGTTGAACCCCGATGGCGCGACAATCGTCGAAATTGAGATGACCGGTCGGGAACGCATACTGCGCCACGTGGTGGATCCGAACGTCGCCTTCATACTTCTTCTGCTTGGCATTCTGCTGATCTATATCGAAGTGACGCATTTCGGTCTGATCATTCCCGGCGTCACCGGTTTGGCTTGCCTTGCCGTGTCGGTATCCGGTCTGTCGCTTCTTCCATTGAATTCGGCGGGCGTGCTGATGATTCTTGCCGGCATCGGGCTGCTGATTGCCGAAGCATTCGTGACCAGTTACGGTCTTCTTGGCCTTCTTGGTGTTGTAACCATGGCAATTGGGGGCATAATCCTTGTTGATCTTCCGCGAATCGAGGGGATTGCCTTGGATCCAGTAATCGCAATATCGGCCGCCGTCGGTTTCGGGCTCATCGTGCTGGTTCTTGTCAAACTGGTTGTCAAGGCGGTCAGGGCCCGTCCTTCCACCGGTGCAGAGAGCCTTGTAGGGCGGGAAGCTGTTGCCGTCCGGACTTTCCAGGGTCCAGGCAGCGTCATGGTTCATGGAGAATACTGGTCGGCGTCGTGCGATACCCTGGTTGCCAAAGGCGCCACGGTTCGAATCATTGCCGTTGACGGGCTGAATCTTGTGGTGGAACCTGTTGAAACAATCTCTTAAAGGGGGCTTTCATGTCTGGCGAAATCGTTGAATTCCTGATGAAGGGACCGGTGTTCATCATCGTCATCCTGGTCGTGTACTTCCTGTCTTCAATCAAGGTTCTGCGGGAATACGAACGTGGCGTCGTGTTCCGGCTGGGCCGTCTTCTTGACAAGCCCAAGGGCCCCGGCCTGATTTTCGTATTCTGGCCGATCGATAAGATCATCAAGGTTGACCTGCGAACGGTCACGATGGACGTCCCGTCCCAGGACATCATCACCAAGGACAACGTAAGCTGCACCGTCAACGCGGTCGCCTATTTCCGCGTGGTCGATGCCCAGCGGGCGATCGTCGATGTCGAGCATTACATGTACGCGACATCACAGCTTGCCCAGACAACGCTTCGCAGCGTGCTTGGACAGGTCGAACTCGATGAACTGCTTTCGGAACGCGAGAAGCTGAACATCGAGCTTCAGAGCATCCTGGATCGGCACACGGATCCCTGGGGCATCAAGGTTTCGCTCGTGGAAATGAAGCAGGTGGATCTTCCCGATGAAATGCGGCGCGCTCTTGCGAAGCAGGCCGAGGCCGAACGACTCAAGCGCGCCAAGATCATTCATGCCGACGGCGAGTTCCAGTCCGCCCAGAAGCTTGCCGAGGCAGCCGAAGTCCTGGCGACCCAGCCGAATACGATCCAGCTTCGTTACCTGCAAACGCTGTCCGACATCGGCATGAACAACAGCAAGACCATCGTCTTCCCGTTCCCGACCGAGCTTCTTCAGATGGTTAAGCCGAAGTAGGACTGCCTTTCCCGCCCGTTAATCACTCAATGATTTCGATTGATTATATTCTGAACCATTCTCACCAGTTCGTTGATTGAGAATGGTTTTTCAAGAAGCGGGATTCCCATCCGATCCAGCATCTTCTGAGTCATCGTGTCCAGCACGCCGCCCGAAACCATTACCGTACGGTTCGCGGCGCCGGGACGATGGGCATCGATCCCGGCAAGCAGATCGATTCCGCCTGACGGACTGTCGATGTTCAGATCGATGACCATTGCGTGGTAATTCCTTTCCCTGACCCGAATCAGCGCGGCCGCGCGATCCGGAACGCAATCGACGACGGCCCTGACGCCCCTGTCGAGAAATCCGGTCACAAGAACCTCGCTGGCCAGCATGCGAATTCCCTCGTCATCCTCGACGACAAGAATGTTCACCACCTGGTCCAAAGACGACGCAGTGGGCGTTGATTTTGGTGAATCCTGCGGTTCGGGTTGCATAACCGAGTGCGCATTCTTGTCGTCTTCAAAAATCTGCACGCACCGTTCGGCCTCGCTCACGATCATCTTCACGTACTCGCGGGCCCTGGCCGGGATATCCTCCCGCCCAAGCAGAAGTTTTGAATAGCACAGCACAACGGTAAGCGGATTCATGACGTCGTGCCGCAATGTGCTGATGCGATCGGCAACTGGCGTGGTGTCTTGCGGTTCCATCCGGCACACGATTCATAGAATTGGCCGGACTATATCACAACTTCCGGCAATACAAGCGAATTGATGAAGAATATCAGGCCCTGGGATGCGCCTTGCGGTAAACCTTTTTCAGATGGGCCCTGCTTACATGAGTGTATATCTCCGTGGTCGATATGTCGGCATGGCCCAACATCTCCTGCACGGAACGAAGATCGGCGCCGTTTTCAACCAGGTGAGTCGCGAATGAATGTCGCAATTTGTGCGGCGAGATCGCCCGCACCAGGTTGGCCTTCAAGCCATACTGCTGAAGATTCTTGAAAAATCCCTGACGGGTCAGCACCGTCCCGCGTGCGGTTACGAACATCGGCTCACGCACGCCAGGCCGGGAAACGCGTCGCCCCTTCAAAAGAACGGGCCTTGCCGTCTGGAGATATTCGGAAACGGCGCGGGCACAGGGTTCCGAGATCGGCACCACCCTCTCCTTTCTGCCCTTGCCCCTTGCGATAACAAAATTGGCGATTGTGTTGACGTCATCGACTCCGAGTCCGAGAACCTCGCTGATTCGAAGACCGCTTCCGTAAAGCAGCTCAAGAATCGCAAGATCCCGTATTCCCTGGGGAGTCCCGGCCGGGGCCTGCAAGACGGCCGCGACGTCCATTTCGTCAAAGACCACCGGAAGCGCGGCGGAAAAGCGGGGAACCTCGAAATCCTCCATCGGGTTCACATCAAGTCTCCGATCCGCGCAGAACCACACATAGAACTGCCTCACCGCCACGACCGCAGCCGAAAGACTTCGGTCGCCAAGGCCACCCTCGCGAAGTTCCCGCACGAACGACTCAATCTGGTTCCTGTCGAGTTCGGCGGGATTCATTTCCGATCCGAACGACTTCATCACCCATCCGGAAAAGCGACGCATCGTCCGTCCGTACGCCTCAATCGTGTTCCG
This sequence comes from Deltaproteobacteria bacterium, assembly GCA_029555025.1. GTDB lineage: Bacteria > Myxococcota_A > UBA9042 > DTJE01 > DTJE01 > JAGOFO01. Next base: position 10,161 of record JAKPTZ010000066.1, read on the forward strand.
GGAAAGCCCCCGCCTTACCCTCAGGTCAAAAAGGAACGAATCAATTGCCTGATCGATGATGGTATTCACTGTGCACACCGCCCGCCACCAAGGCCGTCAAGCCTTGCCCTGATCGCCCTGTCCCGCGGGTTCAGTTCAAGCGCGGCCAGCAGAAGGTCGCATGCGGGGTAATCCAGCCCGGCACGCTGGCTCCACTCGGCTGAAGCCGCAAGATTTCGAACGGCCACCCGCCGAGTTTCGACGTTGTCCGCGGCGGCCGCCCACAGCCGGCTGCGCAAGGCAAAAATGTGCCTTTGGACGGCGAGCCTGGCATCCCCACCGATCTCGGCGGTGGCCCGCCCGGGACTCATCGAGAAAAGCCATCCCGACGGATGAAGATCCTCCATCACGGCATCAAGATCCGGTGACGGCTCAATCATCACAGGCCGCTTCCGGGCGAGTTCGACCAGCAGCGGCCATGACAGGGTTCCATCCCGGATGAACGCATCGACCAGGGGAAGAGTGCCGGGATCCCTTCGTCCGATGGCAGCTGCATAATCACGGCCGCCAAGAGACTTGCTGTAAAGACTCTGTTGAACCAATGTCACGTCGGGCCGCCTGCCTTCGATTTCCTGGCCGTACTGCATCAAAAAGAAAACCGGGTAGTGTGAAATAAATGCAATCCCCGATTGCGGAATCGAGTCCCAGACAATGTCGGCCACCCGATCCGTATGATCAAAAGCCTGGCGATTTGAACCGATCCTGAAACCGCCGACAGCGCAGAACGCAACAAGAACGAGTGCAACCAGGTTGGCGGGAATCGCGAATCGACGCGATGCGTGGCCATCTCCACCCGGAACCGCCAGAAGCTGCGGCGCCGCGATCGCCAGGGCCGCCAGGAGGGCCATGAAATACCCGTGATCGTCGGGATTTGAAGGATCCGTGATTCCCATTAAGACCTTCGACGCGAAACCTCCGGCCCCAAGGAGGAAAAGAACCAGCGCGACACGGCGAAAGCCAAGCCGTGCCATCAGATAGAGGCCGCCAAGGGCCATCACGGGAACAATCGGGCCAAGGCTTTCACCGACCAGGACAAAGGCAAGGATGCCGTTGGGCAGTTTGTCCGCGACCTGAGCGGCACCATGCACCGCACCGACGGACTGGCTGAAGATGGTTGCCGACGCATACCACAAAAAATCGCCAACGCTGTCGATGGCGGCCCATGAAGGCCAGGCCCCGGCTGCGCTGCGGATTGGAAGATACATCATCGCCGCGATGGTCGTGCACGCGGTCACAAACATCACAACCGCAAGCGGGCGGACGGAACGCGAATCGCACCAGAAGGCGGCAACCAGCGCCGGGATCGCCAGCACCGCAAGATAGTGATGGTTTGCAAGCGCAAGCCCCAGCAGGACGCCGGCGGCCACCCCGTTACGCGCATCATCGGGACGACGCCCCGCAAGCGGCCCGGCCATCACAACGACCAGCGCGCCAAGCACCAGGGCCGTGTTGAGCGTATAAACCTCGACAGCCATTGCCTGGATGAATGCGGACCGACACAGTCCGAACATAAGTCCGGACGCGATCGCGACCACTGACGCCCATGCATCCGACCTTCGACCGGCAACCGCGATAAACGACAGGCATGCGACAAGCCCCGCGGACACGGCACCGAAGAACGCCGAAAAGAGGTTTGCCCTGAACGCGGCGTCACCCGCCGGCAGAAGCATGAACAGCTTCATCGGGATAAGGGCGGCCGGATGACCGGGCGGATGGGCGATGCCAAGGTTTCCAGCCGCAGCGATGAACTCGGGACCGTCAAGCCAATAGACGACCGCTGGAATGAAAAGGACGTACGCGGCCAGGGACATTCCTGCCGTAATGAGACCGGCGATTGCCATCCCGTAGATCGATCTATTGTAACCGGCACATGAAGTCATAAGCCGCGTACCCCGGTCACCGGCAGCCATTGAACATCCCGGTCGGCGCCGGTTCCATAAAGAGCGGTGGCTGCGCGTCCGTCGATGCGCCGGACGGAATTACCCAGTCCAGCCGCCCGGCATGCGCCCGCGCCCGCGCATGTTTCGAAAATTCCTGGTGATGAAGGGAAATCCCGGCGCCTGCCGCGTATTCCATTATGACCTTAAGCGCCCGTTCGGAATCGGGATGTTCAAGTTCGACTTCGAAGTCGCGAAAACCGTCAGGAAAAACCGTCTCGTCCAGTTCGATTGTCAATCCCTCCGGCACATCGCAGATCGCCCGCCTCGTCAGCGACCAGCAGACGAGGCGAAGCCCACCATCACCAGTCTGGTCGCGCAGCCCCTCGAATCCTTCGAACAGCCATGGCGTTGCAAGTGAAGGATCGCAAATCCAGCGAATCGCAAGGGCGCGATCAATCTGCACCTCGGTTTCGCGATGAACGAATGCACCAGAAGAATCACGCTCCCATGAAACCGCGCGCGGATCCGGATGCGCGTGACCGGTGACCGGCTCGAAACCGGCCGGGGTAACCACCACGCTGCCATCCAGAAAACCGGCGCTCCAGGGACTCTTCATCGTCAGGCGGGCGTGATCGGGCGTAATCCGGACACGAAGACTGGTACGCACATTCCGAAGCAGTGAATCCGGGGTATCCAGGTATGCATTAAGCTGCATGCCCCAGCGACGGGGAACCGGCAGCACGCCGGCCAGACGCCGATAATCATCCCGCCCGTCGATCCTCAACTTGATCTCGCGCTCGGTGGCGGTGTTTGGCGAATCCATCGACGTTCCCCGACCATCGGGCCCGGCTGGTTCCGGCGCCCCGGCCAATCCGGGCAGCAGACGCGCGGCCCAATGCAAATCAGTGCAGGAAGAGCGAAAGCGCCCAGGCGAATCCGCCACCGATGAGAATCAATCCCATCGCCACGGCAGCAACAACCGGGTATGTAAGATGAAGCATGCCGCCGCCCAGATTGATGGACGTCGTTGTTATGGTATCGGCCGTTCTCATGTCAAGACCGGAAGCCCCGCCACCATCAAGCACCGCGGCATCCAGTCCGTTCTTCAACTCGTCCTTCTTACGTCGCAGCAGGTCGGCCACGTCATCAAGGCACTTCCTGGTCTCCTCGGCCGTCTGGAACCGATTCTCACGCTTCTTTTCAATCAGCTTCTCGACCAGGCGAATCATCTTCTCGGGAATATCCGGACGAATCGGCCGCATGTTCGGTACCGGATTGATAAGATGCGCCGTCGCGATCTCAATCACCGTCTCGCCGGTGAACGGAAGCTGGCCGGTCAACATCTGGTACATCACGATTCCAAGGGAATACAGGTCGGATCGGCCGTCCAGCTCGTCGCCGCGAATCTGCTCCGGAGACATGTACTCCGGGGTTCCGAAGACCATTCCGGTCGCGGTCTTGAAGCCGCTGGCATCACTGCCGTCGGTATCGCGAATCTTCGCGATGCCAAAGTCAAGAACCTTCACGAAAAGCGGATCCGAGCGCAACGGCTCGACCATGATGTTTTCCGGCTTCAGGTCGCGATGCACGACGTTTGAAGCGTGGGCTTCGTCCAGGGCGTCCAGAACCTGGCGCGCGATATGAATAACCTTTTCGACCGGCATCGCCCCTTCCTTGTTGGCCATGCGGGAAAGATCCTTGCCGTTCAAGTATTCCATCGCGATGTAGAACCAGCCATCCACCGTGCGCCCGAAATCCAGGATTCCGATGGCGTTGGGGTGATGCAGTCTCGATGCCGCCTTGGCTTCACGGTGGAAGCGATGCACCTGGCCTTCATCGGTAAGCAGGTGCCTGTGCAGAACCTTCAACGCGACCGGCCTGGAAAGGTCCTTGTGCTCGGCCCGATAGATGCTTCCCATCGCCCCGCTGCCGATAAGGTCCTTTACAATATACTTGTCACCTATAATCTTGCCGATCAGGGGATCCGCGGGTTTCTGGCGTTCGACAACGATTCGACCGCCGCAGAAAGGACAGAAACGACTGCCCTCGGGAGCGGCCTTTCCGCAGGATGAACAATTTGCCAAGTCGATATACCCCGATGTTGGTCTTTGCAATTCTATTCCTGGGTGCTAGCATTGGCAAGGCGTTACAAGCCATTAATCCGATCCATCCCTGGAGGTGCCGGTTATGATCCGCTGTGTTTTCTGCGGGACCGAAAACGACGAGATTTTCACGTACTGCCTGAACTGTGGAAAGCCCCTTGAACAGTCGATGCAGACCTTCAAGGCAAAGGCTCCGGCGTCCGCGCCAGTCGAGAATGTAAAGCTGGTCATCGTGAAATCGGACGGGACGGACGGATCGTCTTTCCCCCTGAAGGCGGGCGAGAACGTACTCGGTCGCGGGCCCGTCGATATCGACCTTGGCGTCGATCCCAGGATTGCATCACGGCACGCGGTCATCGATGTCGGACGGGACGTCGCTTTCATCGACGGCGTCGATATGACCTTCGGTTCCTTCGTCCGTCTGCGCGAGCCGCGCGTCCTGGCCGATCGCGACCGGGTTCGCATCGGCCACGCGGTGCTTGAATACCGGACTGGCCTTCAAAGACCCCAGGGCGGTGCCGCCGATGTGGAAACCCTTGGTTCGTCGGCGGCCCAGACCGGCAACGTCTTCGGCCGGATTCTTCGCGTCGGCCCGAATGACACCCTTCTTGGCGGATGGCTTCTGAACAAGGCCGAAACGCTTGTCGGGCGGACCCAGGGCGATATCGTGCTCGGCCAGGACGGATTCGTTTCTTCGCGCCACGCGATATTCGCCGTAAACGGCAACGAGTGCTCGATCAAGGATCAGAACTCGACGAACGGCACATTCCTGATGGTTCGCGGCCGGGTCGCAATCAACAACGGCGACCAGATCCTGATCGGACCGCATCTTCTTCGCTTTCAGCGCGGCTGATTGAGCCTGTCGTACTGCGCGGCAACTTCGGAAGCAGAAAATACCGGAATAACCTTAAGGCCTGTCGCTTCCAGTGTCTGGCGACCGCCTTCGTCGCGATCGACCAGGACCATGCATGCAACCGGGTTGTAACCATCGGCGACAACACCCTCGCGCGCCTCGGTCAGGGAAATCCCGGTTGTAAGGACGTCTTCAAGAAGGAGTACGTCGGCGCCAGCGGGAAGGCCGAATCGCCCCTCGACGCGGGACCCCGTGCCATGTTCCTTTGCCTGCTTGCGAACCAGGAAGGCCGGCAGTTCCACGCCTTCGGAAAAGGCGGTGATCTGGAATGCGGTGACCAGCGGGTCCGCGCCAAGCGTCGGACCGCCGACCGCGGCCACGCGAAGGCCGCTGTCCAGGTAGGTCTGCCAGAACACGCGGCCGCAAAGGGTCGAACCTTCGGGATGAAGCGTCACGCGCCTGCAATCCATGTAGTAGTCGGAAACACGGCCGGATCGCAGGACGACCTGGCGCCGCTCGTACGCAATCCTGGCAACCAGTTCAAGCAGCCTGGCACGATCCCTTTCAAACGATTCCCTGTCCATGCTGTCCCCCGATACGCGGCCGGAAGGCGGCCGCAAACAAACGGTGTGGATTAGTCGTTGCCGTCCAGCAGATCGGTGTCCCTGCGGCTGGTTTCCACCGGGGCCGGTTCCTCGGCATAACGCCTGGATGCCGTCGGCCGGGACTTGACGTCAGTTCTTGCGGCGACCGTGGCGCGGCCGGTGGCGCCGGTCGACTTTGTCTGGGCCGCCGGGCGCGGTGCGGTTCGGGAAACTGTCGGCTGTCCGGTGACCCGGCCGGCCGCGGGACGCGACCTGGTTCCGGTGGTATTGACCCTGACCGGTTCAGGAGCGGAATCATCCATGACCAGGCGCCCCTTGATGGCCCCGCCGTCGAGCAGCACCATCACCGGCGTGGCGATGTCGCCCTGCACGACGCCGGTCTCCAGCACATCGACGCGTGCCGTGGCCCGGATGTTTCCAATCATCACCCCGGCAACGACGACGTTCGCGGCCTCGATCTCGCCATCGACAAGCCCTTCTTCTTCAATCGTCACGGTCTCGGTGGATTTGACAATCCCTTCGACGCGACCAAACACCGACACGTCTTCCTGGGCCTCGATTTCGCCCTTCACAAGGGACGCCGGTCCGATTTCAGTGATTCTGTCGGCCATCTGGTCAGCCCTCCGTTACGTCCATCTCGACTCGGCCCTTGAAAACGGCCCCGTCGGAAATCAGGATCCTGCCGGTGCGGACGTCGCCGATCATGCGGCCGTCCGTGGCAATCTCAACCTTGGCGGCACCGGCGACCTCGCCGTTGACCGTGCCGTGCACGAAAACGCCCTGTGCCCTGACCGAGGCCTCGACGCGACCCGGGGCTTCGACAAGAACATCGGCCTCCATCGCGACCTGACCTTCGACCAGGCCGGCGACGACCAGGCGATCCCTGCCGCTGATAACGCCGTTAACCCTGGTTTTTGAACCGATTATGGTGTCAGCCATGGATCATTCCCCCCGCCCGTCCTGGATCCCGGTTTCCATGTTCAACGTGCCGGTAAACACCGCGCCTTCCTCGATGACGATGCGCGGGGCCTTCAATTCGCCGGTACCGTGGCAACCGGCCGCAAGCGTGATCAGGTCGCCGCAGTTCGCCGTGCCGTTGAACTGTCCCTCGACCGTCATCGCCGGGCCTTCGACCTCGGCATCGACCAGGCCAGCCGGACCAACGACCAGTTCGGACTGCAAACGCACCGTTCCTTCCACGCGACCCTCGACCAGCAGATCCTGGGTGCCCTCGATTTCGCCTTTGATTACGATATCTTTGCCGATGACGGCTTCAAAATCCCTGCTCATGTTTACCCCGGGGTTGTCAGACCAAAACATTGACGGTGAAACTTAGCCCAGTAACGGGTTCCAGTCAAGGCGCACCTT